>CAYMBJ010000005.1:0-101596 GCA_964388665.1 uncultured Pseudobdellovibrionaceae bacterium | reverse complement strand
AAGCGCATCACTAAGTGTCAAATTATATATGACTCAGGACACTAGCCTCAACTCGGCAATAATTTTTGTCGAGTTGAGCCTAGCCCTAAGCCCTGGGGATTTCAGCGGAATCCGGGGTTTAATCGAGTTGAGGCTAGCACAGCCTAACATTAGTTTCTGCGAGGCGCGAGGAGGAAGCTGTATGAATAAAACCGCGACGACGAAGCAACAACGAAGAAACTCTCCTGACAAAGCACTAGGGGGTTGGTGGAGATACGCTAAAGAGCGCCTGAGTGATTTTTATATCAATATTGATGAATTTAATTCTGTTATACAAAACGATCGCCTTAGGCCCAGGGACCGCCTTGATCAAAAGGCTCCCCTCAGCAATTGAGCTGATCAGCAGAGGCGTGTCCCAGCCCAAACGCGAATCAGTCAATGCGTCTTTAAGTTGGCTCAATAGCTCAGGCGTCTCAATGCCTTCGATTTTAAAATCATAAGACAGTGGCTGCGACTCAAGCGCATTGCCAAAGTCCTCCATCTCGCGGCCAATAGCCGAGCTCGCCGGCGTCTCAGCTTCTGAAAAAAAATCACCTCCGGCAGCTGCCTCTTCAGAAAACCCACCTTCTTGCTCAATGGCTTGAAAATCCTCGCCCGGACTTCCCTGAGGAATCGCGTTGAAATTGACAACTTGAGTTTCCGACTCCTGAAAAGCCGGGGGCATCACCTCTGTGGGCGCAAATTGCTGCAAATCTATTTTTGGAAATTCTGATTCTGATGATGCTTCTGATTCTGATGATGGATCCGATGATGGCTCTAACTCTCGAGATCCAAAATCATTGTCAGGCTCCGTCTCTGATACTGAATCCGGCGCGGAATCTGGCGCCGCCTGAGGTTGGCCGTCCCAGCCCACCAAAAATGTTTGCTGGCAGTTTTCACAAGCCACCAGAGTGCCAAACTTGGCGGGCGGCACCTCTTGCTGGCTGTGACAGAAGGGACAGGCTATGGCCACTACTTTCTTTTTTCCTTTTGCATGCGCCGACGCTGCTCACGGTTGAGTTTTTGATCAGAACCAGGGTCATTAGAATAGGACATGCGTCGTTTTTGCGAGCTCGGCGAAGAATCGAGATTGGGATCACGAGCTGCGCCCGCCGGCTGAAAGTTTTCAAAACTCTGCACGGGCTCTTCGCCACCTGAGTAATCCAAGTCTTCAAGATCTGTGTCCTCAGACCGCAAGTTTTCGCGCAAGGTCTGTTGGTCTTTGGCCACCAACTGCACTTTCAAAAACTTTTCCATGGCATCAGATTTAATGATTGAATTTAGGTTCTCAAAAGCAGCGAAGGCTTCTTTTTTGTACTCAATCAAAGGATCTTTTTGTGCGTGCGCTCGCAAATAAATTCCCTCTTTGATCTTATCGATCACCATTAGGTGCTCTTTCCAGTGGTGATCAATCGAGTTGAGTATGATCCACTGCTGGACCTCAGCGCAAAGAGGACCCATAGTTTCTTTTTGCTTTTCGTAAATGGCTTTTACACGCTCAGAGACTTCTTTGGTGATGGCATCTGGATTCATCGGAATTTTTTCGAAATCCAATTTAAAACCAAACTGCTTTTGCAGCTCGGTATTGAAGCCCTCTAAATTCCAGTCCCCAGGTTTTTGATCAACACCAACATAGGCGTCAAGCATAACGGAGGTCACATCACCGAGCATATCCAAAGCAATGCGCTCAAGCTGATCTCCGGCAAGAACTTGCTTGCGCAGTCCATAGATCGCATTTCGCTGTTGGTTCATCACGTTGTCATAGTCCAAAATATTTTTTCGCACATCAAAGTGATGACCCTCGACCTTGCGCTGCGAGCCTTCGATGGCCTTGGTCACCATCTTAGCCGTAATCGGTTCGTCCTCGGGAATATTGAGCATGGTCATGATCTTTTGAATCCGCTCGCCATTAAAAATCCTCATCAGATTGTCTTCGAGCGAGAGATAAAAGCGTGACTCTCCCGGATCCCCTTGGCGACCCGATCGTCCACGCAACTGATTGTCGATACGTCGAGATTCATGGCGCTCGGTCCCCACAATGTAGAGCCCACCTGCGGCGACCACCTCTTGTCTTTCGGCATCGCAAAGTTTTTTGTACTTTGCCAAAGCCTCTCGAAAGGCAGCTTCATTTTCTTGTTCAAGCTTTTGTGCCTCTTCGCCGTCCAACTTCGCCTTTGGCAGCGCCGGCACCTCGCGGCGCGCGAGCACCTCTGGATTGCCACCCAACATAATGTCTGTTCCACGACCCGCCATATTGGTAGCAATGGTGATGCGGCCTTTGCGACCTGCTTGCGCCACGATTTCGGCTTCACGTTCGTGATACTTGGCATTCAAAACTTCGTGCTTGATACCGGTTTTTGTGAGCCACTTGGAAAGCGTCTCTGATTTTTCGATGCTCACCGTTCCCACTAGCACAGGCTGATTTTTTTCGTAGCGAATTTTGATGTCTTCACTGATGGCCTTGTACTTGGCATTTTCGGTTTTAAAAACAATGTCGTCGTGATCCACCCGCGCTATCGGCTTGTTAGTGGGAATCACAGAAACGTCAAGATTGTAAATCTTCTTAAACTCCACAGCCTCAGTGTCAGCAGTTCCCGTCATGCCAGAGAGTTTATTGTACATCTTAAAGTAGTTTTGAAAGGTGATCGTCGCCAATGTTTGGTTTTCGTTCTTAACTTCCACACCCTCTTTGGCTTCAATGGCCTGATGCAAGCCATCGCTCCAGCGACGTCCTGGCATCAAGCGACCCGTGAATTCGTCGACGATAACAATCTCACCATTGGTGACCATGTACTCAACATCGCGGCGATAGAGATTGTGTGCCTTTAGACCCTGGTAGATGTGGTGAAGGAGTTCAATGTGTTGAGGATCATAAAGGTTTTCAATCCCCAAAAGCTTTTCAATTTCGGCATTGCCCTCTTCGGTGATGGCCACGGATTTGTTCTTTTCTTCCATGGTAAAGTGCTCAGGATTTTTGAGCTTTGGAATCACTTTGTTAACTTCATAATATTTATCAGTCGAGGCTTCGGCCGGACCCGAAATGATAAGTGGTGTTCTGGCTTCATCGATCAAGATCGAATCGCACTCATCGATGATGGCGAAATTGTGCGGCTTCTGCACCAAATCCTCGAGGCGATGCTTCATATTGTCGCGAAGGTAGTCAAAGCCAAGTTCATTGTTTGTGGCATAAGTGATGTCGGCACGATACGAGGCTTTGCGCTGAGCTTCGCTAATCCCGTGAACAATGATACCAGTGGTGAGGCCCATCCAACCGTAAAGTTTGCCCATCCATTCGGAGTCACGTCGTGCCAAGTAGTCATTGACGGTCACCACGTGCACACCCTTGCCACTGAGTGCATTCAGATACACGGCAAGAGTCGCCACCAAGGTCTTTCCCTCACCAGTGCGCATCTCCGCTATGGAGCCTCGGTGCAAGACAACGCCGCCGATGAGCTGCACGTCGTAATGCCTCATTCCCAACACGCGCTTGGAGGCTTCACGGCAAACCGCAAAGGCCTGTGGCAAAATGTCGTCCAAAGTTTTTCCTGCAGCCAGTTCGCTCTTAAGGAGCGGTGTCTGCGCCTGCAGCTCTGAATCCGACAGTGCCTGCATGGATTTTTCGAGAGCATTGATTTTTTCGATCAAGGGACGAATTTTTTTCATCTCTCGGTCGTGCTTGGTACCAAATATTTGTTTTACAATTTTTTGCATAGCGAACGCAGAATAGCAGGAGGGAATCAAAGAGACAAACTATAGTCATCAGGTCCAAATTCCCTGACCCAAGAGCTCGGTGTGACTTTCGGAGGTTGCCTCAGTTCTTGGCAGATGCAAAGTGAAACTGACGAATTCCCTCGTAGACAGCTATAGCCACAGCAGTTGCAAGATTGAGGCTGCGCACTTCACCGTACTGAGGAATGGTCAGCAGTTGATTGGCATTACGTTGCAAAATGTCAGGAGCTAGACCTTTGGTTTCTTTACCAAAAACCAGCCAATCACCATTTTGAAAAGTCTGTGTAAAATAAGCCTTTTGCGTTTTTGTTGTGAAGTAAAACACGCGCTCGCGACTTTCCACTTGCTGCTCCCACTCCGCAAAACTTTCGTAGGTGTACCATTTTAAATGCTGCCAATAATCTAAGCCGGCGCGCTTTAAGTTTTTATCTGAAAGCTCAAAGCCAAAAGGCTTGATAAGATGAAGTTCAGCCTGAGTGGCTACGCAGGTCCTGCCCACATTTCCTGTGTTCTGTGGAATCTCTGGCTCCACCAACACCACCCGCATGCGCGGCTGGAAAATGGGCGAAGCGACGTCTAGAGTGGTATCAGAGGTATTTGTAGACATCTTGCCCAAGTTTAGAGAGGGCCAGGCGTCGACCCTTGTCGACAATCAACTCCATATTCATTAATTCTCGATAAAGCTCCATATCTATGGGCACAATATCGCGGGCGCCACTGGCTCCCAACTTTTGAATGTATTTGCGCTGACGCGAAGAAAGTGTCTCGGAAAGGGGCGGTTGCTGCTTGATGGATTCAAGCCAATCACCACCTTCAATCGGTTTGGCGGAGCTGGGTAGCTTTAAGGGATTGATATAATAGGCAATGACTTCAGCCTCTTGACCATTGGCCTCTTGACCATTGGGACGACTTGCTGAGCTTTGAGTATTTGATTCTGAGTTGGGGATTGGGAATTTTGCCACAGCGGTGCCGCGAATGTGTTGGCATTTAAAAGGGTCGGAATGATCAACACCATAAAATTCATCCAATGTTTTTTGCATCAGATCTGGCAGCTTGAGTTCACAAACATGGCCCGGCACCTGATCCTGTCCACCCTTGAGAAGCAAAGGAAAGCCATGTGAAGATCTAAAGACGCTAGCGTGAATAAACGCCTCTTTAACACTAACAATAAAATTTTCAATTTTGTGATGATGGACCATGCCACAATCAATAGAACCATAGGCGAACAGAAAGATGCTCTCCCTCATCAAATCCCCCCTCTGAAATTTTTTGAGATGTCCTCTTTTAGACCTGGTGAAGTCTTATACCACCAAACAGAGCAAAAAGTCTATCAACCAGCAGAGCTATCTTGGAAATTTTGTTTTGCGTTAGTCCTCGACTCTTTTGACTGTTTGGTCATGTTTCAATATCTTCTTCAAAAGCGAGCACAATGAATGAGAAAAATTGAAGCCATAATTAAACCCTTTCGCCTTGACGATGTTGTCGAAGCCCTGTCGGATGTAGGCGTTGAAGGCGTGACTGTCACTGAAGTACGTGGGTTTGGGCGCCAAAAAGGGCGCACTGAAATCTACAAAGGTGCTGAATACGTGGTTGATTACCTGCCAAAAATAAAGATTGAAATCGTCGTGCCTGAGCATCTCTCCGAAGTCGTGGTCGCCACAATCCAAAAGACTGCAAAAACAGGTAAGATCGGTGATGGTAAGATCTTTGTTTATGCCGTCGAAAAAGTTGTGCGGATTCGTACCGGCGAAACCGATGAATCTGCTTTGTAAGCTGAATCTTGCATGACGTTTTATGACACTGAATTTAAGATATTGGGTTTGTGGCATTGGATTTTAAATAAGAACAATTAAAGATTCACATTAAATAAGGAGGACCTCTAAAATGAAAGCACAAGAAGCCCTACAATTTGTCCGCGAGCGCGGCGCTAAAATGATCAATCTCAAATTTTGTGATCTGCTGGGCGCTTGGCAGCACCTCACGATTCCGATCGCGCAACTCAATGCGGAAAGCTTTGAGCAGGGCTTTGGTTTTGACGGCAGCTCCATTCGTGGCTGGAGAGGTATTGAAGAATCAGACATGATTATTGTTCCTGATCCTACCTCAGCACGCATAGATCCATTTATGGAAACACCAACAGCCTCTTTTATCTGTGATGTTTGTCTGCCAGATAGCTTAGCACCTTACAATCGCGACCCACGACAGGTCGTAAAAAAAGCTCTTTCCTATATGCAGTCCACAGGCTTAGCAGACACGGCCTACTTTGGACCCGAAGCTGAATTCTTTGTTTTTGATGATGTTCGTTATGAACAAAACTCCAACAGCGGATTCTATATGGTGGATTCTGATGAAGGAACTTGGAACACAGGCCGCGAAGAGGGCGGACGCAATCTTGGCTACAAACCACGCGCTAAAGAAGGATATTTTCCGGCTTTGCCAGTGGATAGCATGCATGAGTTGCGTACTGAGATTTGCCTCGAAATGGAAAAATTGGGTCTCAGTGTTGAGCGCCACCACCACGAGGTGGCCAGCGCGGGACAAGCCGAAATCAATTTTCAATATGACAGCGCTCTCAATATGGCCGACAAAATGATGTGGTTTAAGTACATCGTTAAAAATGTAGCCCACCGACATGGAAAGACAGCGACGTTTATGCCAAAGCCCCTATATGGCGACAATGGCTCTGGAATGCACATGCATATGTCCTTGTGGAAAGAAGGAAAAAACCTTTTTGCCGGCAACAAGTATGCGGGTCTCAGTGAAATGGCGTTGAACTTTATTGGCGGAGTCCTTAAGCACGCTCCTTCATTGTGTGGCTTTATCAATCCCACGACCAACTCTTACAAACGTCTGGTCCCAGGATTTGAAGCGCCCACGAAGTTGGCTTACAGCTTCAAAAATCGCTCTGCAGCTGTTCGCATTCCCAATTCGGGCCCGAACCCAGCTGCCAAGCGCATTGAATTTCGCACGCCAGATCCATCAAGCAATATATATCTTGCTGAGGCAGCAATACTGATGGCCGGCATTGATGGCATCATCAACAAGGTCAGCCCCGGGGATCCTTTGGACAAAGACATTTACGGACTGCCACCAGAAGAGGCCGCAAAAATACCTTCTGTTCCAGGGACTTTAGAGGAGAGTCTTATGCATTTGCGTGAAGACAATGCGTTTTTGAAAAAAGGCGACGTCTTCTCTACGGATCTGCTGAGCTCTTGGATCAACTGGAAAATTGAGCGTGAAATTCGACCCACGCAGCAGCGTCCAATTCCTTACGAATTCCACCTATACTACGATTGCTAGAACTCTCCCTAGTGCTTTGTCAGGAAAGTTTTTTCGTTGTTGCTTCGTTGTCGCGGTATTATTCATACAGCTTCCTCCTCGCGTCTAGAAAAAACTGCCCTGACAAAGCACTAGTGCCAGGACAGAGAGGTTTTTTCTAGGCGCAAAGAGGGGCCAGGTGCCCCTCTTTTATTTTCACCACAAAAATTTGTTGGCAAAATCTTACCTTAATGCAACTGTACAAGAAATTGTTTTTTCGGGGAGTTTCGTGATGATCGACGACGATTTAAAAAATTTTATGGGATACCTTTGGTACAGGGACGAAGGCGACGGGACCATCACAATTGGCATCAACGAAGAAGGCCTCGAAGATTTTGAAGAGATTCTTAGTGTCGATCTCCCCCAAGAAAATGACAAAGTTCAAACGGATGTCATCCTTGGCACTATCGAAACTGATGACGGCCCTTTGGACATTTATTCTCCTGCTGAAGGCATGGTAGTCGAAGTGAATCAGAACATTCTCGACGATCCAGCTGTAATTATGGAGGACCCTTACGAAGAGGGCTGGCTCATTCGCATCGAAACCTCGGATACTATTGACGATGAGGAAGACGATGACTTGGATGATGACGATGATGACGAAGACAGCGATGAGGACGAGACTGAAGACGAAGAGTAGATCATTTGCAAGTGGGTCAAAATGAAGGAGTTACTTAGATTTGACCATTGGCTCTTTCAGCTCATGAATTCGGAGTGGACGAGCCCCTTATCTGATCGCATTTTTATTTCCATTACCGATCTCCATAAAAACAGTTATTTCGCGATCGCTTTGGTTGTGCTGGTCATTTATCTGTTTCTTTCAAGCTATCGTCTTAGTAGAGGCACCGGATTTTTGGTATTGATGGTGGCGACCATTGGTTTGGCTGATTTTTCGGCCAATCTACTTTTTAAGAAAACCTTTGAGAGGCCGCGACCGGCCGCGACTGAGGGCCTCTATGTGGTACAAAAGGCGCCGGCTTCGGGCTTTTCTTTTGTGTCCAATCACGCCGTCAATATGACCTGCTTTGCCGTGATGATGGCGTTCTTTTTTCCTGGCTATGCAACATTTTTTGCATTCATCGCCACGCTGGTGGCCTACTCGCGAATTTACAATGGCGTTCACTTTCCTTCTGATGTCGTGGTCGGTGCTTTGTATGGTTACGGCCTTGGCCGCATCAGCTGCTGGGGCATCGCCAAGTGGTCTTGGCCAAAGGCATTGGATGACAAAGAGCCAAAAAATAAATGGCTCTTTCGCTCGGCGCTGAAATCCGAAAAAGAGGACTCATGAGAGTCATGGTCACGGGCGCCACGGGCTTTTTAGGAAGCTCCTTGGTGCGGAAGCTCTGCGGCATGGGGTTGGATGTTTCGATTTTGGCCCGCCCCAATAGTGATTTGAAATTGCTCAAAGACGCTAAATTCAAGATCGTCGAAGGCGATGTCTGCTCTGTAGACAGTCTCAATTCAGCTTTTGAGGGTCATGAATTTGTATTTCATTTAGCAGGAGTCGTGGCCTATCGGCGCTCGCAACGACTCAATATGGAGAAGGTCAACGTCTCGGGAACTCATCACGTCTTGCAAGCTGCGCAAAAGTGCAAGATCAAGCGACTCATCCACTGCTCTTCGGTTGTGGCCGTTGGGGCAAGTCCATCGCCAAAGCAGATTCTCAACGAAAAATCGCACTACAAATTGCAAAAGTACAACCTTGGTTATTTTGAAACCAAGCGAAAGGCTGAGCTGCTGGTGGTTGATGCTGCCCGTTCTGGACTGATCGATGCCGTGTGTGTAAACCCCAGTACCATCTATGGACCTGGTGATGCCTCCAAGGGCAGTCGCAATACGCAACTCAAAGTGGCGCGCGGGAAGATGCCCTTCTACACCACTGGCGGAGTTTCTGTGGTGGATCTTGATGATGTGATTGATGGAATGATTAAAGCTTGGCAAAATGGCCGACCCGGCGAGAGGTACATTTTGTCTGGTGAGAACATCACCATTAAAGAGCTATTTCAAAAAATTGCATCTGCCGCAAAGGTCGAGCCACCAAAAATTCTGATGCCCAAGCCGATTTTGTTTGGCCTTGGATACGCGGGCGATCTTTTAAATTCGATGGGGCTTCCCTCTGGACTGAGCGTTGAAAATGCCATGACAGCCACCATGTATCATTGGTTTGATTGCACCAAAGCCAAAACTGAACTGGGCTTTGTCAATCGACCTGCTGATGAATCAATTCGAAAGAGTATTGAATGGGCAAAAGCAAACGGACTACTCTAAAAGCGCTGCAGACCTTCAAAGCCTTTATCAAAGCGGCATTTGGTGTAAAGACCTGGCTAGTGATTTTGGCACTGCCGTGGATCGCAGTGGCCGGTTTTGCTTTGTATCTGTATTGGATTGTGCCGAGCGAGGCAAAGATCCGAGGTTGCTTGACGACAGAAATGTTTGCCGTCGAACTTTGCCCCGGCTCCAAAACCTATGTTCCGTTAAAGGACATTTCTAAAACCATGCGCAAGGCGGCCATTTTTGCTGAGGACGCAAATTTTTATAATCACAATGGCTTTGATTGGGATTCGATCGAAAGAAGTCTCAAAGAAAATTTTGCCAAAGGCAAGATTGTGCGGGGAGGATCGACCATAAGCCAGCAACTCGCTAAAAATATGTTTCTCTCTTCAGAGAAAAATTATCTGCGAAAGTTTTTAGAAGCTCTGATCACCTATAAAATTGAGCACACACTTTCAAAAGACGAAATCTTAGAGCGATATTTGAATGTTGTGGAATTTGGTAAGAATCTTTACGGCATCAAGGCAGCAGCGCAGTTTTATTTTAAAAAATCACCTGCCCAACTCAATGTACTGGAGTCGAGCTTTTTGGCGATGGTACTTCCTAATCCCCCAAAATACTCTCGCTCATTCTTTACCCAAGAGCTCTCGCGCTATGCACGTGGACGGGTTAAAAATCTGGTACTTTCAATGCACAAAACTGGAAACATCTCCGAGGGAGAGTACAATACAGCCATGGCAAATCTAGATTATTTTTTAGGAGGTGTGCGCCCTCCGCTTCCCGAGTCTTATGGAACAGACCCCGAGGCCGATCGTGAGTTTGCAGAGTTTTTGGAAGAGGTGAAGTCCGACAAACCCGGCGCGGAACCAGCAATGGGCAAGGACTCAATGCATGAGGGAATCGAAGATAACTTCGGTGGTGTTGAGACCAATGAATCGATAGAATTCAAGGATTCCGAAGCGCCTGGCCCTGACACCGCTGACGGTGATGCTGATGCTGTAGCGGCCGAAACTGAAAACGCAAATCCACAAAATCTGCAGTTTAGTGATGAGGAACAGCGCGAGGCCTTTAAAAATCTCGAATCTACTCCTCCCGAAAGTGGCAATTAGCCTAGGGCGTGTTTGCAATTTTACTCATTCAGTTAAATTGCAAACACGCCCTAACTGCTTTCCTGAAAAATATTCAGGATTGTGCAGCAATTGTCGCCAAAACCCTCTCTAACAGGGCCTAAAAACGAATTCATTGCTCATTGAACCACCCTTTGACTGGCCCCAACTCTGCATAGCTTCTTTATTGCGGGAAGGAGTTAAGGGTGAAGAATATGTTGCCACAAGCACAACTTAGATTGCGATTTGGCTTATTAGAGAAATTGCGAACAAGGTTTGCAGCGGGCTTTTCTGGTGCAATAATGGCTGTTTTGTCAGTCTCACTTTGTTTTATGGTGTCTGAGACATTGGCTCAAGGCCTTGTCCCGAATGAATCAAAGATCACGCGCTTGTGGAATAATGAGAAAAAGGATTTTGCTCCAATTGGTTGCCACCAACACACAGTGAGTTCATCTCCACTGGCTGTATTGGAGTCGGCCTCCGCAACAGCAAAGTCAAAGTATCGCTTGGTGCAAATCATCGCCGCGAACCAAAACAAGACGACAGTCAATGACGTGGCTTCCTCGCAGGGCGAAAGGGAAATCTCTGTTGCCAATTCCTCCCTTCACAATATCAAAGACTTTCAGCTGGTGGCCACCCTGCCGACTGGATCTACCATCATTGCACGTCCCGTTTTTGACGGAAATCAATATAGCTTTTTATCCTGCACTCAATCGGTCGATGCGGGTGATTACATGCTCTTTTTGCTGAAAAGCACAGATGGCAGTTTTAAAACTGTGGAGCTTGGGTTGCGGGCCAAGGACTTTGACTATTTTAAAAACTACCAGGTAACTTTAGTGGATGAAGACAACGCGAACTCAGAAGAAGAAGAAGCTCTTGCCAAAAGAAGCCACGATTTTTATTTAAAGAACAAACCAGGTGTCGAAGATGCACTTGATTCTGGTGGTAATCAAGGAGCTAACTCTCAAAGCAAATTGCGCAATTATTTTATCAATAGCTATGTTGCTCCGAAGCGCTATCAAGCGCCGGTGGCTCCGACCGCGGCCGCAACAAAAGCTCTACCGTCAGCACCCCCACAAACTGTCAAATCGCAAACAAACCATCAGGCCAGTCCATCGGCCGCTGTGTCTGCGTCAAGTTCTGGCTCTATTGAGTATGTCGTTTGTACATCTTCTGCGAGGTTGAATGTTCGTGACGAATCTCTGAGTCGGATTATTTTTCAAGCCAATCAGTATGAAGTGGTGAAACCCTATCAAGGTTGGAATACCGATTCTTGGCGTAAAAAAATTAACGGGAAGAATTATAATTTTATTAAAGTTGAGTTCCCAGGTCGCACTTCGGGAGTCCGTCTGGGATGGGTCGCCGACTACTTTGTAAAAATGAGAGGGAGCTGTTCTGGTGCTCCAACAAAATCAATCTCTACTGCACCAGCAACTGGTGGGGCTAGCAAAAGCTACTCAGCACTTTTTCCCACGGCCACACGCCCTTTTCAATCGTATTTGACGGACGGTCGATCCTTTGGCGCCTCTAGGTCTAACGGTCGTCGCCATGCTGGCGTGGACTTGATTCAAAGTCAGGGTGAGCCCGTGAAAGCCATCCAAAATGGAGTTGTAATCAAGGACCCCTATGCATTTTACAACGGAACCTGGGCTGTGGAGATTCGTTTTGAAAATGGCTCGGTTGGCCGCTTTGGAGAAGTGCAAAACAACTTTCCGTCTAACATCCGCATGGGTCAAAAAGTTCAAGCTGGTCAATTGATTGGTTATGTTGGCAAGGCCTTGTCCCGACCCATGTTGCATTTTGAAATGTACTCTGGCAGCTCCTCAGGAAATCTAACCAATCGCGGAAGTTTTCCGTATATGCGTCGTTCTGATCTCGCTAACCCTACAGAAATTGTCAGAACTTTGGAACGAATCACTTTTGGAAAGAGTTATTAAAAATGAAAAGAATTGAATATCCAACCCGACGCAGACCCAAGCAACGGTGGTTTCTATTAATGATTGTTTCTGGTCTGGCCTTCATTGCTTATCAGAAGCGGCAACATCTGTTCTCAGCCCAAGACAAAGCCAAAGCGCAATTTTTTGAATTGTTTTCGATCTCCTTTGCTGGCGAGAGCGCAAAGGCAGAGTCGGTTGCAGAATCTCCTGAAGACGACATGACTGACGCTGGCGATTTGCCGGCGCTGCCGCCAGCCTACGACCGAGCCAGCACAAGCGACAAACAAACCTATCGTCAGTCCTTGCAGAAAATGACCGGCTTATTAAACAAATACGCGACCCACCCCAATGATCTCAAGGGTCTGCTGAGTGAGCTTAAAGCCACCCATCAAGCACCCGTCATGACCAATCAATCGAACCCATACACCGGGGACCTATTGATCATCCGCACTGACAATCCTTTTCCGGGCACGCGATATTTTCGGGCTCAGGTTTTTGGTTCTGCCAGTGACGACTATGCGATTCAACATGCTTCCTTTGAGTTTGCACCCGGAAAGGATTCTCTCAACTTAGCAAAAGAAGCTGTGTTCTCTGCCTTTGGTAATCTCGGCTCACCACAATTTCAGGACGATCATTTTATATCGTGGAAAGTGAATGACCAATACAATGTGTGGCTCAGAGTTCTACAAGAGCAAGACATCAAAAATAGCACCTTTGAAGCTTATACAGAGGATGACATAGGTACCGTAAAAGTGGCCTTGGAGGCCGAAGTCCATTCAGAAATGGAATAGCAAAAGTTCAAACAGAAGTTGTGGATTCAAGTTTCTTTTTCATTCGTGAAAAGCTCCAAATGAAGACGCCCACCGTAAAGATAATCAGCATCCCGGTATGTTGCCACCAGGTACTGGGACTCTCGCTCCAGAAGATCATCTTGACCAGCGCCGTTGCATGCGCCAGAGGAAATGCGTATGCCAAGAACTGCATGCCGTAAGGCATCGACTCGATGGGAAAATAGATTCCCGAAATTAGTGATAGCGGCACGATGATTCCTGAAGTGCTAAAAACAAACGAATTGTAGCTCTTGGCAAATGAGCAAATTAACAGACCAAATGCCGAAAACGCTGCCGCCAAAACTAAAAAGATCGGCAGTGCATATACAAATTTACCTAAATCGATCAATCCAAACAAACTTGAAACAGCAGATATTCCCACAAGCCCGCACATTGCCTTGAGCATAGCGATTTTTACTTCTGCGATCAAAATATCATGGGCAGAAATGGGCGCATACTGAATGGATTTGAAGATTTTAATCTGCATCCACTTGGAATAGGTGCCAAAACTGGATTCCGAGTATGCGGTAAACATCACGGAGGCGCAGAGCAGGCCGGGAAAGTAAAACTCAACAAAGGGTCGATCGCCTATATTGGCAATGTAGGCTCCCAAGCCAAAACCTATCGCTCCCAAATAGACAAGCGGCTCCAAAACGGCCCAGAAAAATGAATTCAACCATGTTTTCTTGAGAACCAAAATGTGACGGCGAAGAATCAAACTCGACGCACTCATTGTCACAATTCTCATATCTCCACTCCCCGACCCAAAAGTTCATGTCCCGCAGCTTTCAAAAATACATCAGACAATCCGGCCTTGCGAATCGTGGTCTTACTGGCCGAAATCACAGCGAGAATTTTTTGAGTGTCAGTGCCTCTTTCTAAAAAGACCGCGATCTTGTTGTGGCAAACTTCAAAGCGCATGCCCATTTCGCGCAAGCGCCCCACATAGTAACCAATGTCTCGAGAATCAAAGAGAAATTCAATCACCTCATCTCCGACGCTGGACTTGATGAGCTGACCAGGGCTACCTTGTTCGAGAATTCGACCCTGATCCATCAGTACCACTCGGTCACAGAGTGTCTCGGCCTCCTCCATAAAGTGAGTGGTCAACACAATTGTCGTTCCCTGCTCTTTGATATGAAGAAGGTAGTTCCAAATCCACTGTCGCATATTTGCATCCAAGTGCGCCGTGGGTTCATCCAAAATCAAAACTTCAGGGTTATTAATAAGACCCCTTGCCAAAGCAAGGCGGCGGCGCATTCCTTCGCTTAAACTGTGTATGGGGCGATCACCGTGCTCTGCCAACTGCACATTTCGCAATAGCTCCACCGTCTTGGCATCGGCCTCGCGGGATGGAATCCCAAAGTACTGCGCAAAATGAAATAAATTTTCGGCCGTCGTCAGTTCTGGATCTAGATCATCCTCTTGCCCAACAATTCCTATGCGTCGTCGAACTTCTAGGGGATTTGTTTTTACATTGAGATTTTGCACAAAGACTTCGCCCTCTTTGTGCTTCATTTGTGTGGCTAAAATATTCAAAATTGTAGTTTTGCCGGCCCCGTTGGGACCAACGATTCCAAAGCACTCTCCCCGATCAATCGTCACATTCACTTGATTTAAAACGCGCTGGTCGCCAAAACTGTGAGTGAGATTCTTGATCAATATGCAGGGCAAAGGAGTGCTGTCCATCATCTTTTTAATCTCTTTTCTAAAAATCGTCCTTTTCTATCTACAACTGTTCTTTCAACGATTGCTCTCTCAACAACTACTCTTTAGAAGGCTTGGGGCGCTTGTGTGGATCCAAAGCGCGGCAACGCATGCGAATTGTTTTTGGCGTTGCTTCAATCAGCTCAGAATCTTTAATCCACTCCATTGCCCTTTCCAAGGTCAATGGCTTCACTGGCACCAGGCGAATGGCCTCGTCACTCCCCGACGCTCGCACGTTGGTGAGTTTCTTTTCGCGAGTGATATTAACTTCAAGATCATTTTCTTTGGCGTGCTCACCAACGATCATGCCTTCATACACATCCATGCCATGGGTCACAAACATAGTGCCGCGCTCTTGCAGGTTCCAAATAGCATAAGCTGTAGCCATGCCTTTTCGATCCGAGATCATCGCACCCGTCAGTCGGCTCTTGATTTCACCTTTGTAATCATCCCAGCCATCAAACTGTGTATTGAGCAAACCGGTTCCGCGAGTGTCCGTTAAAAACTCAGAACGGTAACCAATCAGGCCTCGTGAAGGAATGCGAAATTCAATTCGAGTCCGGCCCGATCCCTTTTGCACCATATTGGTCATGATGCCTTTGCGCGTGCCTAGCTTTTCAGTCACGACACCAACAAAAGAGTCTTCCACATCCACTACAGCAATTTCCATTGGCTCTTTGCGCACGCCATTTTCTGTTTTAAAAATAACTTGCGGTTTGGACACGCAAAGTTCAAAGCCTTCGCGGCGCATCTGCTCAATCAAAACCCCCAACTGCAATTCACCTCGGCCGACCACTTTAAAAGCTTCGTTAGAGTCGGTCTTTTCCATTCGCAAGGCCACGTTGTGCAAAAGTTCTTTTTCCAGTCTCTCAAGAATTTTACGGCTGGTGACGTTTTTTCCGTCGAGACCAGCAAAGGGCCCATCATTTACAGAAAAAATCATTCCGACAGTGGGCTCCTCTACAGCGATGCGCTTGAGTGGCCTCGGATCCACGGAGCTGGTCACGGTGTCGCCGATGGTGAAGCCTTCAAGACCTGCGATGATGGCGATGTCGCCAGGACCGACCTCTTGCACCGGAACCTGTTGGTTCACAATGTACTGAAAGAGCGCACTGATGCGCATTTTCTTTTGAACATTGCCTTCCTGAACCACAGTGACTTCGTCGTTGACTCTCATCACGCCGGCACGCAGGCGTCCAATGGCCAAACGGCCCACATAGTCGTTGTAACTAAGGTTGGAAACCATCATTTGCAAAGGCGCCTCGGCATCAACTTTTGGCGGCGGCACGAGATTGATGATCTTCTCGTAAAGAACTTCGAGCGAATCTGTCTTTACTTGTGGATCAAGCGTCGCCATGCCTTCGCGGGCTATCGCATAAATCGTGGTAAAGTCTGCTTGCTCTTCGGTGGCATCCAGATCGATAAAGAGATCAAACACCTCGTTGTGCACCTCTTGAATGCGGGCATCGGCACGATCAATTTTATTGATGCAAACCATGACCTTTAGATCTTGCTCGAGTGCTTTTTTAAGTACGAAACGCGTTTGTGGCAAAGGACCTTCCGAAGCATCCACGAGCAGAATTGCACCGTCCACCATATTTAGAATTCGCTCTACCTCACCACCGAAGTCACTATGTCCGGGGGTATCGACAATGTTGACCTTAATGTCTTTGTAGACGAATGAAGCATTTTTAGCCGCAATTGTGATTCCACGTTCTTTTTCTAAATCCATCGAATCCATAAGACGCTCTTCAACCTGTTCGTTGTCGCGAAATGTTCCGGCCTGCCGAATGAGATGGTCCACGAGAGTGGTTTTTCCGTGGTCGACGTGAGCAATGATAGCAATATTTCTAATTTTCGCAGGATCGTTCATTTTCTTCTTCTTCCTATGTGGTGTAGAGGTTCGTTTTTAGATTTCGAATCATCTGTTTTAAAATTTTTCAAATTGGGCGTCGTCAACCATGCCCGCCCATGAGAAAGTTCTCTTGAGAAGTGTCCAGCTGCTGATGCTCTTTCATACTACAAAAGAACTGCTTGGCTGTAACGAGGATTTCTTGTGTTTCTTTTGTTTGGAATATTATTTTTCGGAAAGCAGAGGAGCCAGGATACCCAGCTGAGTACCACGATGCAAACTTTTTAAGCTGAAGACCCACCAGGCGCGGGTCACAGTAGCGCTCCAAAAATTCATGCAGCTCTTCATAGATGTGGTCAATCGACTCTCCTGCACTTTGGTCGAGCGCCTCTGCTCTGAAGAGAGCCTGCGCCTCTGCTCTGAAGAGAGCCTGCGCCTCTGCTCTGAAGAGAGCCTGCGCCTCTACAAAAATATTTGGATTCTTCAAACAGCCGCGCCCGATCATGACACCATCGCAGCCCGACTCTTTCAGTCGCTGCAAAGCCCCGGCGGCCGTGTGAATATCGCCGTTGCCCAACACGGGAACGGGTGAATTTTCTTTGACCTGGCGAATGTAGTCCCAATCAGAAAGCCCCGCATAGCCCTGTGCTCGCGTTCGACCATGAATGGCCACCCAGGCGATGCCTTCATCATGGGCGAGGCGACAGACCTCATCGGCATTGAGGCTGCTTTGGTCCCACCCCGTGCGAATTTTTATGGTGAGCGGAATCGACAGTGCAGACTTTACGGCGCGCAACACTCGGCGCATCTGCTGCAGATCTTTGAGCATCGCCGAACCGCCGCCCTTTTTGGTGACCTTTGGGACCGGGCAACCAAAATTGATGTCAACAAAATCACATTCCGAGGCTTCGCATTGCTGTGCAGCTCGTGCTAGCACCTCGGGTTCGTCACCAAATATTTGAATGCCAATGGGACGTTGTGAGTGATCAAAGCTCATTATCTTTTTGGAACGCTCGCCAGCATACAAAATTCCATCGCTGCTCACTAGCTCAGTCACCACAACTCCAGCCTGGCGCTTGCGCATGAAGGAGCGAAAGGCGTGATCGGTGATGCCGGCCATGGGAGCAAGAACAAAAGGTTGTTGATGCAGATGCGCCACAAGTTGAGCATCCGTCATCTTTGCTGACGAACTTAGAGCCATGTGACTCGATTCTCAAGCTGACGTTTGGCTTTGGGGGGCTCATGATTGGGGTAACCGATGGCTATTCCGCAGAGCAATTCCAGCTCGCCAGCAATGTATTCGGGCAATTCAGTCACTCCTAGAAACGAATCCACCTCTTCGCGAATTTCGAGCGGCGCACCCATCGTGCACGCACCCAATCCCTCTGCCACGCAGGCCAGGTTGATGTTTTCTACGGCCATATAGACGCTACCTATGCTGGTGAGGTACTTTTCTTCGGGAGTATTGTGAGAATACGCAAAAACCAAAACGGGCGCCTCGCCTAAAGTGTAAAAAAAGCGCTCAGTGAACTGGTACAAAGAGGGTTTGAGTTTTTTTTCGAGAATGTCTTTGATACCCAACCAAGATTTTTGTGAGTACTTGAGATACTCATCACGCTTTTCGCCTGTGACCACAAAAAAGCGCCAGTTTTGGCGATTTTTGCCTGAGGGCGCGTGCATGCCTGCCATCAAAATGCGGTCCAATACCTCTCGTGGCGGCATTTCGGGCCGAAACACACGGATGGATTTGCGCGTTTCGACGATTCTATAGAAAAATTCTCTTTCTGCAGAGGAGATCGGCGTCGACATAGGCCATGAATTGCCGCTTTTTCGGCCCCGAGTCAAGCTCTCGGAGTTAATTGTATCGTCAAGTGAATCTCACTAGAATGAACGCAAATGAAGATTCTCATCCGTAATGAAAAAACACCACTCTTCAAGGAGAAAACAGTGAAAATTCTAACCGCTCTCGCCAGCCTCATTTTGATCTCAACGGTTTCACAGCAGGCCTTATGCGCCTGGGAAGGAGCGAGCGTAACAGAGATCAATAAAAACTATGCGGACGCTCAGTTTGCATTCGATTTTGGCGTCCACACAGGCCTCACATCCAATACGCAGGTCCGCTCACAGGTCAACACCAGCGTAGAAGGTTTCATGAGTGAAGATTTTACTTTTGGAATTCATGCCCAAATTGCCACCCTCAGGGACGGCGCCTTTTATGGCCTAGGCCCTTCTGGCAGCTGGTATTTTTTGCGAAAATCCAACTGGGTGGCCAAAACCACCGGTTCTATCATCTTTCGCTCTGTTCAAGGGCAGGTGGAAGATACTGATAATCGACAAGACGCACTCTATCAGCAATCTTTGGCCCTAAAGCATCACCTCACTCCTGAGTTTGCCATTGGTCCTGAATTTGCTCTAAATACAATCTTGAGTGGTGATCGTTCAAGATCCAATAACGAGCAGGCCTTCATGATGGTTGGCCTTGAGTTCTTTCTCTGAGGTTTTGATTTCGCACAGAGTGCTGATCTTTTAGCGCCCATATGCCTGTTAGATGTCTCTATTTTTGAAGGAAGCGGTTGTGCAAGGTGTTCACCAGATCCACCGCATCCTGATCTTTAACAAGCAGATTCAACGAAAACCGACTAGCGCCAAAGCAGACCATCTTGATGGTCTTCTTATCGGTCACAGAAAAAATCACTTCCAGCAATTCAGGAATATTGGTGATCTCGTAGCCCACCACACTGATCAGTGAGCAATTTTCTTCAAATTTTAATGAAGCCACGGTCTTGAGCTCATCGATAAATTCTTGATTGTTGCGAATCGGGTCATCAATCGTCATCGCCACCGAAATTTGCGATGTGGTAATGGCATCCACAGAAATTTTATTTTCGTGAAAAATTTTATAAATATTAAACAAAAATCCATGGGCATAGGCCATCTCAGGATTGGTCAAGGTGATCAGGGTTTGCTTTCGCTTGAGAGTGATCGCGCGAATCCTTGGCTCTGATTCGGTTTTCTTTGTAATGTATGTTCCGCCCGCCTTCGTATCAAAGGTTGAGCCGACGAACACAGGAATGTTGCGGCGGATGGCCGGCAACAGCGTCGCGGGATGCAAAACTTTGGCTCCCAAAGAGGCCATCTCTGCGGTTTCTTCAAAGGAGAGTTCGGTGATAAACTTTGCCTCTTTGCAGATGCGCGGATCGGTGCTAGCCACACCTGGCACGTCAGTCCAAATCTCACACACGGGGGAGGATAGAGCCTCCGCAAATAAGGCCGCCGAATAATCAGAGCCACCCCGTCCAAGAGTTGTGGTCGCGCCATCAGCGGTCGCACCAATAAAGCCCTGGGTAACAAAGACAATCTCTGAATCGAGAAGCGGCAGCAACCGATGCTCCACTCGTTCTTTGATTTTGCTAATATTTGGTGAGGCCTTCGTGAACTGCGAATCTGTGACAATGTACTCTCGAGCATCAAGCAGTTGTGGCAAAAGTTTATGCTGACGACAGGCCGCCAAAAATAAAATCGAAGACATTCTTTCGCCCAAGCTCACCAAATTGTCGGATGCCCTAGGAGAGACCTCTTTGAGTAACCACACACCCATCGCCAAGGCCTCTAGCTCCTGCATCAGCTCTTGGAGGAGTACAATTTCACCCGAGGTGGAGTCCAGCTCGGCGGCAATTTTAAGGTGGCGAGTTTTAAGGTCGAGTACCACTCTTTGCGCTTCTTCCCATTTTCCAGCACTGGCCCTTTGGCCAATTTCTATCAATTGGTTGGTGGTCCCAGAGGTTGCGGATACGACCACCAACTTTGATTTTTGCTGGGCACAAACCGCAGCGCTCGTCAGCATGGCGGGAGCGTCTGCCATGGACGTGCCGCCCAATTTGGAAACAACGCGACTATTGCTAAGTGATTTGGATTGATTTGAGTTTTGAATTTCCACTGAGTCCATGGTTGTCGTTTATCACACAAGCGTGGGCCAGATGCAACGACCTTCAGCTTAGGCTCAATTCCGCATAGGGGGTAACACCTTGGGCGAGGAAAAAAATCGGCTTTAAAATTCACAATAAAATCAGGCATACTAAACAAAATGGCAACTCAGTTACTCACCCAGATTAAAAATCTAAAGTTTATACTCTTGGCGCTGGTGCTAATGGCCGGAATTATTGCTTTGGCCTTTCCAAAATCACAGACCTTGCTGAGGGCCATGGTCTTTTCGAATCGACGAGTCATTTTGGCCAAAACCCAGGCCATGATCACGCCCGAAGGCCCGGAACTGACCCTAATCAAGGTTAGGCAGGACGGGCAGATACTCTTAGAGGCCTATCAAGAGATCGACAGTATGCTGCAACTGACCTCACGCTGGGCCCTGCCACTGCACATGAAGGAGGGCTACTTTATGTTCCGTGAAAATGCCACCAATCTGGCTTTGGCAGACATAGACAAGGACAACTCTCTCGAAGTGCTCGTTCCGGCCGTGGAGCAGAACATCACTCCGCGCCTGATGATTTACAAATACAATCCCGCTACTGGAAATTTCAATATACTCACACCTGCGCTTTAGTGCAGTTAGACCAATGGCAGATCATTCGTGCCCAAATCCTAATTTACGCTTTTTTTATTTATGCCGATACAGATTTAGGGCGCGCCCTAAAGAAAGGTAACTTGCTATGCAAATATCTATGGAATTGTTAAAGAACTACTCGTGGTTGATGCTCCTCAGTTTTTCAGCTGGCTGCCTTTTTACATATTTTGTGATGCGAAGTCTTTTGAATCGCGCTCGAGAAAAATTCTTCCAACTTCAAGATCAGTCCGAGAAGGAGGAGTTTGAGTGGCAAGCCAAAGTAGAAGCCGAGCACGGCGCTTTTGAAAAGGCCTCCAGAGAGCGCGATCTCTATGCGCAAGAAAAAGAAGATTTACAAATGAAACTGGATGATCTCAAAAGGCAGACCGCCAATTTGCAGGGGCGCCCCACCCAAACTCCGCCCCCAATGCAGCCAGGGACGCCCGTGGTGGCTACGGCACAACCTCCACCACTCCAACACAACCCTTTGCATGCTGTTGAGACCGCCGATGCCAATCACGTTGACGTGAAAGCCGTCGATGCAATGGCCGTAGATGCAGTTGCCGTCAATGGAACTCCAGTTGATGCAAGCGCGACAGAGGCAAATGCGCTCAATGAAAATTCAGCCAAGCAGGGATCTGCAGCCACTTCACCAGACGTTGTCACGGGCGTTGCCGCAAGCGGAAAACCGAAAATGACTCCCGACATGATATTACAGCAAGCACGTCAGCAAGATCCTCCGCCACCATTTGATTGGGCCCGCCTCGATGACACATTGATGCCCATCGTAGAGCGCTTGCGTGAATTTGAAAAAATGATCGGCGAATTGCGCGGAAAATCCGACCACATCGTCGATCTGAAAAAAGACCTGCACACTCTGCTCTCGCTTAGCGCCACCAATAGTCTGGCCAAACCCGTCCCTGGAATGTACGTTTCGCCTGACAAGGGTCCGTCCGCCGCTGCATCACCCGCAGGCGATGCCATGCAGCGATATGCGTACCTGGGCAATCACATGTCACCACTGCGTTGGCTCGAGCGCTTTGGACTCGTTCGCGGAAAAGATTTTTTCGAGAAGGCCTCGTCAGCAGCTGGCCATTCATCGACTCCAGATTTTATTGTACGTTTGCCCGACGAAAAAACCATCTTTATCGATTGCCACACTCTGAGCATGAGCGAATTCAATTCTCGTTTGCAAGCGACAGGGGAGCCGCAGATACTTTTCGCGGATGTTCGCAAAGCCCTAGAGGTGCGACGAGATGAAATATTGGGAACCAACGCAGATGACGAGCTGGCCGCCTGTGAAATGCATTTTATTTTGATTCCCTCTGAGATGATCTATCTGGATCTGATTCAAGCCCATCCAGAATTGGTAGACCAATTTTCTCAAGGTCGAGTCAATATCATTTCGCCAATCCACCTGGGCTTTATCTGCAAGTTTATGGGACTACTTTCACAACAAATGGAAAATCAAGAAGACATCGAAAAAGTCTTGAAGCTCGGAAAAGATCTTGGCCTAAGAACCCTAAAAGTGATTGAGGCGGTCGACGCTGTTGGCACTGGCCTTCATCAGACTGTGAATTCGTTTAACGATCTCATGCGCTCTGTGGACTTTCATTTGATCTCGACAGTGCGAAAAGTAGAAAAATTTAATTCGTTCGATTGGCCCAAGTTTCAGAGGTTGAACGAAGATCTCCTGCCTAGCCCCTCCGCTTCACGCAACAGCAGTCTCCACGGAGGCGGCACAAATGGTGGCGGCACGGGTGGCCGCCAAACGGGATAGCGAACTGCCCCGTCCGCAACTAGTTCAGTTCAGGCGTTCGCAGTTTTGTTCGTCAATTCGACAGAAGATACTTTTATCGCCACTCGAGTCTCGACAGGTCTGTAACGCTTGGTGCTTCGCCTCTAAATGCATTCCGCCGGCACCCTCAAACACAAGAGACGTATTAAAATTCTTTGCCTCGCAAAACCACCGCTCGAGCTGTGCGGGCCTATCCTGGCATTCAAAGTTCGCCATGCAATTGTTCCCCTCGGCTCGCTGGCAATTCTGAGTGGCTCTCGATTCTGCAATCCTTCGGGATGGCCCGTGTCCATCATAACCATAGGTCATATTTCTATTGGAAACCACACACATCCACTGGGAAACCGGGTTTGGAGTTCCACCACCTGGAGGCATCCCACCACCTGGAGGCATCCCGCCACCTGGCGGCATCCCGCCGCCTGGGGGCATCCCACCACTCGGAGGCGTCCCGCCATCTGGGGGTGTATCTTCGTCTGTGTTTTCAAAGGTCTGCATGATTGCGATTTCAAGTTTATCTTTTTCAAGTGAATAGGTTTCGCGACTCACTTGATCATCATCAATCATGTACAGTTCTCGCCGAGTATTTCCATCATACAGTAGATCCGCAGACAGCACTGAGTCGATGTTCTCCTTTTCATTTAGGAAACGCAGATTTTCGCTAAAAGCGGCCTTTGCCGTTGCAAAAGCAACACTGCCAGACTCCTTAGGCCCCGTTGGCATTGGCATTGATAACGAAACATCTTGATCAATATTGGCATAATAGGCTTCACCGCCCAAGCCGACTGCACGCATTTCCAAATTTATGATCGCATGCATTGCAAAGTCCCCCGGGCTATCAGATCCTTGGCCGTTCGAGAAAGAGTTTTCTTGTTCAATTTCGCCCCTGAGATCGCCGCTAACTAGGTCGAGCTGCTTTTGCAACTCAGTATTGAGAATCTGGTATTCGACTCTAACTTCAGTCTTGAACTTACCGATACAATTTGGATTGGCCGCTCCTCCCACACACTCTTCGGGAACAGAGGGAGTCTTGAAAACATAATTGATTTCTAAAGGGCATGACTTACCCTTAATTGTAAGTGAAAAATTCATTTGCGAGGGTCCGCCTTTAAAAGGCGAATGACCTCCCATCTGTGGCCTCTCAAATTGAGCGTCAGGCACGTCGAACTTAACTTCACACTGACTGCTCGTAATGATGCCCTCAACAATCTGCTGCTTTAAGGGCGCCTGCGGAGCACTTAAAGTGGCTTGCTTAAATCCTAATGCCAAGTCCCAACCTTGAGTCGTGCGCTTTGAATCGACGGAGCTCGATGTAGACTGTGATTGGGACTGTGCGGAGTTAAGAACAGCCGTATTTCCGCCCAAAGTGCTGGCTGCCTTTCCTGTAATTTTGGAGTCAGCATAGGGCTGTGGGCCCGGGTTTCCGTTGTTGTCATTGCTTGAACCATCAAAACAGGCCACGCATAGTCCCGATATCATCCCTATGAGTGCCATGTTGATGGTGGTTCGCACCCATGTTGCTCCCGCAATCAACGCCTGCGATTTTCCATGAAAAATGAATCCCATATTGTCCTCCATATAAATCTTTAAAATATTACAATCAGTTACAATTGATCGAAAACAATTTGGAACACTGGCGCTCTTTGTGGCCATCCAAATTGAGACTTCCGATATAGCAAGATTGAAATGTATAGAATTGTGCTTCTAATTTATTACGACCCGAACCTTCAAAAATTTTTCCTGTTGTGGGATGCCTCAGGTTGCACTGCACACGACGGTCGCCTTCAATCTTTTCGCAGCTGGGACTGCGACCGCAATCGTTGGAATTCGGCTCCTCGGCGCAGCGCTTTCCAACCTCGAGTTCCGCATTCCATAAGGTCTCGGCAAAGCCAATAAACATTTTATAGCTTACATTGTGTTGCAATGTGCAGACAAACTTCCCTTCCGGAAAGCTTCCGTAGGAGCCAACAATGTCAGTGATTTCTCTACGCATCTGCTCAGGTGCCAGATTTGAAAACAGGAGCCCCGTAATCGCGCGTGATTTTACGGAATCGGTGGCTCCAAAGTATTTTCGCATCCAATAATAGATGGCTTCATGAAACAAAAGCGCCGCCTTATCCAAGCTGGAAATGACCGGCGATTGCCACAACTCAGCGTTGATCAAGACTCTTCCATCATCTTCGCGAAAATTTGCAATATTGATTGGCTTCCAAACCCCTTGCGGGCAGCGAGAGGGAAGTGGATATATAAAGGGATTAACATCATCTGTGGGTATCAGCGCAGCGTTGATGAACTGCCGATTATTTTCTACGTACGCAAAACGTGAAGCCAGGGCTTCTGAAAATTCGGGTAAGTTGGCCGCTAGCCAATCTTTTCGGCTTTGATAGATGATTTCGGGGTCCTCAATCTCGGTAGAGATTGTCGGCCAATTGTGAATCTCAGTGGCCTCGAAAAGATCAACCAGCAGACCCTGGTGAAGCTGGGAATCGCCGACTCCACTCACACATCCCCAAATGACTCCGCCATTACCTACAGAGTAACCGCCAGCCCACACATTGGCACTAGCCACCAGCCCAGCGAGCACAAGTCCAAATGATCTTTTTGTGGTTATGAGTCTGCAAAATAGATTTTGTATCATGATGGCCCCCGCCCCCGGATTTAGAGTTTATAAATTTATAAACTGTTTTCACTAATTTTAGTCAAGGGATAAAGGGCGACTGAAATTTTATACACTTCATCCCCGCTCTCCCGTCCCACCTTGGATAACAACTGAGTGTGAAACACCCGAACCATTTCTTTAATTTTCGGCAAATCTTCTTTGTTAACTACAAAGGTACTCGAATAGTTGTCGCGAAATTCAATCGGCACATTGAGAAGGGAGTTTTCGATCAGCTTGAGATCTTCAAGATGCGATTTGCGTATAGATAAATCCTTTAGATTGTCGGTAGTTTTTAAGTTGGGCTGCTTATGGACAACCTTTGCTCCCTGTCGACCTAGGTATCCCAGGCGAAACAGGCGATCCCAGGCCTCTACTACGAGAGACGGCTTAAGACCTAAACGCGAGGCCATCCAGCCAACATTATTTCGAAAATTTTTAGTTTTTAATAGCGAGAGCAATGCAAAATACCACCAATCTGAAATTAGGTGGAATTGATCCTGACTGATCGTGAGACGATCATCCGGAATCATTTTTAAATTTTCTGGAAGATCACTGGCAAAAAATTCGTGCGCCTCGGATGGTGAGAGTACAAGGCGCTCGGCAATCTTGCGCTTGATCGTGTTGGACAAGACTCTTTTGCCTTTGAGCACCTCTGAGAGAGCTCCTGAGCTCAGACCAATCTTTTGCGCAAAGGCCCTGAGACTCACCCTTGAATTTCGCGATTTTGCCTCTTCAAATTTTTGGAGAAGAATTGAGATCGCACCATCCGAGCCCTACGCCCTCAGAGAAGCTGATTTGTCGGGTGCAGCTGTTGATGTCTGCCCTGAAGCCTTAGGTGAGGTCTGCTGTGTGGTTTTGAGCTTTTCCATATGAGTTTACAATTAATTGAATTCTCATCTGGAAACAAGAAACTTTGGAGTAAAGTGCTCCAGTCATGGAGCGCGGGCCACCTAGCCTACAAGCGACAACAAAAAACTTCCGGACAAAGCATTAGTTTTTGAGGATATAAATGTCAGGAAGATTGCGACCCACTTCTTCACTATCCATACCATATCCAATGACATAGCGATCTTCGATGGTCTTACCAATGTAGTCGGCGCGTATAGGGAGATCTCGGCGAGCCGGCTTATCAAGGAGTGTAACAATTTTACAGGATGCAGGATTTGAGGCCAGTATCCGGGACTTGAGAAAGCTCAATTTTCGTCCAGAATCAATGATAACTTCGACTATCAAAACGTGTTTGCCTGTAACATTTGTTGAAATGTCTTTTACAAGACGAACAGAGCCACCCTTTTCTGTAGAAGCGGTCGATACAAAATCAATTTTTTGAATCAGATTAATTTTTCGCGTTAGGTCCGCTAGAAAGTGCAGAGATCCTTTGAGAGGGCAGATCAGAATCAGCTCTTGCCCTTCGTAGTCGGATTCAATCTGGCGTGCGAGTTGATTGATGAGTGCTTCGATTTCCTTGCGGGTCAAAAACGGTAGCATCTCTTTGGTCGGTCTAGACATTTCATTCTCCTCGTCTTCTAAATATTAATTAATCCGGCCGAAAGTAAATTAAGTCAAAATGGGTCTTTTTAAGAATGACTCTGTTAACTTACTTTCACCCGGGTTAATAGTCTAATTCTAAAGTCGTCACGCCAACGGCCTGGCACATCTTCAATCTGCGCAAGGCCTCCGGATGCCCAGGGTCTCGTAATAGCACGCTTTCGAACTGTTCTGCAGCCTCAACAACTCGGTTATAATCAAAATAGATCGATCCCAGTTTCAGCCTTGCAGTGATAAATTGCGGATAGTCAGAAATAACAGCCTTTAGAGTTTGTATGGCCCTTCCCAAATCCGAAATTAGCAGAAAAGTTTCGGCAATTCGCACCGAGAGTTCTGGCTTGCGCGTGGACAAATGAATCGCCTTGAGCAACTGATCCAAAGCCTCTTTGGGTTTTTTGATTTGCAAATAGAGATCAGCAAGTTCTTCATGCTTATTTGATATTTTTTCTAGCCAGTAGGGATCATCATGCGTGGATTTCTGATTCAAACGCGACTGGGCATCATCATAGACCACGCGGGCTTCATCGTATTTGCCAATGTCATTTAGCAAAATGCTCAAACTCACCGAAGCATCCGTATAACCTGGATCAATTTCGAGTGCGCGCCGAAAAATCTTAATGGCTTTGTTGAACTGGCCCTTGTCTGAGGCAATCGTACCTAGCATCCAATACAATTCAGGTCGCTTGAGACTCTTGAGAATCATTTGCTCCAGCAGTGGTTCTGCGACTCTATAGTTGCCCGCCTCAAATTGAGCTTTGGCCTCACTATAAACGTCATCATTGACACTGGCTGCAGCAGAACTGGATCTCAGTTTCTCCACCCTACAACCCCAATTCCGATTTGACCTTAGAAAGATCTGAGGAGTCTGGAAAGCTGGATTTGAGCTTATCGTAAAAGCCCTTGGCCTTTTGATGCTCTCCTGCTTTGTAGCTAGCAATTGCAGCTCCCACCAAGGCCTTTTCGTCAAAGCCCATTCCGGGATAGGTTTTCAAGAGGCCTTCGTAGCGGCCTAGAGCACTGCCAAATTTTTCTTTTTTTAAATAAAAATCAGCAATGTACTGTTCGCGCCCTGCAAGCAATTCGTAGATCTTACGGCGTTTTTCTTTTGCATCAGCTACGTATTCTACCTGAGGATAGCTGCGAATCAGCGTATCAAAGGCCTCTATGGCTTCGTCCGCCAAAGACAAATCACGGTCAACAGTTTCTGGCAATTGGTTAAAATAAGACAAGCCCAACTGGTAAATCACATAAGCAATCTTGGGATGTCGAGGCCGCTGCTCACGAAAACTCTGGTACCCGAGCTGAGCTTCAGCATATGATTCTTGCTTAAAGTTGGAATCAGCCACTGCCAACTCAGCCTCCGTCGCTACAGAGGAATAGGGAAAGCGGGTGCGTATATCATTGTACTTACGTATCGCCTCTTCATAACGCTCGTCCTTTTCATACTCTTTGCCGATGGCAAATATACCCTCTGGAGTGTCCGCGTTTTTTTCGGCCGAAGAACAGCCGAGAAACTGCAAACTAAGAGTGACTGAAAAAAGCGAGGGAATTATCAAACGAACCAAACGCAGTGCTAAATTACTTTTCATTGAATACGTTCCTTTAAAGCCATATATGGTCCTCTCATGATCCTGCGGACATCGTCAATCTTCAGGTGCCAGAAAATTGATCTTCTCTGATTCCCAGGGTGAATCTATAGATAGCCCCGATCGTGACTTTGAGAACACTGGTCACCGGAATTGCGATGATCATGCCAAGTATACCCATTATTTGAGCACCCATGATCACGGAGAGCACGACCACCACCGGGTGCAGGTTGACGATTCGAGCCACCAAAAACGGGACAATCACAGCCGCATCCAAAAGTTGCGATAGAATGTAGATGGCGGCAAGACCAAAATAGACTGTTGAGTCCACGCCATCAATCATGGCGATGGCAAAGGCAGGCACGGCAGAAAATACGGGGCCAATGTAGGGAATCAAGTTCAAAACTCCGCCAAAAATTCCCAGCACCAACGCAAAGGGAAACCCGAGAATCTCAAAACCTATCCACATAAAAATCGACAAGACAGCGGTTTCGAGCATTCGCGCCCTAATGAATCCTCCAATCTGATAGGAAATTTGGTAATGGAGATTCAAGATCAACTCAAAGAGCGAGTTGGGCACGAGCTCAAGAACTTGCCGGTACCACTTTTGTCCATCCATGAGCATAAAGAGACTAAGAAATGGCGCCAAAAACAAAACCGTCAGTGAATTGGAAACGTGAGTGGGCAGTTCACGAAAGATGTCATTGGTCAGGGCACCCAATTGACTTTGCACCTGGGTGCGAATCTGTCCAGCCAAATCAGCGGAGACAAAGCCTTGAAGGTACACTTCAAAATCGGAAAGCATTGCCCCTAGGCCCTTTGACAGGCGAGGCCACTCGGCGCGCAGATTCACCAACTGAGATGAGAGCATCGGCAAAAAGATCATTGTCAGAACCAAGATCACGCCAGTTAAGAGCACAAAAGGAACCAGCACCGCCAGTGTGCGATTGAGGCCCAGTCGCTGAAAGTAATCCACGACCGGCATGAGAAGATAAAAAAACACAATTGCCAGAATGACCGAAAGCAACAGGTTGTTTACGTAAAATATGGTAAGGCCAACTCCACAAAGTGCAAAGAGAAAATACAAAAATCGAATGCGTTTTTCTCGAATCAAACTTTGCGCAAGGAGAGGAGAATTCACTCTGCTCCTCCCGCTTCTGGGGGACGCATTCGCTTCATTTTGGTGGTGGTTTCGTTGAGCCGGCGGCTAAGGATTTGCCCCAAGCTCCACAAAATCTTAACTCCCATTTCGGGACTGCGATTGATGATTTCCACCAGATCCGGTTTAAAAAAGCCCAACAGGTCAGAGTCTCCATGCGAAATGGCCGTCGCCGTCCGAAGTCCTGCATTTTCCACTAAGGCCATCTCGCCAAAAAAATCGCCTTCGTTGAGCAAACAGATGTTCTTGCGTTGATCGGCTTCTATTCCACCATCCTCGATGTAGATATCTATTCTGCCATTGACGATCAGGTACATCCCTACGCCAGGATCTCCCTGCGAAAATACAACCTCTTGATTTCGGTAATTGCGAAAGTGCACCACATCAGCCAAAGAGTTCAACTGAGAAGTGCTCAAATCACGAAATAGAACATTCTGTTTGAGAGAATTGACGATGGTCTTTTTTTTCTGATCGCCTTTAAAAAAATTCCGAAAGAGTGTTTCCATAGGCGCGCCTCGGCCTCCTTAGTGACGCAAATTGGAATCAACCAATTGCAAATTTGAAATCCAGCCAGACAAACCACGACCCGAGAGCACCTGATAAAAATTTTTGTCGGCTCTTTCAACAATGATCTCTTCACCTTCTACCAACTCAAACAGACTCAGCGCTGTTTCATTCGGTGCCGAGAGTGCTGTCGCTTTAGAAGAAACAATGGTTGCAAAGTCTGTCTCAGCGAATTGCCACTTGCAGGCTGTCGCGCCGAGGGCGACGATCAATGTACCTAAAAATACAGAGGCTAACACCGGAAAGCCGGGAGGCATCTCTTCCGCCAAATTGGCAATTTTGCGCTTTGAATAATAGCGAATCAGCAAAAAGCCGGTTGTCGCGAGTAGATAGACACAAATAAAGGCCAAATAGCGCAACGAAAGATAGCGAAAAACAGAATCATGCAGGCGAAACCACCAGGAGTAGGTGTCAATTTCGTCACTCAGCTTCAACTTGCGCTCGACAAAGCCCAGAGCATCCTGTGCAGAAGACAACGACGGCGACAAACTCAAGGCTCCGCGAAATTTCGCAACTGCCATTCCCAGTTGGTCAATCTGAGCATACACAAGGCCCTGATTGTAATGCATGGTTGCGGAGCGGGGTTCGCGACGCACTAGCTCTTTGCTGATGGCCATCGCTTTGGGCCAATCGCCGCGCTGATAGCTTTGCAAAAACAAGGCTTGCAGCGGCTCTAAAGTCAGCGCCGCCTCTTGCTCCGTGAGCTCAACTCGAGGATTCGATGCAGGTCGTGCCTGACGACTGCTGTCAGTAACATTCTCTCGCTCTGTGTCAGCTGTTGTGTCGTTGGTCAGTACGTTCGTCTGTAGGTTTGTCGGTGTGTTCTCCGGTGCGCTGGTCGGGGCATTCGTTTGTGCGCTGGTCTGTGATGAAAAAAAACACAGTGCCAGGCCAAGCATTGCCAGTGAGAGTCGCTTATGTTTGCGCTTCGAAACTGATCGCTTCGGAATTGGCGGGGTGGAACCCCGATGAAAATGTGCTGTGGCTTTTTTAATCAACATCAGTTGCAGATATTAGCTGTAATCACAATAACCTGTCCAGACGTGTCTTGTTCTTTCTTTTGAGCAACTATAAAATAGTAGCAACTTCGCAAAAATTTTACTTAAGAGGAAGTGCATCTTATGTTTCAATCAGGCCACTTGATCCACTCAGCGCAAATTGACTCACACATTCAATCCTTGGTCGACGAAACCATAAAGCAAAATCAATCGGTCAGCGCCATTCGCGGGCCAGATCCAAAATTGGCGGATACCGCGGCAAAGATATTTCAAGAGGTTGGAGATTTTCGTGGACGTCCACTTTTTTATCCCTATGTGGGCACTGGACGCGGCCAGGGGCCCTTTGTTGAGTTGGTCGATGGCAGCGTAAAACTTGATCTTATCAATGGCATCGGCATTCACATTCTGGGACACTCACATCCAAAGGTGATTGAAGCGGCGATTCGCGGCTCGCTCTCAGACATAGTCATGCAAGGAAATCTACAACCTAATATGGAGTATCTTGATTTCAGCAAGGTAATGGTGGCAGCGGCTTCTAAAAAAAGTAGACTCAAATACTGCTGGTTTGCCACCTGTGGCACGATGGCCAATGAGAGTGCGTTGAAAATGGCTCGACAAAAGAAAACACCAGCACGAATGATTGTGGGCTTCAAAGATGCCTTTGCCGGGCGATCTACGATGATGGCAGAACTCACCGACAATCCCTCATTCAAAGAGGGACTGCCCGAATACAATGAGGTCTTGCGAATTCCGTTTTATGATCCACGCGATCCCAAGTCCGCAGACAACTCTTTGCGAGTTCTGAAGGAGCACTTTGCTAAGCACGAGAAAAACATCTCGACTTTTGTTTTCGAACCCATGCTGGGGGAGGGTGGCTATCAGGCGGCGCCTCGTGAATTTTTTATTCCCCTCTTTGAGGAATGTCGGCGCCAAGGCGTCGCAATTTGGACGGATGAAGTGCAAACCTTTATGCGAACTGGTGAACTCTTTGCGTTTGAAACATTGGATTTTGGCGACTATATCGACATTTGCACCATTGCCAAAACTGCACAGCTGGGCGCGACACTCTACACGGAGGAGTACAACCCCAAGCCTGGTTTGGTGGCTGGCACATTCTCAGGAGCCACGGTTTCTATGACCACGGGGATGGCGATTCTTAAAGAAATGCAGTCTGGATATTTTGGGCCAAAGGGTCGCATTGCCCAGATTCATCATAATTTTGTTTCTGGAATTCAAAAGCTCAATGAAACGACCTGTAAGGGGAAAGCCACCGATGCTGGCGGCCTAGGACTGATGATCGCCTTCACACCATTTGATGGCAAAAAGGAGCAAGTTCAAGCACTCCTCAAGAAGATGTACAGCAAAGGAGTCATGGCCTTTTCCTGTGGCAAAAATCCGGTGCGTGTGCGCTGTTTGGTACCGGCAATCATCAAAGACGAAGAGATCTCCTTGGCTCTTAAGGTCATCGAAGAGTGCCTTGTTGAAGGGCTATAAAATTTAAACGAGGACATCCCATTGGATTTTATCGAGACCTGCCGCCAGCTCATAGCTATCGACTCCACTCCCGCAGCCAGCACTCGCGAGACAGTGGATTTTTTGCAGCAACTTAGTATCAAGCTTGGCTTGCATGTTGAGTTGCAACGAGATCTTAACCTCGGGCAGGAGCAGTGGAATTTTATCGCTCGGCCTATAGACGGTCGACCGGATCAAGAGTTGCTAATGGTCACTCATCTGGACACTCCTGACCCAGGGCCCTTTCAGCATTGGACCAAAAACAACCACAATCCATTCAATGCGACCATAATTGATAAATGTCTCTATGGCTTGGGCGCAGCAGATGTGAAGGTGGATATCATTTGCAAGCTCTTTGCAATGTCTGAGTTCACAACGGTCAGTCGCTGGAAGCTCCCTCCAGTAATTGTTGGTACCCACTCTGAAGAGAGCGGCATGGGCGGGGCTGTAAAGTTGGTGCGGCAATCGAAAGTCGCAGCACGCCATGCACTTGTTGCGGCCTCAACAAATTTACGTTTGGTCAGCGCCGCCAAAGGCATGGCCGTTGTTGAAGTTGTGATTCCATTTTCAAGTCAAGAAATTCAATATCGACGCGATCATGATTTGCAAGAGAGCACCTCCACTCAGAGCAAATTTTTTACAGGAAGGTCCGCTCACTCCTCAGATCCCAATGGCGGCGAGAGCGCCATCACTAAGATGTTGGAGTTTCTAGCGCAGTTGCCTCGAAACATTGCCATCATGTCAATGGAGGGTGGTACCAACTTTAATTCGGTTCCCGCGCATGCACTTCTGGAGCTGGACTACGGCTTCACCAGCACCGAGCACGTCTTGGACAAAATTGTAAATATTTTTTTGAAAATCAAAGAGCTTGAGAAAGAATTTCTGCTACATCAGGATCTTCAATTTAATCCCGCCTACCCCACACTCAATATTGGCGTTGTGAATACTCTGGAAAATGCCATTTTGCTTAAAGGCAATGCGAGAATACCTCCTAACATTTCGCAGTCACTGTATGAAGAATGGATACATAAATTGGGATCCACTTGCCAAAAAAACGGCTCCGTGCTTCGTGTGCTGGATTATAAAAAGCCGTTCAGGATTTCTGACAATTCCATATTCTTGAAAGCCTGCTCTGATGAGCTAACTCGACTGAAATTGAGTGGCGAACCCACCACGAGCTCCACAACATCTGAGGCCAGCGTTTTTTCGCGGCTGGGTATTGAGTGTGTCAACTTTGGTCCTGGAAGATGGCGCGACAATGCCCATACGCCAACGGAGCATGTGGAAATTGCAAATTTGGAACTGGCCACACAATTTTATAAAAATATCATACAGAGGTTTTGCCTATGAGCTTCCTCATCAGGCCTGTGGCCAAAAGCGATCTTGCACAGTTATTGGAGCTAGCAAAACAATTTTCCCTTCTCAATTTGCCCGGTGACAAACAGGTCTTGGGCGAAAAGATCGAGCGCAGTCTTTTGTCTTTTTCTGGCAAAGGAAAAGGCGCCAACAAAGTGTCAAAAAAAACGGGCGGCAAGACGAACCGCTCACGCTCTGAGTATTTGTTTGTAATTGAAGACACCGAAGCTAAAAAGGTGGTGGGAAGCTCGCTGATTCTGGCCAAGCATGGCACCCACGAGATTCCGCATCATTACTTTAAGATTTTGCGCCGCGAGCATTTTAGCAAAGACCTGGGCGTGGGCTTTATACACCAAGTGCTCAGATTTCAAACTGACCTCGACGGGCCGACAGAGATTGGTGGTCTTTTGGTCGATCGCGATCATCGCAAGCGACCTGAAAAGCTGGGCAAGCAAATCTCACTATCCCGTTTTCTGTACATGGCAATGCACCGGGAGCAATTTGAAGATCGTGTTCTCTGTGAGCTCGCGCCACCGCTGACCGAAGAGGGCCGGAGCGAATTTTGGGAAGCGCTCGGCCGCAGATTTACCGGCTTACCTTATCAAGAAGCGGACGTGCTCTCGCAGACGCACAAAGAATTCATTACTAGCCTCTTTCCCACAGACGATATTTATTTGTGCCTATTGGAATCGAAAGCTCGCCTAGTACTTGGTCGCGTTGGCGTCGAAACACAACCTGCAAAACACCTCTTAGAGAGTATTGGTTTTAAATTTGTAGATGAGGTGGATCCTTTTGATGGTGGCCCACATTTTGGGTGTGCCACAGACGAAATCTTACCCATCGCGCTCGGTAAAACTTTAAAAGTGAGTGCAAACGTCAAAGGGCCATTTCCCAATCAGGGTTTAGTTGCCACGCGCAATGCAGATGACTTTCGCTGCGCGCTAGTTCACTATGATAGTCAAGGAGGCGAGATCGTGATTCCTGACAGAGCACGATCATTGCTTAGCCTGCAAAGTGGTGACGAAGTTTTTCTTTCGCCTTTTGCCTACTGAAGTTTTTGTCGCGTCTGCCGGTTAAGGTCTGTTCTAGTAAGGAGCAAATGAGTATGAAGGAAACCGAAACAATCCGCTATCTAGGTGATTATATTGATGGTCGTTTTCACTTGGTGGACCAAGCCGACGGCGAGATTAAAGATCAGAGTCCTTGTGATTTAAGCGATACAGTGATCCAAGTTAAATTTCACAGAGACCGCGTCGATCAGTCTTGCACAGCTGCGAAAGCCGCCTTTTATAGTTGGTCGCACCTCACACAAGATCAGCGTGTGCAGTACTTACTGCGACTAAAGGAGGTTTATGTCACCCATGCCGAAGAGATGGCCAAGATCATCGCACGCGATTCAGGAAAGCCGCTGTGGGAAGGCCTCAACGAAGCTAAGGGCCTGGCAGCAAAAATTGACATCACGCTCTCTCACTCCGCTCGATTGGTAAAAGAGGAGCATGTTGCCAACGCCCTCCCCAATGTGGATGGTTATGTCCGCTACAAAGCTCGGGGCGTGATGGCCGTCGTGGGTCCATTTAACTTTCCCGCTCATTTGCCCAATGGGCATATCATTCCAGCGCTTTACATGGGCAACACCGTTGTGTTCAAACCCTCTGAACAGACTCCAGCCGTGGGTCAATTTATGGCCCAGATGTTTGAAAAGGCCGAATTTCCTCCTGGGGTTTTTAATATGGTTCAAGGCGACGGCGAGGCCGGCCGCAAGCTTGTGGGCAATGAACATGTGGACGGAGTTCTCTTCACCGGTTCTTACGAAGTTGGATTGCGAATAAAGCAGGAGACTTTGACTCACTACTGGAAAATTTTAGCACTTGAAATGGGTGGCAAAAATTCGACTGTGATTTGGAATGATGCCGATCAAGAAAAGGCGATATACGAATCACTTCTGGGCTGCTTTATGACTTCAGGACAAAGGTGCTCCTGCACGAGTCGCTTGTTTGTTCACGATAAAATTGCCGATGAGTTTATTGAAAATTTTTATCAAGCAGCAAAGAAGCTATCGATTGGTCACTGGAGTGAAAATCCCTTTATGGGTCCCCTCATCAATCAGGGTGCCGTCGAAAAGTACATTCGCTTTCAGGAAATGGCTAATCGTGAGGGGAATGAATCATTGATGCGTGGAAAGACCATGGATCTAAAGTGGAAAGGGCACTATGTGACTCCATCCATTCATGTGGTCAAATCATGGGACCCAAATTCGGTGTATCAAAAGAGTGAGATCTTTGGTCCTAATGTGGCCATCTATCGTGTAACTGATTTTGACGAGACTCTTAAAATCATCAACTCAACTGGCTACGGTCTTTCTATGGCGATATTTTCGAAGGCGGACACGCTCTATAAAAAGGCTCTCATTGATGCAAAAGTGGGTCTCCTCAACTGGAACCGCACCACCAATGGCTCCAGCTCCAAGTTGCCATTCGGCGGGATGGGCAAATCCGGAAACGATAGACCCAGTGCTGACTTTGCCATTCAGTACTGTGCGGTGCCAGTAGCCTCTCTGGAAGATCAAACTCCCTTTGATCGCGAAAACATGGTGCCTGGAGTTCAGCTCTAAAAAATGAGATTCTTTAAATTAGCTGCCTTTAGCATTGCATTGATTGCCGCCCTTTCTGGCGGCGTGTTTTACATTGTCTTTGCGGATTTTCTAAAGAGCCGCCCCAAAATTAGTGATGCTGTTCTTTTTGAAGTCGGCGATGGTGAAACTTTAGGTGGTGTTGCCAAAGATCTTTATGAGCAGCAATTGATTTCTAATAGATTGCTCTTTGAGTACTATGCCAAAGTTCTTGGCCAGGCCAATAAACTCAAAGTGGGTGAGTATCAGATAACTGTAGAAATGAGTCCTGCTGAGATATTAAAACTCATCACCTCTGGCAAAAGCTTTGCGCGAACGATCACAGTCAGTGAAGGGCTAAATATTTTTGAAATCGCCAGCCTCCTTGAGCGGAGTGGCTTAGGTTCGAAAGTAAAGTTCTTAGGCTTTGTTCGCGATCCCAGCTTTGCTTCTCAGGTCATGGGATTTGGTGTACCAAGCCTTGAAGGCTATCTGTTTCCAGAAACCTATGCCGTGACAAAATACATGGACGAAAGGGCCTTGATTGAACTGATGGTTCGACGCTTTCGCGAGGTATGGGCGACACTGCCCGATTCACCAATTAGAAAATCATTTAATATTCATCAAATTGTCACCTTAGCAAGCATCATCGAAAAGGAGACTGGCGCTGAAGAAGAGCGACCACTGATTTCATCAGTTTTTCACAATCGCCTGCAAAAACGCATGCGCTTGCAAACCGATCCGACAATTCTCTACGGTCTGGCCCTACAGAGTGGCCGCATTGTCGCAAATATCAAGCGCGAGCATTTGAGCCAAAAGACCTCTTACAATACCTATGTCATTAGCGGTTTGCCTCCAGGGCCGATCGCCAACCCAGGTCGAGAGGCCCTGGAGGCAACGCTGGCGCCAGCCGATTCCAAATTTCTTTATTTTGTTTCTAGAAACAATGGTACTCATGTTTTTTCGGAGACCTATGAAGCCCATTCGAAGGCCGTAAGAGACTTTCAAATGAATCCTAAGGCGCGAAAAGGCCGCTCCTGGCGAGAATTGAAGCAAGGGAAAAATCGCGATCTTTAGTTAATCTTGAATCGAAATTGGAATTTAAATAGAAAAAAAATCAATACATCTTGTGAAAAAGTGATGAACTTTTAGAGAGCCACGTCCAGATTGTGCTTTTTGCAGTCTAGGCCAAAGCCTAACTGACTACGATATTGACAACAAAAAGAGCAACTACACAAACGACGTATAAAAAGATGATCTGTCTTGACATTATTTTTTCCCCTACCTCCACTTTAGGTTTGTTGTTCAGATGGGTCAAGAAGTTTCAAAGAGTAAGTTTACCTAAAATTACATTCTTCTCTTTAGCGCCGGCAATATTTCGCCGATAAGGTGATGGACTCAGCTAACGGGAGGAAAGAATGAAATTGGTCAAGCGAGCAAAGAACTTTTTTGGCAAGTCTCTAAATGATAAACGTGGCCAGGGAATGACAGAGTACATTTTGCTGTTGGTCTTAGTTGTCGGCTTGGTGCTGATGTTTAAGAAGCAGATCAAAGGCGCCCTTGAAGGCAAGATTGGCCAGCTCTCTGATCAGTTGGGCGAGTTCGACGGCAACTAGTCTTATTTCGACAATAATTTTTGGCAACTATTGCCATTGCCCTTAAGGAGCCATCATGACGGTTGAATACATTCTTCTTATGACCTGCATGCTGCTGATCGGTCTGAAATTTATGGTGGAGGCGCCAAAGACGGCCTTCCAAAATTCTGGACCTGTCCTCGCTCAACGTGTTGAGAAGCACCTGCGAATCGGAGAGGGCTTTATTCCTGCAAACGACAAGCGGCCCGGCTGGCAAGCTCAGTAAAGCGAGATGCGAATATGAACCAACAGGGTCAAGTTTTGGTCGAAAACATCCTGATGATGGTGGTGACACTTTCGTTTGTAATCTTTGGCCTAGGACAATTGCGCGAGAATCAATCTTTAGCAAAACTGGTCGGGGGTCCATGGACAAAACTGAGTGGACTCATCGAAACTGGAGTCTTAGATGAGCCAGCCACAGCGAGAACCAAACATGCAAACGACATTGAACGCAAAGCCACCTATCTTCCCACTGGGCAAAATTGACCACGGTGTCCTGTGTAACAACAGTGGCCTGGTTCTTTCTGAGTTTTTATTTTCTTTTATAGTCTCTATTATTCTCTGCTCTTTAATTTATATGATGGCCTTTAGTTTTTCTATCACTGAAATCGTCCAGTACATGGCGTACTCCACCTCAAGAGCTGCATCTGCAGCCGATCTCAACCCTACTGAACAAGAGGCCAATGGCCAACGCAAATTTGATAGTTTCAAAAAGGACCAACTGTGGCGTTTTCTATTTGATAGCGACTGGTTCACCGTAGGCACCCCGCAGTTCAAGACTGGAAAAGACGAGAGTGATTACTTTAGACAGTATGAGGGCCCCAATTCAGAGGTGTATCAACGCATTCCGCCTACAGGAGTGATTGTACCTCTGGAGTTGAAGCTCTTGAGCAAGGATTTTCCATTTTTAGGTAGCACCTATCTCGAGGACCCAGAAGAGTTTTCGGCAAACATTACAGCTTTTCTCTTTCGCGAGCCTAGCACTGAAGAGTGCCAGGACCTCAACATCAAAAGACGGATGCCTGCCATAATGGGTTTGGATTCCAGATTCAGTAATGGCTCCTCACAGCTCAATTCTGGCACCGCAGACACGGGCTATGCCGCCATCGAGGACAACGGATGTTAAAAAGACGTAGGCTTAATGATCAGTCAGGAATGGCAATATTTGAAATCATACCGATATTCGCAATTGTAGTGATTCTGTTGAACTTTACTATTGGCTTTTTTACGGTGATTCATACGGCAATACTCACCAGTATCTCATCACGAAATTATACTTTTGAAACCTTTCGCCATCGCCCCTCTCTCAATTACTTTCGCGATTCGGGGGTGGGCTCAACATTCTATCACGAACAGGAAGTGCGCTGGCACGGCACCATAGGCGAACAGCGTCCAAAGGGAAATGTGCTTTGGTTTGCTGTGGTCAGAGACATTGCCTACGTCAAGGGCCAGGCGGGGCTCGACCAAGATCGCGGCAGCCCAGCTGAACATGGAGCTTCATTAAGTCAAATAAAGCCCGGCGAGAGAATTGAAGGCTCTGAAGGCTTCAGTCCTGTGTGGATTCAACCGACCTATGGGATGTGTCTTAATTTTAAATGCGGTCGAGATGAATAAAAGCTCGCCCTTATTTAAAACTGCTATGAGGAGTTCTTGCCCATGGGAAATGAAACAAAAAATCTTTGGCTTTCACTAGGAGCCGGAGTTTTTGCCACATTCTTACTTTATAGCTACTCTCAAGAAAAGAAGGCGGAGTACGACAAGCAGTTTGGCGCCAGCAAGAGAGTCATTGTTGCCAAACAAGACATTGCTGAGATGCAAACCATTTACGACACCATGGTGGAAACCGTGGAGCGCCCAGGAAAGTATCTGGAGCCAGACGCTGTGTCCATTCCCGAAGAGATCGTTGGCAATGTGGCAGCCATTCCCATAAAAAAGGGTCAGCAGATCACCAAAAATCAATTGCTCACACCGGGTCCCGATACAGGAATCAGTTTGCAAGTGGCACCTACAAAGCGCGCGCTGGCAATTCCCGTTGACGAAACCAGAGCCGTGGCCAAGTTGATTCGCCCCGGAGATCGCATCGACATCATTGTCGCGCTGGATGCTGGCAAAGGGCTCAACTCCAAGCGCGAGACTTCAGTCCTGATGCAAGATGTGACGGTGCTCGCCACCGGTGTCTCAGTATTGAACAACATTCCACGTGTATTTGATTTAGACGCCTCTGGAAAAAATCTAAGTGGAATCTCTCTCTCTGGAGACTCGAAATACAATACAATAACAATTGAAGTGAGCCCGAAAGACGCTCAGGACATGGTTTTTCTGCTATCAACGCAGCCGGGGAATATTTTTATGATTTTGCGCAATCCGAATGACCGCGCCATTGCCCCACGAATGCCAAGCTCCACAGCAGAAAGCGTACTGGGGAAACCCGTCATTACGTTTGATCCCTCTGCTCTTCGTGGAGGAGCCGGCCTGACTCCTCAACTAGGAGACGTTCAGGATAAAGGCAAACTTCCGGGAAGACGGAGAAACTAACATTGCTTCTGGTCGCAGCGAACATGACAGCGCGTGATGATAACGAAGTTGAAAAAAGAAAGGAGAAAGTGAAAATATGAGAGCAGCTCAAATGTACGAAAGAGCTTTTCATAAATTTCAAGTTGGCCTTTCCCTTTCAATGGGAGCTCTGGCGATCTTTGTCCTGATCTGTGCTTCAGCTCCGCTTGCGAGCGCGCAAAGAGGCGGCGACAGCGATTATGCAGACGATGAGGATGCAAAATACATCCATCTGACCATCGGTCTAGAAGAAACCATCGATCTGCCCAAGCTGCCAAAACGCATTTCTATGAAGGGTGACTATGCTCGCATTGTCACCGCCACACGCACCGATGACTTAAAAAGCCTAAAGCTCGTGCCAAAAAGAGAAGGCTTTCGCTCTCTAACTATTCACGATAAAAGAACTGGCAAGATGTTGGTGAAATACCGCATCGAAGTTAAGAAATCACAGCTCGATAAGGTCGTGCGTGAACTGCAATCTCTGCTTGGCGACATTGAGGGAATTTCAATAAAGGTTATGAACGCTCGGGTCGTAATAGATGGCCAAGTGCTGCTGCCCAAAGATCTCCGCCGCATTGGTGGGGTGGTAAAGCAGTACGGTGACCAAGTTGTTTCATTGGTGGCCATGAGTCCACTGGCCATGAAAAAGATCGCAGAGTTTATTTCTCGTGACATCAACAATCCTGAAATTGAAGTTCGCACCGTCAATGATTGGATTGTTTTAGAGGGTTACGCCAACTCAGAGGCGGAATCACAAAAGGCCGAGTCGATTGCCAAACTCTATATGCCCGAAATCGTCAACTACGTGGCACCCAACGATGAGCAGCTCACGGCCACGGTGGCAAATCGCAAACCGGCTGGCGTTCCCGTGCTCAACAATCTCTTGATCAAAGAGGGACCCGCAGCGCCGCCACCCAAACTAATACAAATTGTGGTGCACTTTGTGGAACTGGCGAAAGATTATCAGAAAGCATTTAACTTTGAGTTTGTTCCGCGCCTAGATGATGGCTCGGGAATTTCGTTCGGCAATCAAGGCGCTCAGAGCTCGGCCACCACCAGTATTGTCGGCACGATCACCAACCTGTTGCCAAAACTCAACTGGGCCAAAACCCATGGCCATGCCCGTGTGCTCGAGAGCACCTCCCTCATTGTTCAAGATGGCCGCCAGGGGACGATTGCGCAAAATACCAAGCAGCCCTATCCCATCATTGGCCCTGACAACACCCAGGGCACTGGATTTGCTGATGTGGGCCTCACTGCCAACGTAACTCCAAAAATCTCTGCAGACAAATCCGGAACTGTGTCAATGGACCTAAATTTTGAGCTAAGCAATCTGACAGGATTCTCGTCACGAAGTGAACCCATTGTCGCAAAAAACTCAGTGGTCACGTCAGTGAGCGTGCGCGATCGGCAAAGTGCCGCCATCGGTGGACTCATAAAAAACTCCACCACGACCGATTACAATCGGCCACCGGAGGGATTGCAGAACGCCATTCTAAGCATCTATGCTTCTAAAAAATTTCAACGTGCACAAACGCAGTTTGTGGTCTTCGTGACACCAATCATTAAGACTTCAGCGAGCACGGGTTCTGAGCAAATAAAAAAGAAATTTAGAATGCGCGAATAAACCAGCACCGCGGCCGCACTTCAAATTGCGAGGTCTGATCTTCGAGGCAAGAACCCAAATTGGGTGCCGTCTTGGTCATGGGTGTGCGCTCTGAGAGGCGGCAGAAACCGCCGGCCCGCAATGAATCCAAACGGCATTGAGCGGAGGAGTGTCCTTCGAGAGGAACTTCCTTCACCACGCTTTTATCAAAGGAAGTCAATTTTGGCATTGGTTCAAGATTTAAATTTGCACCAATAATAGAAAGCTGCTCGCTGGCCGCAATGCTTCTTGCACACAGCTGCGCCTCTTCACGAACAAAGAAATAGGAGCAGTAATTTTGGGCGTAGGGATGCTCTTTAATCTTATCTCCAGCAAAGAGAGGCGTCTTCAAAAACTGGCGCATGCATTTAGCCGTGGCAAAATAATCCGCCTGTCCCTCCACCGACATCTGCGAATCCGACTTCAGAGGCGCACCGCCAAGATGATGGCCCAGTTCATGACACAGCAATAGGGCCACCACATCCTTATTCACCATGGGTTGGAATGCGATTGCTTTTGAATTCAAACGAATCACACTCCTCTGCCCTTCGGTCCAAGCAAAGGCATTGAACTCTGTGGCAGTGTCATCCAATTCAACATCCAATTCTTGCCCTAGGTCCGCCAATTGCGGAGCAAACATTTTTTCAAATCCGTCACTGATCTTTTCAATTTCACTCAAAGGAATGACCGGCTTAAATATTCCTTTTGCAAAATACCCTGCCATAAAATTTCTTTGAGGATAGCACCCCTTGCCCACGGGCTCAGACAAAGGGCTCGCCGCCGCGATGCCCACTGACAGAATGACGCTGGCACACGATGCCAGCAGCGCACTCCTCATCATGCAGCTACTCAGTTCTCTCTAAGATCAATAGAATGTCTTGGACGATCATGTGACTCTTTCTGCCACCCACTCTGTCGAGGAGAATTTCAGCATCCTCTGAAGCCACCTTCAGGTCTTCGGCAATGATCATTTGATCACAATCGACTCTCTGCTGACCCAGGCCGAATCCAGATTCATCCTTTACAAAAATCGCGCAAAAATTTTCTCTTTCCTTCAATGCCACGACCACGCCGTACTCTGAAGATTCCCAGACGCCCAACGTATTTGTCATTTCAGCTTCATTCCAAGGAAATATCAAGTCACCGCCTCTGGCCATTGCAACATTGGCCAACAGCAATGTTCCCAATAATACTCCGATTGCTTTTTTCATATGTGTCTCCCCGTGCATCTTGCACCATTTTCATTTCCACTACGTTCAAGTAACTGACTGTAAAACTCCAACTTCCTAATTTGCTCGCTCCACAACAACCTCTGCTCCCGTCGAAAATCGGTATCCTCCCGGTGCATGAAGTATCACCGCTGGATTCTTTTCGTCCTCTTCTAAGAGTTGCCGCAGTCGCTTTATGGTCACGTAGACCTTATTGTCATGAACCATAGGATTGTATTCTTCGTTCCAAAGTCTTTTTACAATATCCTCTTTCATCAATACTTCGCCATTCGAGTTGCCAAAAATCTTGAGCAGCTCAAGCAAAATCCACTTTTGGCCAATTTTGATTTCACCCTTGTTCTCGATCGCCAAAGTTGTCTTTTTTCCTTCGCGAATCATAATTCGAATTTTACTCGATCTATCTAAAAAGGTACCCTCAATTTGTTCATTGATTTGCAGGGCCGTGTGCTTAAGGTCTTTTTCTGACACCAAATCCTTCAATAAATAGAAATTCGATAAGGCCCTCTCCCAATCTTTCCTACGTCGATAGATGGTTCCGGCCACAAACAGCGAATTGATCACCAAGTACAAATTCTGCTGAGCTGACGCACGCAGCTTGATCTCCTGAACTAAGTTTAGTGCTGCATCTAAATCTCCGGTCTCACGATAGCATACAGCCTCAAGCAGTGCTGCCGACATTTCCAAATCTCCAAAACGAATCAATTCTTTTTTGGCTTTTAGAGACTTCAAAGCAATGAGCGCTTCAAACCACTTCTTTTCCATTGTCATACATATTGCCATACCATACTCAGCATGGAGACCATCTCCTGCAGCATCGCTATTTTGACCTGCGAGCTCGAGACTTTTGCGAAAGCAGTCTCGTGCTTCTGGCAACTGCCCTTGGTAGGAGCGACAAATTCCCAGAGTGTACAAAATCTTCGATGTTTGCAGTACAGGATTGACCGAGCTCAATTCAAAAAGACCTTGGCAAAGCCCTTTGACCTTTTTGAATTCCATTCGATCAGCGTAAATTCTTAAGAGAATGGCTAACGAATCAGAATAGGTACGCCATTGGCCAACTTTTTTGGCCTCTTCCATTGAATTTTGCAAACGGCTGATCGCTTGATCAAAGTCCACTGCTTTAAAATACAGTTTACCTAACGCCAGTTGTTCCATTTCAATTTCTAGTCGCACTCTCACCTCTTCGCCACACCAAAGACTGTGTGGCCTCGACTAAAGATTGCATCACGATCCGAACAAAAAAATAAATAAAAAAGAATAATAATGCGATTTATTGTGAAAATATTCCCAGACTTAAATATTTCTTCTGGACTAGACCTCGGTCGAGGTCACCTCTGCCATAAAGAATGGTTATCTCATCCATACAGATAAATCCGCACCTAATGGGACATTGTTGTTTTCGTCGTCGGTGTGTACCGCCTGACACCTCTAAACGTCTCAAACTTAGACAGTCGTCGCCTCATTTATGTCAATTTGATACGTTCCAAAGACAAAAGTGTCTCAAATCAATTCAAATGGCCCTAGAAGTGTCTCATCTCGGCACAACCCTCGCAATTCACCAAAACCAAGATGCACGGCCTAACCAGCCATTCTCATTTAGGAGGTTTGAACTTATGAAAACACTATCTACGCTTTTAGTTGGCTTCGCCCTACTCGGCGCCCTCAATGCAAATGCTCAATCAATTTCCACCAGAAGTTCAACGTATACCACTGCCAATGCGAATGCGGCTAATAAACTTCCACTTGGCTATAAGACTGCCAGCCCCTGCGATAAGCGACTGGGGGACAAGCCTGGTATATCTGTTACAGGTCATGCTCACCGTGTTAATATCAACGAGAACACAAAAAGGTAAGTAAGACCCCACATACTCTTAATTTTTCATCGCTGCTTCGCGCGCGGCGATCTTGCGATGGAGATCATCTATAGCCCGATTTGCACCTTTGGCAACATCGTGCAGGTAGGGCAAGATGCGAGTTTCAATGACGCTACTGCGGACGTGGTCTTCGATGGTATGGCCACGCCACTCGAGTTTCATGATGGACACCACGACTAGAGAAGTCACAAATACCTTAATTACAAAAAATAGCTCAGATATCATCGATCTTCCTCTTTTTTTATTCTTTCACTTTTCATCAAATCAGTCATAGATCACGTGCTCTTTGCCTGCTGGGCTTTGCTGACAGGCCTCGAAAATCCCAGCTCCGCAGTAAGTTCAAATATCTGACCCTTGCTAAATGGCTTCTGCAATATCTTGTAGAATCCCAAATCCTTGGAGCGCGATTCATAGATCGCCTTGTCGAGTGATGTGCAGCCAATCAGAATGGTGGTGGGACTTTTCTCGCGGATCTTTTGCGCCAAATCCAAGCCATTAGTTTTTGGCAATACAAAATCAATCACAGCGATGTCCAAGTTTGGAATGTGACCCAGCTCCGCAGCACCAATCTCTCCCGAGGCACCCTCAAAGAGACAGCTGCCACCAGCCTCTTCAAAGCAACTTCGCAGCAGCACCCTTACAAAACTAGCATCTTCGATAATCGCAAATTTAAAGCTCATACATTAACGATAGTCCTTTCCCTCAGAGGTGCATAGGCTCCCAAGGTCTGGAAGTGAAAATATTTGCATTTTTATCACTGGCGCAAAGTCCAGAGAGGGTCCTCGTGACTAGGCACTTTGACCCAAGTAAGTGAAAATGGGAGAAGGAGAGTCAAAACCATGAGCCCTGCCATCCGCAAACTTGAAAACATCCGAATTTTCTTTGCATTCACTGCTTTTGCATTATGCTTGATGGCGCAGGGAGCCCCCAATTCAGACACGGGCATTGCAGAACCTGAAGATCTCACTCCCAATTCGGTGGCTCCGAGCAAGGGGGAGCGCAACGATACTGGCGAGCTTAGCACCACCACATCATCATCCGAGCCACCAGAAACCAATGGTACGCCCACGGCCGTTGAGGTGCCCATACAGCTTATTGAGAGCGATCCCTTTTCAGTACCCCGCGAAACAAGTGAGTTTTCAAATACTCAATCAGGGAGCGCCAAAGCGAGAAAGTCCTCAAAGACAAAGCCGCCCGCCAAAGCAAAGAGACCAGATTCAGAAAAACAAAAGCTGGCAACGCCTCCGCCGATCAAGTCTCAGTTCTCGAATTCAAAGGAGCTGGTTACCTACACCAATACTGCCGATGCCCTTCTGAACATTCGCACCATGAGTGTTGTTGGCATTAAAGACAATGTCAGTGATATCTATGCAGAGGCCATTCGAACACGCCTCAAGGAAAAGATTCATAATGATCTACAGTGGAGCCTGCTAGAAGCCACTGATTCAAAATTTGGTTTTAACGAAATTTTTGACAACTACGAAGCGCGCCAGCTGGCATGTGCCCGAGCCAACTCCGATGCGCTGCTATCTGGGCGATTGATTCGCGGAGTGGGCGGAATGACAATGACCATTGCCCTATTGAGTTGTCGAGACTTTAAAATTTTGGGTCTTATCGAGGAACGCGACTTTCAAAAAAAGGATCTTTCCGAGGTTAACGAAAAGGTCTCGGAGATTTATGATCGCCTAAAGGCTCAGCTGCCCTATGTGGCAATGATCATGAGTCGCAAGGGCAAGGATGTGACTCTTAATCTAGGCTCAGCTCAAGGACTTAAAGTCGGTGACGAGCTCAATGTGGGTCAAGTGATCAGCTTAGAGCGCCATCCTAAGTTGGAATTTATCACACGCCACGAGAAGGTGATTCTCGGTCGCATTTCAGTCACCAAAGTGGACGGCTCTGGATCATTTGCAAAGATTCTTTTTGAAGCAGAGCCGGGCGTTATTCAGTCCGGAAAAAAAGTTTTACCGAAAGAACCTGTGAACTATGGCCTAGCACGCACAGACTCGGGAATTGTCGACGCCCCTGGTTTGCGTGGTCAAAATCAAGTGTACGGCGAGAATCCACAGGAGTGGCTGCCACCCCGCAAACCACAGTATGGAAGTTTGAGTTTTCTGGGCGGCATCGCTCAATATGGTAATTCCATTGATACGCAAAGCGAAGGTGCTCTGACAACGAATCAGAATCTGGCACCAAATCTAGCTTTTACTGGCGAGATTTGGTTGTCGGAGCTTTGGTATTTATTCTTAGGGACAAAACAAAGTTTCTTTTCAAGCACCAATCCTTCAGCTTCAAGCAGTCCATCTAAGTTGGATTACTATTTGGCCAATTATAAATTAGGCGTGGGCTATAATTTCTTGCTAAATGACGACTTCTGGGGATCGAAGTTTCGCGCCGAATTGGGCTTTTCACAATTTCTATCTGTGGTTTCGGAGAACACTCCCGTTACCGTAACAAACATGCACTACGGTGGCGCTGTGTTGGGAATGGTGGGTCAATTGAGTTTGGCGCCACAGTTTCCAGTAACCCTCGGCGCCAGATTCAATTACTTTCTCACCAATACAGTTGAAGAGAGCGGAAGATCTTCTGGAACCTACAGTGGCACCAGAAGCTATCAATTTGGAATTTACGGGCTATATCCTTGGAGCGAGCGACTTGGGCTGATTGGCCAGCTCGACTTTGAAACTTATAAAAATGATTTTCTTGGACCCGGTGACCGCACCGACGCCGCAACATCGGCAAGTCACAGGCTTCTTTCTATACTCTGTGGTATCAACTATCAGTTTTAGCGAATGTGTGGATTCTCTATCCACATCACGCCCTTGCCCTTGAGATCTTTTTGAGTCTCGTCGCCGGTGAGGATATCAAGATCCCCGTCGCCATCTACATCAAAGAGCACGGAGTTGTCGTATTTATTGGACTCTGCATAGGGGCCGGCCGCTTCCATCTTCCAGGTCCCGTCTGAATTTTGTAGAGCCACAAAGGCGCCAGCACCGCCCTCTGAAATGACGATCACCAAGTCTTGCAGACCGTCGTTGTTCAAATCCCCACAGGTCACGGCTTTGGGGATCACAGTGCTAAGGTTGACTGGTGCCGGATTGATTGAAACCAGTGGCACGACTTCAGGTTGAGTTAATATGTGGTTCAAGGCAAATATCTGTCCCGCGTATTTGTCCAGCTGGTTGCGAGAGACCGTGGTCACAAGTTGCTCTTCACCTCCAATGGAGCAAATGGCCAAATTTCCTGGCTTGCTGGTGATTGTTTGAATTTGCCACCGCGACCCCGAGTTGGCCGTGGCTCCCGGGTGCATATAAGCGTGAATCCCCTTATTGTCGCTGATGATGACATCTTGATATTTGTTTCCATCTAAATCCGCGAACACAATATTTCGCGTACGGTCTGCCACCGAGCTCAATTCGGTGCGCTGCCAAACCCTCTTGCCATTTACAATTTTCGAAAACAAATAGTACAGATGAGCACTGGAGCCATCTTTATCCTTAGAACCTGCAATGATCTCTTGGGCGCCGTCGCCATCAAGATCCTTCACTCCCATGTGCAAATAGGCGACCGTTTCATTGCTTGGGGTCAGCCTCTCGACATTCCATGGCCCCTTTGTCGCCAAATCTGCGTCTTTGGGTGTAAAAAGATACAGACCGCGCTCGCCCTTTTCGGTGGCAACCACCACGCCGTCCACATTTCCGTCACCACCAGTATCAATAAACCGGGCATCTTCGGCCCCTTTCAGGCGGCTCCTGGCATTGATCGTGGTCACAACCCATGCGGAATTTAATTTAGATCTTTGTTTTTGTAGGTAGAGACGAATTTCTCCAGTGTCTTCCCAGGGCGCTACCATAAAAAAATATCCTCGCGAGTCCACATGCATGTCGACACCATCAACGCCATCAGATTTATTATCTAATATGTGCGTGGTCCATGCTTGTGCTGCGGGCGCTGGCCCCGCTGCCAAATTGAGTAGAAAAAAGACTACCAACACTCCTGGCAGCCCTGCCCCATTCGCTACAGATGAACCAAATTCCCTACACTTATTGCGCATAACTCCCCCTAAAAGCTCCTGGTACTATATACTAAAATTGACAATATGGACTCATATGCGAAAAATGTTCAAAAAAATCGAAAGGAATTTTATGCATAAATTTAAATCTGAAGTGGGTGTCTCGATGTTCAAGCTAGCTCTCATGCTGACTCTGGCTGTAGCGCTAGCTCCAGCTCTGGCGCGGGGCGCAGACGCAGTCGCCATGGACAAAGCAGTTCCAAAGAGTCTTGGCGCCCCCATCACCCTTCAGGACCCCATCACACTCACACAAGCGACCGCTAAGAAAATCGGCGAAGAGGTGCTAGTGGAAGCTGAGGTGGCCATGGTCTGTCAAAAGAAGGGCTGCTGGATGACCGTGACCGATGGCAAAGAGTCCATGCGTATGACCTTTAAAGATTATGGCTTTTTTGTGCCTAAGGATTCGCGCGGCCTAAAGGTACGGGCTCAGGGAGTCATTGAAGAAAAGACGGAGTCGGTCGCCAGCCAAAGGCATTATCTGAAGGATGCTGGCGCGCCAAAAGAGCAGGTGGATGCAATCAAAAGCCCTAAGGTGATCCGCTCCTTTGTAGCCAGTGGCATCACGCTCTTGTAAACCCACTCTTGTAAAGGGACTAAAATAAAAAAAGCCCCCACACTCTCATGATCTGCCGGGGATTTGCATCCCTGGTAGATAAAAGTAGAGGCCATTAACTCGAGCAGCTCGGCAAAATCAAGCTGCTGCAAAGTTGGCGCAGCTCTGTAACTGAGCTGCGCTGTCAGCACCGAGTGCTGGGGACATTACATCATGTCGCCCATTCCACCCATGCCGCCCATTCCGCCCATTCCGCCGCCACCGCCTGGCATTTTTGCTTCGTCCTTTTTAGGAGCTTCAGCAATCATGGTCTCAGTCGTAAGCATCAAAGAAGAAACAGAAGCTGCATTTTCAAGAGCACAACGAACCACTTTAGCTGGATCAATAACACCATCTTTTAAGAGATCAGTGTATTCGCTAGTGAATGCATTGTATCCCCATCCTGGAGCTTTGTTGTTCATTACGCGGTCCAATACGATGGCGCCGTCAAGACCTGCATTGAATGCGATCTGACGAATTGGCTCTTCGCAAGCACGCTTGATGATGTTGGCACCCCAACGCTCTTCTTCGTCAAATTTTGTTTTTTCGATTTTTGAAGCAGCTCGCAAGAGAGCTGTTCCGCCGCCGGCCACGATACCCTCTTCAACTGCTGCGCGAGTTGCGTTCAAAGCATCTTCTACGCGAGCTTTTTTCTCTTTCATTTCAACTTCTGAAGGAGCGCCTACGTGAATAACAGCAACACCACCAGACAACTTAGCCAATCGCTCTTTCAACTTCTCTTTGTCGTAGTCTGAAGTTGTCTCTTCGATTTGAGCTTTGATTTGACCAACGCGAGCCTGGATGTCGGCTTTTTTGCCTGATCCATCAATGATAGTTGTGTTGTCTTTGTCGATGACGATGCGTTTTGCAACACCAAGGTCTTCAATAGTCGCTTGCTCAAGCTTGCGACCGATGTCCTCGGAGATGACTTTTGCGTTTGTCAAAATTGCGATGTCTTCCAACATAGCTTTTCGTCGATCGCCAAAGCCAGGAGCTTTCACTGCCGCTACTTGCAATGTGCCACGCAGTCTGTTCACAACCAAAGTTGCAAGAGCTTCGCCCTCAACGTCTTCAGCAATGATCATCAACGGACGGCCTTGTTTTGCAACAGGCTCCAAGATTGTCAGCATGTCTTTCATGTTGGTGATTTTTTTGTCGAAAATCAGAATGTATGCGTTCTCAAGAACAGCTTCCATTCTTTCAGGGTTAGTTACAAAGTATGGAGACAAGTAACCACGGTCAAATTGCATACCTTCAACAACTGTAACTTCAGTTTTTGCAGTTTTTGATTCTTCGATGGTGATAACACCTTCGCGGCCAACTTTGTCCATGGCATCAGCAAGCATTTTGCCGATTTCAGGATCGTTGTTAGCAGAGATGGTTCCAACTTGCTCAATTTCTTGAGAGCTTTTGATCGCCTTGGACATGTCTTTAAGTTCGTCGACTACAATCTTAACTGCTTTATCAATACCACGCTTGAGAGCCATTGGATTGTGACCAGCAGTTACGATTTTAGCTCCTTCACGGTAAATGGCCTGAGCCAAAACCGTTGCAGTTGTCGTCCCATCACCAGCTTCGTCATTGGTCTTAGAAGCCACTTCCTTAACCATTTGCGCGCCCATGTTTTCAAACTTGTTTTCAAGTTCGATTTCTTTAGCAACAGTCACGCCATCTTTGGTGATTAGCGGTGAGCCAAAAGATTTTTCAATCACAACATTGCGTCCTTTAGGTCCCAACGTCACCTTAACTGCATTTGCAAGAGTGTTTACACCCTTCAAAATATGGGCTCTTGCTTCTTCAGAAAAACGTAATTCTTTACTCATTTTTAAGCTCCTTAAATTCTAAATGAATTCATTCAGAAAAATTTTTATTTATGAAATCTAAATATTAAAAAATAGAATCAAAAAGACTGCAGATCCCAACATGGTCTCTGTAATCTCAGTCGAAAAATTTAGTTGAAAACACCAAGGATGTCTTCTTCTCTCATCATCAACAACTCTTGACCATCTAACTTCAATTCAGTTCCAGCGTATTTGCTGAAAAGAACTCGATCGCCTGCACGAACTTCTAGCGGCAAAGTCTTACCGTCTTCAGTTACGCGGCCTTTTCCAGTCGCAATGATTTCGCCTTTTTGAGGCTTTTCTTTGGCTGTGTCAGGAATGAACAAGCCACCCGCCGTTTTTTCTTCTTCTGCCATTCTTCGTACAAGAATTCTGTCATGGAGAGGACGAACTCCAAGATCTTTAGTCGTAGTTGCCATTATAAACCTCCTCGTGGTTTGGGCCATTACTTTAGAATCATAAAATCATTAGATTTTTAATGTATCCGTTCGGTAATATGGGCCGCCTATTTTTACTGTCAAGGTGGAAGTCGTAAAGAAATTGGTCAGCGGTCCAACCTCGGCCCAGATGCTGACAAATGCAGCACGCGATCAGAAGACCTAAGTGCTCGAGTGGATTCAGTAAATAGCGATTGCATTGGTATTTTGCCCAGCCTGACCAATTTTGGTTTTAATTAGGAGCTCAAAAGGTGCCCTCTCACAAATTTGCCAACAGATCGAACCATTAGGAAGAGTTCCGCCGCCCAAATGCTTGCCCCAATCGTTGCACAGGAGGTAGGCATTTTGCAGAAAGGCCCCTAGTTTCGACCCGACTGATTTTCATTCATGGCGGCCGCCGTGGTTTCGGGTCTTTTTATGGCATTGAGGTAGGCCTTCACCACTTCCACGGCCTCTTCCGGACTTAGAGAGAGGACAAAAGAGTTGAGGACGGCCTTTTGATTTTCAAATTTAGAAAGATAACCCACAAGGTAATCCACAACTGTGAGATCTCGCAAAATTTCAACGGTCATCTCTTGTGCTTTGAGTTGGCGCTCTAAACGTATCATCTGATTGAGATCCTGACTTTGCCCCTCAAGGCTAGCTTTTGCAAAATTCGGATCGGCCGAGCGCGACTTTGACACACTTTGGACGGACTCAATCTCTTGTTTAAGGGCGCCCAATTTTATCACCGCATCGCGAACCTTTTGCTCTCGCCAGTCTTTAAAACTGAGTACTAAATCGGTATCTGCATCCGACGAATCCAAGGTGGTTTGCTTATCGCTTGCTTCGCTGGCTGTGCCTTTGACTTTGATCACAGCGTTTTTTGCCGAATTCTCTTTTGGTGCGGCCTTTAGGGCATTGTAATTGGTAAATGGTCGATTGTGCAGACTCTGACCAGAAATCAACTTGCGCGAAGGCCGTGACGGGGAAGGACTCTTGGTCGAACTTTTAGTCAACCCCTTGGACAGGCTCTTGGCTTGTCCTTCAAAGAACCAGCTCCCAGAGATCGTAATAAAAATGGCAAATAAGAGTCCACGTGCAACCAACATTCAGATTTATATTTCAATTATCGTGCCCTTGTCCCAAGTTCCTCAAATCAAATTTAGACAATCAAGGTCGACAACTCTTTAAACACAGTGAAATATTTAGCCGACAATTCTCGCCAGCCAATGCCTGAATTCGCGCTCGCACGATGGCTCCTATTCGTACAAGAAATCACTTCTTGAAAAAATCGCGCATTGCATTTTCTCCAACAGGCTGTGCGATTCGATCAATAAGGGCCTTGTCTTCCATCCCATATATGCGGCCAATGGCTTCTTCGGATTCAGGACCGCGAAATCCAAAATCGAACCAGATGGGGCTCTTTAGGTGACGGTCATACATGGTATATGCAAAAGTGGCTGCCAAATGCCGACTGCTCAATCCAAAACCAAGTGAGTCATTTGCGTCTGAGTTGTAAGAGACTCTAGCAATTACGATTGCATCAACCCCAAGTGCAGCTGTCAGGTTCTGAATTTCGTCTTCCTTAAACAGGTAAGTAGGATTGCTTGCGCGCAGAAGACTACGAATCACATTTGGCTTTTGCGAGGGACCTATCTGTTGGTCAGCCAATTTCGATCCCTTGGCTTTGTAAAGGCTAGCGTATAGAGGGCTACCGACAACCTTTTCAAGTGACAGCACCCTCCACCCTTGATTTTCAAGCTCTTTTCGTAAACCACCGTACAGTGATTTTGCAAGCTCACTTTCAACTCTCGCCCTGTTGGCACCTTGGCTCGCCATACTGGCTGCGGGAGCCACTTTGGCGGCAAGCCCTGCTGGTTCGTACGTCAATACATCAAAGCCAACAATAGCAACTGACTTGACCTTTCGGACCTCTTCTGCAACTTTGCCTTTTTGTGGAATCGCAGCCTCGATCGCCTTCGAAATGCACCCAACATTTGCTGCGGACCAGATTGACAGTATTGCAACGATAAACATTTTTTTCATAATATGCTCCTATTTTCTAATTACGAATTTGTGAGATGTTTTTGGAACTTCATTTGGAATTTCTAAAGTGTAAGTGATATCGATTTCTTTACCGGTACTAACAGCCTCGAGATCGAGACGAAGCCTTATCTCCTCACCCTCGTATTTTACTGGTGAGTCAACATGGTAACGATATATTTTGGATCCATTTTTTTGTTCTATGCTCGTCACACCCAATTCTTTTATGGGACCAAAAGTATAGCTACCGGAAGAGAACTCCCCAACTCTAAAGTAGAGAGGAAACACGATCGCTTTCAACAGGCGACCTGAGGCAATGTCTCGAAAGTTTGAATTGTCGTCTTCTACCCAAGAAAGCATTGAGTTCTTGACTGCAACCCCATCGAAACTCACCAACTCATAACTGCCTACCATTTGTGACCAAGTGGAAAAATCGACGACCTTTGAGCAGTCTTTAACTGATATCCGACCATTGATTTCAGAAATCTGTCCTGCTTCGTCTAGGCCCTTGGCGTATATCAGAGCACTCAGGCCCTTATCGTCGATGGATTCAATCTTGATCTTGGTTTTGTCGGCAATGAGGTTTTTGGTTTGAGGATAGCTTGTTGTAAAAACCAAGGGATTCACGGTCCCGCTAGATTGACTTAGGTCAACCACATACTCCTGTAACTCAAGATTTTTATCGATAATTATCGAAACCGAAGGACTCTGATTTGAGGGCTTGTCGCTGCAAGCATTTGGCCGCTCTTCGCCGTAGATTTCAAGAACATTCATCTGAAGATCTCCTTGCGAAGGACGAAGGACAGCAGTCCGACCAACCCAGTCCTTTCCAAAAACGCTTCCTGAAAGAGGCGCCGTTTCGTAGGGAACGCCAAAGGTTTCGCCGCCGCCTGGAGCCGCGGGAATTGGGATATCATTTGTACTTACTGAGCAGGCGCAGTTCAGTGCCAGCCCCATCCAGGCAGCCATTTTAGTGATTTTGTTCATATGTTTTCCTTTCATGTTAATTTTTATTGCTTATAACTCATAAGCCAAAAATATTAATAGCAAATTAATTGTTTATGAATACTTTACCTACTCAGCCCACCACAGCACCCAACCGCAGGTTTTCCAAATTGGAGTTGCCAATTGTCAAAATGTTCTACATTGAGTCTCCAAAAAGCTGGGTTGATGAGCGTTTGATTGCGGCAATGACTCGATTGGTGTGGACATGTTTTTGCAGATGCACTCAATAGACAGGTCTAAAAAAGAGAGAGCAAGTGAGGCTGGAATGGCAAAGATCTATAAGGGCGAGCAAACACGAGAAAAGATCGTGGCAGTGGCCATCGATTTGTTTGGCAAACATGGATTTGATCATGTGTCGCTCAAAATGATCGGCGATCAGATCGGCATTTCCCAAGCAGCTGTTTCTCAGCACTTTGGCAATAAACGCAATATCATTATGCGGGTGCGCGAATCAGTGACCAAAAGCAATCAGCTCTATGTAGATTCTAAGGTTCGCCCGTTCGACAAACCAGCTCAGCAGATCATTGACTACTGCATAGCCAATATCGATTGGGGATTTAAAAACCGAAAACTTGCGCAAATACTTGTCCTTACCTATTACTTTTCGATGGTGGACGAAGATTTTCGTTTGGCACAGCAACGAGCTGTAAAAATTGCGGTTGAAAGAATTGAGCGTCACGTAATTGCCTGCAGCCGCGAAGACAAAACCGTCAAACAAACTGAAATTCGTGCAGTCGCAGATGTAATTCATCAACTCATTTTGGGCACGTTGATGAGAGAATTAGGAACTCACCGCTTGCGTAGAGAAGTTAAGGATATTGAAAAAAGCTTTAGCGAAACGATTCCACTGATCCTGGGGCGCGGCCGATGAAATTAGGCGCGACAAACAGAATCGTGGCAATTGGACTCGCCACCTTGACCCTGGGTTTTGTTAATGAAAATGCTTTTTCGAATGAAGTTTCAACTTTCGCTTATCCTACACCCGCAAGATTTGAAGCAAAAACCAAATGTCAGGCCGCTCTTTCTCCGAAATTCGATACAGTTAAAATATCGTATGCACATTCGCCTTCAGGTGAATTTTCGCCATCGCTCTCGAGAACTCAGGAAAGTGGACGCAATAGCGAGACAACAAGAATGGCTGATTCTATCCTTGCGGATATGCTAAATGTACATGGATATACCACACCCGAGAAGATTAAGATGCTGACAGAGAGAGATCGGAATCTGGCTCCCATGCGGACTTCCTATTTTGAGTTCAGGTCTGATCAGAATGAGGGAGTCGGGCTGCGAATTTTTGATGCTTCAGATCAGGTCATGGCAGCGGGTCAAGCCTGGCCCGAAGCGAGCACCACCGATTCCACAAGTCCCATTGAATTGAGTCATCCTTCTTACCGCCTACCTGGAAGAGATCAAAACACCCCTTTTTTTGGAATTGAGATTGGACTATTGGCAAAAGATCCGAACCTTTCAAAAGGGGTCGAGACTGCATTTGGCTATGTGGCAGACTCTATCGACTTTAATTACAATGCCAGCGAGTTTCGATTTTTTGGTCGAACTCAAAAGGTCATAGACAAGGACATGAAGGTCTGGGCTCAGACTAGAAAGGCAACGGTATCCCTATTCGAGAGGTATGGTTTTGCGCCAGTAGTGGAAGTAACCGAAAATGGAGATAGCAGCCCCGTTGAGCTGTCTCCAGGCATGATACTCTTATCTATGCCTGCAAACGAATTCATTGACCGGTACTTTTCGAAGCGCCTTTTTGCCCACCGCAAAGAAGGCCCAGATATGTACGATCAACAGCGATTCCGCCAAGATTTCAAAGACAATCAAATAGCTTTAGATCAGTTGGACAAATCAAAAATGGACATTCGTTCTGCTCAGGAAGTAATGGATGTGCAAATTCCTTTGTTTCGCGCTTTAACAAGCCTGAGACAGCGCTACCTTCAGAAAGAAGACATTCAGCAGGACTTAACCAGCGTCATGTTTCTGTATTATAAACTAATCAATAACATTCCTGAATCACTCCGCATTCCCACCTGGGCAAATCTACGGATTACTATTTTGAACAGCCTATGCCAGTCGTCGCCGTTACTTGGCTACTATTATCTTTACACCTCACTCCACGCAAACGATGGAGAAGACACAGATTTGGTTTTTTCTCCCGAACAGGAAAAGTCCTTCTTTGAGCGCTTTCCTGTAGATTTGCTTCCAATGGGCGTACAACTATAAATGACATGATGCTAAAGCTGCTCTGTAATTTGAATGGAAAAAGATGACTACAGGACTTGGATACAACTAACCGCCGGGTTGTTCTTCGGCGCTTTTCCGCGGACCCAGTGGAGTTCCTGTAGGACCTGCGGGAGGGGAAATTGGAGGATTGGTATAAGCATCGATTGGTGTGCATCTCGCCACCGCGCTGGGATCGCAGTTTTGATCGTAACATTCCCCCGCCTCTACTCTTGATCCCGCATAGTCAGCACAAGTTGAAAGCATCGCAGCCTCAGAGAATTTCATCGATCTAGGTGCACCCCTCTCAGCATCAAGCACTCCGGCAAACACCGGCAAAATGGCGGGAGGTCCAAGGATGGTGAGTAGAGTGAATGCTATAACAACTAGACTGCGCACGGTTCTCCTCCTACCTATACGATTATAGGTATATCTCGGCAGTGGCTGGGGCTATGATGTCCAGCATATGATTGAAGGTGTTGGCCACTTGCATGGCGACAGTGGGCCCATCCTTGCTGTCGACCTTGCCGATTTCGCCATTGGCTTTGTAAGAAACCATAATGGTGCCAAGACCGGGACGACTGACCACAGCTGGTTTGCCAGTTTTGGAGTCGTACTTTATGGAAACCGTCTTCTTGGCTTGATCTTTGATGGTTTCGATTCGCCCACGCGGATCATAGCTGAGAGCCACCTTTTGCCCGTCAGAGTTTTCTGCGGCACTGAGGTTGCCCTTTTTGTCATAAGAAAAGATGCTAATCTTTCTGGCGCCCACTTTTCCTTTGGCATCCAGCAAACTCACCGTGACCTTGCTCACCTTCTTGTGTGCCGGATGATATTCGTAAGCAAAAATGGCAGTCTTGGTCTTCTTGGTTTTTACTAGGCCGTTGTCGTAATAGGCAAAAATGGTTTTTTCGCTGTTTCGACGAATCGTGATGGGTCGACCAAAGGTTTGATGGTAGGTGATATCTGTGATGTCGTTATTGATATCACTGAGGACCCTTTGTAGATAGTACTCCCCATCTGCCCTTTGCTTGTGCCAAAACTCGTAGCGTGCAGAGTGAGTGACCTTCTTTTTGCATAGCTTTTTGACTGTGGACCAATAGTGATTTTTCGGATCATTTTTGGAAAATTCATATTTATAGTTTTCGACACAATTGTCTCGATCACTAAAGCTCGTTACCCAGTCATTGTTTTTATCATAGGTGATCTTAATGTCGGTTTTGTCTGGCCAAGTCGCCTTGGTCAAATTGTGAAGATCATCATAGGTGTACCCAAAGGTGTTCTTCCAGGCATTGGTAATCTCTTTTAGATCATCATGATTCGCATGATAGGTATAGCTTGCACTCAAACCATTGGGACCAACGATCTTTTCTACCTTTTTATAGGCATTGAATTTGAAAGTGAGCTTTCGTGCGGCGTTATCAGAAACCTCTTTGATCAAGTTGTTTTTATCATATTCAATTTTTACGTAATTGTTATTTTTGTCATAGAGGTGAGTCAAATAGCCTTTTTCGTTAAATCGCTGCGAACTGCCATCGGCGAGATTGCGGGTGTAATAGCCTTTCGCAAATATAATATGCTCAACTTCACGGCCATTAGCAAAAAACTTTGCGCCTTCTTTGATGGACACGGGCACATTGTGTTGACGTGCGTATGAAGCGCGCTTGTCATCATCCTCAAGCAATTCTTGCGAAAGTTTTTTATAAAACTCTTCGTTCAAGCCGACTTTCTTTTGCGCTTTGATTTTACCAATGATCTTTGCGATTGTGTCCTGCACATCTTTTCTATTGATTTCGCGAGGTGAGTAGACGATCTCTAAACCGCCGCCGCATTCTCTGAGCTTAAGATTGGATTCCGCCGTGATTTCAAGACTGGTTTCATAATCACTGCACCAGCCAAAGCCAAAAATCCCCGAAAAGAGTGATCGACTGTTGTAAGTTCTGAGAATTTTTAAATCGAAGCCCGTACCTGGAATTTCGATATCAGTCCATGTACTCGCGTAGTTGGCATTGCGCATATCCACAACAGCAGACGCAGTCGACGCCACCAGCAAGGGAACCACCATTGACAAAATTGCATTTCTAAAGGCCATGAAACTACACCTCTTCCTTAAGGTGAGGGAGGCGGGACTCCCTACATTCCTATTTTCCACCGTTACTGCGAGCTTTCGCTCAGTAACAAGTATAAGTGCTACACTTTTATTGTAACTATTTTTTTAATCATAACGCCACCAAGAACTGCCATTACGATCATTACTATCAGCATCACTAGACCTATGGTGGTGGTGAACATGGGCATGATAAAGGTCGGGTCAATAAAGTACAAAATGATACCTAAGATGAACGGCATCACAGTGATGATCATTCCTTGCATCACACCTTGAGCCGTCATCGCATCAATTTTCTTCTCGATCTTTTGTCGCTCTCGAATCGTGTAGACGATGGTCTCAAAGGTTTCGGCTAAATTCCCGCCCGTTTCTTTTAGAATATTAATGGCAGTCACAAACATCTGTACGTCTGAATTGGGAATTCTCTCTCCCAAATCAATCAGTGCATCCTCAAAGCTCTGACCAAACTGTATTTGATCGAGTACAGTCTGAAATTCGCGAGCAATCGGGTTGGGCATAATCTCCACTACGCGAATCATGGATTGCGCAGGGTTGGTTCCGCTCTTGATTCCGTTGGCCATGATGGTGAGGCCATCCACCATCTGCTCGACAAAGACTTTGCATCTCGATTCATACATGTTTTTTACTACCCAATAGGGTAGATACCAACCTAGCACCACGGCAATCATACCCAGCATGAGTCCGGCGATGACATTTGGTAAAAGTGCCACAAAGAGCAAGGATCCCAGACCAAAGCTGCAAGCCAAGAGCAGGCGCGACACTTTCTTTTCGTCAATGGAGGTGCCCATCAATCGAAAGTACTTCATAATTTGGTCGCGCTTGCCAAAGGTCTTGGTTTTTAAGATATCCAGAATTCGATCCGCCCAAATATTGAAAATAATGACGACACAAATCCCTATCACGGGAATGATCACCCAGTCTTTTAACAAAAAATCCATTTTCAGAATCCTTTCTTTTTCACCACTACAGCACCCACACTAGCTCGTTTTCTTGGTGGGAGTCGTCACCCTGGTGTTGGGTGAACCCGGCACCTGCACTCGAGTGCTGCCACCAGTTACAATGCCTTCACCACCGGCGCCGGGCGCCGCCGGAATGCCTGGCGCGCCTACAGGTTGCACCGGAGTTGTCTGTACAGCTTTGCCGCGTGTTTCTGCTTTGGCATCATTTGAAAACATATCTCGAGGAACCGTTACACCCTTGGCATTGAGTTTTTCTATAAACGTCGGAATTGTGCCTCGCCACTGATATTGACCAAGAATTTTTCGATTTTTATCGTAACCCGACTCTTTAAAGTAGAAAATCTCATTGAGATTAACAATCTCACCTTGAATCCCACTCACCTCAGTAATACTCATAATTTTGCGTGTACCATCTGATAGTCGTGAAATCTGCACAATGAGATGAATAGCCTTTGAAATTTGTTCCCGTATGGCTCGAGAGGGCAAATCCATTCCCGCCATCAGACACAAGGTCTCAATTCGACCAATGCACTCGCGTGGAGAGTTGGCGTGAGTGGTGGTCATGGAACCATCGTGGCCTGTGTTCATGGCTTGCAACATGTCGATCGCCGCTCCATCACGCGTCTCACCAACCACAATGCGATTGGGTCGCATTCTCAGTGAGTTCTTGATCAAATCACGAATGCTAATTGCGTTTGAACCATCCATGGACGGAGGTCTGGTCTCTAAACGAACCACATGCTCCTGTTGGAGCTGCAACTCGGCCGCATCCTCTATGGTGATGATTCGTTCGTTGGAGGGAATAAAGGAAGAAAGCATATTTAGCAGAGTCGTCTTACCAGAGCCAGTACCGCCACTGACAACAATATTGAGACCATTTTCAACACAGATCCGCAAAAACTCCAGCATATTGTGAGTCATCGATCCCCAGTGAACATATTTCTCTGGCGCGATGCCGCCCTTTTTGAACTTTCTGATGGTCAATGCAGGTCCATCAATGGAGAGCGGTTCAATGACGGCATTGACACGGCTTCCATCTTTGAGTCGGGCATCCACATAGGGGGTTGAATTGTTGATCTGGCGACCCAGTGGAGTCACAATGCGCTCGATGATTCTGCGCAAATGATCATTCGAAGTAAAGGTCACCGGACTCAAGATCACCTTTCCTGAGCGCTCGACAAAGATTCTTTTTGCACCGTTGACCATAATCTCTGAACACTCTGGGTCAGCCAAAAGATCTTCGAGCGGACCCAATCCCAAAGACTCTTCCAGCACCTCTTTAATGATACGTGAGCGGTCGTCTCTTTGCATATCCGGGGTGTCTTTATCCAGTATCTCAGTGATGATTCGCTTGGTCTTATCGCGCAGTTCTTTTTCTTTGGACTCGTCGCCACGGGTCTCTGCTAAGAGTTTGTTGAGATCTGCGGTGCGAATGAGCTCCGTGTGTACACGCAATTTTAAAATCGTGCGCGGATCAGCACCCGCCGCTCCGGGCGTACCTGCTGGTTGTGCCGCACCTGTGCGAGCACTGGCTTGCGCAGCCGTAGGCTTGGGACGCGAAACGCTCTTGAGTCTTTGTAGTGTACCGCCCGTCAATTTGCGCACGCATTCAAAGTAGGCGGCGCTGATGGGCAAACGTGGATTGGCGAGAACAAAGGGTTGCAAACGTTGAAGCGAAGCAATCGCTGTGGGCTCATCTTGTGGAATCATCGATACCACTTGCAGCTGCAACTGATTTTGAATCGTCTGTGGAGCAACGCCAGCCTGATTGGCTTTGTTGATTACAAGTTGAAACATATCGCGTGGAAAGGTTTCAGACATCAGGTCGTGCAAGATGCGTTGTGTTTGCGTCACCACCAACACATCGGGCGTCGTCACAATCAGCCCCGCCGTTGCCTCCTGTAAAATTGCAAGTTGCAGGGGATGCAGCTCATTTCCCAAATCGAGAATGATGTATTTGTAAATGCGCGAGAAAGCCTCAAGCTGTTTCATAAACACTTCTGTTCCCACGTCGAGCCGCTCTTCTGGACCGCGAACCGCTCCGAGAAAGTGAATTCCAGAAGGATGAATAGACACAAACTGCGCTAGAGTCTGCGGAGTGACCGCCGAGGCGCTTTGACAGACTTCCTTGAGAGATTTTGTGGGCTTTAGGCCCAATAGCACATTCTGATCGCCAATGGTGCGTTGATCAGCATCTATCAACAGCACGGGTTGCTTGAGTTCCAGCAAAAAGGCGGCAGCGAGATTGGCTGCGACCATACTTTTGCCAACGCCACCTTTACCGCCCAGAACTCCAATAAGAAAGCAATTTTGATTCATAGACATGATATTTCTCTTCGGAACTGTCTAGAAGTTTTTCAATCGGACCAAAGACCTGTCTCTGAAAAAATCTCACCTTGAGTCGAAGGCCAAAAAGCACGAAGAGATCAAGAGGCACTGATGTTAAACTAAAAGTGTCATCATTAGGGGGTTTCGGTGAAATCGATTTGGCCAATTTTAGCATTTTTATTTTCACTCACTTTTGCAATCACTCATTCCCTAGCTGCCGATCCAGGTGAGTCAGGCCCAGGAAATCCAGCCCCGGCGCCGGGAATCTTCTCTAGCATTGGAACAAAGCTCGAAGGCTTGAGTTCCTATCTCAATGCTACCATTGGCAAGCCTGTCCCTTTGGTGGATGCTGAGAAATTTATTAGTAGCTACGCGATGGCTTTTCCGGAGGACGGCAATGTTGATATTATGCGCAACTACGTCCTAGAGCAAAAAAAATGCGAATCCCGCTATCCGAAAGCAGTGCGAATGTGTGCAAGCGAGCTCTCACCGGAAATTCAAAATTTTTCGAAGATTGCACCGACGCTCATAGCGGGCGCAGCGACTTTGGCAGATCAATGTTCAGGAATGGCAAAATATGCAAATTTGGGGCAAATCGCGGTAACAGCGTTCAATGGAATTTGCAGTGGCGCGAAAGTATTTTGCAATAACTCATGTGGTGTCGCCGCTCGAAATGCAAAGATGCTAGCCGGAATGGTTGAGACAATTAGAGCTAAGATTCGTACCGAATGCACACCTGCCTCAGTCGATAATAACCTGCTATTCAATTGTGGAGGCGCCTCGGGAAGCGGGAGAGTGACTATCAGTTATAGCTCTATAGATGATTTTAATACCGCCGTGGTGCAGGACTCCAATGAACAACTGGAGTCCTCAGGCGAGTATGGTGTCCAGTCCGCAGCGTTTAGAAATTCCAAATGCAATGACGTGGCTCTTCAGGTTGGCTCATCAATACCTGCGGTCATTCAGTATTTCCAGCAGGCAAATGCTGATGCAGACAAATGCAAAAAAGATTCCGAAGGCGGCACGGGTAATGAAATTTCTGTAGCGGCTTTGGATTGCATGGGAAGGGACGCCAATACTCCCGAATGCATTTGCATCAAAAACCCACGGACCACGGGATGCGCCAATGGTTACAGCAATGGCTCACAGGATTATACGCTTTCTTCGGGCGGCCTCGCAGCAACCAGCGCAAGAGCTGGCAATGCCATGGGCGCAGGGACCACCAATTCACTGGGCGGTGGTTTCGCCACTCAGTCGGCATATCCTGGTGGCCCGAACGATTATTCTGGAAAGGCTAAATCTGGTGGTGCTGGATCCGCGGGTGGCGGTGGCGGCAGCGGAGGTGGTAAGGCTGGCATAGCTGCGGGCTCAGCCGGCGGCAATCCCTTGGCTGCAACGGCCGCGAATAAACTCGATATCTCAGGCGATGAAGCCAGCGCCGGCGGTGGAGGCGGCGGTCGTGGGCGCAGTGGCAGTGGTTATGGTAGCGGCGGCAGCCGTTACGGTGGACTGAATGCCTATGCACCTGGTGGCGCAAAAGACCCCAATCGCAAGTTGGCCGGTTGGTCTTTGCCAAAAGACATCACAGGACAAAGTGGAAAATCAAATTGGGAAAAAGTTCGCGATCGTTACAACGACAACCGCCCGTCACTCATGGGTCACTGATGGAGGAATTTGTGTTTTCAAATTTAAAGTATTTTTTCGCGACAATTCTACTTTCTCAGCTGCACCCAATTTTCGCTGAGGGGAAATCCAAGGCAAAAAGGTCATCCTCCTCTTATGACCTGCGAATTGCTGGTGTGAGCGCTCAGGGGCGGACACAATATGGAGCTCCAACGACAGGGCCGGCCGGCCCTCCAGCATCCTCTGTTAACGACGGCGCTAAGGATGGAGAGGCGGCGGCGTCACAAGGAATAGCGGCTTCTTTGGGACTTGCAGGTCTGTTTACAACCGTTTCCGCAATGTATCAATCTGAAGAAAATCCCGAATGGACAGTTTGGGCTGGCTTCGCCATACAAGCGGCTTCTGTAGCATCGCAATTTGTGGGCGCTGCAGGGGAAGCCACTGACACTGGAAACAAAACCAATGGCACCAAGGCCTGGAATAAGGCGCTCCCAAATGCGATTTTAAAGGATCCGAACTTTCAGCAGGAAGTTCTGACCAAGGCACTCGGCCCAGGAGTGAGCTATTCCAAAACACAAGCCTTTCTGGACAAGCTCAACAGCAAAAATGGTATTGATGGAATTAAGATTGATCCGAACTCAGGCAAACTCGTAGGCGCAGACGGAAAACCCGTCGACTTTTCAGGTAACGGATCCATTAGTGGCGCATCGATAGCAGCTGCAAATCTAAAGGCCACGGCAATGGCTAAAAAAGTCAAAGAGGCCTTAGATGCCTATAATAAAAAGCGTGGCATCGCTATGTCTGAAGATGGTGGTGCTGGAGGCAAAGGTTTGGCACTTGGACTCGCAGCTGGAGCTGATGACGGCATGGGTGGACTGAGGCTCCCGGGGGCAACGGCGGATGCTGGTGCCAATAAAGATGCACGAAGTGTCGCTGGGCTTTCTAAAGACTATCATGGCGAACCGATTGGTGTGGCTGCTGATAGTCTATTTGACATGATGAAACGCCGCTACAAACTCAAGGTGCAGCAAAATACTTTTTTCGATGAGTATGATATGTCTCTACAGAAGTAGGCCGGAGTATCGACCTGGCGCTTTCAATGTTGCGCCTGGAAGCAAGACGGCATCACTAAGTTCAATTCCATCAATGTCTGCAATTTTCACATTTTCGCAAACAATATTGAATCCAGCGCATTGAATTTGCTTTGGCAAATGAAAATCTTTTGGAGCAATGAACTGTCTTTGCAAATCCACAGCAAACCCTTGCGCCTTCAAAAAATCCAATAGGGGCTTGCCATGAAGTTGAAGATTTAGCCCTTTTGTAAAAGCAAGCCGTTGACCATCGCACAGATCTTGAGGATTTCCGGTTTCAATGTGTTCACATTGAGCGTGGTGAATTTTTACTGATTGATCTAGGTGAAGACAGTTAATCAATGTATCATAGAAAATATTGGCCGGTTGAGCAGTTGGAATGTGATCAAAAATTCTTGAAGAAAGAGCGACGACTCCATAGAAGTGCCACCCACTGAGTTTTTCATTCGAATCCTTGGGAGCACTCAGGCCAAAGCCTTTTACTAAATTTCTTTGATCACTCCAAATTCCTCCGAATTTAGTTCCCACTTCTGGGTGCTCGCTAACAAACACGGTTGCAAGGCGCTTTTCTTCAAGATGAAGCTTCAATCCCTCATTGAACGCAGCCATATCCAAATCAAAAAAAACCTCGTCGCCATTCAGCAGAATCAGATTGCTCGCGCCAGTAAAGAACTCTTGCGCAGCTTTGAGTCCGCCCGTTCCGCCCATCAATGTGGTCTCCAGTGACACCTTGACACTTTTGATCGCCGCGCAGTTGTGAGAAGAATTTTTGGAATGTACTTCGATCTTTTTGACATAAGCTTGGATCTGCTCCGGAAGATGGTATGCATTGAACACAAAATGCTTTACGCCCGCCCCCTTGAGCAGATCAAGACCGTATTCCACCATTGGCACGCCCAGAAATGGAATCAGAGGTTTAGCAATCGAATCGGTAAATGGTCGAAGTCGCCTCCCTTCGCCCGCCGTCAATACTATTGCATGGTCAAATGACATCGTAGGCACTGTCCATTGCTCCGGAATCTGTTATCATTTGCTGCATTGGTTTAAATTTAGGAAACTGAGCCAAGGCATTCTCAACCTTTTTAAGGGTTCCGGGAAGGTATTTGAGGTAGCGATTGTCTTTGCGCTGGTGATAAAAGCTCCCAAATGAGCCGCAAGCTTTAAAGCAGCGTTGAATGGTTTGCAGCTCGTAGGTTAAAAAGAATTTTTCACGAGAAAAGTCTTTTGGCAGATAGTCCTTGGCCTTTTTGAGATACTCGTTAAGCAACTCTGTGCCACTGTCCTCGGGAATGTCCACATAGGAGTCACGCAACAGGCTCACAAGATCATATTGAATCGGTCCCAATCTGGCGTCTTGAAAATCAATCACCTTCAATTGGTCCAGCTTTATCATTAGGTTTCGTGAGTGATAGTCCCGGTGAGCGATGCGCTTGGGCTCCGCATGCAGACTCTCGCAGATTTTTAAAAAAACAGAATACACCTCTTCTCGCTGTGAACCCTGTAGGCGAAACCCAAGAACTCCTTCGATCAGATTTTCAACTGCGTAATTGAGCTCCCACATAAATTTTTCGACATCAAAAGAAATAGAAAAGGCAGTGCACTGCTTGTTGGGTTTGTCGCTGGCTTGCCCGTGAATCTTAATCAGTTCATCGATTGCCAATGAATAGAACTCCTTTGAGGTTGCAAAAGATTGATTCTCAAGGGTCTTTCGCTCGAGAGTCAAATCACCTAAGTCCTCTAGAATAACCATTCCATCCTCAGGATAGGTCGCAAGAGTCTGTGGCACCTGAACGCCACACTCGGCAAAATGACTTTGAACACTTAAAAATGGATAGGTGGCTGGGTCAAACGGCTCCCAGCTCATGACCACCCACGAGGTCTCTTGATGAATGAGGCGGTAGTATTTGCGAGTCGATGCATCACCCGCCAGGCGATAGATCTTGTATTCTTCTGAATTCAGAAACTGATTGATGCGAGATAAATTTAGCTCATCCATCTCACTATCATTTTATGGATCAATTCATTAATCAATTGAAAAGAAACAAATCGAAAGTGCATAGGGTTTTTTCACGATCCACAGATACCTGCCGCATATCCAAAGAGTGATTGTCCAAAACCATCATCCACTGATTTCGCGAGTTCCTGCGATCGATCTCTTCAAGAGGAGCCTCTGTCATCACAATAACTGTTGGTTGGCTTGCTCGCTCGGTCTCATCGGCTGTCAGGAGCCTTGATAGCAGCTCTCTTTCTGGATTTGTTAACGAATCCAGATCATCAATGATCAACGTCACTCTTCCCAGTTTTTCTACATCTTCCACTCGAGTCTCTGCCCGGAGATCCTGCCATTTCAACAGGGCCCAATTGCCAAGCTTGGCATGCATCCAATCTATAATTCGCAAAAGATCAACAACGCCAGAACCACCAATGTGAAATACAGAAGAGACAGGCGGCGGAGCAAGATCTTCGGTAGAAAATGCTTTCGATACCGCAATTTCATCGTCAATCTGGCTCAATTCTCTTTCATAAAAATCAAGATTGCGGCTGGTTAAACTTGAAAACAATGGATATTGAAGAATGATTTTTGAGAGCGAGTGCATTTCATCAATGCAGTCAAAGCTAACCTCAAAGGCATCTTTAACTTTCACAGCACCCAGAAACTGAGTCTCCATGTGTATTGGCAAAAACAGATCTCTCTGATTCAAAAGCCGTGGTTCCTCCGCAGCCGTCAATTCGGCCTCAACCATGCGAAGAAATTCGATTTCCTTGCCCCATCGATACGCAAATACCGATGCAAGTCGATCGACACTACTTTGTATATTGATTTCCTTACCCACGCAAATGCCCCCTATCTCGAAATAAAATTGCCCACCTGTCGAGATAGGTTCTCTGTATTCAAATCGCATGCCGAAACAGACGCTTTACAGGTCCACCGAATGCGGTTCATAACTCATTGAATTTAAGGGATATTTTTCAATGTAAAAAGTATCTGAAAGATGTCTTTACGACAAAGGTCTTGTGCAAGAATGAGGCGGCCGCGAATTTTTTATAATTCACGGCCGAATAGTGCACATATCAAAAAAAGTGTTTACAGGACCAAGGTTTATCGAGCCATGCGGCGCTTATCTAGCCCGTACTTTTCTACCTTCATGATCAATCCCGCACGACTGATTCCCAGTTCTTTTGCGAGTTTTGATTTGTTCCAGCCAGTGCGGCGCAAACCTTCTTTGATCATCTCGCGCTCAAGTTCCTCGAGAGCATCTTTAAGTTTGCCGTGAAGGCGCGCACCTTGAACTTTGTTTTTATCCGCTGTTTCAAGAATCTTTGGCGACAGGAGCTCGGCCACCAGTTTGTTCTCGTCACCTGACAAAACCACGAGCCTTTCGATTTCGTTTTGAAGTTCGCGAACATTGCCCGGCCAAGCATAGTCATATAACTTCTCGAGGGCTCGCTTGGTGATGATTCGCTTGCCTCCGCCCTGCTGATCTGAAATCTTCTGCAAGAAGAACTCCACCAACATTGGAATGTCTTCTTTGCGCTCGCGCATTGGCGGCACACGAATATTGATTACATTCAGGCGATAATAGAGATCTTCGCGGAAAGTGCCCTGCTCAACCATCTCTCTTAGATTCTTGTTGGTGGCTGCAATGATTCGCGCATCCACTTTTCGCATTTCAGTCGAACCAACTGGCATGAATGTGCCCTCTTGCAATACGCGAAGTAGCTTCACCTGCATTTGCGGAGACGTATCACCGATCTCATCCAAAAAGAAAGTTCCTTTGTCGGCCATTTCGAAAAGACCCTTTTTGTCTTTAATGGCACCCGTGAATGATCCTTTGATGTGACCAAACAACTCTGATTCCAAAAGATTATCATTAAAGGCCGAACAGTTTTGAATTACAAAGGGACGGTCTTTACGAGACGAATTGTAGTGAATGCTCTTGGCAATCAGCTCTTTACCAGTACCATTTTCACCTTGAATCAAAACCGTAGACTCCGCACCCTTGATCTTGTCGAGTAGGGCATACAAACTCTGCATGATCTTTGATTTTCCAATCATGTTGTCATAGCGAAAGCGATTGCCAAGCTCTTTATTCAATTCCTTAATGCGGTCCTCGCGCGATGTGATCTCGAGATGCAAAGTGATGATCTCTTGCGCGACCAATTCACACAGCTCCACAAAGTGCTGACGTTCTTGATCATCAACATACTTCAGTTTTGACAGACATTTATCAATGGCATCGGCAGAGCAGCCAAATGCAGCCAAACGATCACGAATCTCTTCGAGGCGATGTCCAAACTCCGGCTCCTTGAAAAAACCAACACCAATCACACAACCGACCAAGTCATTGTCTATATAGATTGGAAAGACGCCGACATCAAATCCAGCTAAGTCCCATTTGCGAATGGAGTAGCGATTTTGAGACACGCGCAAATCTTCTACAGTTTTGCCAATCAGTTCTGCCAAACTGGTTTGCGTGACGTCCTTACTCATCAGGTAGGCAACGGCCGGGTTGGTAAACGTTGTTTTTTCGGAATCAAAGCCTTTGATGTGGCCTCGCTCGTCCGTAAAGATGACGTCTATGTTCCACCAAGAAATAAGAATCTGTTTTAGCTTCTTAATGACATGTATGTGTTCGAACTCATCCCAATTAATCATATCTTACACCTCGTAGTTAAACTCGGCTAACTCTTCGACAGAGGTGTACAGAAACTTTATAGGCACCTGTCAGATTTATGACAGCAATACACTTTAAACGATTGATGATGGCAAAGATGATAAAAATCTAGTCCGAAGTCCAGAAAGAATTGTGGGGATTTTGCTCAACTCAAAGTGATAGGAACCAAGTCCACCTTGGTTTGCATCATATAAAAGTTCGCGTAGTGACTGTTATTTTTCAATAGCATCTCGTGAGAACCCTCTTCGACAATTTGCCCCTTTTGCATCACAATGATTCGATCCGATGTCGTAACCGTCGACAGCCGATGGGCAATGATCAGAGCCGTGCGGCCTTCCAAAAGATGGTCCAAGCCCTTTTTAACTTCCAACTCACTGATGGAGTCCAGGGCACTTGTGGCTTCATCAAGAACAAGAATGGGTGCATCCTTAAACAGCGCCCGAGCAATGCTAATGCGTTGCTTTTCGCCGCCTGAAAGGCGCGCCCCATGGTCGCCCAGGCGAGTATCGTAGCCCTTTTCTGTCTGCATAATAAAATCGTGGGCGTTAGCTAGCTTGGCAATCTGTTTGATGTCAGCGCGATCGCGCTTTTGGTTAGCCAACCAAATGTTATTTTCAATCGTGTCGCCAAACAAGAACACATCCTGTGTCACCAGTGCCACCTGGTCCCGCAATTGCGCCATATCCAAATTCTTTAGCGAGATGCCGTCAATCAGTATTTCACCTTCAGTGGGATCAGCAAATCGCGGTAGCAGATTGACCAAGGTGCTCTTGCCACTGCCACTGGAGCCAACGAAGGCGACCACTTCGCCGCGTCTGATTTTTAGATTGATGTTCCGTAGTACTAGTTGATCATCAAATTTAAATGAGACGTTTTTGTATTCAATCGTATTCCACGCATTTGGAAAGGGCGCCGGCTTTTTATCGTGATGCAATACACTCTTGGTGTCGAGGATTTCATTGATGCGATCTAGGGCCACGAGTGCTTGCTGCAATTTGATATAGGTTTCGCGCATACGCCTGAGTGCATCGCCCACCACTGCGGCGGCGGCGCTGGTCGCAGTGAACTGCAATGTAGAAAATTGATCCAAACCCACCAACCAGGTCATATAGGCCAAGAGTCCACCAATGGCGATCACGGCTAAGATTTCTGAAATTGGACCTGAGGCTTCTTCGCGCTGAATCACCTTGCGCTTGTGCTGCAACATTTGATTGGTCTGGTCCGTAAAACGCCGCTCAATGTGATTTTCCAAATTGAATGACTGAATGACTCGCGCGCCATCCAAGCTCTCTTTCATGGTTTTAGTGAGGTCCTCTAGACTCTCTTGATTGCGTCGCCCGTACTTTCTTAGGGATCTTGCCAAATTTTTTAAAATCAGAGCAATGATGGGCATCGCAATCAGCACCAAAACGCCCAACATCCAGTTGGTATTTACAATATAATAAACAGCCAGTGAAAGCTTCACTGGATCTTTTCCGAGCGAGGCTATGTTGTGCATGCCCTCTTGAAAAATACTGATGTCATTGATCATGCGGCTGATCAGGCCACCGGAGCCCTTTTCGAGACGACTCAAATACTGCAGATCAAGTGATAGGTACTTTTTCATGAGGTCCATGCGCTGGCGAGCCGCAATGAGATCGCCCGTGAACTTCATCTGATAGCGAAACACGTACTCAAAAATCTTGTTTAAAATCCAAACGCCGGGAATTAAAATTGCAAAAAGATAGGCCGTGTTCGCGTCTTTATCATTCCAGGCTCTGCCGATCCCTTCCGTAAGCGCTGGCAATTGCCCTTCGCAAATTCCAGAAAGAATTCCGAAAAAAATGACAATGGCCATATTCTTGCGAAAATGGCCAAGCAGGGAAAGCAATCTCTTAAAATTTTGTGAGTTCATTTCATTATTTTTAGAGCGAGTTTTATAATGAGGCAATGGGTTCACGATAGTCTTCATTTACCTTTTTAGTTTTAACAATCTTGACGCTGTCAAAATCACAAGGGTTGCACTTTGTGGCGCAAGGCAAAGTCCACTGCTTAGTTAAGCTGTTCCATTTGCGCGAAAAATTGGTCATTTCTGGATCATGGATACTGCCCATCACGTAGTTCTTGTCTTCAACATAAAGATGGCGGTGGCATGGGTAAATGTTGTTATCAGGTCCGATCAAAAATTTGTTTGTCGTGCAGCTGACCCAGTTGGGTCGGTAAAAATCAGTGGTAAGATTGGCATCTTCACACTCTTCAGTGTATTCTTTATAATTTTCGATATACTTTGAAGGATTGTACAGCTGAGGATATTTTTGATTGATGTCATTCCAAGTCTGCGGAACCAGTCGTCCTTCAGAATTGCGTCCAGTAAATGTTTGCAATTTCCAGTTGATGTTTGCTTTGTGCATTTTTTCGGCAACCTCGGGAGTCAAATCCTCTGTATCAGTCGTGGCGATTTGATCCAAATAAATGCCCTCTGCTTGTAGTCTACGAATTCTTTCAATAAACAGAGCTGGGTCCATCCACTTTGGATGAAGCGTTGTATTCCAACGAACTTTATCTCCCCAAGATTTCATCTTTCGAACAGCTTCGTCAAAATTGCCATTGTACCATTTGCCATTGAGGTTGGTGGTGATAACCACACGACCGTAAAGCTTAATAAGACCATCCATCAATTTTTCAAAATCGGGATGCAGAGTGCTCTCACCACCCATCAGGCGAGCCGTGCGATCGATGCGATTTTTTTCTAAAAATGTTAAGAGAGCATCCACGTCAACTTTTTTTGTATTGAGTCGCACATCTAAAGATGACTTTTGTTGAATGCAATAAGAGCATTTGTGGTTACAGTATAAATTGGTAATAATTAACAAATAGGGGCGTTCCCACAAACTCACATGTACCTCCACCGGTCACTTTGTATGCATTTGTTTTATGCATTTTACTATGGAAACTTTATATCATGAGTGTTTTAATGATCAATACCGCAAACATCGGCGACGTGATTTCCAGCCTAGGTGTGGTGGATTTGGCGCAGAAGAAGTTCAATTCTGTGGATTTCTGGGCTAGACCCGATGTGTCACCCATCCTTAAAGATGAGCCAGGCATTCGAATTTTGCAAGAGGAGGCTGAGCTGCGAGCTCAGCACTATGAGCTGATTTTGGACTTAGACAGCAGCTCTAAAAGTCGCAAGATCATCAAGCAAACCGGCGGCAACTTGAAGGTTGGACGATATTGGAGCTTCAAAGATCGCGCTAAAGGAATTTTTTATTATAATAAAATGTTCCCAAAATCGCCGCACGACAATTTGTTTCGCGACTACGAACCCTTCATGGCCCTCTTTGATGCTGCAACATTGCCACTACCAAAACTGCATGCGCGAAGGCCCATTGAGAGCGGCACCAATAGCGCCTCGGCGAATGCAAAATCACCAAAAAATGTCGGCCTGCACTTTTCTGCCAACAGTGCTCACCGGACCCTTCCACTGAGTGTCGCCCACAGGCTGGTGAGCGAGTTAATTAATTTAAATTTTCGGCCTATTTTGTTTGGTATTGAGAAGGACTACATTCAGCAAGTGGCGCGGCCCTTCGCAAAGAATGTTTCAATTTTTAGCGGCTCTTTATACGAAGCAAAATGTGAACTTGCCAACTGCGCAGGTTTTTTAGGAACTGACAGTGGTCTTCTTCATGTGGCCTCAGCCTTGGGAGTGCCAGCGCTTGGCCTCTACGGGCCCACAATGGCAAAGACCTGCAAGCCTCCTGCGGTGCAAACTCTTGCAATGGAGATCAGTCTTCCCTGTCGTCCGTGCAATCAGGAAATTGCATGCCCAATCGAACAGGCCTGTTTAAATGGAATTGATCTTCGCCAATGCATTTCTCAATTTCGCAAACTCGTGGATGCATGATTGAGATCATGTGTCAGAGACAGAGACAGAGACAAGCACCGGCACCGGCACAGACACAGAGAACGTGAATTAATTTCATTAGATTTCGCGAGAGGTGTCAGTTCGACACTGATATCGTAAATTTTATTGGTACGGTACTTGCTCTAAGTTCTTCTCATAAGCGATTGGCGGCAGTTGGTAACCAGTCGTAGCATTTAACACCAGTCATCATCACAAAAGGGGAGAAACTATGGGGAAAATATTTTTAGTGGCACTCACATTGGGCATGGGGCTTTTTTCATTTGAAAAAGCACAAGCCCGTGATTGCACTTATGAGGTTTACACTCGCAATGCCGTATACCAAAATACGATTTCCAGAGCAGAAGGTTGTCAAGAGGCTCGCGAAGCATGCTTTCGCTACGCCGATACATACAATCCATACGGGTTCTGCTATGACACTCGCCGCGACACAACTTTTGATGTTCGCACGCGCAGAGAACTCGGTCCTGGTCATCCTTCCTACTACACTGGACACGGCCCAGGTCCTGGTTATCCTGGCCCCGGTCCTGGTCACCCTGGACCTGGACCTGGTCACCCTGGACCTGGACCCGGTTATCCTGGACCTGGCCCCGGTCATCCTGGACCTGGCCCCGGTCATCCTGGACCTGGCCCTGGACTGTGCCTTGTTGACCTCTACGTTCGCGGCAATTTCCAGAATACATTCCGCGCCCGTAACTGTGTTGTAGCTCTTAATGAGTGTGATAACTACGCACAGTACAATTTTCCACATGCGTGGAGACGTGGACACACGGCTTGCTACCGCCGATAAATTGAAACACCCACTTTGAGTTTGGACTTTTGCGTCCATATTGACTCAACAAAAAAGGGGCCCCAAATGGGGCCCCTTTTTTATGAGCCTGTTTCTGAGTTTTTCAGGAGCCTGCTAATTCTTGCCCAGATCTTCCTCAATCAGCTTCTTCATTGTTCCTTTTAACCCCTCAGTAAGATAGCAACATATATATTGCTATCTTGCCGAGCAGAGCTACTGGCTTGGCTCCAAGTACATCTTTAGATATCTACCCGTCAGACTCTTTGGGTGGCTGCTGACCACTGCCGGCGATCCGCTGGCAACGACGCAACCGCCTTCATCCCCGGCGTCAGGACCCATGTCGATAATGTAGTCTGCACCTTTAATAACATCCATATTGTGCTCGACCACAATCACGCTACCGCCCGCCTCAATCAATTTGTTCAGCACACCCATGAGCATTTCAATTTCGCGAAAGTGCAGGCCAGTGGTGGGTTCATCCAAAATATACAGCGTTGCTTTTTGTTGTACTTGAGATAGCTCTTTGGCGATTTTTAAACGCTGTGATTCACCGCCGCTCAAGGTGCCTGCCGGTTGCCCTATCTGCAGATAATCCAATCCGACCTCTTTTAAGAGACTTAGCGACTTGCGAATGTTGGGATAGTTTACAAAAAAATTCATCGCATCTTTTACAGTCATTTGCAAAATTTCATGAATGTTCTTATCTTGAAAACGAATATCGAGAATGTCTTTTTGAAATCGTTTTCCGTCACAGACATCGCACGGAATAATTACATTATCCATAAACATCATATCGATCTCTTCGTAACCCGTACCTTTGCATTCAGGACAGCGGCCACCCTCGACATTGAGACTGAAGTTCCCTGCAGTGAGCTTGTTGGCTTTAGCCTCTGGCTGCGAGGCCATGATTTCGCGAACGCCATCAAAGGCCTTCATGTACGAAATGGGCGAACTGCGCGCCGATTTACCGATCGCCTGCTGATCGATCATCACCACATTCTTAAGATGCTCAAAACCGCTCAGCTTGGCGTACTCTTGAGCTGGCAAAAACTCGACCCCTAGAGATCGCGCCAGAGCAGGGTACAAGGTCTTGCTAACAAGAGTGGACTTTCCGGAGCCGCTTACGCCCGTCACGGCAATCAATCGATGCAAGGGAAACGCAACATCAATGTTCTTTAAGTTGTGGCCATTGGCTCCGCTGAGTTCAATCTTAAACTTGTAAGTGCTCATCTCCACAGGACGGGGTTTTGATGACAAACTTCTTTGTTTGGTATTTTTTAAATAGGGCAAGGTGAGGGAATCATTGCTTTCATAAAAATCGAGCTTTGATCCCGCAAAAACCACTTCGCCGCCACCCATTCCCGAGCCGGGTCCCATTTCAATTACATGTTCAGCGCTTTCAATCACATCATGATCATGCTCGACGATCACCAAAGTATTGCCCAGTTCTTTGAGATTTTGGATCACTGAAATCAATCGTTCATTGTCTCTGGGATGCAGGCCTATGGTCGGCTCATCCAAAACGTAGAGTGTTTGCGAAAGGCCCACGCCCAATTGATTGGCCAGCATGATTCGCTGATACTCACCACCAGAAAGCGTGCGGGTTTCCCGATCCAAAGTTAAGTACTGCACTCCCACTTTGGCTAAATACTCGAGTCGGGAGCGAAGTTGTTTAAATACCTCGCGACAAACGTCCATCTCCATAGGTGAGAGCTGGATTTCATCAAAGAATCCCTTAAGATCCAAAACTGTTTTTTTCGTCAAGGCTTGAATGTTGGCGCCCTGAACCAAATGATAGCGAGTCTCTTTGCGCAGTCGCGAGCCCAAGCAATCAGGACACTCCACTCCACCACGATAACGTGAAATAAAAACTCGCACATGCATTTTGTATTTCATCTGTTCGAGATAGGCAAAAAGACCCTCAACCCCCATGAATCCTTTTGCGCCCTTCCACATGATGTTGCGAATCTTGAGTGGCAGTTTTTCCCAAGGGACATCCACAGGGATTTTGTTTTTTTTGCAAAAAGCGAGCATATCTTTGCGATCACCCGCCGCACTCGGCATCGTGAACGGATGCAAAGCCCCCTCTTCAATCGTCAATGTTGGATTAGGAATCACTTTCTTTTCATCAAGCTGAAGAATGTTGCCAAAACCCTTACAGGTAGGACACGCACCAACAGGAGAGTTGAAGCTAAAATGCCGAGAGGTCAGTTGCGGAGCGATGTAGGAGCAGACGGGACAAGAGGCCTCTTCAGACAGCTTTAGAATTTGATTTTCGGTGGTGAGAATCACAGCCTTTCTTACAACCTCTGTCTCTTGATTTTTGAGGGCAAGTGACTTTGATAGTTCGTACGCCTGCGTGAGTGAATCTACCAATCGCCCTCTGTCGTCGCTGCTAAATGCCAGCCTGTCGACAATCACATAAAACTCAGTTTTGGGCAGACCTTTTTTTAAAATCGCTGGTTCATTGATTTCAACAATGTCACCAATTTTGTTGGCTTTGGGAAGCATGATCCGCAAGTATCCTTGCTCGATCAAATAAGAGTGCAGCGCTTTTGCCGGAAATACTTTTGATTTGGGTTTAACTTTGGCCGCGACCAAAATATAACCGCGGGCGCCAGAAAAATCTTCCAATATCATATCTGCACCTGTCGTTACGCTCACCCGCTTTAGAGGCAGGTTGTGGGTCGGACAAAAGGATACGCCCACCTTTTCGAAAAAAATGCGCAAATAATCTATCACCTCTGTTGTTGTGCCAACAGTGGAACGACTGTTCTTTACTGAGTTTTTTTGCTCAATAGAAATGGCTGGAGGAATGTTCTCTACACCCTCGATGTCGGGCTTGGGGGCTTTGTTCAAAAACTGTCGAGCATAGGTGCTCATGCTCTCAATAAAACGCCGCTGTCCTTCGGCAAAAAGAGTCTCAAAGGCCAATGAGCTTTTTCCGGATCCAGAAGGACCACAGATCACCGTGGTCTTTCCGAGTGGAATCTTGATCTCAATGTTCTTTAAATTGTTCTGCTTGACACCCCAGAGATGAATATCATTCATTTAAATCCTGCTTCAAAAAGTCATTGTTTTCTTCATGACTATCGGAAGCAAGAGAGGGTTCAGTTCCCTCGATAAAAGCGAGGCGCACAACTTTGTTACTGGTGGCCGTTGCGATTTTGCCTGTCTCCCGATCGACATTGGCAAAAACAATACCTTCCGGAATTGGAAAAGTCATCTGCGGAAGACCCTCATGAGCAAACTTCATGTAATCGACCCAGATCGGCAGAGCCGCCTTGCCACCCACTTCGCCCTTGCCCAAACTGGCCTCGCGATCATAGCCCACCCAAACGCCAGTTGAAATCTGTGGCGTGTAGCCGATGAACCAGCCATCGAAATAGCCATTGGTGGAACCTGTTTTTCCGGCGGTCTCACGTCCCAGGGCTCTGGCGCGCCCTCCCGTACCCATGCCATCCTCCACCACACCCTTTAGCATGGATGTCATCACATACGCCGTTTGTGGTCTGATCAATTGATCTGGATCTTCGTGAAAAATGAAATCTTCCATTTTGCGCTTCTTTGGGTCCAATTTTGCAAGCTCTGCAGTGCGATCGCCATTGAGTCCGCCCTCACCCGAGGCTGCGTCATCGCCTCCAGTCACTTCGCCCTCTGTCTTCGATTCATCACCATTTTGAGAATTTCCGTCAGCTTTGCCTGACTGGCGAGCTGCCAAATACTTTTCGCGCTTTTCACTAAAATGCTCCTCGATGGGTGCCATTTCTTTTTCGAATCGCAAATCCAAAGACAGATCTGTGAGAATCACTTTGCCAAACCGATCCTCTACGCGAGTGATGATCAGCGGGCGCAGACGCTTGCCCAATCGACCAAATTCACCAAACACCTTAGTCATTTCGTAAAGAGTCACGCTTGAAGAGCCTAGCGCTAAGGTGAAGTCCATATTGAGCGTACTGAAAATTCCCAATCGTTTAGCATACTCTGCCGCCCACGGAACACCAATGTCCTCGATGATCTTAACGGTGGGAACATTCAACGACTGCACCAGTGCATTTCGCAAAATGATATCGCCACCAAAGTTTTTGGAGTGATTGGCTGGTTTCCAAACTTTTACATCCTCTTGACCCTCTTCGTCTTCAACCTGCTCCTCAAAGACAAGTGGTGCATCCATGATCGGCGTCGCGGGCGTATAGCCCTTATCAAGGGCCGAGGCATAAACAATGGCTTTAAAGGCAGAGCCTGTCTGTCGAGCGGCCTGGAGTGTGCGATTGAATTCATTTTGAGTGTGAATAAACTTGTATCCACCAACCATCGCCAAAACTTCTTGGGTCTTTTGATCAAAGGAAATGAGTGCTCCCTCAACAACGGGCACCTGATCCAATTCTAAGGCCAAGTACTGAATCAAATCTGGCAGCGCAAGGGCCTTGCCTTTATCAGGATTTTTTTTAGTGCCTTTCTTTCGCGAGTCGATGTCCGCTTTGACCAATTTATCAAGGCGTTCGGATGCAAATTGCTCTCCTGTGACTTTTACTAAAATCACATCGCCAACACGCAATGCGCCTGATGGCTTTTTAAGGAGGTCAAAATCGTATCGCTTTTCCGTGTCGGGCTTGCGGGCCCAATTCATGGTATCAATGTCAATGACACCTTCTGCATCGGGAATCTTCACATAGACCAGGCCCAGCTCATCATCCACTGCCGTAACTATTCCTTCAACATTGTCATTCAACTTTAAAAAGGCGGGAAGGCGCGAATTGTCCTTACTGGGCTCCGTCACTGGTGCGTAGGTCCCATCTGCCAAAATGACTCTCTCTGGAGTCAAATCATCGATGATGTTCTTTTTTACCTCTTCTAGATGCTCCTCATACTGAGCAACTGTTGCTAGATTTTTTTTGGCTCCTCGATAGCCCTGGCGTTTATCCAGCTCCTTGAGCCCTTCTTCCACAGATTTTTGCGCTGCCTGCTGCTTGTCCAAATCCAGACTCGTAAAGATACGCAGTCCCTTGTCCAGCACTGTCGACTCACCCAATTTGGAAATCAGCATCAGTCGAACCGTTTCTAAAAAGTGCGGCGCAAACTCCTCATAGTTCTCTCGCAAATACACAGTCACAGGCGCGTCAATGGCTTCGCGCATCTCTTCTTCGGTGATATAGCCCACGTCATGCATACGTGTGAGCACATAAACTTGCCGCTCTTTGGCCTTTTTTGGGCTGCGCACCGGCGAGTAGGCGCTGGGTGCCGTCGGCAAACCCGCTAGCATCGCCATCTCTGGCAATGTCAGCTTTTCCAGTGGCTTTCGATAATAGATTTCACTCGCCATACCCACGCCGTAAGCGCTATTTCCCAAAAAGATCTGATTCAAATAAAGATACATGATCTCCGCTTTAGAGAGATTCTTTTCCATCTCAATGGCCAGCAACATGTCCTTGAGCTTACGCACAATCGTTCGTTCAGAGGTCAGCATCAGGGTTTTTGCCACCTGCTGTGTGATCGTGGATCCACCCTGCACCGTGCGTCCCGCACGGATGTTTGCGATAAACGCACGAAAGATCGCCTGCAAATTGATTCCCGAGTGCTCAAAGAACTCGTGATCCTCTGCCGCCACAAAGGCCTGCACCAGCTTTTCCGGAATCTTATCATACGGCGTAAGTATGCGCCTCTGCCTCACATATTCGCCAATCTTTTGATTTTTGCGATCATAAACCTGACTCACCAGCAGAGGTTCATAATCCTCCATACTGATGATCTTCGGCAGATCCTTTTGTATCGACAACAAAAACGCATACGCGCCGCCCGCGCCAATGATGCCCAAAACAATTAATGATAATAAAATTTTTTTCCACATACGATCCACCTTAGTTGCTATTACTAGACGCTATTTTCTGCTACTGGGTACTCCCGCCCTTTCGAACTGACTTTTTGAGTCTTCACACGAGGGATGTCCACCTGGACAGCAGGTCTGTCGATAGGAATCATATGCCACGTGTACATTCTGAACAGTGGCAGCTGCGTCTCGCCAATTCTTCTTTGCCCCACCTGGAGGCGCTGTTCCGAGCGCCAGCATTTCATAGCTCAGTTCTGTTTCTCTTCTCATAAGCCCCTGAGCCTGTGCCTGGAAGCCATTCATCTCAGCCTGATAAGTTTTTTGTCTTTCTTCAATATCAGCTTTTCTATTGGCAATTGTCTTTTGAGCAGTAGATATCTCAGTATTTTTTTGAATATTCAGTTCTGAAATTCTTTGAGTTTGTCGCTCTTGGGCCGCTTTTAGTGACGCTGTCAATTCTGCTAATGTGGACATCAATCTGACTCTTTCCTCATTTGCGACCGCTTGTTCTTCAAGCGCTTCACCAAGTTGAGCCATAAAACTTTGGCGCGCTCCCTGCATACAGGAATCAAACGATTCTTTTTCATATTTTCTGTATTCATTGGCGCTAGCATTGCTCAATCTAGGCCTATTTCGTGTCTCTTTGGCATCTTTACCGCCTCTTCTAGCTTCATCGACCCTTTCTCTTGCCTTGATTTGACATTCATAACCACTGAGTTTGGTAATATTAATAGATCGAATTGCATTGTACTGAGCAACCAACTTCGGTATACTTCGTTCAATAGCAGTCAATTGTTTTTGCTTTTCCCCGAAGTTATCCTTTATTGTTTGTTGTTCTTTGGCAGATTCCTGAAGAATATCATCATTTGATTTACCAATTTCTTTTAATGACTTGTTCAAATTATTTTCAACGGTCTCCATTTCAGTGGTTATTTTCTTGATATCAGCATCTAATCTTTTTTTGGCCTCAGTCATATCTTTGTTAAGTTTCTCCATTTCTTTTCCAATGGCTTCTTTCCTCACTCTTTGTTTTTCTGCCTTTGAATCATAGTCGGCACCATTGTAGAAAGGACAGGATTGTGAAAATGAAGCGACGCCTGGGGGGAGGGTGACACCTGCAGCGGCAACAGTTGTATCGAGTAATTGAGACCAATCAGTAGTTTGCGTGACTTCATCAGCATCACTGTTGCATTTAGCCATCACTTGAATGCAGTTCCCTAGTTGAGATTCCTGACAAGCCTTAACCGCATCACCTAATGCCGTCTGAAACTTATCGTAAATTTTATTGCAGTTTTCTGTGGCTGCCTGTTTTGCGTTAGATTCGGACAATTCTTTAACCGCGTCCGGACCTTCTAACGACACTGTAGGATCAATTCTACCACCCTGGGCACTTGCATTCAAAAATATGAAATTTCCTACAATCATCAGAGCAAAAACAATATTGAGCCAAAATTTATTCATGCTACCCCCAAAAATCAATCGTGCAGTGGCTGCACTGATTTTCGTTGCTAAAAAATTCTATTGAATTATTCTATCGCTATGAATAGCGGTTACAATTCCAATCTTTCAATTCGCGGAAAAGATTACCATGTCCAAACTGAAGACTGGGGACAGAACAATCCCTATATAGTAACTAGAGTATTTCATAATGGAGCGGTTGTGAAGTCGGTGAAGCGATCTTACGCAGAAGTGTTTCAAAATGGTCCAGTTTCAGATCAAAAATCGATTGAGATTGCTTTGCGCGTACAACATCAAGAGGTCATCAACGAATTTATGGAGGGCGAACCCGATAAACCAAGAGCTTTTGCTCGACCTTCGTCATTGTAAAATCATTACTGGTCTCACCAAAGATGGTCTCAGTTTGATAAATTAAAGTCGTGATTGAAATCGACCATCTCTATAAATCTTATCCGGGGCCAACCCATGCGCTGCGAGGAGCCAATTTAAAGATTGGTAAGGGCGAATTTATATTCCTGCTCGGCGCCTCAGGGGCAGGTAAAACCACTTTGTTTCGAATAATTGCAGCATTTGATAAGCCCTCTTCTGGACGGGTCAAAATTGCCGGTGAAGATATTGTGAGCATGCGCGATCATGAGGTGCCCTATTTTCGTCGCAAGATTGGCGTGGTCTTTCAGGATTTCAAGTTGCTCGGCAATTGGACGGTCGGCAAGAATGTGGCCTTGCCATTGACCATTTTGGGCGACTCTCAGGCGCAAATTAGTTACAAAGTGGATCAAGTTTTGGATGAGGTGGGACTGCTTCATCGCAAAAACGATCCCGCACAGTTTCTCTCTGGTGGCGAACAGCAGCGCGTGGCCATCGCGCGGGCGGTGATTCATCAGCCCGGAGTGCTCATTGCTGATGAACCCACCGGCAATTTGGATCCAAAGCTCACTTATGAAATCATCGAGCTCTTTGAGCGAGTGAGTTCACGGGGAACCACGGTGTTTATTGCCACCCACAATTGGGATTTGGTCAAAAAAATGAACAAGCGCAATGTGATTCTGGAGAGTGGTCAGATTCGCGAGGTTTTATGCAGCGAACTCTAAGCGGAGTTACCGTCGGAATCGCCGCGGGGTCAATGATGATTGTGTTCACGCTGTTGCTATTGAGCAAAAATCTCAACTCTCTGCTGAGCTATTGGGGTGAATCGGTCCAGGTTTCAGTGTATCTTTCCGATGACATTTACCCAGAAGAACGAGCTTCGCTAGAAAAATTCATCTCCGAGACTTCCGTCATCAAAAAGTACGATCACGTTTCACCTCAGCAGGCCTTAGAAGAGATGAAGGCGCAGCTGGCATCGGTCTCAAACTCTCTCGTCGATGATGAATCCCTGAAAGAGTATTTGCCTGAGAGCTATTTGCTAACCCTCGACCAAAGCAAGATCGCTGACGGCGTCGATCAAGCGGTCACAGCACTGGTTAGCCAACTCCAAGAATTGCGGGGCGTGAGTGATGTGACTTACGGCAGAGATCTGGCCACTCGGTTTCAGAGCGTGGCCTCGGGGTTTAAGGTGTCCTTTGGGTTTATAGGCGCGTCGCTGATTTTTGCGTGCATCTTTATGGTGACCAATAGCATTCGCGCGCAATTTGAGTCTCGTCGAAAAGAGATCGAAGTGATGGAGTTCATTGGCGCGACCGCTTGGTTTATCCGCAAAAAATTCATAGGACGTGGACTCTTTACAGGGTTCTTTGCCGGAGGTGTCGGCATCGTTCTTTCGGGTGCGCTCTATTTGATAGCCAAAAGATATCTTGTGGTCACCCTAGGGCTTCAGTCTCTAGAAGATGTGCTTCGGTTTTTTGATGGTGGGCAAATCTTTGGACTCCTCATTTTGGCCGCAACCATTGGCGGCCTGGGTGCGCTGCTCGCACTCTACAAAATGAACACGGGATGGGCGGGATCTCCGCCTGTGAGTTGATCATGATGGGTAAGATTGGGCTTGTGTTGCCTATCCTCATTGCGGTCAATGCGCTTGCAGCAAAGCGCCCCTCCTTGCCGACAAACACACGCGAGCAACAGAGCTCAATCGAGAAAAGGGTTGCTGTCGATCATCAGGACATCGTTCAAAGAATTCAGAAAACACTGCGTGCACTGCGAACCTTAGATAAAAAAATAGCCAAAAGCACATCAAAGGTTGTCAAAACGGACTCAGAGTTGGTCCGCTTGCAAAACAATATCGAAGAAATCAATACATCTGAGCAGCAGACGCTTGAAGTCCTGGACGCGAAGAAAGCACTGCTGGCAAAGCGGATGAGGGCCTTGCATCAACTCTCTGCAGTGTCTCTGCCCAGCCTCATCTCGCAAGCAAAGAGTGCTCAAGGTCTTGAGAATAGCTTACGCATCCTGAAGCAGATCACGTTTCAGGATCTTGCACTTATTAAAAGCTATTCAACGGAAAAAAAGAAGCTTGCTGAGCAACGCAAGAATCTAAACAAACGGCAATCAGATTTGGCGGCCCTCAGCGCGAGCCTCAAAGTGGAGGAGCAGCAGTTTACCAAAGAACAAGAGCAAAAAGAAAAACTTCTCAAGGGTCTGCAAAAACTTTCAAAGCGTGAAGAAACTAAAAAAATTCTGCAAGCATCTCCTGAATTGAGTCTCAGTATTGATGAATTTCAGCGCCTGGCAAAGTCCGCCACTTTTATGCAGCTGAAAGGACGGCTCCTTCCACCACTGCCCGGCTACATCCATGAAAGCCTGCTTACGGCCGATAGCCGCACTTTGCAAAAGAAATCCTCCGACCAAAGTCACGACGGATTTAACTCAGAGGCGCAAATCTTGGAATTCCGCAAATCACCTCTGTTGCAGGGTATGCCAGGATTGTTTTTTTGGCCCACACAGGTATCCAGAGTTAGGTCGGTATTTTCAGGAACTATAAAATATGTCGGGATCACACCAGGATTTGGGAATACAATAATAGTGGATCACCGAGATAACTTTTCTACCATTTATGCAGGTCTAAAAGGCACTTCAAAACACATTGGAGACGCGGTGGGCACGGGAGAAGATCTGGGTGAGACTGACCTGAATCCTTTGTTTATGGCCCCTTTATTGTATTTTGAGATTCGACATTTTGAAAAACCCGTACAAGTGACCAGCTGGATATCTAAGGAGACATCATGAAGCGTACAAAAAAAGTATTTCTCTTACTCTCTACGTGTTTTGTTATCATCTTTGGTTTTAACTTTTTTCTTCGCGCTGAGCCTGAAGAGCGCTACGGCGATCTACAAAACTTTGCCAAAGTGTTAAATCTGGTGCAGCAGTTTTACGTTGAACCGGTGGATATCAAGAAATTGGTCTACGGAGCCATCAAAGGGATGTTAAGGGAGCTGGACCCACACACAAGCTTTATGCAGCCGGAACTATTTAAAGAATTTCAAACTGAAACTTCGGGCCAATTTGGTGGAATAGGTATCGAGATTTCGATTCAAAATGGAATACTCACAATCATTTCTCCGATTGAGGACACCCCAGCCTGGGAAGCAGGGATTCAACCTGGCGACAGAGTGATTGCCGTAAATGGCACCAGCACAAAGGGCTTGAGCTTGGTGGAAGCCAGTCAGTTGATGCGCGGAAAGACAGGAACAAAAATTGTTTTGAAAGTTGTTCGAGAGGGCGAAGAAGAGCCTAAAGACATCACTATCGTTCGCGGCAATGTGAAACTGCGGTCAGTAAAGTACACCGACCTCAAGGATGGTTACGCCTATGTTAAAATCACGTCATTTATAGAAAACACTGCAAAAGATTTAGAAAAAGTGATCGAAGAGCATCGCAAAAAGAACAATAAAGTGTCTGGACTGCTCTTGGATTTGCGGCGCAATCCCGGCGGTCTACTTGAGCAGGCGATAAAAGTGTCGGACCTTTTTCTGAAGGACGGTATCATTGTTTCCACCATTGGCCGCGAAAAGCAAAAAAAGGAAGTGGCCATGGCAACTCGCAAAGGCAAATACACTGATTTTCCGCTAGTTATTTTGGTCAATGAATCGTCTGCCAGTGCGAGCGAAATTGTTTCCGGAGCCTTGCAAGACAACAAGCGAGCAATCGTCACAGGTGAGCGCACCTTCGGCAAGGGCAGCGTACAACAGGTGTTGCAACTGGGTGATGGCAGTGGTTTGAAAATGACTGTTGCGCGCTACTACACGCCCAGTGGCGTTTCGATTCAAGCAGAAGGTATCAATCCCGACATCTATATTGGCGAGGTCGAGTCAGACACCTTTTCAAAAGCGATTGTCAAATCAAAATCAACACGTGAAAAAGACATACAAGGGCACTTGCGAGGAGATCGCGAAAAAAAAGCTGATGAAAACATTAGCGCCAAAGCCCTTGACGAGGTGGGCGCCACAGGTTGGTGGAAGGATTTGTCCTCTAAAAAGGACACAGAGCTTACACCGACAGAAAAATTGTTTAAATCTGACTATCAAGCATTTCAAGCTTATGGCTACCTAAAAGCTTGGAAACAACTCAAGCAAATGAATTGACCTCATGCTGCATGATTGTTCTGCGACAATCTAGCAAACTGCTGAAACATCATGAGTTTTCGTTCAGCATCTCTACATTTTGTCTCGGGCAAAGGCGGCGTTGGTAAATCCACCGCTGCCATGGCATTGGCCCATTACTTTTCCTCGCAAGGAGAGTCGACGATTCTTGTGGAGCTCAGTGATGCTTCGTATGCTCATATGGCCCTCCACCTCCCCGAAGCACCGTCTTACAAACCCACTGAAATATTGCCAAATTTGTCAATTGCAAAGTTTGATGGTCTCGATTGCCTTAAGGAGTACGCGACATACCTTTTAAAGTCGCAGACGATTGCCAATTTGTTTTTAGAAAATAAAGTGCTGCGCACGTTTGTAAACATTGCCCCCGCGCTCAAAGAGATTGCTATCTTAGGCAAACTGACCAGCCACATTCGACACCACGGTCCCTCCTTGAGTTTCAGTAAAATCGTCGTCGATAGCCCCGCCACTGGGCATTTTCTTTCGCTGATGCGGGCGCCACGAGGACTTGCCAATGCCATTCGCTTTGGACCCATGGGTGAGCAGAGCCGCTCAATTCAAAAAGTTTTGGCCAATGATTCTCAAGTTCATTTTTGGATCACCTCTTTGCCTGAGGATTTTTCAATCCAAGAAAGTGGCGAGCTCTACAATGAACTCAAGTCAGACTTCGGTTTTGAATCGAGTTTTATTTTGAACAGAGCCTTTCGCGTGAGCGTGCAGAAAAAAAAGCCAGCGAGCACCGATCTTGAACGAGAAATCATCGCGGATTTCACGCATCGTCAAGAGGAGACCCAAGCGGCCATTCAAAGTTTGCGCAGTCTTAATAAAAATCTACTTGAGATTCCTTGGATCTTTTTGGCAGACCCCAAGAAGATTGTGACGACCGCATCTAGGAGTTTCGATGAGTTCCGCTAGTGTCACACAAAGAATTGAAGTTCTCCTAGGATCTGGCGGCGTCGGAAAAACCACTTTGGCGACGGCCATGGGCCTTTTCTATGCCGAACAAGGCAAAAAGACTTTGTTAATGACGATTGATCCCTCCGCACGTCTGGCTTTGGCCCTGGGTGTGCCCAAGGATTTGGGATTTCATGCCGTGCCAAAGCTCTCACCGCATCTCTTTGTAGCTACGGTCCCTCACAAAAAAGTTTTTGATGATTTTGTAATAAAGGCTGCTGGAGGCCAAGAAAAGGCTCAGGTTTTACTCAAAAATCGCCTCTATCAGCAGTTGACCTCGGATCTGTCGGGCTCTCAGGACTTTTCATCTCTGCAACACCTGTATTCTGCCTACATTAAGAATGAATTTGAAGTTATCATCTTGGACACGCCGCCCGCGCAGCACGCTATTGAATTTTTGCGATCCCCAAAAAAGCTGGGAGCTCTCTTTGATAAGGCGATATTCCAATGGCTCGCACAAATGAAAAGGCCCAACTTGGGCTTTATTTCGCGCCTTGTAGAGCTTGGTACCCGACAGGCCCTCAAGGCCGTTGAACTTCTCACTGGCTCTGAATTTGTACGTGAGCTTTTTGAGTTTTTTACGAGCATCGAATCATGGCGTGAGCGCCTGCAAAAACGCACTGTAGAGATTTCGGAGTTGCTTCAAGGCCCGCAAACTCATTTTTCGCTGGTGACGGTCATGGACAAAATAAAGTTAGAAGAAGCAAAAGACATTGCAGCGACACTCAATTCAGAACATTTCAAGGTCCGGCGTGTGTTTGCCAATCGCTCGAGCCCCTACTGGTGGCCATTGCTGGGTGCAAATGAAAAGGTTTCTATTGAAACGAAACCCGATTTTTCGGTCATCGAAAGTTATTTTCGCGAGAAGCTCACAAATCTCGAACATCTGCGCAAACATTTTGATTCACAGCTCGAGGTGATTGATGTTCCCGAGGTTCATCCCAACAGCGATTCCATAGCTGAAATTGCCGAAATCAAAAATCATTTTATCTCCAGGGGCTTTTTATGACCTCCGCTTTTCAGGTATTTTTTCGATCGGCTTTTTCGCTATTTTCTTTTCTCCCTGTTGTGGCACTGATCCTCTGCCAAGGTGGGTGCACTTTGTTTTCAAGACACAACGACGACAAAATCGAGACATCCGAGAAACGTGAAGTCTCCATTGAAGCCAAGGAGCTTTTTGAGCTACAAGATTCGCTTCTCAATGACGACATCGATACATTTTTAGATAAATGGCAATCGACATTCGCAAAGCCAAGCATGAAAGTGTATCTGTACGAGGGCTTACTGATGAAGGCAGAAGCCTACCATCGTAGTGGTGATTTCGAGCAAATGAAAGAAATTCTTATTGATCTCCGCCAACGCAGCCGCAATCGATTTGATATGATCTATGCCCGCGCAACGATCTTGCTCGTGGATGCATATGAAGGCCTCAATATGGATGCTGAGGCCCTGGCAACTCTTTTGGATATCGAGCAAAACCTAGCTCAACAGCACAGCCGTGACCGTGACCTTGATCTCGAAGCGAGTTTTTTTTATCGAGTTGAGGTCCCAGCAAAGATTTCAATCATATATCGCCAGCACAATCAACCCAGCGAAGCTAAGAAGTATTTGGAGTTGGCACAGAAGCAGCTAGAACGGATGGAAAAACGCCAAGACGCTCTTCCTGAACTTCCTCGTGTGTACTATGCAATGGGTGCAGTCAATTTTGATTTGGCCGCAGACAATGACGATCGCTTTGAAATTGAACTGGATACTCTCTGTTCGTCTCAGGGATTCTTAGTGAAATCCATGGATTTGAATCACAATCACTGGTCAAAGAAGTCCAGACAGCGTTTGGAGAAAAACTACCTGAACCTATTGCAATATCTAGAGAACCAAACTAAAGACTTAACGATGGACCCTTTTGTTCGCGAAGATCTTATCCAACGCACCAAAGCCTCATTGAATTGTCTTGGAAAAGTGGATGCGTTTTACAAGATCACGAGCTCCGAAACTAAGCCGGACTTAAGCGCGTTTTTAAAATTTCGTGACGAGATCAAGGACAAGTTGCTTGTCATACTGAACCAATTGCTGCGAATATCAAGAGGGTAATCGCTAAGGCGGAGGTTAACAAATGGACGCTCAAACGATCTTGCATCAACAGACTCTTGGCCGCCAAGAGAAGGTAATTTCGTGGTATGCAGGTTTGGTCAAAGATCTGCCACTGCCTATATATTCCAGTTACGACATTCGCGATGCGGGATTTAAAATCACCTCTGTCGACGCCAATATCTTTCCAGCTGGTTTTAATAACATTTGCCCTACCGACAAAGAGAGTGCCGCGGATCTACTGAAGAAGTTTGTTTCTGATCACTACGGCGAGATGAAAAATCTACTATTGGTCACAGAAGAGCACACCAACAATGCTTACTACTGGGAGAATGTCGCAACTTTAAAAGAAATCAGCCTTCAGGCCGGATTTGATATTCGAGTGGGCTTTCCGCGCAAGATTGAATCCAATATCGTGGTCAAGAGCGCAACGGGACAGTCCATCGAGGTGATTTCGACGGATCCTGATGATCTGATGAAAATCCAATTCAAACCGGATTTGGTAATTTGTAATAACGACTTCTCAATAAATTATGAGGAATGGGTGTCGCGAAACCCCTATCCAGTAAATCCTCCTCCTGGTTTGGGTTGGTATCAGCGGACCAAAGCCAGACACTTTCGCTACTTCAATCAGTTGGCCCAAGAGTTCTGTGGCCACTTGGGTTGTGATCCACAGTGCATCACCATTGCCACTGAAGAATACGACTTTGAAATAGAAAGCGAAGAGAACCGTAAAGTGCTTGCCACTAAAGTGGATGAAATGCTCCACGGCATCAGTGCCTACTACAAAAAACAAGGCATTGAACAAAAGCCCTTCGTCTTTGTAAAAAACAATGCGGGCACCTATGGTCTAGGTGTTATGAAAGCGAGCTCTGGCGAAGAGGTTCTTTCGTGGTCTTACAAGAGTCGCAAAAAAATGAAAGCTGCCAAAGGTGGCCGCGATATTGAAAGTGTCATCATTCAAGAGGGAATTCCTTCTATAGTGAAGGCCGACACAGCTTCGGCTGAGCCGGTGATCTATATGATTGGCTGTCAGTTGGCCGGAGGTTTTTTACGCACTCATGCCGAAAAAGATTCCACTGAGAGCCTAAACAGCCCAGGCGCCGTTTATAAAAAACTCTGTGTTTCTGATCTGTTGATCAAGCCAGAAGGTTGCCCAATGGAAAATGTTTACGGATGGGTGGCGCGCATGGGAATGCTGGCCATCGCCCTTGAAGCCCGTGACATGGGCGTTGAATTCAAGAGTTACAGCCCTGCTCCTCTGCCTTGTTTGTAGAACTTTTTCAGCTGCATCTTTATAGGCCCTGAGTGTTTATATCGACATAAGTCTCGTCCAGTTTAGTTATTTCGATTTCTGTCGATATAATAACGGATGAGGAAATCAATATGAAACGCACATTATTAAGCTTCTTACTCTTTGGAACCTTTTTTGGCAGTGGTTTTTGGTATTTGGTCACTCACACTTCACCCTTTCAGATGCTGCGCGACCCAGCCGCCATTCCTGAGAAGTATGATCTATCAAATCTGCGTGAAGACGCTTTGCAAGTTGCGCTGAAGGAAAAAATCATTCGGGATTTTGATTATGTCGTCAGTGGCACGGATTTAGAGCTCTCTGTGGGACACCTTTATGTACCCAATGGAAGCGGCGGCAAAGTTTCTCTATGTGATCAGTACAAGTCTGTACAGATGAATTTTGAAGTTCATGGTGTGGTCGTAAATGGCGATGCACCAACAATGGAGGTCGAAGGACCTTGCATCTCCTCGACGGACTCACCTTCGAGGCTTGAATCCTACCTAATTCCTCTCGCCTCTTTGCCTAAAGAGGCGATTGACACTGAAATCGCCTTGAACTCCGTACCCAATGGTCATGCGCCGGTGCGAATTGCCTTTAAAAATATGGAGCCCAACCTACCCAATCAATGGATCTTGGTTTCCATTGAGCTCAAAGACGAAGAGGGCAGGACCTTTCATATTCGTGCCAGCGATGTTCGCAAGCACGATCCCGTTCTGTTAAAATGGTGAGCCAATCAGCACCAGAAAGTATCTTTCGGATATCTGCTGTATACTTTATACTTTATGCTTTATGAGATTTAGCAAACTCGACAAATGTACGAACCATGACTCCTGTTGCCCCTCGTTTGGGACAATAGTTGAGACGATTGCCACAGTGCCAGCCCGTTCCAGCAATATCAAAATGCGCCCATGGGATGTTTTCGCCAACAAACTGCTCTAAAAAAGCAGCCGCTGTGGCACTGCCAGCTCCCTTGGTGGCAGATGTGTTCGACAGATCTGCATAGGTGCCCTTCATGTCTTTGGTGTGGTGATCGCAAAGTGGCATATTCCACACCGACTCTCCTGACTCTTGTGCGGCCTTTTCGACCTTGTCTTTAAGAGCCTTATTGCGGGTAAAAAAACCTGTATGTATGTTTCCCAATGCTACGACCATTGCACCCGTCAAAGTTGCCGCATCCAAAATAACAGAAGGTTTTTGTTCCGATGCATAAGCAAGTGCATCTGCCAGAATCAATCGCCCCTCGGCATCGGTATTGTTCACTTCAAAGCTCTTGCCATTGCGGCCAATGTGAATGTCTCCAGGCTTCGTCGCTTTACCTGAGGGCATGTTTTCAGATGCGGGAACAAATCCCACTGCATTCACTTTCAATTTTAACTTTGCGATCGCCAACATGGTGCCAATTACGTTAGCACCACCGCACATATCGTATTTCATCTCCTCCATGCCAGCAGAGGGTTTAATAGAAATGCCCCCGGTATCAAAAGTCAGACCCTTACCGACATAGGCTATGGGAGCGCTCTTCTTGCCTCCGCCCTTGTATTCCATAATGATAAATCGCGGCTCTTCATCTGATCCGCGTGCCACGCCCAAGAGACCACCCATTTTTTCTTTGGCAATTTGTGCTCGGTTCCAAACGGTCACTTTGAGATCTGTTCCCTTGGCAGCGCTAACCACCTCATCAGCCAAAACGGAAGGCGTCATGAGATTGCCAGGCATATCACCTAAACGCCGCGAGAAGTTAACTGCGTTGCCAATGATAACCGCATTCTGAAATGCCTGCTTGATGGCGGCCTGCTGAGCGTCTTTGCTCACCAAGTGCACCAACATTTCGCTCGATGACGGATCAATGGCTGCTGGTTTGCTTGCGCCTTTGGCGCTCGCCTTCGCGTTCACTTTGGCTACACTCGCATCTTTGCCCTTGGCGGTTGTTTTGCCTTTGCTTTTTGTTTTCAATTCATCAAAAGAGTAACTGGCCAGCATCAGGCCTTCCACAAGTGCCTGCACCGCTTTTGCTGAGAGTGATGTCGGCAAAGAATCGAGATCAATAGTCAATTCTTTCAGCTTTTGTGCCTTGGACTGATCCACTAAACTCGCACCCGCTTGACGCAGGTATTCGCAGGCAGAATCCTCCTTCATGGATTTCAAATCACCAAGTCCGACAAACAAAAGGTGTTCAAAGTTCGCCACTGCCTTATTGCGAAAAAATAAACATTCACTCAATTGCGCTTTGTATTCGGAACCCCTAAAAATAGAGCCCAGCTCTTTGGCAAATGAAGAGCTCTGAAACTGAGGACTTTTTTCTTTATTTGAAGAAAAAAGGACTAAGGTCTGGCCGCTCATTGTGGTAATCTGTTGCTTAATGATATTGATTTTCATTCTAACCCCTTGGTGTGCTGCAGAAAATTGTCTAGCACAGTCTTTTAGCCCGTCCAATGGCTTTTTTCATTAAGCCTAAACTTGATCTGCCGATACAATTAATACCAGGGGAAACCACACAGAAGGAGACAACGTGCCGCTAATTCCATATGTCGTCGAGCAAACATCAAAGGGTGAGCGATCTTATGACATTTATTCACGCCTGCTGAAGGATAGAATAGTCATTCTTGGCTCCGCAGTTACTGATGAAGTCGCCAATGCACTCATTGCACAATTTTTATTTCTAGAGGTAGACAATCCCGAGCGCGACATACATCTTTACATTAACTCTCCAGGAGGAAGTGTGTCGTCAGGATTGGCCATTTACGATATTATGCAATATGTAAAGTGCGACGTTGCAACTTATGCGATGGGCATGGCGGCATCTATGGGATCTATGCTATTGATGGCCGGAACAAAGGGCAAAAGGTACAGTTTGCCAAATACGCGCATCATGATACACCAACCGCACTTGGGCGGTGGCGGAATTGGCGGTCAGGTGTCTGATATCGAAATTCACGCCCGCGAACTGGTAAAAACAAAAGAGAAATTGACCCGTATTTACGAGCGACACACGGGTCATAGCTATGAAAGCTTAGTTGGAATGATGGAGCGGGATCATTTTATGAGCCCTCTGGAAGCCAAAGAGTTGGGCCTCATCGATCATCAGGTGGATTCTCGAAAAACTTCACTTCAAAAAGGGTAGTAGGTAAATAGAGTATGAGTAAATTTGAAAATGGATCCCTGCGCTGCAGTTTTTGTGGAAAAGGTCAAAAAGAAGTCAAAAAATTGATTGCCGGTCCTGGCGTCTATATTTGTGATGAATGCATTGATCTTTGCAATGACATCATTGACGAGGAAAAAGAGCGCGAGTCGCAAAACAAGGGCACATTCAAAGTGCCAAAGCCCACAGAGATCAAAGGATTCTTGGACGAGTATGTGATTGGTCAGCTCTCTGCCAAAAAATCCTTGGCGGTGGCCGTGCACAACCATTACAAGCGCATCAACGGTTTGGGTGGTAAAAAGAACCAAGATGTTGAATTGCAAAAATCCAATATTTTGCTAATTGGACCCACTGGTTCTGGAAAAACCTTGCTCGCGCAAACGATTGCAAGAATTTTGAATGTCCCTTTTGCAATGGCTGATGCAACGACACTCACTGAGGCTGGATATGTGGGCGAGGATGTGGAAAACGTCGTATTGAATCTGCTACAGGCCGCCGACTACGACGTAGAAAGATGCCAGCGTGGCGTCATCTACATTGATGAGATCGATAAAGTGGCACGCAAATCTGAAAATCCGTCCATCACCCGTGACGTGAGCGGCGAGGGTGTTCAGCAAGCCTTGTTAAAAATCCTTGAGGGAACAGTTGCCAACTTACCTCCAAAAGGAGGCCGCAAGCATCCTCAACAAGAATTTATTCAAGTGGACACCTCAAACATACTCTTCATCGTGGGTGGTGCCTTTGTCGGCCTTGATAAAGTCATCGACAATCGCGTCTCGTCTAAGACCATGGGTATCGGCGCTGAGATTCGCTCAGGAGCGGCAGCTGCGCAGGACAATATATTGCAAAAAATTGAGCCTGACGATCTGTTTAAATTCGGTATGATTCCTGAGTTCATTGGCCGACTTCCTGTTGTTGCTGTGCTTGATCCTTTAGACGAAGAGACGTTGATGGACATTTTGGTTCGCCCAAAAAATGCGATCACCAAGCAGTACCAAAAGCTTTTCTCTTTTGAAGGCGTTGAGCTCAAGTTTACCGATGGCGCCTTAAGGGCCGTCGCGCAAACCGCTTTACGACGCAAAACAGGAGCACGTGGCCTGCGCGGCGTTCTCGAGAAAGCGATGCTCGATATCATGTATGAATTACCAGCAAAACAGAATATCAAAGAGTGCTTGATCGACGAAAAGGTTATCGAACACACGGGTGAACCTCAGATTATAATGAAATCTGAAGAGGAGATTCGCGCTGCACAAACGGCTGCTAAAAAGGCCGCCAGTGACCCTGCCGAGAGCGCTTAAAGTCAGAGAGTGCAAAATTTTAGAGTTTCATAAAAGGGGGTTGGCTGAGTCAATCCCCTTTTTCTTTATTCAACTTTTTCAAACAATACACACCAACTGCACGGAATGGGTCGCCCAATTATCACTTGGCTCAAGCAGTACCTTGATCCTGTTTCCTGGACCTGAAAGCCCCTATTTGCAGAAGACTTAACCATTCTCACCCCTATTTAATCTTTCGGACAAAGTTTAAATAAAATTCTTTGTATCCCAAGAGGGAACCTCCCTATAATTGGAATTAGGATTTGAACTTCAAATTTGACTTGAACTTGAACTTGGCGAAAAGGAGAATTTATGGCGGACGAAAAAGTTGCATCTCAAAAGCCGAAGCAGCTGCCCCTCTTACCCCTCCGGGATCTCATCATTTTCCCGCACATGATGATGCCCCTGTTTGTAGGTCGCGAGAAATCAATCAACGCACTTGAAGACGCCATGAGCAAGCAATCTGATATCATTTTGGCTGCTCAAAAGGATGCCAAAACCAACAACCCTGAGCCCAAAGACATTTACAATGTGGGCACAATCGGTACGATAATCCAGCTCTTGCGCTTGCCAGATGGCACGGTAAAGGTCCTAGTAGAAGGCAAGCGACGCGTACGCATTAAGAACTACATTCAAAATGATGCCTTTTTTGTCGGGCAGTACGAAGATATCCCCGAAGAGGTCGAAAATCCCGTAGAGGCACAAGCTCTCCTGCGATCGGTCAAAGGCACATTTGAAGCCTACGTTAAGCTCAACAAGCGCATCCCGCCAGAAATCCTTATGCGAGTTTCTTCTATCGACACTGAGGGAGAGCTTGGCGATATCATCGCAGCACAACTCAATCTTAAACTCGAAGACAAACAGAAGGTGTTGGAAATCTTTGACCCGTCAAAGCGCCTCGAGCATCTGTTGAATTTGATGACTGGTGAAATCGAAATTCTCGAGGTCGAAAAAAAGATTCGCTCGCGAGTGAAAAAGCAAATGGAGAAATCACAAAAGGAATATTACCTCAACGAGCAGATGCAGGCGATTCAAAAAGAGCTTGGCGAAAAGGACGACTATCAAGCAGAGCTTCTTGATCTCGAAGTAAAGTGCAAAGCCAAAAAGATGAGCCAAGAGGCCAAAGACAAAGTCATGAAAGAAATCAAGAAACTCAAGATGATGTCACCCATGAGTGCCGAGGCAACTGTGGTTCGCAATTATGTGGATTGGATCTTGAGCCTTCCTTGGTTTGAATACTCTGAAGAGAATCATGATATTCGCCATGCGCAAAAGATTCTTGATGATGACCATTGGGGATTGGAAAAAGTTAAAGAAAGAATTCTAGAGTACCTAGCGGTGCTCTCAATTGCTAAAACACTCAAGGGCCCTATATTGTGCTTGGTTGGGCCCCCGGGGGTTGGAAAGACCTCCTTGGCTCGCTCGATTGCGACCTCCCTCAACCGTCCTTTTGCGCGAATTTCCTTAGGCGGTGTGCGCGATGAGGCTGAGATTCGCGGCCATCGCAAAACCTACGTTGGCGCTATGCCCGGCAAGATTTTGCAGTCTTTGCGCAAAGTCGACAAAGGCAATGCCATCTTGCTCTTGGATGAAATTGACAAAATGGCCTCTGATTTTCGCGGTGACCCCTCTGCGGCAATGCTCGAGGTCCTGGATCCTGAGCAAAACCACACCTTTCAAGATCACTACCTGGAGGTCGAATATGACCTCTCAAAGGTGATGTTTATCGCCACCGCCAACACTCTGCACACAGTGCCGCGACCCCTCTTGGATCGAATGGAAATTATTTCAATCGAAGGATACATCGAGCAAGAGAAGTTTCACATTGCCAAAAATTATTTGATTCCTAAGCAGATCGAAGGCCACGGACTCAAAGAATACAAAGTGCAGTTTCAAGACGCCGCTATCAAACACACCATTCGCAATTACACTCGCGAGTCTGGCGTGAGAAATTTGGAGCGTCAGTTTGCGAACATCTGTCGAAAGCTCGCTAAAGAAATCGTAATGGACGAAGCCGTCATCGATTTCAAAGGCAAGAGCACTGGCAAAAAGACCAAGGTCATCTCAGTGACTCCCAAAAAAGTCACTGAGCTTTTAGGGCCAGCCAAATTCAAGTACGGCAAGATCGAAGACCAAAACGAAATCGGCCTAACCAATGGTATGGCGTGGACAGAGGTGGGCGGAGATCTGCTTGCAGTTGAGGTTTCTGTGGTGCCTGGAAAGGGCAAATTCACGGTAACTGGACAGTTGGGCGATGTGATGAAGGAATCCTGCTCGGCCGCCATGAGCTATGTGAGATCCCGCGGGCCACTGTTTGGCTTTGATAAAGAGTACTTTTCAAATGTCGACGTGCACATCCATTTGCCAGAGGGAGCAGTCCCTAAAGACGGCCCTTCGGCAGGCATAGCTCTCACCACCTCTATCGTCTCAGCAATCACCAAGCTTCCCGTAAAGCGAACTGTGGCGATGACAGGCGAAATCTCATTGCGTGGCCGAGTGATGGCGATCGGTGGCCTCAAAGAGAAGATTTTGGCTGCTCATCGAGGTGGCATTAAGCTCATTATCTGTCCAAAAGAAAATGAGAAGGATCTGCGCGACATTCCTAAGGAGATCCTAAAAGACCTTAAGGTGATTTTGGTCGATCATGTTGATCAGGTCCTCATCAATGCTCTGGATATCAAGAATCCTAAAGAATTGTTTAAGTTACAAAAAGAGCCTGCGTATGGAATCAAGGCAAAGTACACAGGCCAGTCTCAGCACGCTCACTGAAACTGCTTCCTAGCGCCCATTGCGGCCATTGTTAAGAGTGGCCGCTTTCAAAGTTCCTCTCTCAAGCGCCCATGTTTAAAAGATATGGGCGAATTTTTTTAAGCAATTAGATTTGACCTTTAAGACAGAATCTGTAAGAAATTATGGGCAAAGTTGATATTTGTTAGGTCTTGATTAATATTTTTATCGGAGAACACCCTGAAATGGAAGCGCTAACGGCCGAAAAGGCTTTGGAACTTGGCAAGCTATACTGCGATCGCGGTGAGTTTGATCGGGCCATGGAGCATTTACTCTCGGCTCACGACACCTTTCGCCGCGACAAGAATCATCCGCAGTATCTGCGCGCTTTGAATCTGCTATTGCGCATTTATGCTGAGCGCGAAGAGTTTGACAAGATTCACACGGCCAAGGAGCAACTTCAAGATCTCGTCTTAAAAGAAGGACTCGAGCTCTCTTCAAAAACTTATTACACCTTAAGTTTGTGCGCCACTTACAAGAACCAGTTTGATGTGGCTCTTGATTATTTACAAAAGGCCTTGGCACTTGGCTTGGCTGCTGATCACAAAGAAGATATCTGCAATGCGATTTTTGGCATTGCTTCTGTATATGCTCGCCCAGAAGTGGGCCGCGCCCAAGACGCCCTTAAAGAGATCTACAACTTGAAGGTATTTTTTCAGATCTATAATTTTCCTGAGCTTAAAGTTTCTGTAGAAATTCTCAATGCCGACATTTTGCGCCAGCTGAAAAAGTTTGATGAAGCCATAGACCTGCTATGGAAGGCCTACGATCTGCTAAAGCAAACCAAGAGTATGATCGTGGGGTCCTACCTCTTGGGCGCCCTAGGAAATGTCTACTATGAAATGGGCGACAACGATATGGCGCGCATGTATCTGAGCCTCGCCCAGCGCACAGTCGATCCCAAAAATCAAATTCGCCTCTACAAATTGATTCGCTATTGGCTAGATAAGATTGGCTGCGAATCTCAACAGAACTATGACTTGATCTTTGATGAAATCAATCATTCTGTATTTGAGAAAAAATTGGGGCGAATCGATTTCAAGAATCAGTTCATTTTATTAGATCTGTTGAAACTTTTTGTGATCAATCAGGGGGTTGTTTACTCAAAGGAGTATTTGGTTGAGAACGTATGGAAGCAACCTTACGATCCGGCCATTCATGACAACAAGATCTATGTGACCATTAAGCGATTGCGCAAGCTCATCGAACCGGATTACGAAAAGCCGCGGTATATTTTTCGGGCTAAAAACGGATACTATATGAGCAAGTCGGCCAGGGTGCATTTAGAAAAAGATCAAGAAGAGGATCAAGCGCGGCTGTAAGGGTACGACAGCAGCGATTATCAGTTCAGGCAGTGTTATCAAGGGGATTTAGGCGCTTAGCGCTTTAAAAAATTGGGGGAATTGTGATTGAGTCAGCAAATGTTCAGAGGATCCATGGCGTGCAATTGAATTTAGCCAGAAACTTGAAAACAAAAGTGAAGTGGAGCCTTCAGAATCTATTGCTCCCCCTCGTCATCGGGTGCGTTTATAGCGCTCCTGCCTTGGCTCAAGCCAAAACATCACCTTTGGCGATTTCTGCCCCCAACTGGAGCCAGCCCATCCAAGTTTCTTCTGAGCTTCCGCCAGTATCGAGTGGCGAGCAGTGCGAGCAGGATGGCAACTATTTTGCGGGTGGCGACAGTTTTGTTCCCTGGCCATGGGGAAAAGAAATCGCTTTTCCATGGAACGAAATGCAAGGCACCTGGAAAGTCCAAACCGAATCACTGACTGTGTACTTCTCATTTAAGATCGTAGGCACTACCAATGAAATTCGCCAACTCCAGGTCACAGAGCATGAGAATCGAACGTGCAGAGTCGTCGCTAGCGGGTCTGGATATGAATCCAATAAGGTCTTGCGCGCACTGCTGCGCAGCGCTGATTCGGACACGCCATCTGTGTTCTTGATTCGTGGCTTTCGCACCGCTGACGTGCCTTGTTTGGAATTTCCCATCGATCAAACTCAGGTCTTTGTGGTCAGTGTTCGCGATATAAGTGTTAATAAGTCCAGCCACTACATGATCACAAAGGTATCATCTGCCATCAATCAATGCCCAATTGAGGAGTGAGCACTTACTAACCTAAAAGCGATAATAATTTTCGCTTTTGGGTTAGATGTCGGCTTTTGCAGCAAGTTTTCCTACCATGATGAATGAAAAAATCATCGACAAGGGTCTTTAAACTTGCTACGAAGGCCTCTCGATTTTATTCCGATTTCATAAATGATTCGGATCTTGAGTCGAAAAAGCAGGCTAAGTGGTCTCTGCCCCAAGGCCTGATCGAGTTCTAAAATTCAAATAGGGAGTTAGCTCAGTTGGTAGAGCGCCACCCTTACAAGGTGGATGTCGCAGGTTCGAATCCTGTACTCCCTACCATTATGTCCTATGATGTTACTTCAGTTTACAGAACACAAACTCAGAATACGA
>CAYMBJ010000004.1:0-105868 GCA_964388665.1 uncultured Pseudobdellovibrionaceae bacterium | reverse complement strand
AGCTAAATCAACCGGCTCTCTTGCCGACTTTCAACTAAAAATGAAATTTCTCCAGAAATAATGTCAAAGCCACTTAAACAGAGTTGGATGCTGTTAAGCATTTGTGTTGTCAGTATCAGCTTGCTTAGCGCCTGTTCTACGACCGAATCAGACAATGTGGCCACCAAGGGGATTTATGCGACCATTGAGGTTGCGGGAAACAATGCCAATTCGGTTAACTGTGAAGTTCAATTGCAGGTGGGAGGACCCACAGGAACCTATCTTGATCTCTCCGCTGGAGACTCGCTCACATGCAATGGCAACACAATGGCCCGAAATGAGTTTTTAGGGATTGTCACCTATACTGCCACTTTAACATATGCCGTTGGTGCAACCTATACGATTGAATTTGTTCGAGCAGGAGAGGGAACTTACACTTCAACCGCAGTTCTGCCTGGCGCCATTTCTGGCGCCAGTGTTCAAGAAGGTAATTCTATTGCCAAGGGGCAGCCGCTAACCGCTCTTTGGACAGCCAGCACTAGCACAGAAGATAGTATGTATGTTACTCTCAGCTATTCTTACTTGAATGGCTCCACGACCTCAAGTCAAAGTCATGGGCTCAATGACACCAGTCCTGAAAATGGCTCTATGGGCTTTTCGGCGGCGCAAACGCAGGTCACGCCACCAGTGGCGGGAAATTTTGATGCTACACTCACTCTCAAGCGCTCGCGCGGTGGTACCATGGCGACAGGATTGGATGGCAGCATTCGCGCGACTCAAAAGATGCAGGTGACGGGCATCACACTCCACGACTAGAGTTCATTTCAAAAATAGCTCCGAGGCGAAAAAATCCAAGGATGGCCTGGTCAGCAATTGGTGATTGCCACCCACCTCTCACTAAGATAGCGTCCAGGTGTGAAAATAAATAAAATAGCGGCACAAAAAATGGCGTCTCACTGGAAGCGACTTCACTGCAATGATTTTTGATCTCTCCTCCTACAAGAACATCAAATTGAAAAATGAACTCCTGTCGGGCTTAACTGTGGCCTTGGCCTTGGTGCCTGAAGCTGTTGCCTTTGCCTTTGTGGCGGGAGTGGCCCCGCTGGTAGGTCTGTATGCCGCATTTATCGTATGCTTGATCACCTCTGTTTTTGGCGGAAGACCTGGGATGATTTCTGGTGCAACGGGTGCTTTGGCTGTGGTCATGGTGTCATTGGTGCAGGCTCACGGAATTGAGTATCTCTTTGCAACTGTTGTTTTAATGGGCTTATTGCAAATTGTTTTTGGTTTTTTAAAACTTGGAAAATTCATACGCTTGGTTCCAGAGCCTGTCATTTTTGGATTTGTTAATGGACTTGCCATTGTCATTGCGCTCGCGCAACTCAATCAATTCAAAGTCAGGTCGCCGGATGGTGCCGCTCAATGGCTAACAGGTGGGCCAATGGCATTGATGATGGGCTTGGTTGTCATTACAATGCTGATCATTTATTTTTTACCTAAGCTGACCAAGGCCGTGCCGGCCTCTTTGTCGGCAATTCTCGCCGTTTCGGCTGCGGTCATAGGTTTTGATCTCGACACGAGAACTGTCGGTGACCTGGCATCCATTCAAGGTGGCCTGCCGCAGTTTCATCTGCCACAGGTGCCTTGGTCATTTGCAACTTTGAAAATCATTTTTCCCTACGCTTTGATTCTTGCTGGAATCGGGCTCATAGAGTCGCTGCTCACGTTGACCTTGGTCGATGAGCTCACCGAAACTCGGGGACGGGGAAACAAAGAGTGCGTGGCACAGGGAGCCGCCAATGTCGTGACCGGATTTTTCGGCGGTATGGGTGGCTGTGCCATGATTGGGCAGAGTATAATCAATGTCACTTCGGGCGGTCGCAGTCGAGTTTCAGGGATTGTTGCGGCGCTATCGCTCATTTTCTTTATAGTGTTTGGTTCAAGTTACATTGAGCGAGTGCCGGTCGCGGCCCTTGTTGGCGTGATGTTTATGGTTTCCATTGGAACCTTTGAGTGGGCGAGCTTTCGCATTTTGCATCGTATCCCTCGGGCCGACTCTATTGTCATCGTGCTGGTTACGGGCATGACTGTGGCCTTTGATTTGGCCATTGCCGTGATTGCTGGAGTCGTCGCCTCTGCGCTCGTTTTTGCATGGGAAAACGCTGTACGTATTCGCGCCAGAAAATACATTGATGAAGCTGGGGTCAAACACTACGAAATTCGCGGACCATTGTTTTTTGGATCGACCGCTCATTTTTTAGAAAAGTTTGATGCTCACGGAGATCCAATTGAAGTCATTGTGGATTTTAGAGAGTCACGAGTCTTTGATCACAGTGGCATCGAAGCGATCCAAAAGCTCACTGCTCGGTATGCAAAATTGAACAAACGTGTTCGCCTCAGACACTTGAGCGAGGACTGTCGTCGGCTATTGGACAATGCAGGCTCAATGATAGAAGTGAATCACTATGAAGATCCGCACTATGCTGTTGCGGACGATTCTCTGGCGTAAGGTGGAGCTCTGCAACCGCTGGCTAATCTCTCAAATTAGAAACTCTAATCAAGACAAATCCAATAAAATTTATTAGTTTGCTTCTGAGAAGAAGGCCTCTGGAGATGATCTGTCTTTTAAGGTCAGCTCTTAGATTGTTTAACTCTTTACTGGCCTGGTCAGTAAATTAGAAATGGAGATAATATGAAACTGAATATTAGCAAAAAGTCGGTCCATATCGTACTGGCAATGTTGAGCTTTGCGTCTTTAGCCTCTTTGCCTCAGGACACTCACGCCCAGGCAAATCGAAATCCAGCTGCATACAACTTGCAGAGTGGCGTCGGCCTTAAGGGTTATGACCCGGTGGCGGTGTTCCCGGAAGGGGGAGGTCAGGCCGCGATGGGAAATCCCGAAATCAGAACTGAGCATTTGGGAGTTGTCTATCACTTTGCCAGCACCGAAAATCAAAGCATTTTTGCAACCAATCCAGAAAAGTATGAGCCCACCTATGGAGGCTGGTGTGCTTACGCGATGGCTTCAGGTAGTCAGGTCGACATTCAACCCGACCTATTCACTATAAATGGAAATCGCGCGCACTATTTTGTCAGCGGCAGGGCCAAGAGAAATTTTGATTCTTACATCTCTGGATATGAATCTCGGGCTGATGATTTCTGGAAACAAATTTCAGGCGAAGAGCCACGACTGTAGATGAAAAACTCAATATTTATAAAGGTCTTCCTACTGGCTATCGGAGTGGTATTGCTTGGTGCATGCGAAAGTGGACCAAGCCAGAGCACAACAATAGTAAATGGAAAACCCAACACCGAAGAACAGAGCAATGAAGAGCAAAGTGTTAAGGAATTGGATTTTGCAAATCTTCAGCAGAAAATATTTACTCCCCGCTGCGTCGCTTGCCACACACAGTACGCGACTTACTTTGGTGTGAAAAGAGAGCTAGTTGCCATCCGCGACTCCGTCAAGCACAACCGCATGCCAAAAGTCGGAGGCCCGCTGTCTGATGAACTCAAGAGCTCTCTGGAGCAATGGATCTTGGCGGGCGCACCCGAAAAGGAGGGGGAAACTCCAAAGCCTGATCCTTCCGCTAAACTGGAACCTAAGTGGATCTCCATTTTTGATAATATCATAGCGCCTCGCTGTCTGGTCTGCCACAATCCCAATGGGCAAGCCAGCTACCTAGATCTTTCCACTATTGAGGCCGTGGAGGCGGCAAGGGATGGGATTTTTGGTGATGGGAAGAACTTATCAATTCGCAATTTCCAAAAGAGAGTTATCTTTTAGAGGTTATCAACGATGATGAAGAGCCCATGCCGCCGATCTGGTCGAACATTCGCCGGCTCAACCCAGAGGAGATTCAGACGCGCACAGATTGGATTGGCTTAAATTTGCCAAAGTAATGCCTTGGTCACTAGTTCCTGATTAAAGTAGATTTGCAGATTCTATATCGTCTTCGTTGAGTTACAGAGTGCGCGGCTGTCAAGAGTATGGACAAACCTCTCACTTTTTCACTGTCCACCGATTGGCATCGCAGTGAGAATTGGAATGTAGTATTCTACGCAGGAGAGAGGGAGGACTTCGGCGTGGGGAATGGGGAAATTCAAAAAATTGGAATGGCGATTGCTCTGATTCTTGGTCTACTTTTGAGCGGCTGCGTGAAATCTGAAAAAGTGGCTGAGCGCCGCCTTTTGGGTGTTTCGGGTCCGGAAAAAGGCTCTCCTTCCATTCTCAATGGTGTCGAAGTCGCAGAGACAACAGCCACCCAAATGTCCACAATGCTTATTGAGTTTAGCGATGCCGGTGGTGGCAAACATCGCTGTTCGGGGACCTTGGTGGACAAAAGAGTTGTTCTGACTGCCTCTCACTGTTTGGTTAACGACCAGGGTGTAGCTCATAGCAATATTCTTGTAAATTTCTTTCAAACGCAGGTTGATGACAAAACTCGCGCGCAGTCTCCTGAAAAACTAATCAGTGGGATTAACTTTGTTGTGCATCCGATGTACACCTACGGAGACAATGCTACGGGAATAAAGCGCGATCTTCGCTTCGATCTTGGTCTGTTGTTGCTGAAGCAGGATGCTCCATTGGGTTTCGTGCCCGCGAAAATTCCACTCACTTATGAAAGTTGGCAGGGAAAGGATCTGTTTGTGTCAGGGTACGGTCGAACTCAAACCGAGGCGGACAAAGGCCCTGTAAAGCTGCGCCAAGCTGGAGTTCAGCTTGCGACACAGTCAGAAATTCAGGATTTGCAAAGTCAGGGAATGGTAGACAGCTTCGATGGAGTGAATGTCAAAGAGACGCCGCGCATGTTGATTCTCCAACAAGATCCTAATGATTCGGGAATATGCCTTGGTGATTCCGGTGGCCCACTCTTTGATATGAATGATGATCGTATTGAGGTTGTCGGAGTGAATAGTGCTGTGGGCCCTAGTACAGTTCGCGAGTGCTTTTCCTGGGGAAGTATAGTCTCTGTGACCTACCATCGAATGTTTTTAGCCGATGCCTATCAGAAATTGATTAGAAAGTCTTTAGGCCTCACAGATCAAGTGGCACTGCCACCTGACGCTCTTCAAGTGCTCGCCTGGCGTGAAACGGCGGCTTTAGAAACAGACTCGGACAATATTGAGTTGAGTCGCACACCGATGAGCGCAAACGTTGCATTGACCGTGGCCGAACAGCAGGTGGAATTTATATCTGCGCGTTTGGTTGCATCCAATGATCAGAGCAACAAAGCTTATTCCAACCAAAATATGGAAATTCAATTCTCTGCTGATCCGAATTTTAACTGTGGCTCCTCAGTGTTCTCAAGCTTGGCTCCCCCAAGCCTTGTGTTTTTGTACTTGGAGCCTGGAGCCAGGTGGGCAACGGGGCGAACGATCTTCTTTGACAAACAATCGGGTCAAGCAATCAAAGATCGGGTTCAGGGCTTTGTCCTCTCAGTTGCGCCTGGGCAAGTGAGCATGAACATTAAGAGCGAGACACGTTCCACCGTGACTGTGCAAATGCCGCTACTGGATTGCACCCAGAATTAACAGGCTCCTAAAAAATGAAAATCTGCTGCGTTCTCGGCGCCAAACCTCACATCCGCTTCTCAAAAATACGGGTTTGATGGATGGTTGACCGCTATTTGAAAATCTGAAGGGAATAATGCCAAAAACATTGCCAAAGTAATTCAGTGCATAGATGATTTTGTTTGCAAAATGCAATAGATACTGAGTTATCAAAGGAGCGAGTCAATGGGAAAAAACACGATCGAATTTTATTCAAATCCACAGTCAAGATCGAGAATTGTAAGGTGGATGCTTGAAGAGCTTAGTGTACCTTATGAAGTGAAGGTCATAGAATACGGCGCACAGATGAAATCGGAACCTTATATTTCCATCAACCCTATGGGAAAAGTACCTGCCATCGTTCACAATGGCAAAGTCGTCACTGAGTGTGCGGCCATCTGTACCTATCTTGCGGATGTTTTTCCAGACAGCAGGTTGGCTCCGCCTTTAAATGAAAGAGCTGCCTATTATCGCTGGATGTTTTTTGCTGCTGGCCCCCTAGAAGCGGCCATTTCTAATCGTACGTTTGGATTTGAGATTCCAAAGGAAAAACAGCGAAGTATTGGCTACGGAAATTTTGATACAACCATTGATACACTTGCTAAAGCCCTTAGCGAGGGACCTTACATTGCGGGAGATTATTTTACCGCCGCCGATGTATTTGTTGGTTCCCATATTGGCTGGGGATTGCAGTTTAACACAATTCCTGAGCGAAAAGAGTTCATAGATTATTTTAAAAAGCTGAGAGTGCGTCCCGCATATGTGAAGGCTACACAGCTCGATACGGCCCTCATTGAGAAGTAGGTCCGCAGGTTCTGTGTGGACAAGTTGTTGAGCGATCCTATTGTGAAATTGAGGCGGACAGCGGCTAGTTTAACTACAATTGTGTACTATTTTCCGATCAATAGCGCGCCCCGTCTCTTGGCGCGAATTTCATGGTATAAGCCCTCTAGGGTCGGCTTTTGGCGGATCACTAAGGGAGTTTAGGGTCATGGGTTTTCGGGTCGTTCTGGGTATAATTTGTTTTTGCATTCAGATGAGTGTAGCATTTGCTCAAGAGAATATTCGAAACGAGCTGACTCTTGATAGAGACAAACACTTGCGCCTATTGAGTGGCGTCGAAGGTGGACTTAGAGACTCTTCCGCAGCTTTGCATTTTGAAAATGTAAGAAATTTTATTAATGAAAACTCCCAATCAAAAAACTGGGATACCAGGCAGGACTTTCTCAGCCTTCTTTACGATCTTGTCCATTGGATCAATGGCCGCTTTGTCTCGGCCTTTGCAGAAGGCGAGCGACCTCAGAAGCATTCCGAAATAGATAAGCTCCTGGTAAAATGGATGAAGTTGGACCATCGTTTGGCTCACAGTGAAGACTACTTTGAAGATTTGGTTTTGGCTCTACAGAAAACGTCGTCTGGGCCGTCCCTGGTGGCCTGTTTTGATAAGAAATCGACTCTAGCTGATGAGGGTCTAATTGATTTGCCTACAGAGGTAGAATTCGTAACTGAGGTCTCTTCGCAAACCCTGATGTCTTTTAGTGTGATGCCAGAAAATCGTCGTGCTAAATTTACAAAGTGGAAAAAAGTTCTAAAGCTCAGTCCCTTTCTTTTTCCGCCCCATGCCTTAGTGGCTTTGGCCCATGAATTTTGGCACACCTGCTCGGCAGAGTCCTTCTTTATTCGCCAAAGGGACAATTGGGCTGCGCAATTCGACTTGAGACTGCTCACTAGCAACCGTGACAATTTGAAAATTTCAGCTTCACAAATTAAAAGAAAGTCAGTTGAGCACCCAAGTGCAAAATTTTACCAAGAACAACTCCAAAGAGCAGAGACTAAGATTGCGGAATTGGATCTTCAGATTAAAGACGCCAGACAAAAGCGGAATGAAACGGAAAAGCAATTGCATCAAGCTATCTTTGTTGATGAGGTTGCGGGATACAATGTGACAATCCGTATTTTTAATGAATTGTCATCGGGCTGGAATCCTGTGTTTAATCAATCTGCCATTGTGAGCTTGATGTTTGGCAGTCGCATAATGTCACTGGGAGATTACGTACACTACCTTGATCACTACAATCAAATTGGCCAGCTTCCTGAGCTTATAGCTGAAGACTATACACGAGCAAAGCTGCTGAAGAGAGAGTATATTTTTGAGAATGAAATGTTGAGAGACGATCTCACAGCAAAAAAAGCAAATTCCATCTATTCGCCTCAACTCGACAATGATTTTTGAGGCAGATCGCGCCAGAAGGGCCAAGGCGGCGGCGCCCACAGCTTTTGCCAGCCGAAGGCTTAGTTCCCCTAAGGTGAGTTGGCAAAAGCGAGGACGTTGCCGGATTGGGCCTTCTGGCGCGAGCTCTAGCGATTATGACCAAAGATTATTGTCGAGTTGAGGTTAGTCCCCTGCAATTACTGGCGCGTATGAAAAGCGCCGTGCTCCGTCAAATTCTCACGGAAAGTCCATCTTTGAGAGCGGCTCTGGAGGCTTTGACTGCAGGGATAAGACCAATGAGCATTCCCATACCGATTGTTATAAGAATGTAAAAGATCTCGGTGGTAGTAAAAACTGCACCGGTTAAGAAGAGTCCAAATTGAGTTTCGAGCCAATCTTTTAAAAAATAGAAGCCACAGAATTGGATAACTACACCAATGCAAACTCCACACAAAGTCAGAAGCGAACTTTCAAAAACCAAAAGCGCGGTGAGCTTGATGGGTCTTGCGCCCAGAGCTCGCAGTATCGCCATCTCACGACGTCGTTCATTGAGGCTGGTCAAAAGCGCGATCAACATCGCTGTCAATCCGACACCAATGACCATCCACGAAATCGCCTTTAAGACCCGCTCTATATTGCTGAGTCCGCGCCAGAGCTCACCCAAGGTGACGCCAGGAATGATGGCCAGCAGTGGCTCCTTTCCATAGGTGTTGATGGTTCGCTGCAAATGGAGAGTGTCGATGCGTGACTTGGCTCTTAGGAAAAAGGCTGTGATCTGATGTGGGCGCAGATCTTCTTGGTGAATCTGGTCTGGACTCACTCGCGCATCTGCGGAGGGTGCCGCGCCGTCTTTCCAGTCCATGTGAACGGCCTCCATGCCATAAAGAGAAATATAGACGCTCTGATCAAGAGCTGTGCCCGTGGGGTTGAGTATCCCTGACACCCGAAAGGGCTTGTCATCATGAAGTTGCACACCCTCGGTGCGCGTGACCCCATGGGCGACCACGATTTTGTCGCCGAGCTTGTAACCCAATTTCGCAGCCACCTGGGAGCCCAGCACTGCGTCCCAGATTCCCAGAGCGGGTAGGCCAGCAGCAAAAGAAACTCCTTGGTTGCCACGAAAGCGATAGTGCTCATAAAAGTTTTCATCGGTGGCCACAATTCTAAAGCCGCGATGGCCGTCTCCAAGCGCATAGGGAATGGTCCATGCCACTGCCGGATCGTTTTTGATCTCTTGATAGGACTCCCAAGAGATGTTGTTGGTGGCGTTACCCATGTTAAAGACCGTGTACAGAATCAACGTCAGTGGGCCGGTCCTAGCGCCGACGATGAGATCCGTTTGGCTAATGGCTTGAGTGAAGCCCTCTTCAGTGGCGCGCTTGGTTCGCTCCACCGCAAGTAATAAAGATAGACTCAGGGCAATGGAAAAGATGGTGAGCAGTGTGGTAAAGAGACGATTTCGGAGCGACTTGAAGGCCAGCTTTAGAAAAATCATTTAGCCACCTTCTGATTGATGTCATTAAAGGAAATCGCTCGCGAAAACAATTTTTCAAGACTGCGATCATGGCTCACAAAGAGAACGGTGGTGTGATTTTTTTCGCAAACATCAAAGAGCAGCTGAATAAAACGCTCACGATGGTCATAGTCCAGTGATGAAGTGGGTTCATCCGCCAAAATCAATGCGGGATGACCCAGCAGTGCTCGCGCCACAGCGACCCGCTGCTGCTGTCCCACCGAAAGTTGACTGACGCTGCGGTTGAGAAAATCAACAATGCCAAGGTGCTCGCACAGCTGTTGCGCCTCTTGTTGTGCGTCCGCTCCTTGCAAGCGCGCCATGCGCGCCCGACTCAAATAGAGCGGCAGCAAAATGTTCTCTTGCACATTGAGGTAGGGAATCAAATTGAAGCTCTGAAAGATATAGCCAATATTGGCACCGCGAAAATCATCGCGCTGTGCAGGATTGAGTTTGGTGATGTCTGTATCTAGAATTTGCACCTGACCCTGCTGCGGCACCAGCACTCCAGCCAGCATCTCTAGCAAAGTGGTCTTTCCTGAGCCACTGGGACCAAATAGAAACACGCGCTCACCCTTTTGAATCTCCATCGAGGTAATATTGATCACATTGTCCGATGAACCTGGATAATGAAATCCAATATTTTGCAGTCTGATCAATTGGCTCATTTGAGTTCTATGGTTTTGACCTGTGCGCCCTTGATCGTTTCGCTCTTCTGGATTTCTCCGGCCAAGACCGTGACTTCTAGCTTTTTAATCTTAGAAAATCCAGAGAAATCGATCTTAATCGTGGAGCCAAGTGGGGCCGTCTTGCAGGTGAGAGAAAAAATTGCCACGAAGTCGGCATGTTCACCTGAAGTTTCTAATTCAATGCGATCACTTTTGTATTGGCATTGCAAGCTAGGGTCCAACTGAATCCAATTTTGAACTTCCTTGGCGAAGCGATCACACATTTCTGCCAAAGTTTTTTTCTCCTTAGCTGACTTCGGTGAACGCTCAAATCCAAGGAGAGCATCCGCTGGGGCTTCAAACTCAATCTTTCCACTGAGGTTGTCAAAGGCAATGGCCAAAGTCGCGTGACCGTGGACGTGCGCCTTTTGTTCCGCATGCAGCGACGCCGGAAACACCAAGGAGACCAGCATAGCTGGGATGGCCACGTAGCAAAAATCTTTCAGACCATTCGAGTAAAGAAAACGAAACATAAAGTACCCTCTTTCTAAAAATGACTTCAAAGTCATACCTGGGCCATCCTGTTTAGGGCAAATCATTGTTTGTTGCGGCAGCGATTTTCTCGAGATGAGTGAGGTTTTGCTCTATGGCGAGAAAGATTTGCTGCGCAATTTTTTCTGTTGCTCCCAAATGCTCCCTAAAATTCTGCAAGATAATTTGCTGCATGTCCTGGTGGCGTGTGTCCAACTCGTGCAACAGGTGTTGCAGCTGCGACTGAAGCTCCGAGGCATTGTGGCAAACCGTCACTGCCTGCAGATGCTGTGCGATGTCTACCTTTTGAAACATTTTGCCTTCGGGACTGTTGTTGATGTGCGGTCCAACCAAGACAGGGCGGCCAAAGGCGAGAGGCTCCAAAATTGAATGAACTCGCTTTTTAAACGAACCACCCAAAAAGGCGAGATCACAGTGACGATAGATTTCAAAGAGCATTCCGGTGGTATTGACAATCTCTATTTGTGGATGGGTATGGCTGGCTTGATAGCAGGACCCATTGAGTTTCCATGACGGAGTCTGCCACAGTGAGTGAGTGATCTGTCTTTTTTCGAGCTCCGCGCAAAAATTTTCGATATGTTTTTGCGTCGGTTCATGAGGAATCCACAGCCACTGCAAATTTGGAAATTGACCAAAAACATCGAACCACTGAGCATCATCTTCGGGCCAAGTGGAAGCTAAAACTGCGATCTTTTGCCGTGGCTGGTTGGCATTTTTAAAATTGGCAAGTTTGGCGGCCACCAGCGCCTGAGTTTGCAGCGTTGAGGCATCTTTTTGTTGCGACGGCGATTGAGCACGATTCCAAACCTGATCCCAGCGCGGGTCGCCAGTGATGTTAATAGGGCAACTGAATAGAGAGGCCAGGGGTGCGGAAGCTTGCGCGCTCGAAAGCGTGCTTTCTTCGTAGGAGCTGCTCGCAAAAATTTCTGTCATATGCGCTGAAATTTGCTTTAATAAATATCGCTCGACCACTCCTCTCAGTCCAGAGTGCAAAAGCGGGTAGTGGGCCACGGCAAAAATGGGAACATTTTGCGAGCTCAATAGTTGGAGCGTGACGGGCCACCAATCAGATTTCGCGATGACAAGCGCCAGCGGTGGACGTGGCCCTATAAAAGCCAATACGTCTGCGTGAATGTCCAAGGGTGAACAGAGCACGCTGTCAACGCCGGGAATTCGCTGGAGTCTTTCGATGAGGCTCGGCGAGGTTTGCGTGACGGCGATATGGAGGTCTGGAAAGTGGGATTTTATTTTTTGCAGCAGTGGCCGCAGGTGCTCGAACTCGCCGCTCGCAGCATGCAGCCAAATCCACGCGGCTCGACGGTGATGCTCAAGAATTGCGACGGTCCCACTGTGCGCTCGGTGGTACTGCGAGTGCTGCAAATACCACGCAACTTTTTCTGGCAACACATGAGGCAGGAGTCTGTGCAAACTTGTCAGAAATTTTAGCAATAGACGATAGAGCCAAAGAAACAGGCCAAACATAGCCACCATGTTAGCCCTAGCAAGCAAATGAACACAAGCTGATTCCGCACCCCAGATGCTGCCACTCCTGTTTGCTGAAGCAGCAGATCTTCAGCGTCCGTGGTTATTACTTTTTTTGCTTCTCGCATACTATTCGCTGGTGTTCTGAAAAGGGAGTGCTAACCTAAACTTTATGATTCAATGGGTACTGGTCTTAAATGGTTTTCTAAGTCTTTTTTTGCTCGGTCTTTGTGACAACATTCGCGGGCCAATATTTCCGCAACTTTTGACAGAGTTTGGACTCACCGACACCAAGGGCTCTTGGTTCTTTGCATTTGCTTCGGGCGCAACTTTGATTGGAAGTTACAGCGTCGGTTGGCTTGCAAAAGTAAAGCGAACGCGCATTCCCATGCCCGGCGAAGAAGAGCACGGCATCAGTACGCTTTCGCAACTAAAATTTTTTCAGCTTGTCATGGGGCTGAGCATGGGCGGAATGGTTCTGTGCACGACCTATCCGCAGCTGCTGGCGATGGCAATTCTTTTTGGAGTGTGTCTGGGGGCCCTTGGAGTTTTGCAGAGTGGTCTGGTTTCTGAGGGGACGCCACTTCACTTGCGCCCGCAGATGCTCTCAGCCCTGCACAGTATGTACGGCTTGGCCAGCTTTACTGCGCCTCTATTTGTTCGTTATTTTGTCGATTGGAAACCTGCCACAGGTTGGTTGGCGGCGGTTTGCATTGGCGCGTCACTGTTGGTGGTGTTTGTAAAATATAAGCCAAAATTTCCTTTGCCAAATTCAGTGACAGTGGCGCCCCTTGGAGATCTGCTGCGCCAGCAGGATCGTGTGTCCTGGTGGGGGCCAACCGTACTCTCACTCTATGTTGTAGCGGAATTGGCCATGTCTTCGCGCTTGGCTTTGGTGCTGCAAAGAAGTTATGAGTACTCCATCGAAAAATCCAGTTTTTGGGTGAGTGCGTTTTTTGTTTGCCTTCTTTCTGGGCGGATTGTGTTTATCATTTATCGTTCATCGCCTCGTCGACTGACGGCAATTGTTGGCTATTCTTTAACAATGGCCATTGTGAGTTTCATTGCTGGTTTATTTTTGCATCCTGGATTTTTGGTGTTGACAGGACTCTTTATGGCGCCCGTGTATCCCCTTTACATTTCACGCCTCTCTGAACTTTATCACGGCAAAGTTCTCAATATCGCGATGGCAAAAAGTCTTTCTTTGCAAGCGATATTTGTTGTGCTGATGCATATTGGCCTTGGTTTTTTATCTGATCTGGTGGGATTGAGATGGGCGCTTCTCATTGGGCCTGGGGCATTGATTTTAGCACTTGGATGTATGATTTATTTTGAATCGCGATTGCAGCTCGCGTTGATGGGTGACAGGCAGTGAGTTTTATAGAGTTCTATAGAATCTAAAATAGGGAGAAGAATCAAAATGAAGGAACATCGAGTCGTCCACGGAGGTTGGATAGAAGTGATTGCCGGTAGCATGTTTAGCGGCAAAACAGAAGAACTCATTCGTCGCCTGCGCCGCTCAATTTTTGCGCGGCAACGGGTTCAGGTATTTAAGCCAAAAATTGATGATCGCTATTCGGTGAGCCAAATCGCTTCACACAATCAGAGTCAATTTCCGTCACTGGTGATAGAGCGAGCTGAAGAGATCCTGTTGCATTTGGAAGATGGAACTGACGTTGTGGGCATAGATGAGGGGCAATTTTTTGATCAGGGGCTCGTGCCTGTTTGTCAAGAATTGGCGGCGCGAGGGATGCGCGTGATCGTCGCGGGACTGGACACAGATTGGAAGGGTCTGCCCTTTGAACCCATTCCTTCTTTGATGGCCGTGGCGGAAATCGTCGATAAACCTCGTGCAATCTGTGTTGTCTGCGGAACTCCAGCGACACGCACTCAAAAGACGGGCGGAATCACCAGTCGCGTGGAAGTTGGCGGCGGCAAATCTTACGAAGCAAGATGCCGGGCGCACTTTCGCGCCGAAATTGATCCACCGACGCTCGCGCCCAATGAAATCGAAACCAACCGGATGATGAATTGAGGCCGTCACTCTTATGATGATGGTGCGAGGAACAGCAGGAGCAGCTTCTGGTGTGAAGTTTTTTGGCCTTACTTTTTTTGGCCTTACTTTTAATGGTCTGACTCTTGTTAGTTTGGCTTTCGTGAGCTTCATTATTGTTGGTCTTTTTTCGTTATCGGCTGTCGCTCTTGCGGAGTTGCCGCTCTTGCCCGAGATGGCGGCACTGCGGAGTATGGGGCGGGTTGATTGGGAGACAAAGCCTTCCTCAGCATTGGCGCAAGCCAAATACTTTGAGTATCAGGGGCAGGGAGAGGCCTGCTTGAAAGCCATGGAGCTGGCAGAGAACCAGTCTGGGATTGCGGATCTCAGGAATTGGCTCGACTTGCAAACGATGCGTTGCCATTTTTGGATCATCAAAAAGGCGCAACGTGACTGGAATGATTTTAAAAATAGAAATGCGAAGGCAAAAAACTCTTCGTCTTCGAAAAAGTCTTCAAAGGCCAAAGAGAAAATTGCGAGTCGTCAGCTGAAAAGGCTGGAGAAGCAAAAACTCGCAGCCTGGAAATCTCTGCAGAGATTTTTAGAGAAATCAAAGATTGCAGAGATGAACAATGCTTTGGCGAAGCTGGTGTGGCGGGATCTTGATGGATTTTTACTCAGTTATAGTGATGAGCTGGATCCATGGTACTTGGAGTTGATGGCCTCATCGCTGGGGCAGTTTTCGTCGCGGGACAGGGAACGTGTCCTTGCTCTAGTGTCGCAAAAGGGCGGCCTTTGGTCAAAGTGGCTAGAGAGCTTTCGCCCAGCTAGTGCTGATCGCTCAGACGCCAACCCAAATGCCTGGTTGGATGCGATCTCTAAAGATGAAAAGAAGCTGCTTGAACAGTGGGAAAAACAAGCCAGTGGCGAATTCGATTTGAATCTGGCGGCTCGCTACTTGGAGAACTTTCCTGGTGGCACAAAGAGCAAAAGCATCGAAGCCGATTTTAGAAAGCGCCTGCTGTTGAATAAGGTCGACTTCAATCGCGCTTTTTTAAGCTTGCCGATGGCGATGCAAATCAGCCTGTTGAACGCTTTCACTAAAGGTGACTCCAGTGCTTTGCTCAAGGCCTGGACTGTGGCATTGATTGCTGAGCCAAAGGATCTGAGCGAAGGCCAGCTGCTGAGCCTCGGGAAACAAGCGCAGACCTTTGGGTTTTTGGATTTGGCAGGGAAGATTTTTTCGCTCATCAGTCAGCGCTTTTCAGCACAGAGCGAGGCCGCAGATGCCAGATTGCGTTTAGGCCTGATTGCACTCAGAAGCAGGCAATATGCTGAAGCGGCCGAAGTGCTCGGGCCACTAAAATACCACGAAAAGTACGGGCTCAGCGCCTGGTATTGGCAAATCCGCGCACTGCAAATGCTCTCGGCGGGCAAAGAGTCCAAGTCGGGCGCAAAAAAAACAAGTTCAAAGGCAACGGCTGCAGAGGTGAGCTCGCAAAAAGATGCGAGTGAGGCGCCGGTTCTGGCTCAGGCTCAGTCTCTGGCTTTGGAGCTTATTAAAAGATTTCCTTTGACCTATTACGGGCTAAAACTGCGACAAGAGTATGAGGTGCCATTTGTAAATGGTGCTACAGATGCCGCTGATCCACTGGCTTCGGCGGCAACGTGGATACTGCTCGATGAAGACATGGCCGGCTGGAAGCGAGCAAAGCATTTGCTTAAATATGGCTGGACCTCTGAGGCGAATTCCGAAATTCAACGGACTCCGTGGCCCAGGTCTCCCGAGGGTTTGTATCAATTGGCGACAATGCTCTGTGAAAGCGGCGTTTTTTTGCAAGGGATCTCGGCCTTTTCGCGCTTAGCTGATGACAACGAAGAGTTGCGTTTGGTCAAGAACCTCGGAGATTTTTTTCCGATGGCTTGGCAGAAACAGGTGGACGCAGAAAGTCAGAAGCAGAAAATTTCTTCTTCTCTGGTTTGGGCCTTGATGCGCCAAGAAAGCGCATTTTCTGAGCGCGCGACTTCGCCTTCGCCCGCTCTGGGTCTGATGCAGCTTCTTTTTAGCACCGCAAAAGAGACGGCCACAGGTTTAGGAATCTCAATTGAAGACGCTGAAGATGTGTACCTTCCAGCAAACAACATTCGCCTTGGCACTCGCTATATCGCACAGATGATCGACATTTTTCGAGGCAACGTGCCCGTTGCAATTTCAGCCTACAACGCTGGTCCTGGGCGCATGCAACAGTGGTTTCGTTTGCGAGAAGAGCTGCGTCCGCTCCTAGAGGGCAAGGGTGATCCCAGTGATCCTTTACAAGATCTGTGGATGGATGAGATACCCTATTCTGAGCCCTCTTTTTACGTGAAGGCTGTGCTTCGAAATGCGATTATCTATCGCTGGCTAAGTAGCTCCAAAAATTACCCGAGCGATTTGACTGGCCTAGCCGATTGGACCGTTTTCAGCTCGCGCACAAAATAATCTCAAAATAGCATTTAGAGGATTGAAAATTCCATTTGTGTTCGTTAACCTGAAAGGGACTGCTTTAAGTAAAGCGACCTTTGTACCGACAATGTATTGACTACCTGTAGAAAACACTAGGAGTGGCACAAATATGAATAGTAATCGAATCATCTTGAGACTAATATTGGCGCCGCTGTTGTTTGTTACTGTCACAGCCTGTTCTCTAAAGACAGTGAAAACAGCCAAGCAAGACGAGGCTAACGATTCTCAGGATGATACAGGTTCTTCTGATTACGCCATAAAATCCGCTGATATTCGCACCTCTGTGATTTCTGGTGCCGAAAACAATCAAGATGGCGATGCTGATACAGAGGGAGATGTGGCAGACGATGATCAAGCCGACCAGTCTTCAGAGGAGGCAGGGGTTGCCGTCACTCCAGTTAATGACAATGTGCCATCGTTTCGCGTGAGCGATCCGGAAGGGCCAAAGGTCGTGGACGAAGAGCTGGAAGCCATACCTACGGAAGTGAATGCATCCGTGCAAAAATGGATCACCTACTTTCAGGGTCGTGGTCGTGAGCACATGGAAAAGTATTTGGCGAGATCCACACGTTACGAAAAGCTTATGAAAAAAGTTCTTCGTGATAACGGATTGCCTGAAGATTTGTTTTACATTGCACTTATTGAATCCGGCTTCTCTTCGCGTGCGACCAGTCATGCAGCTGCCGTCGGTTACTGGCAGTTCATTCGCGGCACTGGCAAGCGCTATGGCTTGGATATCAATCGCCTGATGGACGAAAGGCGTGATCCTGTTTTGGCTACTCAAGCAGCGGCTGAGTATTTTAAGGGTCTTTACAGTGTTTTCGGTTCCTGGTACTTGGCCATGGCCAGCTACAATGTGGGCGAAAATCGAGTCAAGCGCGAAGTCATGAAGCACATGACAAGAGATTTTTGGGAATTGGCTCGCCGCAAGCGATTGCCGCGCGAAACCGTGAATTACGTACCTAAATTTATTGCCGCAAAGTTGATTGCAAAAAGTCCTGAGCAATATGGATTTGAAGGCATTGATTATATGCCGCCCATCGAGTTTGATCACGTGAATGTCGACTTTCCAGTGAATTTGCGAATTCTTTCTGAAAAGATGGGTGTGAACTACGAAGATTTTAAAGATCTCAATCCCAAATATCGAGGCGAGGTCGCTCCTGTTAAAAATGGCTCTTTGGTGCTTCGCGTTCCGCCGGGAATGGTGGAGATGGCGGTGGCCGCCAGCAAAGAGAGTCTGGTTGAGCGTGTAGAATTTGTTGCTGACGCAGACGAAACACAGACGTATCGCATTCGTCGCGGGGACACGCTATCCACAATTGCTCGCCGCTATCGAACCACAGTGGCCTATTTGCGTGATATCAACGATATGCCTCGCGGGCGCAAACTAAGAATCAATGCGCGCCTTTTGGTGCCAGACCGCACGCCACTGCGGGAAAAGCGCGCTCGCACTGCAAGCGTCAAAAAGAGCTCGTCAAGGCGCCAAAGCGCCTCTTCCAGTGATGGCAAATTTCATGTGGTGCAGAGCGGAGAATCCCTATACTCGATCGCGGCTCGCTATAACACCACCATTTCAGCCTTGCGAAAGCTAAACAACATCCGCAACGGTCGCCTCCTTCGCGCCGGAAGCCGCTTACTGGTGCCATACGGCAAAGATGACAAATCAAAGGAAACGTCCTCTTCTTCCAAATCACAGCGCAATAAAATCCATGTTGTCAGGCGTGGAGAGACGATCTCTCAGTTGGCCAGTCGCTACAAAGTGAGTCGTCGTCGCATTCTCGCAAAAAACAAAATGAGCAACCCTCGTGAGCTCATGGCAGGCATGAAGCTCGTGATCCCTAGATAGATTGTGCAAAAAATAGAGTCCATCGAAGGGTGGCTCTTCTTGTACTGATTACCTGTGCAAATGAAGAAGATGGCGCGAGTGCCTACAGGTAGATCTTAAATGGATAATGCAAACCGCAGATAGGTTCCAAAAATAGGTAGTCGTTTGTCAGTTACATTGACACCTCTCCAGCGTTGTTTTTTGGTAGGCAAGGGGAGTTGGCATAAGGGCTGCAAGACCTAACCAAGGCATGAAGGCAGAGTCCGATTTTATCTTTATAATTACCCATCAATCAACAAGTCAGTCGATTTTGGCAATTGTCCGTAGACTTTGCTTTGCCTTTGTTCTGTTTTTTATCACTGTTATCGTTGCCCAGGCAGTTTACGCAAATCCAATATTGTCTGTGGCTGCCGAGAACTTTGACAGTGAAGAAAAACAATATGTTGGAATAGAGATAGAGTTCACTGGATTGTCAATGGAAGATGCTTCTAAAATAGTTCAAAAACACCTGGGTGGTAAAATTCAGGAGAATCGCACGCCGTGGACTTGGGAGATTCTAGATGCAGAAACTGGAGTGGTGCGCAAACAAGACTTTGATTATATAGAAAACAAAGTGAAGCGAACTCAAGCCGGAATGATCCGCTTTAAGCCTGAAGGTAATAATTCCACCGCCTATTTAGATTCTGATAATGTTAATAAAATGATTATCGAGCTCGAAACCGAAAGGATCCTAGTTAAGGACGCTCTGAAATTACAGCCTGCTTTAGATGAAATGAAAGCCTCTGGTGCCGTAGGCACGACTCCAGGTCAGGCAGTGTCGTTGCAGATCAGTTATGAAATCGGGGAGGGTCGGCGGGAAAAAATGGATCCTCAATTCATTGTCAATTTAATGAGAGTTTACATGAAGCCAGTGCATCGCTTGCAAATCGAATCTCAGCTAGAGATACCTGAAATTCGTAGGCCTTATATTCAGCCCTATTCTGATGGACTTATGGATCGACTGGATCAGGATTTCTACGCTCCAAGCCTGCATCAGCTCTTTTTCGACGTATTGTATCGACAGACGGCTGAGTTCCTGGGTTTTGAAGGTGCTTGGTCAAAGCCAGTTTCTGAAATTCGGAAGATCGTTATGCACCACGTGGTAGTGGAAAATGCATTTAAGAATGAAAATTCGCCAATCTTTCGATCAATAAAATTTTCACCTCTAAAAGTTGCCTCGCTATTGATCTTCGCCTTTCCAGAGGATCCCCTATCAATTGAAATTATTAAAAGTCAATGGATCAAGGCAATCCCCGCTCTTGAAGTTCGCGATAGGAACAATGACTTCAATCTAAGGCGAGCTCTTATGGAAACAATAGGCCTATTTCAAATGACGAAACGCCTTGGCAATTTTACCCATATTCCTGCAGCAGGCAAACCGCCCATTCCGTCTAAGAATAAGATCAAAAGAACGAAACAAGTTCAGATGCGAGAATGCCAAAAGGCGCTTTTAAGTTTCTAAGGATAGCAGGTCTTGCGTTATTCAAATTTAGAAATTCTGCAGCCTAAAGTAGGAGTTGTCGAATTATAAGTGGCGACCACCGTCGGGGCGTTCGTGCCTATAAGCAGATTTGAAATCTTTCGCGGAGCTACGGTGACATCGTCGCCCTGAATGACAATTGAAACAAAGTTGGCTTCTTTCGTCATATTTTTAACTTGAAATCGTTCTCCAAATCTGCGGGCGGTGCTGGCTAAGCCACTTCGGATTTCGCATTCCCGTTGCGGTATCCCAGAAATAAAGTGGCAGGAGCAGATGTCTTTAGCAAGCTTGCTTTGTAACAAGCCCTCTGTTAGTGCGAACCTGAGGCTTTCTCGAGATTCCAGTACACTGGTCCAGATCGACTTTTGCGGACTTTCAGCTTCTTTTGAAGATAGAGTAAGCGAAAACAATATCGTTAGCGCCATCAATGTAATGATTTTCATATAATCCTCACTATTTGAAGCTACAATCGAGATTTCATTTGATTGCGAACATCAGGTGCAAAGCATTTGAGTCCGTATTTCAAAAATTTATTCATGAAGTGCCAGTAAGTTTCGTCATGTCCAGTTCGAACTATGATCAGATCATCTTTTGGAAAAACAAAGATCGTTTGCCCGTAGTGCCCAGCGGTAAAATAGACCTCAGAGGAAATATCCGGTAGCGACTTTGGAACATTTTTCGATTGAATGGGCTCATTGAGCCAGAGGCCACCTCCATAAGTGCCCCAAGATCGCAGATACTCAGGCGTGCTTGAATCCAATAGTTGCGCTGGTGCTATCTGCCTAGCAGAATCCATCCACCACTGTGGAAGTATCTGCAATCCATTCCATGTGCCATTGTGAAGCATGAGTTGCCCTATCCGGGCCATGTCCCGAGTTGAGAGGTGAACAAAAGCTGCCCCTAAGAAAACCCCCGATGGATCTTGTTCAAAAACCGCACTCTTTGCCCCAATTGGCTGAAATAGCAACTCCCAGGGCATTTGATCATAATTTCCTCTGTATTTTTTCTTTAGTGCAGCCATCAAAATATTTGAATTGCCACTATTGTATACCCATTTCTTTTCGGGGATCATTGGCATTTGCAAAGCATACTCTGTTGGGTTCTGATGGCCTCGGGTATATAGCATTGGCAAAACAGAAGAGTCAGCAACTGAGACATCATAGCCTTCGCGCCATTCGAAAGTTGTACTCATTTGAATTAAATCTCTGACTTCGATCTGAGAGTAGAGCCTTTCGTTTGCTAGACCAGCGAACTTTTGAGCGCGTGGAAAAAGGTCCTCAAGCTTTTCGTCCCACCGAATGTGTCCCTTTTGGACCGCAGCCCCCAGCAGAAGAGCGGAAACAGATTTGGAGGAAGACCATAGGCAATGTGGTGTATCGGGTTTGTAATACTCATCGTAATACTCGTAGACTATTTTTCCAGACCTCACCACGGCAATCGTGTCGGTCTTCATGCCATCGTCTGAGTCCTTCTGATCTATTGCGAGGCTAAAAAAATCTGAACAATCTGGGTTGGTTTCAAATTTTTTGTAAGCTTCGGGGTCAGAGTCCCTCGAAGTCTGCCAATCGTCATTCGGCCAAACCTTCACGGGTGATTCGGCAGTGATAATTTGACCGGCTGGATTCCGATCTATGGAAACGCATGAAGATATTGCAAGACTCATCAGTGCAAACACTATCAATTCAATCATTTCACTTCTCCCAATGGTTCCAAATGAATATGTCGTCCGCTGTTTGAATTGTATATTTAGACTTCATTAAAGTCGTGCGGAAAAAAAGGGATGAACTAAGGTCCTGAAGCAATGAGTTTTTTTTTGCGAGTTTGCAAATTTAGTCAAGCGAAAGAGCCCAGCTTTCAAAGCTCTGCCATCCTTTGTCGCCGACCTGCTTCGCCACACTCATTAGACTGTGAAATTGAGTGAGAAGAAGCTCTGTGTCGGAAAACTCTTTGCTGCTTGGGATTAGCACCTGATCTTTGCCTCTTTTGAGAAGGTCTAGACTCTGCTGGGCAAGTGCTGAAAGCTCAGGAATGGCTTCTGAGCGAACATTTTCCGAGGTCTTTGATTCTTCGATATAATATTGAAAATCACGTTTAAGTGAGGCTTTGATATTGCCGAGATTGTTTCTTAAAAGCCAACCAGAAGGACCCAAAAAACTCCAACCGTATTGCAGTTCAAGGTGGCGAACATAGGCTCCTACAACCCAAGGATAGTGAAGGAAACCAGACCAATTTGTTTGTAATCCACGATTGGTATTGATTTCGACTAATTTCATGTCTCCACTCTCTGTGACGAAGACATCAAATGACCAGGCTTGACGATTAGTGAGTTTCATCGGGAGTCGTCCAAGTAGATCTTGAACAAAATCTTCGATTCTTTTCACCAACACTTCATCGTGAACTTCCACGCCCCAGCGATTTCTTGTCGCGCCAGTAACGACTTTATTGTAGAGAGAGTGAACTCGGTACTCCATTGCTTCACCTGTCCCGGCAGGATGACTGCTGTCGCTGAGAACTGTCCCTGCGATTCTTGCTTGAATGATCAGTTTTTCGCCGCTGGTAATAACCTCTTCATTGTCTGCAATGGCTCGATAGGGGTCTAAAAACTCAGAGCTTTTGTATATTTCAGAGTCGGGTCGAAGGAGAGACTCTACAATCGCAGTTTGGTCTGTAAAAAAACCTTTACCTCCAGAATTCCATGCAAGAGCGGGTTTCAAAATGAATCCGTTCGGGAACTCCTCTTCAAATGCGAGCGCTATTCGGGAGTGATCAGCAGTTATGGCTCCGAATGAGTCCACGAGTTTATGTTTTGATAGGAATTCCTTAAGACCCAGCGTTTTGGGGTGAAACCTATCGAAGGCTGGACCCAAATATTTTTCGAGAACCTTCGCCATAATGAGCTTGTCTAGGTACAATCGTGTCAAACTGGAGGCCTCGATCAAGTCCCTTTGGTAAAGAAAATCAACCAAATCATTTCGGCGAGCGCGAATGTTGACCGATAGAGGGCTAAGGATTTTGGATGGGTTGATTTCTGGTCGCGCTGAAATTTCGCCAATGACCTTCGATGTCACTTGATTCAAATGGCTATAACTAGAAGAAGTTGAAAGAAGTAGTTTCTTCACTGCTTTAGAGCAGTTCAAATTTGTAGCTAAAGCTCCCATCGAATAGAATAGAGCTAAAATCACGAAGGTTGCAGAAATACCAATTTTGCGTATGAGAGGTTGAATCATCTTGTTCTAGGACTTGCAGTTTTCGCGCCATTTATTTCAAATTGCAACGCCTCTATGAAAGAAAATTCGCTCCACTTCGGAAATGTGATTGTCTCGTATTTAGTCAGAAGTGACAATTATTGTAAGATTGTGATGTGATTTTGTGTGGGGGATCAGATTTATCAACTCAACTCTGGCTTCCTCACGACGAACTCAATTTTGGGATAGGCTCTTGGTCAGATTACAAACCTTTTGCACCTAGCTGGCGCTGCAGTAGGGTGCCGAAACTGAGCAGGCTCCACCAAGCTATTTTAGTGGAAATTTGTCAGAGATCTGACGCGATCTGCCCTTAGAGCAACATTAATGCTGGTCTTCACGCTTAGACTATTCAGTGAGTTTTTGAAGCTCCGAAAATTCCTGTAAGAAATGCAAAAAATTGTAAACTGCCGCTGTGTAAAGTCTATTTGTTTTGACACAGGCGCCTCCTGTTCATAGTTACAGGCAGTGTCTATTTGTAGAGAAATCAAACCATTTTTGATGGCAGTGATGGCCGTCATTATTTGCCCTTGTAGCTTTGCTTTTGGCTCGACCAATTTGGAAACAGAGGCCCTGCAGGCTATTGAGCACGCCCAGCCGGATCCAGCGAAATCGCATAAAGCGCCTGCAGCTGACAGGGCGGCAACGCCAGCCACTGTGGCTATTGAGCCAATTGTGCTCTCGGGTGAGGGCGACGGCCCAATGGTTGCGATTTCGCTGATGCTGAGGCCTATGAGGATTTCGGGTGAGCGCAAATTGGGGAATCTAGATGTTCCGGATAAGGACTCTGGCGTTGCGGCTCAGGCCCTCAGTTATTCTGGTGATAATTTTGCCAGCTCACAATTCTATGAGGGAGAGATTCAAGTCGGGTTTTGGAATAGAAAATTGTATGACCGCCCTCTGTCTCTAGGGCTCAAAGCTGGTTTGGGTTACGGTAGCACAGCGGGGCAGATAACTGTCCCTTCAAGTGGCTACACATTTTCTGATCTGCGATTTTCTGTAATCGAATCAAAGCTGGGTCTGTTTGCGATGTATCCGCTATGGAGATCGGTCTTTTTTGAGACCGGCATCTCCTGGCAGATGACGCAGTCCATTTTAACTGGAAAGAGTGACTTCACACGAGATGCGTTCACGCAGTCGCAAGGCATCGTTGATTTGGGCATGACCTGGAGAGTTTGGGAACCTGTGTCTTTGACGCTGCAGACTCAGCTGACGCTGGCAAGCGCTGAGGATCAGCTGCGTTTGAATCCCTCTCCAGCAGTGGGGGTAAAAGCCATATGGTAAAAGCAGCAGTTTTGATTTTTTCTATTGCCTCCTTGGTCTATGCTGCTGCCAGCAAGGCTGCTGTCGGCAAGGCGCCACTCAAACTCACACCGCAGGCGATCACTGATTTGGTTATCAAAAACAGTTACGAGATGCGCCAGATTCGCGCGCAATTGGAAATTGATCGCTGGGATGAGGATGAGCAGCTCAAAGATTGGAGCTGGGAACTGATGTTGGCGCTGGGCTCTGCAAAGACCAGTGAGGAGTCATTGGGTGGTCTCAACAATGACATGGATAGCTCCTATACTACACAGCTTTCATTGTCGAAAAAATTAGTCACAGGAACCCAGCTCAAATTGAACTATGATCTCACTGATCAAAAATCGGAGTTGACCCCCTTTTCAACAAGCTTTCGTGAGGAGTTTCAAACCTACAACAAGGTCATGCTCGAGTTGCGTCAGGAGCTTTGGCAAAATTCATTTGGTTACGCGGATCGTAGGCGGCTCACATCTGCTAGTCAAAAGTCACTGGGCCAGCGCATTCAAACCTTTGAGAAGGTGGAAGAGCTAGTTCTGAATGCTTTAAAACAGTATTGGAAAACCTTTGTTTCTGGACAGCTTTTTAGAGAGAGTTTAGAGGCCAGAGATCGTTATGCGCAGCTAACAAATGAGGCCACAAGGAAGCGTCGCCTTGGCTTTGCAGGCCCAGGCGAATTTGCTCAGGCCTCCGCCGAACTAGAAGAATGGGAAAAACGTGTAAAAGAAGCCTCAATAGAGTATTTGCAAGACAAGGCGGAGCTTGCACGCCTTTTGAATCTTGAAAGCAGCTCAAGCCTCGAAAACAGCACGAGTGAATCCGCCGCTGCGCTCGACACTTCGGCGGGAGCTGATTTTGAACTAGAGGCGCCGCAAGAGCTCCCTCTGGTTCCGTCGTTGGCAAAAGTAAAAATTGAAGATCTGCGAGTGGTTCGCTCTCTTGAAAGGCTAGCGTCTAGCCAAGAAAGTAAACTTGACGAGATTGAGTCAGACAGCCAACCCAGCTTGGCGGTCGTTGGCAGAGTGGGCGCCACAGGCCTAGAGAAAGACTCCGCTGAGTCCATGAGTGAGTTGAAATCGGGCGAAAAGAAATCGTATTTCGTGGGCGTGGAGCTGGGTATCCAGTTTGGCTCGGGATTCACTTCGCGAAACATTGCTCATCACAGACAATTGCAATTGAAGTCGAAAATTGAATTAGAGAGCGCGAAGAAAGCCATCCAGATTCAGATTTTGAATTCAGAAAGACAAGCCAAGGCTATGTACGGCGTGGCGGTCAGTGCTCGCAAACAGGTGGGCTTTCGCAGGCAAGCCGTCAAGGATCTGTTGGTGACCTATCGCCAAGGGCGCACCAGCCTTGATGATTATGTTCGCGCGCTCAATGAGTTAAGTCGATCAGAAACGGCTGCGACCGAGGCCACGGGAAATTTTCATATAGTTTTAAATGAATGGGCAGCTTTTAGAGACGAGCTAGTGAAAAGTCCCAGTGAACTCTTAGGAGTGAATTAAATATGATGAAATTTAAGAAATGCGATTTGCAGCCTCTTCTGCGAACCCATTTGCGATTGAGTGTCGGACGCTTTTTGCCTGTTGGTTTGCGAGTGTCATTGTTGATACCATTGATTTTTATCGGAATGATTTCTTGCTCGCATGATCGCGACAGTGAAAACAACATCGGTGCGGACACCGACTTGCAGAAAGAAAATCTCAAGCTTGAGGCCTTTTATCAGAACATTGTTGGCGTTTACGAAGGGCAGATCACAGAGCGCCCTTTAGCTGGCTCTGAGGCCGGAGCTGCAGAGGCCGGCGCTGCTGAGACAGGTAGCGGTGAGCCTGTTGCAGACACTCTTGCCGAAGCGCCGGCGCCGGAGGCAGTGAGTTTAACGATCTCTTTGCAGAGGGTACCCAAGGGGTACGACGTCAATGGTCGTATGAAGTATACGGTGAGCCCGCTGGCTCGTCTGAGATACTCCGAAGTCATTCGACCGGATATATTGATGACAATGGAATACAAGCAGGAGTCGGGTAGATTTTTTATGACGGATGTCGGTCGCCCTATTGAAGGTGGTGGAACTCCGGGTTCTGGCTCATCTGAAAACCAGATTGCCATGGTTGCCATTGACGGCTTCATTTTAAATGGGAGAGTTGATCAGGCCTCTGTCACATTTGACGGTCGACCTGGCGGCAAGCTGGATTTAACGCAAGTGTCGAAGGAACTGCCCACCTCGTTTGCTGGTGATTATCAGGATTCCAGAGACCGATTGAAGAGTTTTTTATCTGCGGCGGAAGGCTCCTATGAAGGCACACTCATTGAAGAGGTGAATGGAAAAAAAGTATCAAGCACATTCACACTCAATTTGTTTGTCGAAGAGTTCAGTTCGGGTCGCAATGATCAGGGCGAGCTCATCATGTGGAGTCGCTTGGTGGCCTTTTATCAGCGCAAGGATTTCCGCGGCTTGCCGCTGGCAGAGGCATATTATCGGCTCAGTGCGAGGCGAATCAAAAGTGCCAAGGGTGACCAGCTCATACTGGGCGGGGATGATTTAAAGTTGATTCTAGACATGGAAATAGAAAAGAACATTGGTGGGCTGCCTGCAGAGTCTGGAGTATCAGAGTCCAATGGAGTGCTACTTGAGGGTGAGCTCAGCGATGTCAGCGGATTCATCGGCAATGTGAAGGCTGACAGGGTGGGGCCTGCGATGGGTCTTAGCTCCGGCCTGGAGGATGAGTCCTATACTCAGCGGCTGTCAGTGTGGCGTCAATTTGTTGGCAAGTTTGGCGGCACAATTTTGTTCACCAGCGGAAAATACTCAGGCAAAAAATTTCCAGCTTATCTAAAAGTTTACATCATGAATATTTACAAGAATGGAGCGGTGGAACCAAGGCTTGCAGCAACTTTTGAGGCGGTTTTAAAAGGGGGCGAGAAGAGGTTCAATCTTTTGGGCGAGTACCTCCCAAGGGATGGTAAAGTGAGTTTTGCCACGGACCCTTTGCTGGATACAAGGCCTGTCCGCTTTCAACTGGAATACCCTATCAATACTAAAGAACCAGAAGTTAAAGCGCGGATCAATTCAGCCTACGGAAACGCAGATTTTGATGGACTCCTTAGTCAGAAGGGAAAATAGCATGAAAAAATCTGAGGTGAGTTTTTTGAAGAGTCTTTTGATACACCTGTTCAGAGTTAAGTTGGTCATTGTTTTGAGTTTATTTTCAATGCTTGTGACTTCGTGTGGAGACTCCTCTAGCCCAGACGTGACGTTGTCGGACGGTGACACGACAAAAAAGAATGAAAAATTGGAAGCTCTTTATGGATCTTTGCTGGGCGAATATGAGGGAGAAATCGCAAACCCCAACGATAAAAACGATCACTATCCCATTCGTCTCAGTATACGCCTGCAGAGATTGCCAAATGGAATCGATGAGAATGGTCGTCCGCAGTTTGTTGTCTCGCCGTTGGCGTGGTTGCGACGCGAGCGCGGCATTGAGCCAGATCACTTTTTGAATATTGACTATTCTAAGGAGACGGGCGCGCTCTATTTTACCAATTTAGGCCAGGCCGATAAATCCGGCCTAAATGGCCCGACCACTGGCCCTGATGGCAAGCCGTCAAAAGATGAGGACGATCGTCCCGGCACCGATCGCCCCAACAAGAAATCCGAAAACTCAATATACAGCCTTGTACTCACCGCCATCGCCGCGCAGGGGTCTCTGACTTCCGTGCGATTGCAGATCAATGGAGCAATGGCCGGTATTGGCGAGCTCAGAAAGTCTTCTAAGGCATCGGGCAACTATCACGAAAATAATTATCTAGAGACGAGAGCCCGGTTGAACAAGGCCTACGAGCCAATTATGGGCGCATACAAGGGCCATTACCTGACTCAAATTATGGGCGAGCAACCCCTGCAAAACAAGTTCGAATTGCAAGTGTTTTCGCGCGAGGTGGCCGTTGATTCCAACGATCAAGGGGAGCCGATCTATTGGCCTGAACTGATCGCAAGATACCAGCAACTGACATGCGGTAAAATTTTGATTGCTCAACCCATTGAATTTATGAATGCGCGATACTTTCCGAATCAGAAGATCTGCAACAACAGTGCTCAGTGCGCCGTGGGTCAACCTGTTGGCGAACTCATTTTGCAGGGACAAAAGACTGAGATACGAATGTTCGTCTCACCTGATTCTAGCACGCAGAGAATGGCACTCAAGGGGCGATTTCAGGATCACTCAGGCCCCCTCGGTGAAGCCGTGGCATCTTATGTGGGTCCAGCAACTGGTACTCCCGATGGCATCGACGAAGAGTTTCCAAAGCGACAACGCGAACTGTGGCAAAAAATAGTGGGTGAGTACGAAGGTCGGGTGGTTTTTTCTTCCTGGGGAGAAAAAGAAATCGAATTCAATGGTGTTTTAAAAATAGCGATCACTGAATTGTCTGTTCCTGAGGAAGGATTGAAGGAGACTTTGACAGCGAACTTTTCGTACTTCAAAAAGAGTGACCCTAGCGATACTCATGAGTTCTTTATGATTGGCAACTATTTACCGAAACAGTCCCAGTTGCTTTTTTCGACAAGTTATCTCGAAGACATAGCTACCACGCAGTTCTTTTCCATGACGATCAATGGGATGAAGATCGATTGGGAAGACTCCACTGAGGTAAAGGAAGTAGCGGCCGATGTTGTTTACCTTTTGGGACCTGGGAGATTTCAGGGAACGAAAGTCAAAAACTGATTTCACTAGCCTCAAAAAGCGACGTTAATTTTTGAGGCTAGGAAAGACGAATCCAACGATTGTTTCCAACCATTGTTTTTAGCGATTGGGAGCCCGCATCGGTGGATTAAAATAAGGACCCCATTGATCGATTCGCACATTAAAGAGGCCGATGTCCCTGAATGACATGCCCGCAATGGCTCTGGCTGCAGCAGGGGTCAAATCAAGAATGCGATTCTGTGTATCGGCAAATGGCCCTCGGTCTGTGACTTTGACATCCACGCGTCTTCCATTATTTAAATTGGTGACAGTGACATTCGAGCCCAAATTCAATGTGCGATGTGCCGCCGTCAACTTGTTAGCATCATAAATGTTGCCATCGGCCATCTTTTTTCCGTTGAACCACTCATCGTAATATGAGGCAACGCCAATCTGAGTTTTACCGTAAATGCGATCGGGGCTGTTGGGTGGCTTGATATCTTTGGCAGTGACAGGTCTTGCCACTGGCTTTGGTGGATTATTGACTGACCAATTGGCTCCGCTGCTTCCTGAATTTTGTTTTTCCGCAGTTTTGGTCTTGCTGCTAGAATTTGTATTCGTGGGTTTTGCTACGGGCTTGGGAGGGTTATTGATAGACCAATTTGCGCCGCTGTTGCTGCCGCCTTTGTCCTGAGATGAGGTGCTGCCGCTGCTAAAGTTATTTCGATTGGTGGGTTTTGCCTGCGGAGTTGGCGGATTATTGACGGACCAGCTTGCGCCTGACGTGCGGCTACTGCTAACTGTGTTGTAGTTTCCGCCATTCCAGCCGTTGCTGCTACCGTATTGACCAAAAGCATCGGTTGCAAAAAACAAACACGGCGCCAATACAAAAAGGTTTCTGAGCGCTCTCAAAACTGCATTATCTAATCCCAACACCATTTATCTCCTTTTGATAGTTAGAGCCTGTCGCAAAAAGACTGGGCTCCAATTAATAATAATTTGATGGCATTGACCACACAGGCACGGCCATCATGCGAAATTTGAAAATGAACCTTACATCACAATTCAGAAGACGGAATTGATTTTCATGTGAATTTTTTTTTGCGAGTTTTTTTGCGAGTTTTTTTGCGAATTCAGTTGCCAGATCCGCTCTTGATTTTTTTAAAAAATATTGGATAGTTGAGACTGGAGAGCGAGTGTATGTTTGTTGGGCATTTTGGTGTGGGTTTAGCGGCTAAAAAATTGGCTCCAGAGATCAATTTGGGGTTTTTATTTTTTGCATGTCAGTTGCTCGATCTCATTTGGCCAGTTCTTGTCTTGATCGGCATTGAACGCGTGACGGTAGACCCTGGAGCAACTCAAGTTACGCCACTTGATTTTGTGCACTACCCCTATTCTCACAGTCTTTTTATGACACTAGTAAATAGCCTGGTCGGTATGACAATTGGATGGCGTTTGTCCAATTCCAAGCGCGCTGGCTTGGTGATAGGTGCCACGATTGCTTCGCATTGGCTCTTGGATTTTGTTACCCATCGAGCAGATTTGCCCTTGTTTTTTGGCATGAATAAGTTTGGTCTCGGACTCTGGAACTCTGTTTCTGGTACGCTGATCGTAGAGATCGGAATTTTTATTGCTGGAGTCTTTTTGTATCTTCAGGCTTCACCGCGGAACACCCGCAAGGAGAAAATTATTTTTTGGAGTTTAATTGGGTTTTTGTTCGTGGTGTATTTGGGCAATGTCTTCGGGCCAAAAGTTCCACTGGACACACCTTCGGCCGCTATAGCAGGGCCTGCTCTCGCAATGTGGTTGATCGTCCTCTGGGCCTATTTTTGTGACCGCAATATTAGGGCATAGACATCGACTGAGATCCCTTTTTGTTTCTTGGTATTTTAATGATTGGAGGTTTTATTTTGAAGTTTGATTATAGATTTGGGTTTGATGGGCAATGGATTGATAGCATCATTGCATTACATAATCGAACAGACCTTCAACGCCCGTTAGAGATGAAGGACCGACTGATAAGAGCCTACAGCTCACGATTTGCTGTGGTGACCTGTTGGGTGGGGAGCGAGTTGATTGGATTTGGAACCATGATTTCGGATGGGGAGATGTACTCGTCAATTTTTGATGTCGTAGTTGATCCGATCTACCAGGGAAAGGGCATCGGCCGAGAAATTATGAAAAAACTGATGAGCAAAGCGCCAAATACATTTTTTCATCTGACCTCCACTTTTGGAAATGAACAGTTTTATCAAAAGGTCGGATTCAAGAGGCATAAGACAGCTTTTGCAAAATATCCGGTAGAGTCCAACTACCTGGAAGACTAGAACATCGTTTTTGGTCAGGATTCTCAATTTTTGGCGCCAAAAGATCATCGATCAAGCTCCCGTAGCTGGCTTCCGAGTGAAAGTCTTGGCTAAAGAGCAGTGGCCTTTTTGACAGAGGACCAAAGTTGGAAATTTTTTTCGGAGTGTCGTCAAAAGGCTTTTGAAGCGATTCAATTTAACTTCATAATCCAATTTTGACCCATAGAGAAGGTCTAATAACTCGCCTCGCTCTCTCGGGCCACGGGACAAAAATAAGACCAACTGATTTTCAAGATTTGTAAAGTTCCTTTTATTCTCAAATTCTCCAGTCAGATCAGAGGCCCGCTCTTGCCACGTCGGGGGTAGGAGCTTGTTTCGCACAACTTCTGCATCCAAAGCGAATTTTGGACGCAAGAGTTTTAAGACTTCGTTCACTTCTGGAAATGAAGATGTCATGCAACTTTCAAAGTCAGAACGAGCTTCTAACATGCGTCCGAGATCTATCAAAATATGACAGCGATGAGCGAGAGCAAGGTAAAAGTTTTTTGAACCAAATTCTGCGTTTAAGATTTCAACTGCTCGCGTAGCAAATTTGAGGGCTGCAAGTTGGGCACCTAGAATTTGGTACTCTCGAGAGATATTGGTGGCGCACAAGGCGGCCACAGAGTGCTCCTTGATCCGCAACGCCTGTCGTAATATCTCATGGTAGGAAGGAATTAGATTTAGATTGGGCTCGAGATGACTCTTTGAGACAAGCACATTCAATCTGGCCTTACACGCTTTTTTGAGCGCACCCAAAGCAGTAAGGTGTGAAATCGCAAGCTCAAACCAAGTTTGGGCCGCTCGATGATCTTCAAGTTCAACCCATCCCGATCCTAAGAGCATTGCGACCTCTCCTTGCCAACGACCAGCAACAGCGTAGAGTTCTGTGAGTCGAACAAGATTCTCAGGTAGGATGGCCTTCCGACGCATTAACAAACGCAACAAACACGACTCAAATAACAACTCTTGATCAGGAGCTTCGGAGAAGGTCTCGCGGACTTGGCTCAACATCTTGTCCATCTGTAAAAAATCCGATCTTTGATAGGCTCGAATATAGGCCGCGTAGAATAGTTCAACGGAAGTCAGAATTTCGCCTGCTAACCTGTTTTCCAAAATAAGGCCGAGGGCCTCGAGGCCAACTTCGATAATGATATTGAATTCAGGATTGCTTGACATAATTCTATGCTCCCAGAGAGATACACTAAGTGTAGGAGCAATTCAGGTGCCAAAAGATAGGTATTGCTTTCAACTTCTTAGAGTTGCTTGTGTCAATACTTTTGACAGTTAATGCGACCATCGAAGCAAACTTTCTTACCCGAACTGCCTATTTCACCGAGCCCGAATCCAATACTATCGCTTTATATTAAACGAGGAACGAAGTTTACCCTTCGTTTCTGCCAAATTCTTTTGAAGGAGATTTTATGAAAATAGTGATTGCTACTCTGGCCAGCCTTTTGATGGGCGGACCACTCTGGGCCTGTTTGTCTGAAGGCCTGCAGCTTAATGACGATACGATTTTAACTCCAGATCGAATTTTGTCTCCAAAGGCGAATGGAGAGTCCTTTGACTTAGTTGCGTTCCACGAAAAGTATCAAACCTGTCTCAAAGAACAAATGTTTAGCGGGAATTTTGGCGAGGTGATTTCCGGGAGAAAATGCACAAACAGACTAAGGGTCTCCGATTCGAACAACGTAGACACCCATCGTATAACCATCGATATCGACGAGCGTAACCTCGCGACTTACAATGTGATGAATTTGCAGACTCTTGAATCGATAATTTATCAGGGACTCGTCGGAGCTCGCGGTGGTTGCGGCTTAGAAAAGCTTGAATCGGGTAACACACAACGAGCAGAGAAGGCCCCTACCGTGCAGACTCCGCGCACCGAAGAACTGCCAGACCTCCGTGCTTCAAAGTTGTTTTGGGAGGCCACTCTTTTGCCGGTTTGTCGACGGGATCGCGTTGGAGGATCTCGCAAGGTCAGCATTGAATCCGATCAGAAAACAATTGAAATCGTCAATCGTGAAGAGGCCATGATATTTCCGGTAGACAAACTTATTTTGGACGAAGAACTAAAAACAGAAACCATAGTTAGTACCATGGGAGAGGGTGAGGTCTTCGAGATCCAAGCCCATCGCGCCGAAAATGGCTCCATAGTGTTAACGGCTCGACTCAATGGCAAATTGGATTTTGAAATGGCCCAAGCCTATTGCAATTAGACCGGTGAGGCACTAGCACATAGTCATGTACTATCTCACGAAACTGTGCTAGCAATCCAGCCTGTTGCTTTTGGAGGTTTGCAAAATGAATCATATCACTCGACCAATCGTATTGATTTTATTATTACTTTCAAAATTTGTGTTTGCTTCCGATATTCCAAAAGTGTTCTGGGACTACGGATTTGGAATTCAGCAGTTTTGTGCGCAGAGTGCGGTTGGATATCTCGACAAAGTTCCGATAGATGGACAGTACAATCGAAAGCTTTTTCAAACTTGGCTAACAAAGTCTGGAACCTGGACCAATGAGGCAATTAAGGAACTTCCATCATTTCAATCCGCATGGGAACGGCTTGGCCCACAATTACTTACAAAAGCGATAGAGGTGGTGGGGCATCCATTTGAAAGAACAGAACTAACGGTTTCCTTGGTCCTATGTATGAACCTAAACTCAATGGGAACGCCACTGCTGGTAAATATTCCATATTATCTGTCGGGTCCGGCAGATGCATATAGCTCGAATTCAGTCTGGAAGCAGAAGCTAAGCGAGGTGGGATTAAGTCTGCCTTTGCCTATTTCTACCTTTACTGAAATGACCTTCCATGAAGTTCTTCATCTATATGTGATGCAGATTATGCGAGGACGGCACTCTGACGTGTTGAGCAACCGCTACAAAGCAGAAAGCGATTCAGTCAAAGCTCATTTGCATTTGTTTGCAATCGAAAAAGAAGTTTTCGAGCGTTTGACGAAGGAGTCGGGCGATGCGAGTTACGTTCAACTGTTGAATACCTCTCAAAAATTATTTCAGGCATCATCGGCGAAGGATTATTTGAGGGCTTGGGAAATCGTAAACACTGATGGCGCTGAGGCGTTTATCGACGAGCTAAAAGGCCCAGAAGATACTCTTCCCCTTTGCTCTTTTTGCAAGGATGGAAGCTGGCTCTCCATTGAGTGGATATTGCGTTTGCTTCGATAAAATGGTGAGGTCCTAAATCACTTAGCCAACGAAACAGCTGGCCTTTTTTCAGCAGAATCTAAATTAGGAGGATCATATGAATTTATCTGTAGGCAAAATACTTCTTTTGTATGCCGGTTTCGCTTTTATTAATCTTGTAACCATTGTGATTGCTATAGCCTACGGGTTTGCCAAGGCTGAAAATCTGAAGATTGATCTTAATCAGAAGTTAAAGGTAGCCGTTCGCGAAGCTGCTGCCAAAAGTTCAGATTTGGTCGTGGACGAGGAGCTTTTGGCAGATTTGCGGGTGGTGAAAGCGAGATTGCGCCCCTATGCCCATGCTCTCAATCTTTGTCGTGCAGAGGACTCTCGAGGCGATCATGATTAAGGGAGTCAGTTAGGGGTCGAGCCGGGCTGGTATGCCTTGCCGAAAGGGCGTCTGCCATAACATTGAAATTCATAGCAACAGCCTTGACTTCAATTGGACTTGAATTTTTCGCCCGCCCCTTGGGGTCGTCTTGCTCTATCGCTCCAAGTTCGACCATCGCGCTTGGTCCCACTGCAAATCAACTTCTTGGGTAAGTCCTACTGCCATCGGACCGATTTTCACAGCCATTTTTTTATCAGCCGGGTTTTGAAGATAATAATATACGGAAGCACCGTAGGTTGGTGTGTACCAGAAGTAAAGCATACCTCGCTTCAATTTTCTTTTGTGAGGTGTCGCTTCAAATCCTCCATCCTTTATGTCCTGTTCGAGGGTTTGCATTCCTTTAAAATTTCTGAGCAGCGATGCCGGTATTTCTATTTTATCATCGGCAGCAGTTTGCGGTGTTAAAAAGATCAAGTGACTGAGGGCCTTGCTTTTCATCCTAACCCCCGAAAATTGAATGGCTGGCTGGGCCTCCTTAGCGTTCTCAACAACCATTTGCAACTGAGTCTTATCGAATACAAGAGTAAATTTTTGCAGTTTGGCCGTCGCGGATAGATTTTTTTGTACATTGGCCAAGGCCGTACAAGAAATCGCTATCATCGACAACAAAGTCAGTTTTACCATCATAGTCTCCCGAGCATAGCCTCAGAGCGAGAATTGGTCCATGCCAAATTTCTAAAAATGCTTTTCCGGGTGACTCCGGTGGGTCAATTGGCGTACCTGGTTCCTGCCAACTCAATTGGATCGCAGGGCACGATCTTCTGTTCAAAGTGACCGACCCTGTGAAGCGATGCCTAGCCTTCGCAAAGTGACAATTCGAGGCACCAATGGTGATTCTCTGAGCGATCAAAGAGTTTTGCGCGGAATCAGTCTTGCAGAACAGAGATTGTTGAAGTGAACCAGAGGACTTGAATTGAACTGGATCCATAAGGAGCAACTAGAATGCGCGTGATGCTGTATATTTTATTGACGATCTACTGTCATTTTACTTTTGCCCAAAGGGCAGAGGGGCCTAGAGTGAAAGGAATCTGTTTCAATTGCAAGCAAAGTGCAGGAATTCCTAGTAGCAATGGGTTTCAGATAACTAATGAAGCAGTTAATGGAAACACCGGTGAGGTAGAACACAGGTCTACCTTCTTTGCTGTTGGAGCTGCCGGCGAAAATTTGGGAAGAGCGCTAGAGGCCAGAGCTTTGGCAGATTTGGCTCAGCAACAAGCTGATTTGGCGAGAGCAGAAGCCAATCGTGCAGATGCGCAAGCTATGCTTGCGGATTCTCAGGTTGAATTGAATAAAAGTGCAAGAGAGCTCCAAGAGGCTTTTAAGACCGAGCCGCCACCTGCGCCAAGAAGGTTTGGATTTTTTGGAAGTATCGGAAATGCAAAGTCGTCAAGTGGGTCGAAAGGCAATAGCATTGAATTGCTTGGGTCGGCCTACGAAATCATTCCCAATTCAGGGCTCTATATCACTGCTCGCCACGTCCTAAAGACTGTTGATCGGACAACGGGCTTGGTTTTTGAGGGCTTTAAATTTTATGGATTAGAAGACCCACGGGGTGGAATTGTTGATGTGGTGCTTATTCAAACTGGTGATATTTCCCCAGCGAGCTTGGACACACTGGATTTTGCCAATGTAAGGATCAATGATTTTTGGTATTCATTTCAGACGGGCTCTACCACTTACGATGACACCCTTCAAAGTTCTTTTGGTAAGGTTCAAAGAATACATAATGACAATTTTCATTTTCTTTTGGAGCTAGAGGGGCAGAATTTTAGCAGTCCTGCAAGTTCTGGATCACTGGTTTGGACCCGACAGGACGAGGGCTCGCCATGGGCACTTGGTGGAGTGATCTCATGCCAGGAGCATGCTGCTAGTTCGCATTTTCAAAGAGCAGGCGTGCGTGTCGTGCGTCTTGATGCGCTGAGGGCTTCAGATTTTTCTGAGCTGACAGAGTCGGACATTCGCAAGGAGATTCCAAATCTGGCCAATTGCACTCCCATTGATCGGAGAATGGGTGGAGGCGACTAGTGGAGAGCCAGCTTTGCGAGCAGATCCTGCATAAATTTGAGAGTGCATTTGATAGGCAGGACGACCAATATTTTGAAAAATTTTTGCAATTTGAAAGCACTCACGAGATTCAGATCTTAATCAAACAGATTCAATCGTTTAGATTGAATCGTTGGGACGAGGTTTATCAAATATGCTTTGACGGCTTTTTGGATGCAAGCATTGGTTTTGTGGCGAAAGGTTTTTTGCTTCAATTTGCAGTCAGTGCAAGTGAGAATGAATTTAATTTGGTGATGCGTGATCGGCTGGTGCGCCTCTGGGATCAGATTCCTTTTTTAACTGGGCCTTGGCTATGTTACCTAAGAGTCTATCATCAAGCTCTGACTCTTTACTATCAGGGCAGTCTCCAGGAATCACGATCCAGATTTCAGGCTGCATTAACAATGGCAGATAGCTTTAGGTATCCACGGGGGCGGATGAGATCGCTGATGCATCTCGGAATCATCGACATTGAGCTGCAGTTACAAATTTCCGCAAAAAATAATCTCGAAGACAGTTTAGCGATGGCAAAAGATGCTGGCGCGATAAAGATGGAAAGACGCATTGAGAAGTTGATTCAGTCTTTGGGATCTGTAATCTGGACTAGATTTGAAACCCATATTGAACTGCTATTGCAAGAAAAGTACTCTGAAGCGCGATCGAAGATTCTCGAGGTATGTAGACTTAGGAGGCGGGAGGGACGATCGTGGTTCGCACAGAGTGAGTATGTTGATCTCGCATTGTATGTACATGCGAAAAAGAAAAGTAAAAGCTTTGCTAGTTTGTTGAAGCGGGCAGAGGATCCCTTGGTGCGAATCCAGTGCTTTTTGGCTTGCAAGCAAATAGGTGCGCTGGAGTTGAATCATGAGGCTGAACTCCAATGGCTGATAGAATCAAGGCGGCTGGCGCTGCCGACACTACAGGAATTTGAAGCAGGTTTCGAAATATTTGGAGTTCGACTTGAGCGCTCAAAGGATCAAGAAGTCATAAGTCTATTTAAACTTCTGGAGTCACGCCCTGATGGCGTTGAAAAAGAACTTCTGGCCCAAGAGTTGTGGAATTACAATTATGATCCTGTCATGCATGATCAGCGAATCTATAAATTGATTTTGAAGGCAAGAAAGCGCATTGGTGTAAAAGATGTCATCGTCAACTCAGGCACCAGGTATTATCTTAGACGCTCATCTTGATTTAAAACCTGCGCAGTATCCACCAGTTGGTGAGGCGCGATTTTCGACGTTTGTGATTACCTTGACACCAAAGTATGATGCCACTTCTCAAGGTACTTAGAGACAGTTCTTAGTAAGAACTGAAGGTCCTACTTGTGAATCGTATGCTCAGGCTCTGACAGATTAACAGGCTCCAGAAAAGGAAAAGTCTGCTGAGTTCTCGGCGCGAAATCTCACTTCGACGTAGCACGCACCACGCCAACTGGAAGACTGGAAAATCGTTTTTGGTCAGGATTCTCCTTTAGGCGCCAAAAGATCTTCCAGGAAGTATGCAGAAAGTTCGGCTCGCCCTGCCAGATTCGATTTTTCATATATTGCAGTGGCCTGGGTGCGAATGGTTTTGTCGGTGACGCCGCGAATTTCAGAAATCTCGCGAGAGCTCAGACCCTTGAGCATCAGCAGAGCCACTTCTTTTTCTGAGGGAGAAAATTTCCAGACTGTGAATTGCTCATCGATGGCGTTGCTGAGGCCTTGAATAAATGTTTTCGAATTCTGTTGCCAATAGCGTGTCTCTTGCTGAGCTTGGGCCAAGTCTCTGGTGGTCCGTTGCAGGCGGGCTGAGGTCTTTATCGACTTCCGCATCACGAGGCCGTAGCCAATCAAGGCAATCGCAGCTACGACCACTTCGACGGCAATATGAGAAAGCCCAGCGCCTTCTTGAGCATCCGATAGAATGTCAAATACGACCATCACCGCAATCGATAGAAGGATCATTGATAAGAAAGTTCGTTCTTTGGCAGATAGAGTGTTGGAGTCCTCAGTCATTGTCATCGTCCTCAGATTGTTCGCCATGAAGTTGTTCGCCATGTATCTGCTGACTCATGGGGGCGATACCGGACTCCTGGGGGTGGCGAATGTGTCCGCCTAAATTTGATGCGTATCCCAGTGAAAGGATCGCAATCACGCTAGCGGCAACCACGGCTTTTGCGCCAAATTTTTGAACGAGACTGTGTTTTGAAAGCAGAATTGTTCCTAGAGCCAAAGCGCCCGCGATCAAGGTTGTGATCATCGCAAACTCGGCAGCCTCCTCATGCTCTTTGATTAAACTTTCTGACACACCAGAGAAATCTTCCACGATCTCCTCTGTGGGCTCACCTGTCAGGTAGACCGGAATGACTGTGGCCGCGGTCGCAACGAGAACCAAAAGTGAAAATCTTTGCAGCTGGTGGCTGTGGGTGATCATGCCATAGATGAGAAAAATCAAGGCCATCGGTACAGTTATCAATGGGATGTGGTTTATTATGAGATGAATATGTGCGAAATTCACAGAGTCTCCTTGGGTTGAGTGCAGTTGATTAAGTGATAGGCTCTAAGATTCGACCCAAATTCTTAACAGTTCAATTGGACAAACCTCCTAAGAGGCTATTTTTTCTTTATTTTGGGCAAATGTCTATTTATGGTATTGCAAAAGCCTTTGGAGATTCATGTGAAAAAATTGCTTTTTGGATTGACTGTGTTTTTGTCGCTGACGGCTTTGGCCTCTGACCCATCATTACCGAAATCCGATCCCAGTGGTTCTGAAAAGGGCACGCCTTCTGTAATTCAGATTTCTCGAGGCAAGTACATCACCGGGGGTGTTTTGGCTTCGACACTGGGGTTTGGTATTGGCCATGCCGTGCAAGGGCGTTATTCAGAAAAAGGTTGGATCTTTACGGCAGCCGAAGTTACTGGGCTGGCACTGCTTATTCATGCAAACTGTTTTCGGCCGCGAAACACAAATTCGCAAATCCGAAGTGTAAGAGAGCAGAGTGATTGCGAAAATGTCACGGAAGGGATTGGTGGAGCGGCATTACTTTTGGGATTTCATATTTGGGAAGTTATCGACGCCTGGACGCAAGCTCAACCTCTGCCTAACTCGTCCGAGGTTTTCGTATTGCCTGTTGAGGATGGGGTCAATGTCAGTCTCAATTTGAGATTTTGAATTGTGAATTGTGAATTGGTTGATGATGAGAGTTAAATTAATGGATCTTGAAAAAAAAAGGGGGGCTCGTGAGGCTCAGCCTTGAGACCTCACGAGCATATATAGGGGAATGAAACCATTTCGTATAGTTTTTCATGTATGTTTCCTTCCATATAACAGACCTCGAAATCCCGAAGGCATTACAGACCTTTGGCAGCTGGCTAGCACAACCCCTTGCGGGTCAGCCCCTGTAGCTTTGCGTCCCGACCTTTCGATCGGTTTGCCCTGAGGCAAAGGAAGGATTTTATTCCTAACTTTCTGTACCTCTAGGAACCTCCTTGGTTGCCGTGAGTGTTTCCACATGATCCAACTCGTACAAGCGTGGATCTTCGCTTTTTCCATCCAGTGGTGTAGGTCTGATTCCGCTTATCCTTAGCCGAATCTTATGTTCCTGATGAACTTAGAATAACAGGGGGGTGTCGAACTTTTCAAGAGTTGTCAAAAAGATTCTCAATTCTATTCGTGGAAACGTTTCATATCGAGCATTTTTCGATGCAAATGAGATTGCGAGCCGGAAAAAGTGTATCGGAACAAAACGCCGATTGTGATCTGCCGGGAGAAGAGTTCGCCAAAAAACGAAAATTATTGTCGCTTTCGGGCTAATGCTGTTGAGCTGAGAGTTGACCCGCGAGCTTCTTTGCAAGGCCCCAGAAGATTTCACTCTCTGGAGCATCTGGATAGGATGCTACGAAAGGAATTCCAGTTTCAGCTGCGAGTGCCATCTTTGGTTGAAAAGGAACGGCAGCAAGAAACGGAATCTGTTTGCTATCGAGGAAAGCTTGCAGATCGCCCTTAGGGAAAAGTTGCACCTGTTTTCCGGAGTCATCTAGAAAGTAAGACATATTTTCAACAACGCCAAAGATCGGCACATTCACTCGCTGAAACATATCGATGCTCTTTTTTACGTCGGCCAAGGCTACATTTTGTGGAGTGCTGATGACCAAACTTCCATTTACAGGCGCCTTTTGCACCAAGCTCAGTTGAATGTCGCCGGTGCCTGGAGGCAAATCCACAACGAGAAAGTCCAAATTGTCCCAAGTCACATCGCGAAGAAATTGATCCATGGCTTTAAAGAGCATGGGCCCACGCCAGACAACGGCAGAAGCTTCTTCAACTATAAAGCCAATGCTCATAATGCTCACTCCGTGGCGGACCACCGGCACCAATTTTTGCTCAGCGGTGATCTGCGGTTTTTGGTTGAGGGCTCCAAACATGCGAGGTTGGCTGGGTCCATAAATGTCAGCATCCAGAATTCCAGTTTTACCATATTTGCTCAACGCAATCGCGAGATTGGCGGCAAAAGTGGACTTGCCCACGCCGCCTTTTCCAGAGCTGACGGCGAGAATTGATTTTACACCGGCGATGGGCTTTTGCTGGTCAAAGGGATTTGCTGCCATATTTATCTCCTTGATTCCGTGTCGATTGCAGTTGCACTTCAATAAGCTCTCAACCAGAATATGTAAAGGAATGACTCGAGAAAACTTTTTAATCATCAATTTGATTTGCGCCCTGATTTTTTTTGCTTGGTTCTTTTCGAGCCGCAAAGGAAAAAAGCTCAAGCCCACCCGCCTCAATTTGCGAGCGGGTGAAGCCTCGGAAGAGGCAAAAAAAAAGAAGGTCTCTGTGGTGAACCACTCCTATGTGCGTCCGGCCCGTGCATCACAGAATGCCAATCCAACCGGGGCGGCGGCCAGAGCCAAGAATCTCAATGTGATGTTTATTTACAATGGGCACAATTTTGATGCGTATGAAGTCCTCGGTCTGCCGGCGGGCAGCTCCATAGCCGAGGTGACGAAAAAATATCAAGAGTCCATTGTTAAGGGCGATGCCGGCGAAATTGCGTTTTTTGAGGCGGCCTTTCAGGCCATATTGCACAAAAAATAAAATTCCGTAAAAAATACGAAGATTCCAAACCTAGGCGCCACTTTAATCGCCGTCAGAGGGGATTGTTTGGATTTTGAGAGGTGTGGGGAGCCTCTGGTGAGCTCGGTGGCGCGTTCGATTCGGCGGCCTGCTCCTCTGCTTTCTTGCTTTTTGGGGGGAGCCATGGCGGATAGAGCTTTCCTTGGTGACAAAAAGTGCAGGAGGCCATGGGCGCAGACTTACCATCAAAGCCTTTTTGCTTCAGGAGGGCGACAATTTCGATATGAGATTTGGCAATGGCAAAGCGATAGTGGCTGGGGTCGGCAAAGTTTTTGAGATTGTGGCAATCCATGCAGGTGGCACCGAGCTCTGTCGAAAGTTCCAGCATTTCTTTGCGAATTTTCTCTTCTCGCGTCTTAATGGCATCAGAGGGGGCCGCCAAGGCTGATGGAAGACAGAGCAAAAGCCCGCAAAATGCCAAACTTTTAACAATATTGGGACCCTTCCTAAAAGGGCTTGGGTGCAACCACTTTTTTGTAATAATTAAAGTCATTTACAAATATTAATGGCATAAAAGTTTTCGGTCCACTGGCATTTGCAAAACCAGTCATTTCGCAGTAGATTTTTTGGCATCACAGGTCGCCTCATCGCGGGCCTGATTATAGAGGTTACTGATCTAAATTTTTATATTGAGGGAGATCTGTCGATGTCGGACCAAGAGACCAACCAAGACAACAAAACGGCCAACTCAGAAAAGGAAGCCAGCTCAACAAAGACGCTGACCAGTGTGCGGCGTTTACAGGATTTACAGACTTTGGTGAGTTTGTCCAAGCGACGTGGCTTGGTTTTTCAGAGTAGCGAAGTTTACGGCGGTCTCGGTAGCTGTTGGGATTATGGCCCTTTGGGTAGCCAAATGAAGTACAACGTAAAAATGGCTTGGTGGCGCTCGATGACCCGCCGTAAGGACATCGTCGGTATTGATGCCGCAATTTTGATGGCGCCGATGGTATGGAAGGCCTCTGGCCACGTTGATGGGTTTTCTGATCCTTTGGTGGACTGCAAGTCTTGCAAAACGAGATTTCGCGCCGACAATACGGAGTCCTACACAAAAGATAAAAAATGCCCAAACTGTGGGTCAAAGGATCTCTCTGAGCCACGCCAGTTCAATCTGATGTTTAAAACTCACATGGGTCCCGTTGAGGATGGCGGCTCCATTGTTTACCTGCGACCAGAGACGGCGCAGGGGATCTTTGTCAACTTTCTCAACTGTCAGTCCACCTCGCGAAATAAAATTCCATTTGGTATTGCCCAGATTGGTAAATCATTTCGTAACGAAATCACTCCAGGAAACTTCATCTTCCGCACTCGCGAATTTGAGCAGATGGAAATGCAATATTTTGTTAAACCAGGCACTGATGAAAAGTTCTTTGAAGAGTGGAAGGCCACTCGCTGGGACTTTTACATTCGCTACGGCATCAATCCTGAGAATTTACAGTGGCATCCGCACCAGGGTGATGAACTTGCCCATTACGCACGCGCGGCGGTGGATGTGGAGTACCGCTTTCCGATGGGATTTTCTGAGCTCGAGGGCGTTCACAATCGCGGTGATTTTGATTTGAGCCAACACATGAAGTTCTCAGGAAAATCATTGGAGTATTTTGATGAAGCGGCCAAAGAAAAGTACATTCCCTACGTGATCGAAGCCGCTGTTGGCTGTGATCGTTTGTTCTTGGCCTTTCTGTGCGACGCTTATCGCGAAGAGGTTTATGGTTCTGGAGAGAGTGAAGATGTCCGAGTGGTGCTGGGGCTCCATCCTGATATTGCTCCGATCAAGGCGGCCATATTGCCTTTGTCCAAAAAGCCAGAACTTGGCGGTGTTGCCGAAAAGATTCGCGAAGAATTGGCGCAGGAGTGGGATGTGAATTATGACGAAACCGGCAGCATTGGCAAACGCTATCGCCGCCAGGATGAAGTGGGCACGCCTTTTTGTGTGACCGTGGATTTTGAAACCTTAGAAGACAATGCTGTCACCATTCGCCACCGCGACAAGATGACCCAGGATCGCGTGAACCTGACTCAGGTGAAGACTTATTTGCGCGAGAATTTGGCGAATTTTTAAGATGCATTCGTTGTTCAGACAAGCCCGAATTTAGATGAAATAGATGAAATAGATGAATTAGATGAAATAGATGATTTGGATAAATTAGATAATCGCTGCAACAAGCCTATGAGGAGTTCGCCAATGCAAAGTTCAATGAGTGTCAATACGAAGCTAAAAGTTCCGGAAAAATTTGTTTATTTCTTTTCCAGCGACGAGACCGACGGCAGTGCGAGTTTAAAAAATCTGTTGGGTGGTAAGGGTGCGAACTTGGCAGAAATGACGAACTTGGGATTGCCGGTGCCGCCGGGATTTACGATTTCGACTGAAGTTTGCTCTCACTATTATTTGAACAAAGAGTCGCTGCCGGAGTGGTCTCGGCCACCCATCGAAGCAGCGCTAAAAAAAGTAGAAGCCAAATTGCAGAAAAAATTTGGCGATGTCAGCAATCCATTGTTGGTGAGTGTGCGTTCGGGAGCGCGCGCCTCAATGCCTGGTATGATGGACACGATTTTGAATTTGGGTCTGAATGATCAGACTGTTGAAGGCCTGGCCAAGATTTCTAAAAACCCTCGCTTTGCTTGGGACTCCTATCGGCGCTTTATTCAAATGTACTCTGACGTGGTTTTGAATATGAACTCGTCACTTCTAGAGGTCACACTTGAGGATATGAAAGAATCAAAGGGCGTCCAGCAGGACACGGATTTGACGGCTGAGGATTTGAAATCCTTGGTGACAAAATTCAAAGCTTTGGTGGAACAAATGGTCGGGCGCCCCTTTCCACAAGATCCTTGGGAGCAGCTGTGGGGTGCGGTTTCCGCGGTGTTCAGAAGTTGGAACACGCCTCGCGCGATCACTTACCGCGAGCTTCACAGCATTCCGGCCGAGTGGGGCACGGCTGTGAACATCCAATCGATGGTGTTTGGCAATATGGGTGATGACTCGGCCACTGGCGTGGCCTTCACTCGCGATCCCTCGACTGGGGAGAGGTGTTTTTACGGAGAGTTTTTGATCAATGCTCAGGGCGAAGATGTGGTGGCGGGCATTCGCACCCCTCAGCCACTGACCAAGCGCGAGTCGCAAAACTCAAAGGCCAAGGCCAAATCTCTGGAGGAACTGATGCCCAAGCCTTACGAAGAGTTGGTGGCGATCTATAAAAAACTAGAAGCCCACTACCGCGATATGCAGGACATTGAGTTCACCATCGAAAATGGCCGACTGTGGATGTTGCAAACACGCACAGGCAAGCGCACGGCCAAGGCCGCACTGCAAATTGCAGTGGATATGTTGCAAGAAAAACTGATCAGCGAAGACGAGGCGGTCTTGCGCATTGATCCCGCCTCTCTTGATCAACTCCTGCATCCGACCCTTGATCCCAAGGCGGCAAAGACCCATTTGGCGCGGGGCTTGGCAGCCAGTCCCGGAGGCGTGTGTGGGCAAATCGTGTTTTCTAGCGAAGAGGCCATTGACTGGAAAGAGCAGGGCAAAAAGGTGATCCTGGTGCGCGTGGAGACCAGTCCCGAAGACATTGGTGGGATGATTGCTTCGCAGGGGATCCTCACTACCAGGGGTGGGATGACCTCGCATGCAGCGGTGGTGGCTCGGGGCATGGGCAAGTGCTGCGTGGCTGGCTGCAGTGAAGTGGAAATTGATTATCAGAACGAAACCCTTCGCGCCAAAGGTTATGTCTTGAAAAAGGGGGATGTGATCACGTTGGACGGTGGAGTTGGCGATGTCTATTTGGGCGAAGTCAAAACTGTGGACCCGGTTTTGGGTGGGGCTTTTGATCAGCTCATGAAGATTGCCGATCAAAAGCGGCGGCTCAAAGTGAGAGCCAATGCCGACACTCCTAAAGACGCCAAGGTGGCCAGAGATTTTGGCGCCGAAGGGATCGGCCTGTGCCGAACCGAGCATATGTTTTTTGGTGCGGATCGTATTGATGCCGTTCGTGAAATGATTCTTGCCGAATCAAAAGTGCAGCGTGAGGCAGCGTTGGGGAAATTGTTGCCCATGCAGCGCTCAGATTTTTACGAAATTTTTAAAATCATGGATGGATTTCCTGTGACCATTCGTTTGCTCGATCCTCCCTTGCACGAGTTTGTCCCACACTCCGAAGGGGACACCAAAGAGCTCGCTAAGAGAATCGGTTGGGACTATGATAAGCTTCGGATCAAACTGAGCTCCTTGCACGAATTCAATCCGATGCTGGGGCACCGGGGCTGTCGCTTGGCGATCACTTTTCCAGAGATCTATCGCATGCAAGTGCGCGCGATTGCCGAGGCGACGGCGCAGTTGATTTCTGAGGGCAAAAAGCTTGCGCCAGAGATCATGATTCCGCTCGTGGCCATCGATAAAGAGTTGGAGATTTTGAAAGATCTCACGCATTCAGAAGTTCTTAAAGTGCAAACTGAGAAAGCCGTTAAGTTTGAATACTTTGTGGGGACAATGATAGAATTACCTCGAGCGGCCGTGACCGCCGATCAAGTGGCTCTTCATGCTGATTTTTTCAGCTTTGGCACCAACGATTTGACGCAGACCACCCTCGGTCTGTCGCGCGACGATGCCGGTCGCTTTCTAGGCTCCTATGTTTCCCAAGGAATTTTTGCTCGTGACCCCTTTGTAACCATCGATCAAGTGGGCGTTGGCGCGCTTGTTAAGATGGCTGTTGACTTAGGACGAAGGACGAGGCCAGATTTGAAAACGGGGATATGCGGTGAGCATGGGGGGGATCCTGAGTCGATTGGATTCTTCCATTCCGTCGGGCTTGACTACGTGAGTTGTTCGCCCTACCGCGTGCCGATTGCGCGCCTGGCTGCGGCCAGAGCGACCATCGAAGCCGCTGCGATTTCAAGGAAGGGTCAACATTGAGGATTAAGAAATTAGATCTGATTGGTTTTAAGTCCTTCAAGGACCGAACGGTCATTCAGTTTGATGCAGGAATAACGGGAATTGTCGGCCCCAATGGCTGTGGCAAGTCCAACATCGTTGATGGTTTGGTTTGGGTGATGGGGGAGATGTCCGCAAAAGATCTGCGGGGCTCCACCATGACAGACGTCATCTTTGCGGGTGCCGAGAACTATTCGCCCATGGGAATGTGCGAGGTCTCTTTAACTCTTGAAAATGACGGCGGTCCCTTTCCGGCCAAATATTTGAAACATTCAGAGATCATGGTGACACGTCGCCTGCATCGCTCGGGCGAGGGTGAGTACTTTATCAATAAAGAGCCAGCGCGGCTTCGTGATGTGCAAGAGATCTTTATGGACACTGGCGCCGGGTCCAAGGGCTTTTCGATCATTCAGCAGGGCATGATTGGTAAAATCATCACGGCCAAGCCTGAAGATCGCAAGCATCTGATCGAAGAAGCTGCTGGAATCACCAAGTTCAAGGCCCGCAAAAAAGAGTCACAGCGAAAATTGCAATCTACTGATCAAAATTTATTGCGCTTGCAAGATATCATCGGTGAGCTCAAGCGCCAGTTGGACTCCTTGCAGCGTCAAGCCCAAAAGGCCGAGCGCTATCGGCAGGTGCGCACACAGATCGAAGAGTTGGATTTATGGCTCTCAACAAAACAGTATCTGACTCACCAGACGGCAGCCGATCAGGCGCAGGCCATCATTCATGAAATCGAAAACCTAGACAGTGAAAACAGTTCATTGCTGGCAAATTCACAGGCACAGCTTGAGAGTTTGCGCGTGGATCTTTTGCAAAAAGAGGCCGCGGTCACCAATGCTCAGAATGCTCACTATGAATTGCAATCCAGTTTGCAAAAGCAAGAGTTAGAAATTCAAGAGACCAAATTTCAAGTGGAGCAGGCCAAGCGCAACAAGCAAATGACTGGCACCATGCTGGAAGAGCAAAAGGCGCGGCAGTCGCTCTTGATTCGCGATCAAGAGGTGTACAGTTCAAAGATTGCCCTTTTGACCGAAGAGCACGAAAAGATTCAAAACGAACATCAGCTGAAAAACGAATTGTATCAGGCCTCGCACGAAAAGATTCAGGAGATTGATGAGGAGCTCACCACCAAGAGGCGTGAGGTCTTTGCCCTTGGTCAGCTGCAGTCTTCACTGGATGCAAAGGTGCAGAGCTTAAATGGCCAAGAGGGCGAGATTGACGAGCGCATTGTCTCGCAAAACGAATCCATGGCCGAGCTGCAAATTCGGGTGGAAGAATTCAAAGGGCGCAAGAGCCGTGTGGCGGAAGAGCTGGCCACCGAACAGAGGGTGCTTGAAGAGGTTCAAGCACAACTGAGTCAATCCGAGAAGTTGCGCGAGGACATCCAATCTCAGGTTGCCAATCGTCAATTTGAAGTTCAAGAGTACAAAGATGAGTACAACAAGGCGGCCTCACGACTCTACGGATTGGAGAGTCTGCAAAATAGTTTTGAAGGATTCGATGAGGGTGTAAAGTCAGTTTTGGTATGGAGCACGGAGCGCGTGCAACGCCTCCACCCCGATGGCCAAGTGACGCCTGAGTTCAAGCCCCTCTCGGAGCTTTTTGAAATTCCGTCTGAATACGAGTTGGCACTGGATGCGGCTCTGGGCAACCGCTTGCAAACTTTGGTTTGTGAAAATGCTCAAACATCGATGGAGGCCTTGGACTATTTGCGCGGCGGCAACAAGGGGCGCTCGAGCTTTTTGCCGGCCGAGGTGTCGCAAATTTCTGCCGACATTGAGCAACCCCAGATGGATGCAAATAAATTAAATGAATTGAAAGCTCGGCCCGGTGTGGAGGCGGTCTTTGCCGATGTCCTTAAGGGCGAGGGTGCCATTGTTGGCAAATTGAAAAGCATGTTGAACCAGACTCTGATTGTTGATTCGTTGAGTACGGCTCTTGAACTCAAGAAAGAGTGGCCTGCTGGAAGTTTTGTGACTTTGCAGGGTGATACGCTGGACACTTTGGGAATTATCACCGGAGGCAGTGGCGAGGGCATCGAGTCCGGAATTGTGAAGCGCCGTCGCGAAATCAAAGAGCTCGCTCAGGCCAAGCAGGAGTGGGGCGGCAAGCTCCAATTGGCTCAGGCCACTCTGAAAAAAATTGAAGAGGATCTGCTGGCGGCAACGGCGGCCTTTGAGACCGCGCGAAAGCAAAAGCAAGAGCAAGACCTCAAAGTGCGCAGTCTTGAAAAAGATGTCGAGCGTGCCGACAATGAGGTCTACAATTCTGAATCGGCTTTTGCAAAAGAGCAGCGTGAATTGGTGCGCCTTATGGATCAGTTGGAGCAGCTGCGCTCGCGTCGCGAGCAGATGGAAATCAATCTGAGCGAGACGCGCGAAAAGAAATTTGCTCTGGATCAGGAAACGGAAACTTTAACTCAAGATCTTAACGCCACCAAAGATGGCTTTGATGCCTTGATGAGCGAAGTGACTTTGATTTCACAAAAGCTTTCGCAAAAGACCACAGAACTGGAAACTTCAAAGGCGCATCTGGAATTGATTCAAAAGTCACTGGCGGAGTTAGAGATCGCAGTCAATCGCATGGTGGAAGAGGAAGAGACCAATGAGGTCACCATGACCGAGGGTCTGCTGCAAATGGAAGAAAAGAAAATTCAGTTTGAGCGGCAGCTCCAGCAGGTGGAGAGCCTCAAGCTCGCGGTGGGTCGCGCTAAAGATGAGTACGAGCAGGACCTCACTCGCAGTCGTGAGCTTGACGAGCAAGTGCGTCTGCTCAGTCGCGAAAAATCAGATCGTTTTCGCCAGTTGACCGAAGCGCAAATGCAGTTGGAGCAGTCCAAACTCAAAGAGCAGTATTTGGTGGATCAGGTGCGAGAGCGTTATATGCTCAATCTGCCAGATCTTTTAGAAAAGTATGCGAGTCAAGAGCTTGATCTTCAAGAGTCAGAGCGTGAAATCAAAGAGTTGCGCGAAAAGATGAACAAAATGGGTGAGGTCAATCTCTCTTCGATTGAGGAGTTTGATGACACTCAAAAACGTTATGCATTTCTGACCCAGCAGCAAGATGATTTGGTGGAAGCCAAGGATCAACTTCGCAAAGTGATTGATCGGATCAACAAGATCTGTTCGCGGCGCTTTAAAGAGACCTTTGATTTGGTCAATGAGCGCTTCACGAAAGTCTTTCCGGTGCTCTTTGGTGGTGGTGAGGCCAAGCTTGAGCTTCACGAAGATGCTGAGTCTGGAGAGATGGGCATCGAGATCATTGCGCGCCCTCCTGGCAAGAAAATGCAAAACGTCTCGTTGATGTCGGGTGGTGAAAAGGCCCTCACGGCGGTGTCTTTAGTGTTTGCGATCTTCTTGGTGAAGCCATCGCCATATTGCCTTCTGGATGAGGTCGATGCACCTTTAGATGATGCCAACGTATTTCGATTTAATGAACTCGTGCGCGAGATGAGCAAGCGCTCACAAATCATTGTGGTAACCCACAATAAACACACCATGGAAGTGGCAAAGAAGCTATATGGAGTGACCATGCAGGAGAAAGGCGTCTCTACAATGGTCTCCGTTAACCTACAGGATTTGAATTGATATGGCCCCAGAACAGATAGCCACTCTTGAGTGGCTCTTCGCGGCAGGCTTGGGCTTGCTGTTTTTGCTCGTGGTTTTTGTCGTTGTCTCTCGCCGTCGCCAAACTAAAAAAGCCACGGCGACGAGCAGTTCTGCGAACATCGTAAGCAATGGTGTCGCCAGTGAAGAGAGCGATGCCAAACAAGAAGCACCAGGGTTGGCATCGTCGCCTGCACCGTCGCCAGCACCGTCGCCAGCACAGACGCCTGCGAGCTTTCGGCAGACTCAGGCCGAAGTGGCTAAGGAGACTTCACTCAAAGAGGCGCTTAAAAAAACCGAGTCCCATTTGTGGGGCCGCCTAAAATTGGTCTTTGCTTCAAATAAAGAATTCGTCAGGGAGGAAATTGAAGAGGTTCTGATCACTGCGGATTTGGGTCCACAGACTACAAATCGAATCATCGACTCACTCGAAGAGCAACTGAAGAATCAAGATTGGCGGGATGAAGCAAAGGTCAAAGTGAAGCTCAAACAAGAGTTGCGGGACATTCTCAATCCTTCCGCCTTCACCGGGATGCAGGACCCAGATTTTTTTCCATTTCAATTTGCGGATTCTGGTCCAACGGTCATCATGGTTGTGGGCGTCAATGGCGCGGGCAAGACCACAAGCATTGGCAAGCTGGCCGCGAAGTTTGCTAACCATGGCCTCAAGGTTTTGGTGGCGGCTGGTGACACCTTTCGTGCCGCCGCCAGCCAGCAGCTAAAGACTTGGACAGAACGTGCCCAAGTCGAAATCTTCTCTCCAGAAGGCGTAAAGGACCCCGGAGCCGTCGCCTTTGATGCGGTTCAGAAGGCCAAGAGCCAAGGCTTTGATATGGTGATCATTGATACGGCGGGCAGGCTGCACACTCAGGCGCCGTTGATGGAAGAATTGAAAAAAGTAAAGCGAGTGATGACCAAGGTGATTCCTGAAGCTCCCCATGAGTGTTGGATTGTGCTCGATTCGAACTCTGGGCAGAACGCATTGAATCAGGCGCGGCAGTTTCACGAATCCATTGGCTTGACGGGAGTGATTTTGACCAAGCTTGATGGTTCCGCCAAAGGCGGCGTCGCATTTGGCATTTCACATGAATTGAAGTTGCCAATCTGTTGGATTGGCATCGGAGAAAAACTCGGAGATTTGCGAGTTTTTGATCGTTCCGAGTTTGTCGAAAGTCTTTTTGCTTGAGGTGCCTTACTGCCCGATACCATTAAAGGTGGTTATCGGTTGAAGTGTGAGTCGAGGCTGACCCAGTAACAGTGAGTTATTTTTTGAATCTGCAGTGGGCGTAGATTGTTGAACGTTGGCTTGCGTTTGCGATTGAGCTTGATTGTCCCCTTGATCTGTTTTCGGAGTAGGATTAGGAGTCGGGTTGAGCGTCAGTGTCGGTCCACCGCTGAGGCTGCTTCGTGCAAATCGAGAATACACTCCTGTGGTTGTAGTGGTGTCATTGGTTTCGGTCGTGCTCACGGGAACATTTGAGTTGGTCGTGGATTTTGGTTTTTCTTCGGCGAGAACAGGTGGCGAGTTTTCGCCCGAGGTTCCCTTTGCTCCGTAAATCTCTTGCATGGCAAGCCGATCTTTGCTGCTAAGTCGGCTCGGATTTCTGGTCGGGACATTGGGATATCCGGGTCGAGACGTCATTACAGCCTTGCCATTTTTTGAGTAGGCGGCCGCAGGGTAGTGCATGATTGATTCAAAATCATAGGTTCCATAGACGAGATCTCGAGTTGAAACTTTGGCATAGGCATGAGCAAAGTTGGGCTGAATATTCGATGTGTCCACATAGATGTAATCGTCGCGATCTGGCCGCTGTTGCTCGTGAATCAGGCCCAGGGCGTGCCCGACTTCATGAAGAATGATATCATATTGTGTCCATCGGCTGGAAGGAAGATTAAACACCAAGCGATCTGTGCGGGGCGTGAAACCCAAAAAGCAAAAGCCTCCCAGTTTGTCATCGGCCATAACTCGCAAAGAGTAGGAATCACTAGGTGTGGCCTCGCGACAGGTGAGTACTGATCCCTGGGCCCACTCTTGGCAGGCCTTTGCAAAGGACTTTCGCCAAGCGGGCAATACATTGGAGTCAAATTTGTAAACCAGCTGCGCATTAGGCCATTTGCTGGAGCCATAGTGGACAAATCCGGTGGCTTTCTCGAAGCTCGAATCTTTGTCGCCAAAAGAGTTGGTCGTTTCTTGGGGGATGGTCATGTCTCCCATAAGCTCCGTTCCAGAGTCTGCGAGGTATTGATCCATTCTTGCTGAGTTGGTCTGAAGCTGCGGACTGGAGGAATGAGGCGCGGGTGCGCAGTTCTGAAAACCGGCGATCACAAAAAGAGCCAATGCCGGCACAGTCATTCTGACAAGAATTTTCTTCATAGATTAGATTCCCCCATCGAGTCTTAAAGTCTAATGCCTGGGCTAGGCAAAATAAACTCAAATGGTGGAAGTGTTGCAAATTGGGACGCTCGTATTACCGGGACGGCTAATCTGTTATTCAATAATTCAATTATAGATTGTAGTAAACGCCAATGGCAAGAATGGATTCTTCTGGGCTAGTGATTGCGAAATTGTTTTTAGCATTGCCATTGTCGTCGTAGACAAATAGAGGACGATCCAGCGCGTGCGCCCCATAGAAGCCAAACTTTGGAGTGAGATCATAATTTAGCCCCTGAATGAGTGTGAATTTTTCTTTGAGTTCTTCGTCATAGGCCCTTGAGGCGACGTAGAGAAATTGAAGATCTAGGCTGATCTTATTGGTGAATTGAAAACTCTTTTTGAGCTCGAGGCCAAGCGAGCGATCCGTGTTAAAGGTCTCTTTAGAGTCCTCATCAAAAACACTTTGTTTTTCGTGATAGTACTGTTGCACACTGAGCGCGGCGCTGAAGTTCCATTTTGTTAGGGTCAAGGATTGCGCTAGGCTCAGAGCACCCTGATAGGTTTTTGATATTCTTGCAGTGCTGTTGGCCGGGAGAGTCACCCGAGCTGTTGTTGCGGTCGTCACCTCAGAAGCCAATTTGAACTGCAGGAAGCGAAAATAGGGTCTGACCAGGTCAAAATCAGATGTTGGCTTGCTTGAGTTCAATTGGTTAACAGTGGCTTCGATCTGCGCACCTAAAACATAGGGCCCGCCAAACTCATAGCGAGGCACTAGCAATGTGTATAAATAACTGGAAGCGGAGTCGCTTTCGGGCTCGGCATTGCGATCGGCATTGACCAAGCGACCCCACTCTAAGGCCGTGTCCATTTTAAAAGCGGTCTTTTTGGGCGTGCGCAGAACTTGCCTGTATTTGTTTGCCACTCTTTTAGAATCGTTGGGTCGGTAGTATGGATTGCTCAATGATGAAGAATTTTGCGAAGGCGCAGATGAGTTCAGCTGAGATGAGCTTGTATTGGGTTGTGCAGCCTGAACTGATTCTAGTTGAAGCACCAAGAAAATGAGACCTGTCGCTTTATATAAGTTCATCATATACAGACATTGTATGCAAATTTCGCGCATTCGATGGTCTGTCAAATTGAATCCAATAGATTCTGGAGCTCATTATCTGCGTCTTCAGAATATATTGGTCATAGTCTTGCGCGGACCGAAATACAGTCGTCTATAAGTTCGACAGAACTACTGGTTGAACTCATTCAACGAACTTGGTCCACAAGCAAATGGCCTGGATAGTATTAAATGGCCTGATCAGTGATTGCCGATTTTTGGAAGCGGTTGTCAGAATAGAGTTCGGCCCGTGCTGAGAAGAATTTTCAAATTGAGGCGTCAAGCTGACTCATGTCGAGATTAATTCTCAAGCTGAGTGTTCAGGTCAAATTAAAACCGAATTCATACAGACAAAAAAATTGGTAATGTGATTGCAATTTTGTTTTTGTACAAGGCGGTCTTTTTAGAATCGGGGTGCGAGACAAAACGTCCACCGGCGGAAGGGTGTCTTCAATTAATAAAAATAACTTAAAAAGGAGTTGTAAAATGAAGCGGTCAATCTTTAACAGTGGTTTGAGTCTTGCGGGCTTTGCAGTTTTTGTTCTGTTTGCTCAGGTTTCTCATGGTGCTGTTCCCTCAGCAATGGCAAGGAGTCTTGGCAATGCGCTCGAGAGAGACGGAGTCATTGATCGCAGTTCCAACAATAACTCTAGTGGAAAGCAAAATAGTGGCGGCTCAAGTGGAAAATATGAATATGTTGCCGAGGTACTTACGGGAACAAAGGGCAAAATCGGCGATGTCGATTACAAGGCTAAGGATGTATTTCGACAGTATGAAACTATGGGAGCGCTGGCAGAGCATTCCGCTCGATTGATTTATCAGAACACTGTTCTGAATGAACTCGATAAGCGTCAGCTCTTGGAAGGTGTGGTGAAGGCTCTCACCCCTATCTTGGATTCCAACGAGGCGGCAATGAAGTCATGGCAGAGTTCTGCTCGTGAAATTTCTAAAATGAATTTTATTATGGATTGGTATAAGGGAGTTGGCATGGTGGAGGCGGCGGACAAAAAGCTCCGCGAGGAAGAGAAATTGACGAAGTTTGCCAATCAGACATTGGAAAAATTTATCAATGCGATCGACGGCTATCGAAGTGCCTTTTTTGTGCCGCAACCGGCCAGTTTTCTTGAGGCTATTGTTGTGTACTTTTCGCCAAGGGCATTTGCCGCACAGTCTTCGAAATTGAAAAACATTTATAATGTTGGCAGTGGGGTAAAGACCGCGAGCCTAAAAGTAAAGTCAAATCTGATTGATCATTTTGAGGTCAAGGCCCTTAAATGCAAAGCATTGCCTCAGTTCAAAAAGGGTTTGGCAAAAGGAGTGAAGTGCAAAAAAGGAACCCAGCTCGCTGCGGCCACTGTGATTTCGGGAAGCGCATCTTGCTGGAATCACAACACGAGTGAATTTGAGCGACAGTACGGATATGTCCTTGCCTGTGGCATTTAAGAAAGTGCTCATTAAGAAGACACCTTTGGTTTCAATTGTCTCCTAGCTTCATGAAAAATCTTTGATTAATGCAATTATGCAGTAGCCATTTTCCAAACAAATGGTGATGATTATTCTACATTGTATAATGTAACTGCAGAGACTCATGTAGATGTTATGTGGGCCTGTTCAACTATAAAAAAAGGATAACTTATGAATAGCAAGCTGCAATCGAAAGCTGTTGGACTCACTCTTATTGCTGCACTCCTTATGGGGGTGGGTTGTGCATCTACTTCTGAAGACTCAGGCGATGCGCCACAGGCGCAAAATCTTGATGAAGGCGACAGTTCCTCCGCTGTGGAAACGGCTGAGCAAAGCGATGAGCAACCCGAGGCTATGGAAAAGGGTTCGATGATGGGTGGCGAGGAAATGAAGGCCCCCATGGCGGCTGGCGCAATGAACGCAAAGCAAATGATGTCTATGATTCAAAAGTGCCGCAGCACAGCCAAAGAGAAGAAAATGTGCGGCTCCAAAGTGATGAAGAAGTGTCAAGAAACATCAACGAAAGAGCAATGCATGACGGTTATGAATCAGCTGCGCGCACAAAGAAAGAATATGAAGAAAACGAATTAGTTGCTCATCCGCTCGGTAACTTCCTCACCCAATATACTTTAGGAGAAAATATATGCTATTTGATATCACCGTGCCTCATTTTGTAAAGACACTGCGAAATCTAAACGTGATCTTGGAGAAAGGTGCCAAGTATGCCGAAGCCAAAAAGTTTGAGCCCGAAGTGCTTTTGAATTCTCGGCTGGCTCCAGATCAGTTCAATCTGATTCGACAGGTGCAAATTGCCTGCGACACCGCCAAACTTTGTGCTGCTCGCCTCACTGGTAAAGATGCGCCCGTGCATGATGACAGTGAAAAGACATTGGCCGAAGTGAAGACCAGAATTGATCAGACAATTTCTTTTTTAAACGGATTTTTTGCCAAAGACTTTGCGGGAGCAGAGGAGAAGCACATCACTCAACCACGCTGGGAAGGCAAATACCTATTGGGAACTGATTTCGTACTTCACCATGCCGTGCCCAATTTCTATTTTCATGTAACCACTGCGTACTCAATTTTGCGCCACAATGGCGTTGATGTGGGCAAAAAAGATTATCTCGGCGAAATTCCATTTAAAAAGTAATTGAGATTTAGAAATTAGGTTTGATCACCCACGAGAAAGACAAGTTTCAATGAGCTCACCCAAACAGTGTCCCAAATGTCAGTCCGAAAACATTTATTTTGATGGCAACATCTGGAATTGTCCAGAGTGCGCAAATGAATGGGCGGAACCACCAGCTGGAGCCAACAGCTCCGAGGCATTGGCTGAGGGCACTGAAAATGATGGGCTGGTGCGCGATGCTCATGGGCAGATTCTTAGCAGCGGCGACGCTGTGATTGTGATTAAAGAGCTGCGCATCAAGGGCTCGTCCTCATCGGTAAAGGTGGGCACCAAGGTAAAAAATATTCGAATCGGTGACGCTGGCGATGGACACGATATTTCTTGCAAGATTGATGGCCTTGGGGCCATCAATCTAAAGTCTGAATACGTGAAGAAGGCCTAGAGAGTCAGCTCGCGCCCTCTGCGGTGGCTATCTCCCAACCGAGTAGCTGTTTGATAAGTTCGCGGGAAGATCTCGCCAACTATTTTTCAGCAAGAATTTGACAGCTCGTTCAAGGAATTCAGTGAGCTTTCTTAGCGCACCGAGAATATTGTCTTCTAGTTCTGAGTCGGTCGTCTTCATGAGTTCTTTGGTCAAAAGCTGGATGTCGGTAGCTAAGGTCTCGTAAAAAAGACTGTCATTGGATTGCGGCTTGCAGAAATTCAATTTCTGGCCGAGGTTCAAAAAAGTGTTGGGTTTGCAATAATCCTCGTCGAATTGAACGAGATCTGCTAGCAAATTCGATCGAGCTTCGATGGTCTGCATGAGTGCTTGGCCAAGGCTGGATTCATTTGCCAACCACCTATCTGGCTCTGCCAGAATAATTCTTGCAGTTAATTTCTGAAGAATGCTTTCATCAAATTCAAATCCGTTGCGGATTTGAATTTGTCTCAGTGTTTCGTGCAACAGGAGCCCTGCGCGTGTCTGAACGCTAAGCTTTCGTTCCCACTCCTGGCGCGAAATGGTGACGCTGGACTTTGATTCACGGCGATCAAATGAATATTCCGCAATGGTGTAGCGGGTAAAGTTGATTCCTTGCGCATGGAGGTCTTTTAGGCGCTTGGGAATCTCAAGTCTCTCATTCTCCAGCTTTTTTGTGGTCACCCGCCAGTCTATTTCATCTACGCTCTCTTGAATCAGCTGAATCAGCCATTCACAGTCCATTGCTTCAGGTGAATTTATTGAATCACGCCTGCACGCAATTTGCCACTCTTGCAGGCGCTCCTTTAGATATTGGTAAGAACGCAAGCTGGTAACATCAGGTATCGAATAGGTAGTTCCGAGAATAATTTTTACAAGACCGAGCTCTTGAGGCGATTGCGGCAGTGGATCTTCTGTGCTTGGAAATGAATCAATTGAATCGGCTACCTCATCCGGAGCATCAAAAAAATCTAGTAAAAGAGGATCTGGAATCTGTTTAGATTCTTGATTCTCGAGGAGAATGATATTTCCACCGCCGCCAGTGCTAATGCTGCCGCCACGTGCTTCAACTAGCGTTGGGTGATTCAAGCCAAGCATTAGGATCATTCCTAACCAAATAGGAATTTGCGATGAGATTTTAAGTGTCAAAAGTTTTTCCAACTGTAGCATAGGAGGCTCTCCTCAAAAGGCCCGGCGTGACCACTAATCGCCACCGGGCAAAGCTTGCAACTGTAGCGACAGAGGATGCAAAACCGTCGCCAACTTTGAACTTGAGGTCAGTTGCGTTTGCCGAAGTTCATTTGATTGCGCACTTGCGCCTCAAACTCAACAACGGCCGCACGTATAACAGCTAGAATAAATTGCTCGTCTTGGGGATCCATCGTCAGAATGAGGCCTTTTGATAGGCTATTGATGGCAGTGACATAGTCAGGCTCGCCACTGCACAAATTTTCGTAGGCCAGCGTCATGTACTCTTGACTGCGCTGCTCTTGAACTGACCCATTTTGTATTAGGGTGCAGGCGGATTCATTTGCAGCTAGGCCATTGTGACCAATACCAATGAACAGCATAAGAAAAGACAAAGAAAGTGACTTCATATAAACTCCTTGGTTTTGCCGAGCCATCAGGGCTGTCGGCGATGAAACATTTATAGCGCGGTGCGCTGTTGACTTCTAGACCCAGATACTTAAGTTTGGTCGAATTTTTTCTTTTTTACTAATCAAATATCTCTAACTACCTTATTCTTAAGGGTATATTATGGATATATTCACACACTCGGACTACAAAGTATATGTAACAAAAGTGATTTCAAAGATGCCTTCTCGCGGCTATGGAGTGCGTTCTCGCCTTGCTGAGTCTCTTCAGTGCAAGGTTTCACATCTGTCGCAGGTGCTCAATGGGCACCTGCATCTCTCTATTGAACAGGCTCACGGAGTGAATTTGTTTTTTGAGCACAATGAGCTTGAATCAGACTATTTTTTGTACCTGGTCCAGCATGCTCGTGCCGGGAGCGAGAGTCTGCGGGAATACTATTCCAAAAAAATCAAAGAATTGCTTCAGATTGCAAAAGATTTGAAGGCGCGTATTCAGACAAACGTCAGTCTTGATGTAGAGCATCAGGCTGTGTATTTTAGTTCCTGGATCTATGCCGCCGTACATATTGCAGTTACGGTTCCGAATTTCAACACCAAGTCGGCGATTGTGGAGAGATTGAATCTGCGAGCTGAGGATGTCGAGGCTGTCCTGGGATTTTTAGTTAATGTGGGTTTGCTCTCTAAATCAGGCGCTTTCTATTCGATTGGTACAAATCGAATACACATCTCAGACGATTCGCCATTTTATTCTAAATCTCACCTCAATTGGCGAGTGAAGGCCATGGCGGCAATAGAAGGCGGAATTGGCAGGGAGGAGTTTCATTATTCGTCTTTAGTATCCATTTCAATCGAAGACGCCGATCTCATCAAAAGGTTGTGGCTGGAGGCGGTTGAGAAAACACGCCACATTGTCAATGAATCGCGTGAACAAGAAATGTACGTCATGTGCATGGATTTATTTAAAGTGTGAAACTCCTCTTGTGATTCTAGAACTGTGAGGGGTGTCTATTTAAAAATGCACCTCTTCCGATATCAAATGCAAATTGTTTATTTCCAGCGAACAGCTTTCTATAATAGTCGTCATTTAGGTTGCTAGGTCTCTGCATAAACTTGGTGCCAATCGTGCCGATTATGACATTGTCGAGGGAGGATGCTGAGCCTCCAGAGTTGTGGGTTTTGTCAGCGCGATTCGCGTTGATGCGCTCACGCAAAAAGACCGTGGCCTCAAAGCCCGTGCAGTGGGAACCCAGGATGTATTTCACTCCAGCATCGGCTAAGGTGTCAGCAATGATATTGAGCTTTGTCGTGGAGTTGCGGAACAGGTGAATTCCTCCCAAGACAGCCACCACCTTTTTTTCTCCTGGGAAGATGGAGTGCTGTGCGTGGCGTACAATATTTGCGATGCCCGCATGGGCGCAGCCTGCGATCACCACAAGACCCTCTTTGGTATTAAAAATAAGGCTGTGGTCCTCTATGACATCGTCTGGAAACATTTGCCCAGAGGGAGTTCGCATAGGATACTGTTCGTTTCCAATATAATATGGGGTCTCTTGATTCGTGTTGCTTCGTCGTGGCACAATGCCCGTTGTCCAGACGCCGCGGCCGAGCATGGTTGGCCCTTTTACAATCTCGAAGCGACCCTTCATTTTGATTCCACTCGCCACCGTTTTGCCATTCAGCCTATAGTTGCCATCCCTTGTTGTGTACATTTGAACATAGGCGGGAAGTTGGTCAAAGCCAGTCGTGTAGTTGTAATACTTTTCGTTTTCTACCCAAATTGGCGACGGCGCTGGCCGGTTCTCATCGGGATGCAGCTTCTGTTCGTCGGCGAGATTTTGCTTCAAATAGTGGGTGGGATTGTGCAGATAGTTGTCTTCATCTATGACTTGAAGAGCCGAAGCCACGATTCCATTTTTTTCGTCGGCCATCTGAAGACCAGGGCGGGCATAGAATACCGTATCGGAGCCGACATAGGCCACAGACAATGCATTTGTGGATCCATTGAGCTCAAGGCACTTTCGCCTTAGCTGCACCAATCCTGCCGTGTGATCTTGGTGATTGTGACTTATGAAGACATTGGCATTTTTGGTATCGCAAAGTTTTTCTTGAAGGCCGAGCTTTCCGGCGTTGTACCAAACAGTATCTGGTTCGCCGCCAGTGTCAAAGAGCAGAGATTGAGCGTTGCCACTCGGGTCCGTCCATTCGACAAAAGCAGCAAAGCCCCACTCGCCGTGAGTCCATCGATCAACCACCATATCACTCAAGACCGTGACTTTTAGATCGGTAACGAATTCGTTTGCATCGGCGTCATTTGCAGCCGCTGGAGCATAGTCAGCTTTGGCAGATACATCTGGATAGATATTTTTGTCATTTTCCATGTAGCGTTTAACATCCGCTGCCGGCTTTCGTGACCTATCAACTGGCCCGAATTCATTGAAGCCGTGACCATAAATAAATCTTCCGACACGTTCTTGACTTCCGGCTGCCTTCGAGTAGGTGGCTCCCATATGCTCATGACTGTGCGCTGTTGCACTTGGAGTTTTATCTGTGATCTTAGTTGCGCATCCAACGAAAAACACTAGCGTTGCCAAATATCCGGTTAGCTTCCAAGTCATTCCTATACCTCTCAGTTTTTGTAAATTTCTCGATCCATTTTTGTATTCAAGCTCTACGGCCAATTCTAACTCTATACTATTGAGCGCACAAATGCTTTGTCAGCCAGACCTTAGGCCAGCAAGGATCCAGTGGTAAATTGGACGCGAAGCTGACTTCAGATGAATTTCACACTTTGAGTGGTTAGGGCTTTGCCAAAATTTGTAAGGATTTAAGAATGTCAATTCGGCCCCAACCAAAATCCATGTCTTGTCCTGGTTTACCAAGATCTCTTGCGCCCATGGCCATCGCCGCAATTATTTGTTCTACTGAGGCATTGGGATGGGCCTGAATCAGCAGGGCAAAGGCGCCACTCACGTGGGGCGCTGCCATTGACGTGCCAGACATCTTTGTATAACCGCCACCCCAACCAGCACTGGCAGAGAGAATATTAAAGCCCGGAGCGCAGGCCTCTGGCTTGGCCAATTCAATATTCTTCCACATGGCTGGGCCTGCAGCAGAAAAATTCATAAGTCGATCATTTTGCTCGGTAGCGCCAACGCTGAAGGCGCCAGGGCAACCGCCCGGGAGATTGACACTTCCGGCCCTGGGTCCGGTGTTCCCTGCGGAGAAAACGGGAACGATGCCAAGAGCCAGCCATGTTTTTACAATTTGGCAAAAGGGTTCAAGTTCTGGTTCCCGGTCTGTATAGGGATCGTCATCGCTCCAAGAGTTGTTAACAACCTGTGCGTAGTCATCGGTGCTTGGGTCACCATCGGGATCTGCTACCCACTGCATGGCAGAGAGAATCTGTTCTCGGCTGGAGGAGCCATTGCTGTCAAAGATGCGCGCAACCATCAGATCGGCCTCGGGCGCAACGCCGATGGCCACTCCGGAAGTGCTGCCGCCTGCAATGGTTCCAGAGGTGTGAGTGCCGTGGTTAAATCCATCGGCAGGAGTGGGCTCTGGTGCGGCCGAAAAATTTTTGTAAAGCTTCAAGCGCCCGATGAGATCAGGGTGGTCAGCTTTGATTCCGGTATCGAGGACGCCCACGCGTACGCCTGTGCCTTTGAGATTGGGATATTCGTGTAAGGCTTGAAGCAGGTTGATTTTCTTTAAGCCATAGGTGGCATCCGCGAGATTGGCAGAGACAAAGTCGTTTTTGAATTCGGTGGGTTGAAATCGATAGGGGCGCGCGCCCCAGTGAACCGACTTCAGATTTGGTAAAGTGAGAATGCTTTGCAGCTGCGTCTTAGTGAGGGAGGTGGCGGCGCCGCCCAGTATCCACAGTGGTCGCATCTGAATCTCGCGGGCCCAGGGGTGAGTCGACCTGAAATTCTCAATTTGCTCGAGGGTTTTCGCTTCGAGGGATCTGCGCAGCGCTTTGAGTCGGCTCTTTGTAGGCCTCAGCGTCGGCAGATGTTTTTGCGAAATTTGATTTTTAGTAACCAAATTATCAATAAGCGAATTTTCAAAAACCAGAACCACAGAGAGCTCAGCATCAGAATCAGTCTGACTCAAGTGGGCTCTCACCTCAGGCTCCAGATAGGGAGAGGCCTGCGCCCATTGACTCATTACTAAAAATACGGCACCACAAAAAACCAATCCTGATTTCACATTTCCCCCCCCAACCGAGATTCTACTGGAGTCATGCCTCGCATTTGACCCCTTTTTAGTGGAACCTACAAAAGGCAATCGCATCAGATCTTCAAAGCTTTGGCAATACTTTTAACAGGCTCTAAGACACTTTGAGGACAGAGGTGAGACTTGAATAGGATTCCTCTTCATATTCCTGAAGGGAGGCGAGTTTTTCCAAAATCTTGGCCATGCGTAACAGATTGTTCTTTACGGCTTGAAAATCGGGATCCTCTGTGTTGGTGGGATTTTTGCGCTCCAAGCGCTTGACCTTGCCATCAATAATCGCCAGCACATTGCCGAATTCATGATTGTAGGTGCCGATCATGGTTTTGATGGCGCTAAAATGTTTCAAGCGAATGATTTCTTGATAGAGAATTCGAATTCGCAGAAGGTTGACCAGCTTGGCGACGAGCACTTCTGGAATATCAGATTTGCTGACAAATGAATCGGCCCCGCTCAGCATGACCGAGATAAGTGTCTTGGCGTCGTCTCTTCCAGTCAGTACCAATATGGGAACGGTCTCTAGCGCACTAATTTTGCGAAGGGCCTGAATTAGGTCAAGACCGCTCACCGCGCCCATCTCAAAATCCGTAATGACAATGTCAGGAGATTCCGCGGGAATTGCCGCAATCGCTGTGGTGGGATCATAGTGAAAATGCAATTTGCACTGAAGTGGTGAGAGCAGACTCACAATGCCAGCGCAAAATGCCCGACTGTCGTCTACGATGCTGATAGCCCTGTCTTTGAGTAATGAATGAACTTTGTCTGAGTTTTCAAGAGCCTTTGTCACTGTGTCTTCCTTTAAGCGGCCTTGGCTTCCTTTGCCGTGTGCAGTTTTGCTTGGAGCTGCTGCGACTCTTCGCGAATGGCTTGATTGAGGATCAGGGCAGCTTTCTTTTTGGCGATTTTCATAAATTCGCCATCGATCTCCTCTTCAAGAGCCTTGATCAAAATATTGCGGGCGAACTTACGTACCAATAGAGACAAGTCAGCGTCTGTTGCAGTTGACGGAGATGTCGCAGTTGTTGCGGCGGCGTCCGTATGCATTTGTTGCATGCGATTCGGGGTTTCCTTGTGATCTGAGCTGGCGTCTTCAATGTGCAGTTGCAAATTTACATCTGGGCGGTGGATAACGGGGACAAACTCTCGAGCTCCTTCAATCATAGAGTCGGCAATTAAGCCAATGGCAAGAATCCATTGGTCCTCAAGATCTGAAGTCCATCGTTCCTGAAAAAAATGTTTAAAGGTGAGGAGCAAGCATCTTCCGACCATTTCGTAGTGCTCGTCTTGGACGCCGTAGTTGACATGTCGAGCTCCCAATGCCTTGAGATACTTTTTTAGAGAGGAGAGATCATCGAGCCCGTCCATGACTTTTACGAGGGCGCCAATCAAGGTTTGTTGCTGGCGATCCATATTCACATCGCGAAATAGCTCCTTGCTCTCGGGATACAGGGTGAAAAGTGTAGTGTAAAAATGCGCAACCACCTCGGTGGCTTTAGGGGCGATCAAAGAAAAAGATGTCCTGATTTGAGATACATTAAGGCTCACTGTTGACTCCTGCGGCTAAGGAAGTTGCACGCTCTGGCTGCCGGGGCAAGGGCGCGGCCATTGCTAGTTCTTCTATCGTCTCAAGTGGCAAATATCTGAAGGTCTTGTTTGCAAAGATTGGCCGCAAAATTTTGGCGCCTTAAATGTGCACTTTTGTCGGGATTGGAGTCAAAATTCTTTGTTGAAGTCGAGCTTCAGAGCCGACCCACCTATTCCGATAAAATAGCAAGATGACATGAGGCAACCTTTTCACAAACGCATGCCTTTGGGTCAATAAGGAATTCAGAATGAAGATTGCCCCCCTTCCAGCTAATGAAATGCAGCGCTTGGCCGCACTGACATCCTATAAAATATTGGACACTGGTTTTCAGGAAGAGGCCTTTGATGATATTACGCTTTTAGCTTCGCAGATTTGCCAGACACCGATCGCATTGGTGAGTCTAGTGGATGAGACCCGCCAGTGGTTTAAGTCGCGTTACGGGTTGGAAGCAACCGAGACTCCCAGATCGATGGCCTTTTGCGCACATGCGATCCTCGAAACGGAAGTCTTTGTGGTAGGGGACAGCACACTTGATGAGAGGTTCAGAGACAACCCTTTGGTGATAGGAGCCCCCGGCGTACGATTTTATGCAGGAGCGCAGTTACAAACACCCGATGGATTCAATCTTGGGACTTTGTGCGTGATTGATCGTGTGCCGCGCAAATTGACCCCAGAACAACTGCTGGGACTCAAAGCGCTGGCAAGAAAAGTCATAGCCAGTCTTGAGCTGCGCAAGGCAAGTCGGCAGGCAAAAACATGGTTGGATCGCCTGGACGAAGCGCAGGCGGATGCTAAGATTGGAAGTTGGGAGAGGGACTTAGTATCAGGAGAATTTGTTTGGTCCAAAGAACTTTACAAAATTTTCGAAATTTCGCGAGGTCACAGTTGGCAGGAGTTGGATCGACAATCTCGAGCTAAAATTCATCCCGAAGATTTGGTAACTTTAGATCAGCGTATTCTGCAAACGCTAGCGGATCTCAGAGGTTTTACCTGTGATCTGCGCGTCCAGGTGGATGATCTTCGCTACAAGGTGGTTCACATTATCGCAAAGGTTGCTAAGGAAAAAAATGGTAGGGCGCTGCTTCTGCGCGGCACCTGCCAAGATGTGACTGAGCGAATTCAGAGTGACAGTGAACTTAGATTTGTACTTGATTCTATGGCTATCGGAGTTTGGAAATTCAATCCGCAGACTCAGGAGCTGATTTGGGACAAGAGCATGTATGAGGTGTTTGATATAGATCCCAAAGACTTTAGCGGACACTATGAAGCTTGGGAAAGCTGTCTGACGCCTGAGTCAAAGGCCAAAGCCATCGCCGAACTGGGGCTAGCACTCTCAGGAGAAAAAGAATTCAATACCGTTTTTGAAATTCAAACGAGATCGCGTGGTCGGCGATTTATATCTGGACGCGGCAGTGTCATTCGCAATGCCAGCGGCACGCCAATACTGATGTACGGGCTCAATTATGATGTCACTGAAAAGCGTCAGACGGAGTTGGATCGCGAGCAGACTTCAAGACTGCTCGCCGCTGTTTTAAACAATGTTCCCAGCATGATTATGGTCAAAGACTCGCAAAGAGATTTTCGCTATTCACTTCTCAACAGGGCGGGAGCTGCTCTACTCGGTCAAACGGAGAGCGAGATTTTGGGAAAAACGGATGCTGACTTCTATACCAAAGACCTGGCTTTGGCGATGCAGGCCTGCGACACGGAGCTCATGATCAATGGATCCGCCCATAGTATTGATAGAGAGGTGATTACTACGCCAATTGGCGAGAGGATTGTTAAAACTCTGCGAGTGCCCACATATGACAGCCAGGGCAAACCGCATCTCTTGATCACGATCTCTGATGACATCACTGAAGAGGTGAAGGCACAGATGGATCTTGAGTTTGAACGGGCGAGGTCAGTGAGGAGCGACAAATTGGTTTCGTTGGGAGAAATGGCTGCCGGAATGGCTCATGAAATTCAAAATCCTTTGGCGATCATTGAGAGTTCAGCAAAATTGCTCAGTCGTGTGGTTCAAGATCCGCAAAAATTTCAGAGTAAGGTGGACTCCATTGTCAGGTCCTGCGAGCGAATTACAAAAATTGTCAGTGGGCTCAATCGCTTTTCGCGGTCAAATGACAAATCTTCAATGGCGCCACATTCGTTGGAGAGCATCGTTCGTGAATCGCTGAGTCTCAGTAGCATAAAGGCCAGCAAGCAAGGAGTTTCGGTTTCACTGGAGTCACAGACACAGGCGCTCGTGAGCTGTGATCAAATTGAAATTGAACAGGTGATCATCAATCTGGTCAACAATGGCATCGATGCGACCACGGGGAGGTCTCCAGCCTGGGTCAAGGTGAAGCTCTTTGAGTCTGGCGATGCTTTGGTCCTTCAGGTGACAGACTCTGGGCCAGGAGTTCCTGGAATCATCACGGCAAAGATCTTTGAACCCTTTTACACGACAAAACCGGTAGGGCTAGGTACAGGTCTAGGGCTGTCTATAGTAAAGGGAATTTTGGAAGATCATGCGGCTAGCATAGAGCTGCGGCGCGATCTACCCGAGACCTGTTTTGAGATTCGCTTTAGGAAATGGAAAGAGGTACAAAATGCAGTCTAACGTCGTGCTAAAGGTCTATTACATCGATGATGAGCCAGAGCTCTGTGAGAACTTCTGCGACTGCTATGCAAGTGGCAGCGTGGAGATCCAGACCTTTTTAGATCCCGTACAAGCCATTGCGCAGGCCAAAGTTGAACCGCCCGATTTGATCTTTGTGGACTACCGCATGCCGCAAATGACGGGGGACAAGGTGGCCTTGGCGATGGATAGCTTGATTCCAAAAGTGCTGATCACCGGTGATCTTTCTTTGGTCACTGATTCGCGTTTTTTAAAAGTGCTGTTTAAGCCATGCAAAGAGACCGAGGTCGAAGAGATCATTTACAAATTTCAGGAGCTAAAGAGGGCGGCCTAGCCTCAACGAGCAACGAAGGTATACGGATGAAGTGGAATTGGATTGGTATTAGGTGAAAAGATTAACTGGACGGACCATTGGAGATGAAAGATCATAATAGAGGAGGCACTATGAGCAAATGTCCTTATACTTGGTTTAAGTCCCTCATTGGCAAGTCCTCTGGTTCTGCGAACGAAGCGGCAGAGTTGCGCGTGACAGTGGCAAAAAAGGGCGAAACGATCGTGGATGTTTCGTTGCCGGCTAGGAGTGCACGCTGGCTCCTTGAGGTGATTCCTGATGAGGTGATTGCCAAAATTCGTGCCGAAGGGATATTGATTGATACGATTCAGGCGGACTTGGCGGCCAATCCATCTTTAGTTCCACAAGCTATTTTTACCTTAGATGAACCCGAAAGAAAGGTGAAGGTCTGGCTCGAATAGGCAGGCGCTTCAGCGAGTCAATCCTAACGAGCCCGTATCTGAATTTTTCAGGAGCCTGCTAATCGATTTTCTGGTAAAAAACAGCGTTTTCAAAATGGAGCTGCTTCACGGCCGACGAAACTCCGATCATGCTCTCAGCGGCACCAAGAACTAAGTACCCGCCGGCACTGAGATGCTTTAGTAATCTTTCGACAACACGAATCTTATTTTCTACGCTCTGATAGATGAGAACATTTCGGCAAAAGATAATATCGAAACTCCCCATGTTGGTAGGAAATGGCTCCAGAAGATTGAGTTTGCGAAAGCGAAGCTTGTCACGAAGCTGGGTGGATGCCTGCCATAAGTTGGCTCCCTCATTGGTAAAGTACTTAACCAAATGGGTTGCAGGCAGACCCCTCTGTATTTCGAGTTGGGTGTAGGTTCCCGATTCTGCTTTTTTTAGAACTCGTTCCGAAACATCAGAAACCAAGATATCAAAGTCCAGCAGTTTGGGATTGGCAATACGTGCGGAATCCAAGCTCATAGCGATTGAATAGGCCTCTTGCCCGGTGCTACCTGCTGCACTCCAAATCGACAGCTTATGGGGACGTGGCTCCCGTGCGGCCAGCTCGCGCGCCATGTGGTTGGCAAGAGCTTCATAGATACGTGCATCACGAAAAAAGCTTGTTTCGTTGTTGGTTGCCAGATCAAGGAGCAACAGCTCCATTTGAGCATCGATTCCAGATTGCGCTCGCTGCCAAAGAGCCTGAATGTCGGCGCAGCCAAGCAAAAGAGCAATGTCATTGAGGCGGTGTTCGAGTTGAAAATAATTGGTGTCCGCATAAATGATGCCGATCTTATTTTCAATAAACTTTGCAAAGAATTCGAGTTTTTTCCGTCGGTCGCCATGCTCATCCCACTATTGGTTTGCCGCTAACGGCTGCGATCTTGTCGAGGATGATGTCTTTTGTAAATGGCTTCATCACATACTCTTTGGCTCCGCTAGCAAGCATCTCTTGGATGTCAGATAGCTGATTTTTTGAGGTCATCATGATCACAGGGCAAGGTAGCTTTTGCTTTACAACTTCTGCTAGAACTTCGGGACCAGTTTTGATCGGCATCTCCCAGTCGAGCAGAATAACATCAAATGGAATTTTATTCTCTTTTATAAAATCAATTCCCTGCTGACCATCATACTTTGACATCAGTTCCACCGGGAGATCTGTAAAGCAGTCCCTTAGGTAAGCGTGAATGGCCTTGGAGTCGTCAATGCAGAGTATTCGTATCATTGGTCAGCTCCTGATAAATCGCAAGCTTTGGTGATATTCGTGAGGAGAGAATCAAAGCGGGCGGTATTGGTTTCCTTTTTAAACCAATGCTCTTCGCTACAGCTGTTGACAAGATCGGCATTGAATTCGCGAATCATGCCAATGCACGCAACGCCCAGTTCGGCAAAGCTGGGCACGCCCGGGCCCGGAGAAAATTCCGGAGCGCATTTTAAGTTTAAACAACATGTTTCGAGCTGGGCAACGAGGCCTTCCATCTTTTGAATCTGCACGCATCTCATCAAGCCTCGTATAAAATGCAGATCGGTTTTGATGCGGTCCATGCGCTGGCCCTCGGTGACACCCTCTTCGGCAGAGATCTTAAGCAATTCAAATTGGTCGATCATCCTTTCTAAAACTTCATCCGAAAGATTTTGCAGGTACTCTTCGAGCAGGATGGGATCCATTTCGCCAGAGCGTGGACCTGTGTTTTCAGGAGGCGATACAGTATTTTCAGGCGGGGTTTCGATTCGCGAGAGGTACTCATCCAGAGCCTTGGTGATGGTGGTGAGATCGGCGAGGCCCTTTTTTATGAGAATTTGCCCAAGAGGCACGCGCACTTCGGCGAGCTCCCTGACGATCAAAAGGTCGAGTTCAGGACTCCAAAGTTTCAAATTTCTGCACGCCTCGCGAAAGTCGATTTGTTTTTGGTGTTGCATGGCAAAGGCTTGCAGCATAGATTTTGCTGGCAACGCTTTGTTTTTGAATATGATTTCCGCTACCGATGGGACAGTTTGAATCTGTTCGACCAGAGCTTCCACCAGAGCTTCGATGCTGACAATTCCTTTTGCAACCAGGTACTCACCAAAATAATTCATTTACGCCGCCTGTGTTTTTTTTGTCATCTTAGAAAGTAGCGAGCCAATATGTTCTAAATTGCCCATATCATCGTACCCATTTTCGTGGTGGATTGCTCCAGGCATACCAAAGACCACGCAAGAGTCTTTGTCTTGGATAACGACGTAGCCTTGGTTGGCGCGAATGGCTCTGGCACCCACGAGGCCATCTTCGCCCATGCCGGTGAGCACGACGGCCAGGCAATCGCGCTGGTATACGCTAGCAGCTGATTCAAAAAGATAGTCAACCGCCGGTCGCACAGAGTTTCGCTGTGGTTTTTGATTCAGCTCCAGTTGAATCTCATTTCCTGCGTTTTTTAGAGTCATATGAAAATTACCGGGTGCCACGTAAATCGCGTTGCTTGCCACCACCATTCCTGAGCGAGCCTCGCAAGCGGGAATGGCTGATAGCTCACCCAAGCGTCGGGCCAGAATCTCAGTGAAGACCGGGGGCATATGCTGCACGATAAAGATAGGAATCTGAATGGGACCCTTGACGATGGAAAAAATCGCTTCAAGTGCTGCGGGGCCACCTGTGGAGCAACCAATCACAATTGCTTTTGGTTTCATGTCAGTCAGAGTCGACTTCTTTGTTTCCCGTTTCAACGAGAGTCCGACCGCTGCAATGGTGCCCACTGTAGAATTGACCTCCGTAGAATTGGTTATTGCAGAATTGGTTATTGCAGAATTGGTCAATGCCGAGGTGGCCGCGGCTGGCCTCGTTTTGAATTGCAGTATTTTGGGTGTGAGAGCTTCTTGTATCGCAACTCGAGCTGTTTCAAAATTGATATGTTCGCCAGATGGTTTTGAAACCACATCGTCGGCTCCCTCACGAAGCGCTGTCAGAGCCGATTCCGCACCCCTTGGTGTCTGCGATGAAAAGATAATTACGCGCACCGGAAAGCCACGCTTTCTGATTTCGCGCAGCACATCGAGACCATTCATCTCTGGCATTTCCATATCCAGAGTCACAACGTCGACGCTCAGTTGCTCTAGTTTTTGCAAGGCAATGGAGCCGCTCGCAGCGGTTCCCACGACCTCGATCTCAGGAGTCAAACCCAGGGCATTGGCAATCTGTGTTCTAAAAACGACCGAGTCGTCGACGATCAGCACTCTCATTAAACTTGAATGCTTTTAACTAAATTTTTAAGCTTCTCTGCAAGTTGGGCGAGGCTATTGGCTGCATCCAATGTTTGCGAGGCGCCCGCGGAGCTCTGCTTGGCCGCGGTGGCCACTGATCTTACAACTTCAGCGATGCCCTCAACCCCTTTGTTGGACTCTTTCACCACTCGCGACACTTCGTTGGTTGTGGCGGTTTGCTCTTCAATCGAGGCTGCGATCGCCATTGAAATGCTGTTGAGCTTTTCGATGAAATGCGAAATTCCGCCAATAGCATCAACCGCTCCTTGAGTGTCTTTTTGAATGGAGCCAATGCGGTTGGTGATGTCTTCAGTGGCCTTGGCCGTTTGCTTGGCGAGCTCCTTGACTTCGTTAGCAACTACGGCAAAGCCTTTGCCGGCATCACCGGCGCGAGCGGCCTCAATGGTGGCATTGAGGGCCAAAAGGTTGGTCTGTTGCGCGATGGAGCTGATCACCTTAATGACATTGCCAATCTCTTGGCTGCTCGTCCCCAATTGAGTGATGGTGGTGTTGGTTGATTGTGTTTTCTTGAGAGTATCTTTTGAAATGTTCGCCGCCTCTGCTGAGTTTCGCGAAATCTCTTTTATTGAAGCAGCCATCTCTTCGGTGTTAGCAGAAACAGCCTGTACACCCTTGGACACCTCCTCAGTATTGGCTGCAGCCGTATTGGATTGGCTGGAGGTGAGGTCAGAATTTTTAGATAGCTGGACGGCAGTGACAGAAAGCTCTTCTGCCGCAGCCGCCAACTGATTGGCAGTCTCTTCAAGAGTGTTGATGAGATTCACCTTTTCGGTGATCACTTCCCAAGTGACCATGGGGCCTGCATATTTGCGATTGTTGTCATAAACTGCAGAAACCAAAAGGTCCAGGGTGTGTTCACCCAATCTGATTTTGGCACGGTGAGGAAGTTTGCGATCATCAGCTAAGAGCTTTCTTTGAAACTCTGGATTCTTGTGAAAGATATCAATCGATTGCCCCATCAACTGATCGACAGGTTTTGGCAATAGCTTTTCGAGAGATCGCAATGTCTCGCGGCTCTTTGGATTGATGTACACAAGGTTTAGGCTCAGGTCGGCCAAGAGAATGTTCACAGGAGCATTCTCCATCATGGATTGGATGCGCGCCAGATTGACTTCATTTTCAACCTTTTTTGTAACGACTTCCCAGGTGACCATGGTGCCAACAAATTCGCGGTTTTTGTTATAGACCGCCGCCAAATTCAGATCGAGCTTTTCATTTCCCAACTGTATGATGGCCCGATGCGGAAGGTTGCGATCATCTGCGAGCATCCGTCTTTGGTGGGAAGGGTCTTTATGAAAGATATCAATGTTGCTACCTACGATATTTTCGGCAGGCACCGGGATCAGGTTTTGCACCGTCTTGAGGGTGGCTATGCTCTTAGGATTTACGTAGCGAATCACCAGGGATCGATCACAGTACATCACATTGACTGGTGCATTGTCGAGCAGGCCAATCACCTCCTCGATGGACTGAAAGGGGCCGGTGTCCGATTTGATGGACTCTTTTAATTTTGCACTCATGTCGATGGCATTGGATGCTGAACTCATTTTCTACCTCATTATTGGTTAAAACTATTTTTGTAATTCTTCAGTTATTTTATTTATATCAAGTACGCTCAGAAGGGTTCCGGGGACCTTGTAGACTCCTAGCATGAACCTAGACACAGAGTCGGGGAGAGTGTCGGGAGTCTCTTCAAAAAGATCCTCATTTAACTCCAGAACATCACCAATCTGATCGACCAACAAAGCGATCAAGAGCCCGTCGCCCTTGCAAACCACCTTCATGGGCTCCAAGCCTTCCTCGGCTTTCCCGAGTTTGAGAAGGTCGCGCATGCCAATGGCCGTCGCAATCTGTCCGCGCAGGTTGATGAGGCCCTCAACAAAACTTGGGGAGTGGGGGACCTTGGTCATCGGCAGTGCCTTTGTCACCTCTTGCACAGCCGCGACATCCAGTCCGTAGAGACTGCCAGAGACATAAAAGGTCGAAAATTGCTTTGTATCTCGTGATTCTGCTGTTGTCGAAATTTTATCTCCTCTATCAGCCATGTGCTTTAACCTTCAGTATCTCGTGAATGGAGTCCAGAAGTTCATCACCACGCAGCTTTTCTAAATAGCGATTGAAGCCCACCTCATGTCCTCTTTTAAGATCGACCTCTCTAAATTTAGTAGTGATGGCAATGAGTGGCGTGTCGGCAAATCGCTGATCTGCGCGAATGGTTTCTGCCAGTTCAAATCCATTCATGATTGGCATTTCAATATCTGATAGAACCAGATTAAATTTGCCAGCTGGGGCGCTTGACAGAATCTGCCATGCAGTCTCACCATTTGGCGCGTGCGTGACGCTGTAGCCACTGCCCTCTAGCAGTTTTGTCACCTGTTTGACAAAGAATACAGTGTCTTCTGCAAAGAGAATGTTCACGTTTTTAAATGGAGCCGAGTGCTGCTGCAAAGGCAATGACGATCCTGAACTTGAACCCGTGGATTGGCCGGCGCCAAGTTCATTTGCGGCAAAGACGGGTCGATTTTTAGAAAGCGAAACTCCGGCCGCTTTGTCTATAACAGCAAAGACATCAATGACTGTGACAACGTCATTGTCTACAATCAAGCTTCCTAAAATTCCATCGACCTCTCGTACAGGATCTTCAATGACGCTGTCTATTGTCAAAATGTCCACCACCTCATTCACTTCGAGGCCAAGCATTCGCGAATGTCTCTGAACCACAATCAAAGAAATTGATTCGTTTGCCAAATCCACAGCGGGTATATCTTTTTGCGCTAGACCTTGCTTCAGGCTTTCGAGGCCAAACACTTCGTTGAGAGAAATGATTGGCAAAATGGAATCGCGGTACTTGATCAACTTCTGTTTGCCAGAGTGTTGGATCAGCGCAGCGGGAAGCTCTTCTAGCCGGTGCACCAAGCACAGCGGCAAACAGAAGGTCTCTTTCGAATTCAGTTTGAAAAACAAAAAATCTTGAGAGTCAGACAGATCGACTTTCTGGGCAGCCATTAGGTCGGCGCTCGCCTCTTTGCGGCCAGACTTTTGAAAGAGGCGGGCCTTTTGGGCGATTCCCGAGACGTCAATAATGAGCGAGACACTGCCGTCACCCATGATCGTTGCACCCGAATATAGTTGCAGCTTTTTTAGAAAATTCGAAAGCGGTTTGACGACAATGTCTGCGGTGTCTTTGATCTCATCGACGATAAGCCCAAAGGTATCATCTTCGGCATTGAGAACCACAATGTTGACATATTCTGAGTCACTGTCTGCGCTGTCTCGCCCATCCAGCATCTGGGTTTCACGCAAGTCAATCAAGGGTAACAGTTGTCCTCGAAGCCTGTACACGGGCTTGCCTTGGAGCCATTCGAGGCCAGATTCGCGGCTGGCCTTTTCAACTCGAACCAGTTCTGCCAATTTGACTTGGGGAATAGCAAATTGCTCTGTACAAGCTCTAACAATCAGCGCCGGAACAATGGCAAGTGTTAGCGGAATGCGCATACGCACCACCATGCCGCGACTTTGCTGATTGTGAAGCTCAACTTGGCCGCCAATTTTTTCTAGATTGGTGCGAACCACGTCCATCCCCACGCCACGACCCGAAACCGACGTGACCTTTTCTGCAGTAGAAAAGCCTGGGGCAAAAATTAAATTGGCGGTTTCTGTCTCGGATAGCTTAGCGGCCTCTTCTTGAGTGATGATTTTTCTTTCTAATGCTTTTTCTAACAAACGCTTGAGGTTGAGGCCGCGACCATCATCGCCAACCTCGATAATCACGTGTCCGCCTTCTTGAAAGGAGCGAATGCGAATGTGACCTTTTGCGGATTTCCCGGCCTTAAGACGTTCGTCGGGAGTCTCTAGGCCGTGATCGCAGGAGTTACGAATGATGTGAGTGAGTGGATCTTTAATGGCTTCCAGCAAGGTTTTGTCGAGTTCGGTTTCTGAACCTTGAGTGGTGAGTTCAATCTGTTTGCCCAACTCTTTTCCGAGATCGCGCACGACACGTTGAAATTTTGCAAAGATATTGCCGATGGGCTGCATGCGTGTCTTCATGACCTCGGCCTGAAGATCAGAGGTTACGATATCAAGTCTTTGGCTCAAGTTAAGATACTCGAGGGCGTCGTGCTTCTGTCCATACTGAAGCATTTGATTGCGAACGAGCACCATTTCGCCGACCAAATTCATCAATTTGTCTAGTAGCGAGACCGGAATGCGAATGGTGGAGTTGGCTTCGTTGGCACTGGCATCGTTGCCACCGGTGTCCGCAACTTCCTTTTGCGAAGCATCCTCGTCGATATTTTTTGCAGCACTGGTCTTTTCAAGATTGGCTTTTTCAGAATTGGATTTTTCACTGGTCATTGTCACGTCACTTTTCTTGGCAAGGGAAGGTGGTTCAGGCACAGGTTGATCTTGTCGGTCGTCATGTTGAATTGGTTTAGAAGAGAGCGAGGGCTGAGAGTCCTTAGCATTCTGCATCAGATGTTTTTCTTGGACGTCGGCAATTCTATCCGTAGAAAGAATGAGCTCTCCGCCAAACCCCATCGAGGCAATGCTTAAAAGTTCAGGCACAATAGTTTGCGCTTCGCTGAGGAAGGAATCACTGGATTCTTTTTTGCCGGCAACGGAAGACTTGATGATTCGGTCAATCAGGTCGATGGATGTAAATAGCTCATCTATTAACACCGGTACGATCTGTAGCTTCATGCGACGGATGGGTTCAAGAGCGGCTTCCATTGCATGGGCAACTTGTGAGATGAGTTGAAAGCCAAAAAGCTGGGCTGAGCCCTTGATAGTGTGCATACCGCGGTAGAGAGAATCGATGTCATCGACCTCGGTCTTTCCTGATTGCTCAACGGCAGTAAGTGTTGCTGAGCATTGTTGAAGTATTTCATCGCATTCAGAGAAAAACTCAAGGAGGGCAGTGTCTGAAATTTCCAAAAAAAGCCTCCAGCGACTTGGTGAATAGGACTCTACAAATCAAAATCAGGAAAATAATTTTTGAGTGGAAAGACCCACTTGATAAAATGGTACCTGTGAAATTTGTTCGTCTGCAAATAAAACTTTATTTAGTTGCCATTCGTCCGAACTCTATAAACAATTATATTTCTGGTTGGTATGGCTTTGGGTGGAGGTATAATCAAAGTGGAATTTTCTCGCGAAGAAATTGAAGAGTTCAATACCGAGGCTTTAGACTTGTTAGATGAAGCTGAACGAAACTTGCTTTCCCTTGAACGTGGAGCAAATTTTTCCAATACCTACGCAGCAATTTATCGTGTTTTTCATAGTTTAAAAGGTGGGGCGGGAATGCTGGACCTTAAGGTTTTGGCTGGTCACATGCATAAGTTAGAAAATCAGTATGAACAGTGCAAACCTTTGGGCTCGATTCCTTCTGCTGTGGCCACCTACTTTTTAAAGGGTGTGGATGCTGCAAAGCGAGTCATTGACGGCGAAAGACTAGATTTTGATTATGGCGTGTTTTCACTGGACTCAGCTCCTGCCAGCTCCAGCTCCAACACTCAGGCAGCCCCAGGCAATGATGCTGTTCCAAGTTCACCTGCGCAGAAACCCAAAGGCGATTTGTCACCAGAGAGCGTTTCGTTTTATGAGCTCGGTGCCAGGGTTTTGATTATTGACGATGAGCCTGAGTTGATAGAAATCATTGATGATGCTCTTACTCAAGCGGGCTTTGTGGTGGCAGGATTCACCTCACCAGCAGAAGCACTGAAACAAATAAAAATATTTAAACCTGATGTCGTGGTCACCGATTACAAGATGCCTGAGATCACGGGTCTCGAGGTTCTCCAGCAAGTTTCGCAGTTGGATCCAGATCTTCCGGTCATATACGTATCTGGGCATTTGACCAAAGAGGTGATTTTGCAGTCATTGGCTAGCGGAGTCTTTTCTGCCATTCAAAAGCCCTTCAATCACGGGGCCTTGGTGGCAGTGTGCAAGAACGCGGCAGAGCGCTATCGTCTTGTTAAATTGTTAAACAACACCATTAGTTTTATTTACTACCAGTATTCTAACTTAGATCAGTATCTGCAGGCTCAAGGGTCGGGCGAAATTCGTGAACAGATGCGCCTGCAAGTTCGTGAGTTGATCGAAGCCAAACGAAAGCTCAAGTTTTTGAAAAAAAGCTTGCGATAATCATTTGCCAGTTGCGCGCTATTTGGTGGTGTTGACGATGATCAGAGAACTGGTGAAGTCAACCTGATTACCACTTGGAACCAAATAGGGCAAAAAGCGATCATTGGAATTTAAAATGACAGGTGCTGCCGATTTTACATAACTTGCATCGGTGTCGATGATAGAAAGTGGAGATCCCGCAATCACTGACGTCCCCAGTAGGCCAAAATCATTGCTGCCAGAGGTGTGCAGTTCTATGCTGGCCGTGCCGAGATTTGCGAGTTTGGCAATGGCAACAAAGTAGTACACAGGATTGGAAAATTTGCTCGAGTCGATCAGTGTTCGTTGCGTGTCGACTACGCCATTGACTGTCCAATTCAGTTTTCCTAGGGCCGTTCGATAGTGCAATTGGGCCTTACTAAGGTCTTTTAGGCGTACCCAAAGGCCGGCTTTGTAAAGGGCGACAGAGCCACTGCTGCAATTGGTTTGGCAAAGCATGGAAACTTGGTACTTTTGCAGTTCATTGCTCGCTCCAAATTCGCTTACGCCTTCATCAAACGGAATTTTTATGTGCTTTGGGGTGCTGGTGGTGATGAAAGTCTCCGTGGCTCCCACGGCTGCATTTGTGGTGGCATTTTGCAAAGTGACCAAACCTGTGCCGCCATTGATGCCGCCGACCACGACTTCAAGCTCCCAAGCATTGTGATCAGAAATTCGGTCAAGTTGACTGGTATCACGCTGAAAAATAATGCCGCCATCGAGCGCGCCATAGGTGGCCACGGTGGTGGTTGCGGCCGGAGCCAAGGTGTCTTCGAAGCTCGCCGAGGCCAGCGAAGAGAACATGGGATAGTAGATTTTTGTTTTCGTTGCACCAGTTTGGCGCACCAGCATACGAGCAGAATGAACAACCACCAAACCGGCCGCGGAACTTTGATTGAGTTTCAAGCGATAGACCTGCGCGCCAGCAGTGGCAACAAATGCAACTCGAAATCGCTGCGGCTCTGAGGTATTGGCGGGAATGGCAATGCTGCTCACGGTGGAGCTGGCGGCATTGAGCAAATCAATAGAGACCGGAGAGGCATCGTGATTTTCAGCAACGACCTCGAAGAAATAGGAGACAACTCCATCGTAGTCATCTGTGGAAAGACCAGTCTGGGACCGCTCCAGAGTGATGGCAATGTTGCTTGAGCTAAACGGACGATCCAGCAGCTCCACCGGAATTTCGAGATTGTAGTTGGAGGCCGCTGTCGCTGTGGCTTGTGAAGAGTAGGGCGAAAGAGCGCCCGAAGCGAGATTGGCTGCGACCCGGTAGTAGTAAGGGACATTTGCCAATACCTGCGTGTCCGAGAAACTCAGGCTCCCTGTGGCAGAAGCCACCTTTTGAAACTCTGCTGTAGGGCTGATGGCGCGATAGAGATTGTAGCTGACAGCGCCACCGTAGGCACTCCACGAGACGTCGATTTGACCGACGCCCGGTGTGGCCACTAATCCCGTGGGTGCTGCGACCAAGGACACTCCTCTTTCGTTTGAGTAAGGAGATTCTACCCCTGAAGAGTTTTTGGCTGTGACCACATAGTAGTAGGTGGCGCCGCCCACTCCTGTGGTGTCAAGATAGGAGGACGTGCTGGCCGCAAGACTTGCCAACAGTGAGTAAGGGCCACCAGTGCTACCGCTACGGTAAACTAAGTAAGAACTGACCTGTGGAGATTTGATCCAAGAAAGATTCACATCGGTGCCGGTGATGATTTCTGCCACGAGCTCAGTCGGAGTGAGCGGAAAGACGCCCGGAGCGATTGCTTGGCTCGGCAATGAGTCCGGCATGGCGACTCCCGCTGCGGTTCGTGGTCGGTAAATGTATGTGTACGAAAACAGTGCGACGGCCGAGGTATCCGTGTATGTGGTACCAGCCACACCAGAGGCGATGGTGGAGTAGATCAAACGATTGTCGGAACGCAGAATGTCGTAGGTGGTTGCACCAGCCACGGCAGGCCAACTGAGATCAATGTTCCCGCTTGAGTTCACGAGGCCAGTGGGTGCAACGGGAGTCACGCCTGGGACAACGGAGATCTCGACGGACTTTGCGGACTCTATGGTGCCCTTGAGCGCCGACAGCGAAAGATAGTAAGTGGTGCCGGCAACAAGTCCGCCAACAATATTGTTGGTGTTCGAAGCTGTATTCAATACAGGTGAACCATAGGGCCCGCCACTCGTGCCATATACATATAGACGATAGGTGGTGGCTCCAGCAAGCTTCGCCCAACTCACGGTGATGCTATTGCCTGTGCTGTTGTCGTCTATTGAAAGCCCGGCTGGGACATTGGGTGCTAGGCCAGGAGTCACGGCGACTGAAATACCTGAAGTCAAAGACCCACTGGCATGGTTAACTACTGTCCGATAAAAATAGATTTGACCATTTGTGACAGTGGTATCCTGGTATGTGGTTGTGGCCAGTCCACTCACCACGGTTGCGAAGCTCACTCCGTCACTCGATCTTTGGATGTCGTAAGTCAGACCACCGGGTTCTGTATTCCAAACCAAGTCAACAGTATTGTTCCCTGGAGTGACATTCGGTGCGGAGGGTGTATTGAAGGTTTTGGCAGAGACCGCCGCCGAAAAAGCGGATTCGACAGCGCCATTGAGCGAAGTCACTTTAAAAAAGTATTCGGTCTGTGGTAGCAGCGAACTGACAACTCCTGAAATTTGCGGGGCCACAGCTATGGCACTTAATGTATAGGTCCCACCCAAACTCGTGGATTTGTAAAGGTTGTAGCTCGTGGCACCACTCACTGGAGTCCAGCTCAAAGACACGGAAGCGGAACTTGTAGCCGTGACCGTGACCCCCAACGGAAGAGCATTTCCTGTCAATGAGGAACCCACGGTGATTGATGCCTGGCCAAAGCTGCCATCGGCAAAGCTGCTGACAATTTTATAAAAGTAGCCATTGCCAGCCACCACTGAGGTGTCGGTCCAATTGGTGCTCACCGTCGTCTGGACTAAGGCAAATGGGCCCATATAGGCGTCGCCTCGCCAAATTTGGTAGTCTTGCACTCCGGTAACAGGCGACCAAGACAAGGCAATATCAGAGGCTGTCGGAGTTGCAACCAAGCCGGTAACTTGTCCGCTCCTAAAAGAAACTACATTGGTCGGCGGCGTTTCGAAGGCACCCCAGGTGGCTGTTACGCGGTAGTAATTCATTCCAGTCAATGGCAAGAGATCAGCAAATGTAGTCGTGGTGGTTTTAGAAATGTAGGTGAAGGGTCCACCAGGGCTACTAGCTCGATACACATTAAATGCGTTGAAGTGGGTTGGTTCTGACCACTTGAGCAGTGGCTTGGCTGCGGATATTGTCATCAATAGATTGGTCGGTGCGACGGGAGTATTGCCCGGAATGGCACTGACAACTGTGGAGGGCCAAATCGAATATCCTGAGGTGTCGGTCGGCAGAACATAATAAAAATAGGCCGTGCCGTTGGCGACGGCCGAATCATAATAACTACTCACAGAAAGTTGGTTGCCGATCTTTGTGAATGGTCCTGTGTTGGTGGGCCCGCGATACAGGTCATAGCGATCAGCATTGGATAGCGGCGTCCATGAAACAAAAATTTCATTGTCACCGGGATTGAGGCTAAGGCTAGTTGTACCCACATTTAACAAGCGGACCACATTCGAGAGTGCCGAAACCTGCGAGCCCCAGATGGCAGCAACGGCATAGTAGTTGTTGTAATTTCCAGAGTAATTGGTCGGATTGCAATCTACAAATTGAGTGGCACCTGTTGTGGAAAGGACATTGCCGACGCCGGGGTTGGCACCGCGGTAGACCTGGAATGAGTCATAATATGCGGGAGCTGTCCAACTCAAATTGATTCCCGGTAGTCCACCGCAGACAGGATGACTGAGAGTCAATTCCATTTTCAAATTCGCAGGCGGCGACGGAACACCGCGAGGCACGACGCGGGCTTCATTGGACTGCAAACTTTGCCCAGACGGATTGGTGCCGATGACGACATAGTAGTAGCTAACGTCATTGGTCAGGTTTCGATCGATATAGAGTGTATTTTGCAGATCAGATTTCACCAAGGTGTAGGGGCCACCGGTTTGGGTTGCGCGGTAGACCTTGTAATACATATTGGAGCCAAAGCCAATCCATGAGATCGTTGCCTCTGCAGGACCAGGGCTGGCCACCAAAGAGCTGGCGCCACCCGCGCCACCAATGCTGAGCGAGATGCTCGCCTCTGCAGAATCATAAGAAGTTCCCGTAGAGTTTGAACCCGCTACAACATAGTAGTAGGTGGTGTCGTTATTGACCGAATAGTCGATGAAGGTGTTGCCGATATTTTCCCAATTTACAACAGTGTAAGGACCACCGGGCGCAACGGAACGCTTCACTTGGTAGGTCGGACTCGGATTTGCTGTGGCATCGGGTTGCCATGAAACCCGAACAGAACCATCGCCGTTTTGGGTGGCGTTCAAGCCACTTGGGCCAAGATCATTATGAAAGAACGTGGTCAGCAGGGAGCAGGCCGACATATTGCCAACCAAATTTGTAGTTCGTCCATAAAGAGTCGAAGTGGTGTTTTGTGGCACAGTGATGCCAAGGCCGCTGCCATTGTAAACCTCGGGTGGTCCACTGCCGATGGAGGCCGTGCAGCTGGCATCTGAAAAGATTTCGACCGTGGTCATCGGCAAAAAGTCTGTGCTTGCGCCAAATCCACCCCGAATCAAAACATTGCGAGTGTAGGAGGGCGAAGCCGGCGTGGTGTTGCTATAGAGGGGTTTTGCCGGGTTGAGGGCGTCATGAGTGTATGTGGTTTGCAAATCACATGAGCTGGAATTGCCAGCGGCATCAAAGACCTTTGCATACACGCTCGTCGTATTGTTGGACGGCACCACGGTTGGGATACCGCTGGAGTAGGAGGCAAGGCTCCCTGAAGAGAGCTGATTAACGCAAATCAAGCTGTCGTATAGCACCACTGTTAGTGGTGGCAAGATCGCAGCCGGATTGGCAAGCACAGTGCCTGACAGAGTGGGAAAGGTAGAAAAGTTGTTTGGCGAGACAGGTACCGATGCCGAAAAATTTGCACCATAGGGAATGATGTTAGTGTGGGTGTACTGCACCAAATGAACACAGGGGGATACGTTTTCGTAAATGTCGGTACTAATAGCATAGACATCACTGATCGCATTTTGTGGCAGAGTGATTTGAATCCCGGTGCTGATAAATGCCGTGCGCGTGCCCGAGCCCGCATCGAGTGTGCACGAAGCATCATTGTAAAGATTCACGCGCTTAACGGTGCTGGCAACGGAACCCAATATCCAGGGTCGATAGGAGGTGTTACTTGGTGAGGCGGGCACAGAGCTAATGAAGCTAGGAGAGGGCGCCGGCTGTGTCGAGTGAGCGTAAGACATTAAAAATGAACACTCCGAGACATTGCCCACGAGATCGACGGCGGTGCCGTAAACGGATGTGATGGCGTTATCAGGAAGAGTGGCAAGAACTCCGAGAATGTTAAATTGCGATCCTGTGCCTGTGCCGACCAAATCTGTACACGAATTGTCTTTATACATTGAGATGGAAACTGTGTCCAAAGTCGCTTGACCATAAACCAAGGGTGTGACTGAAAAGTTGTTTGGCGATAGCGGAGTGGTGCCACCAAAAACGGGCGGATTTGGCGCAATGTCATCATGCGTGAAGTCCGTCAAAAAAGTGCAGGCCGAAGCATTTCCCGATAGGTCAAGACTTGTGGCATAAATCAAAGTGCTCTGATTGGCGGTCACACGCCCTGCAATGCCCGCACCCTCGTACTCTGCCTTTGTGCCAGAGCCAATCAAATGGTTGCAAAGAGAGCTGTCGTAGAGTTTTATCCATTGGGTGTCGGCAGGTGAGGTGCCCTTGAATTTTGGATATAGGGTTAGGCGAGTGGGCGAGGAAGGAGATACAATTGTATAGGTGGGAACACCTGGGGCAATGTTGTCGTTGAGATAGGTAGTAAAGTAGTTACAGATGGATGGAAAGCCTAGGGAGTCCACGCTCTTTGCGTAAATAGGAGTTTCAACATTTTCACTGACTGTAATTTCTAAACCCGCAGCCAGTTCTTCGGCGGTTCCAGTCGCCAGTTGCACCGAGCAGGCAGAGTCACCATACAAATAAACATTTGCCACTGGTACTGATGAGACACCCTGAACAATGGGGTGTGTGCTCGGGTTGGGCGAAAGTGGCGCGGTGAGGACAAAGGTCGGCGGTACAGGGCCAGAGTCAGCATGCACATACGTAAAGAGCAAACTGCAAGGCGACCTTTTGCCAAAAGCCTCAACGGCTTGAGCATAAATGGGGCTGCTGGCATTGTCTTCTACGGTGACGGGAATTCCAGTTTCAACAAATGCCGATCTTGTGCCAGAGCCAATCTGAGTCGAACAGCTGCTATCAGAATAGAAATCGATTTTTTGCGCAAAAGGCGAGGCCTCGCCTTTTACCGCAGGTGTGGTGGTGCTCCGAGAGGGCGACGCCGGGATGCTCGAGCCAAATACGGGGGCGGGTAGTGAGTCGACACCCGGTTTGATGGCTGTCACAAAAAAACAACCGGCAACGCTGTTGATTCGTGTGTAGATTTTGCTAGAGCTCTGGCTAGAAACAGTGAGGTTGACGCCGTCTTTTTCAAAGTTTTGCAACAGTGTTTTTCCCAGTGAGGAACCTGCACAGGCGCTGTCCAGATAGAATTCCATTTCGCTCAGTTTCAGGGCTCCAGAGATGTTCACCTTGCCCACCACATTCACTTGCGCCTGTGTTGAGTCATAGGTCAGCACATTGATCTCTGAAACCTCCACTGAAGAGTCCACGCCTGGCGAATCAACCGATCCTCCCGTGCAGGCGCTCAAACTCAATAGCAATGCAAAACAAAGAAAAAGATTTTTCATCAGTGGCCCACCCAGACTTGCAGGCCTTGGTTGATGCCATCGAGTTGAATGATGTCAGGTGCACCGTCGCCGTTGACATCGGCTGCGATTACATTTGTGGAACCACTGAAAGTGGGAATTTGCGTGGCAATGTTGTATTGACCATTGCCAAGACCCGTCAGCAGAGTCATCGATAGATTGTTGCCGTTGGTGGTCAGAAGATCGACCTTCGCATCGCCATTGAAATCACCGCTGATGATGCCAGTCGGATTGCTGTACGCAAAGTAGTCCAACTTTGGCGCAACAGAGCCATCACTTTGACCCAGAAGCACGCTGATGCTGCTGTCGGAGTCATTGGCGGTGACAATGTCGGGCACGCCATTTTGATTGACGTCGATGGCGAGCATGGCTGTTGGGTTGTTGCCGACTGCATACTCTGCGTGACTCTGAAAGGTGCCATCGCCATTGGCAATCAGTACACTCAGGCTCGATGAACTTTGATTCACGACTGCCAAATCAATATAGCCATCCAGATTCATATCTGCTACCGCCAGGAATCTTGGGGCAGAACCCACTGGAAAATCGGTCTTTGCTTGAAAGGTGCCATCGCCAATTCCTAACAGCACACTCACAGAATTGCTGTTTTCGTTGACGACAGCAAGATCCTCTTTGCCATCACGATTGCTATCAAACACTTTAATCTGTTTAGGGGCAATTCCGGTGTTCACGTCCAAAGAGAGCTCAAAACTGCCATTGCCTTTGCCACGGTAAACTTTGATGGAGTTAAGATTGCTCACGCTGACAATCATATCCAGATGTCCATCCCTATCAATGTCGGTCACAACAATATCGCTGGTGGTGATGCCCGTCGTGATCTCAGTGGAGGTGTTGAAGAGGCCATTGCCTTTTCCAAGAAACAATGTGACTTTGCCTTGGATGGTGCTTCCGACGAGCAGATCCATTTTGCCGTCTTCGTTAAAATCACCGCTAGCGGCAACACTGGGTTCCGCACCCAAGGCCGCGAAAAAGCCAAGCACGCCGCCCGGCTGACCTGGAATCATTTGCAGCTCTTGATTGCTACCACCAATGACTATGAGATCAGAGTAGCTGTCGCTATTCACATCGGCGCTGATCACAAAAACAGGGTTGGGTGTGGTGGGCACGGGAGCCTGTGGCACGAAGCTGCCGTTACCCAAGCCAAATAGCAATGTCAGACTGCTATCGCCGCCACTAGAGACGATGATGTCTTGAAATCCGTCCTTGTTGATGTCGGTCGCAGAGAGCGAAGTCGGGCTTGTGCCGGTGGCAATGATCACTGGATCATTCCAACCCAGCAAAGTGTCGTTCACTAAAATTGAGACTGTGCTATCCGAGTTGTTGGCAATGGCGATGTCAGGATAAGTATCGCCATTCCAGTCTCCCGAAAGGATCGCCACGGGACCTTGGCCAGTGTCGTAGGGGCCACCCTGTGGGGTCAGTAGGCCAGTGCCATCATTGAGGAGCAAATAAAAATTGTTATCTCCGGCATTGACCACCACCAAATCATTGGCGCCGTTTTTATCAAAATCTCCAGCGACCAATGCCACAGGCGTTTGGCCGAGTGCGTATTCGGCTGGCCCTGTGAAGCTGCCGCTCCCGGTTCCGTACCATACTCCGAGCATATTGGAGCCAGCGGCAACATTGGCCAAATCTGGAATGCCGTCGCCATTGATGTCTGTAATTACCACGTTCACTGGCAAATTCTGGTTGCCTCCGGTGGGCATGTTCACCGGTGTTTCAAAAGTTCCGTCACCGCGTCCCAATAGAATTGCCAAAAAGTCGGAGCCCGTGCAGGCGAGCACAAGGTCTAAACGCCCATCGCCGTTTAAGTCCTTTGTGGCAAAGCCATTGGGCCCCAAGCACACGGGACGAATTTCAAGCATACTGGCAAAGAGCCCGCTGCTCTTTCCGAGTAAGATCCCAACGCTAGGATCACCAGTATTGAGTACGGCCACATCCATCAGGCCATCACCATTGAAGTCCCCAGAGACAGCGGCACTTGGATTTTGCCCGACCTTAAAAGCGGCTCCCACCTGGCCTGTGCCTGTATAGACTGCCTGAGCAGAATAGAAGAGCGTCGCCGCACCCGAAACGGCGAGGTCTGGAAGTGGCGCGCCAAGGGGAGCGATTTTGATCGAGTGAAACAAATGCTGGCGCCCGAGCATAAGATTGATGCTGGCAAAGCCATCGGAATTGGTGAACACGGCGCTTGGAGAAGTGATTTCTGAATCGCCAACGAGAACCTGAAAAAACAATGGAAACTGCGGCACTTTGTTGCCGTAGCGATCCACCACCTGCACCTTTAAGGGTTGTGCCAGGGCGGTACTGACCTTGCCCGACTGATTGTCGCCACTGCCGGTATTGGGCCGCACCAAGTGATCTGCCGTCCCAGGTACAGTGGTGATAGTGATCTGTGCGCTGGCCTCTCGATCATCGGTTACGGTCAAGACGTCGTTTACTCCAGCCAAAGTTCCCGCAGTGTAGACGCGAGTGGTGGCGTTGTAAGTTGCACCCGAATTGTTGGTTGAAAGTGTCACGGTGTAATTGCCAGTACCGCCACTGATGCTAATCAATTGCTGAGTTCCCACAACCAGGAGCGGGTTACTCGGCGTAATGTTCAAAAAGGCCCTTTTCCACACCAGTGGGATTTTGGCGCTATTGCCGGCCGGGTCCCTTTGTTCGATTTCAAAATTATAGGTGCCATCGATAAACTTAGAGATGGGCAGAGTGAAGCCTGAACTGGTGCAAGTGGTGGAGCCGGTGGCATCGCCGCTGACAGAAATTGTCGATCCTGACTCACAGTAGCCTGACAGAACTAACAGTGTTTGCGCCGAAGAGTAGTTTGCTGTTGTCGGGTTGACAAGGATCGGTGGAGTGACGCTGGATTTGCGAATCCAAGTAAATGGTGAGGGGCGAGAGGCCGTGGTGGAGTTTTCGATTTGCGTTACTGAGTAAGTGTAGACTCCATCTACGCTGCTCTTCAAATCAAAGGAATAAGTTGAATTTACACATGAGGTGCTCTCACTCGCCGCTCCCATCAGCGCCACTCGAGAGTTTTCTACACAGAGCCCTGTCAAGGTCACGCTGTTGCCATTCGAATAATAAGGGTTCGTTGCAGGTTGAGAAATGGTTGGCCCATCGAGAGGGCTGCTCACGACTGATTGCGTAGGTGTGCTTGTCACGGGCGCCCCGCCCGAGTGACAGCCCGCTTGTAAGAGGGCCAGTGCTAAAATGAACCAAGCTACAAAATTTAAAATGGCAAGTTCTCCTTTACTTTCATTCTTTCTCGGCATCACTGCTACTTAGGTAATCGTGTTAAACGGTGCGAGTTTTCATCGCCGACATAAATGTAATTGGCATCCCCTGAAACAGAGTAGGCTCCAGAAAATTGCCCCATTCTATATCCTGATGTTATGTTTCCTCCTTGGCACCAGTCCGGTGTTACAATGGTGGCTCCGGCACAACCAGGTCCGCCACCAGTTGGCGAGTTTCCTGGGTTGATGGCGCCTCGCCAGCCAACCACAGTTCCTGTGGTAAGATTCATTTTAACAACTGCGTTCGTAATGGCGCCGTAGAGGTGGGTGCCATCGCCCCAAATTCCGGTATAACCATTGCCGCTCCATGCAGTGAGCGTTGCACCATTGGTGGTCCAGGTGTTGACATAGCTGCTCCACAATGTTCGCGCGGCTCCCTGCCAAACTCCAGCATAGGAGTATTTGTCGATGCGGCCATTGTCGAAATTGCTTATGTACAAAAACGAACCGTCACTGTAGATTCCCCCTCGATGAGAGGTCCAAAAGCTAAAGCCACCGCCACGGTCGCCGCCAACACTCGACCTGACAGCTGTGCCGCCAATGCACCAACCACTTTGAGAGACGTTGTAGGCGCCGTTGGATCCATAAGTGCAACCAGAACTTGGATTTGTACCAATGGCGCCAATCCAGCCATTGAAGCCGCCGGTTGTCGCATTGTAAGAGGCTACGCGACTGTTGGCGCTATCAATCACATACAGGTTTCCATTGGCGTAGGTGAGGGCGCTGGGCGAGCTCAAAAAGCCATTTCCGCTTCCTGATGCCGCCAAGCCTCCAGTGCACCAGCCTGGAGTGAAGGTGCTCACCGGGGCTCCTGCACAGCCGGCCGCACCGCCTGTGGGCGTCGTGCCGATGCCGCCAATCCAGCCGCCCGAAAGACCTGATGTCTTATTAAAGCGCTGAATGCGATGTTGATTGACGTCGACAATATAAAGGTAAGTTCCATCAGAGGTGATTCCCATTGGGCGTTCGAAAATTCCATCGACGGTTTGTCCAATCATCGAGTTCCACAGGTAGGTCGGATTAAAAATGGATCCTGTGCACCAATCTGGCGAAGGCCCAAAAGCGGTGGCCGCCAAGCAACTGGCGCTGCCGCCAGTGGGTCGACTGGTGATGCCGCCAATCCAGCCAATCAGCTTGCCGGTCAATTGATTGATTTTTTTAATTCGGGCAGAGCTGGCCTCAGTCAAGTAGATAAAACTTCCGTCGTTGACGCTCGAAGAGGGAGCCCACATCGAGTTGTCATCGAAACCATAGTACTGCGCAAAGGCATTGCCATCATTTGACCAAGAGGTCGGGCTGATTCCCTTAAATGAAAGCGTTCCTTCATATTCGCCAGTGGTGGCATTGAATTTTTTTATCGCCGGATGAGAGCTACCCTGACCAACCAAAAGACTGCCTGCTCCGTCATAGACAACGGCGTAAGCTTGACTGAAGGAGCTTTCTGAAAGGCCCGTTTTGGAGGTTCCGCCAAGGCACCATCCGGGAGTGTCATCGTTGGGATTCAAAGTCGAGCAGCCAGGATTTCCTGACATCGAAGCATTGTTTGAGACTTTGCCCATCCAGCCCAACACCAAGCCCGTGGCAGGGTCAAACTTAGTGATGCGGGACACATCGGCCGCATAAAGATTTGTACCGTCATAAGCCAGGTTGAAGGGGCCAGGCCAATTGTAAGAGAGGTTTGGCAGCAGACCCAGGAATGCACCAGAGGTGAGATCATAGGTGGTGATTGTTCCGCTCGAATCTGTATGGGCCACGTACAGAATATTGCCAATGACGATCATGCCTCGCGGAATATTGACGCCGCCGCCGCCGCCAAAGGTTTTTGGATTGACAGTCTGATAGGTTCCGCCGATGCACCAGCCTGGAGTGCGTGTGCCGTTGCCCGTGGTGTTGCAACCGGCGGCTCCGCCAGTGGGAGATACAGCTCCTACCATGCCAATCCAGCCAGTAAAAGCACCGCTGGAGGCGTCGTAGCGGTAGATAGCGCCTTCTACGCCCACATAGAGGTATCCGCCCTGATACACCAACGTGCGTGGATTTCGAAATCCGCCGTCTCCTACAAAATTGTTGTAGGTATTGGATCCTCCTGTGCACCAGCCTGGAGTGGCTTGTGAAGAAGCCGTTGATGTACAGCTGGGCGGCCCGCCCGGTCCACTGCCCGTGGGCGGAGAGTTCACTGTGCCGATGTAGCCGGCATAGGCTCCGGTGTCGGCGCGATAGCGAGTCACAGAATGGGCACTGATCTGCGCCACGTAAATATAGGTTCCATCATCAGTGATGGCTCCTGGTGTGTACATCACGCCGTTGGTGCTTGTGCCGCTGGCGTAAGAGGCTCCGCCGACACACCATCCAGGCAGGGGTTGATTATTGGTAGTTGCCACACACAGCGCAGGGCTCGGGGTGGTCAGATTGCTGCCTGAAACACCGATGGCACCTGAAGATGTGTAGCCACCAATCCAGCCAATATAAGATTGCGCCTGATAGTCATATTTCAAGACCCGATGAGAGTTTGAGTCAGCGACATAGAGATACCTTTTTGTTGCATCAAAGTGCATGCTATACACTGACGATGCACCATTGGACCGCGCCGATACCGGCACCACTCCAGGGGTGAACCAAATCAATGAGCCGTTGCTTGCTAAGTTGGTTCCTTCGGTGCCAATCCATCCGGGTGCTGCCGTGACATTAAAGGAAAGAGTTCCAGGATCGAGAACTGACGCCACGTCGGTTGCGGACAGTTGCAGGTTGGTCGCCGGGTATTGACCTTTAAAATAAAATCGATATGAGTTTTGCCCAGTGGCAATCGTAAAATTGGTCACGGTGGTTAAGCAGCTTGAATCCGAGTAAAAGGCGCCGGCTGCACCAGCTCCGCCCAGGGTTCCATTTATGGGGGTGATGGCCGCTGTCACAGTTCCCACGCCATCTACTGATTTGACATCAAAAGGGCCAGTGCATTGCGACGAGGTCGTGGTGTTGGGGGTCGGTCCCACGATGGTCATCGCCGATGGCGAAACTCCAACAGTTAAGCTTGCAGAGGTGGTCATCAGTGCTGCTGGATCTTGAATGGCGATGGAAAGTGTTTCTGCAAGATTATCTTTTAGATAAACCACAGCAGCAGCTCCATCTTGTGGAATCACGACAGTGGTTTGGCTTCCGGCACCGCCGCAGGTGGGTGACGTATAAAACATCGCCGAGGCGCTTGTCGTTAGACCGGTCACAGTGAGAGAGGTGTTGGCGCTGGGGCGAACCACATTTCCCGCAGCATCTTTGAGGGAAACAGTGAAGGCACTTGAGCACTTTCCGGCGACCACTGAAGACGGTCCACTGAATTCAATCATCGAAGGGGTGATCGTCACAGGCTGCAATGCCGAGACGGTTGTCATTTGTGCTGCAGGGTCGGTCACGCTGAGGTTCAAGTTTTCAGACTTATTGTCTTTTAAATAGAGATTGATGCTGTAACCGGCGCCCAAGGTAATTGGCAAGAGAACATTGGTGGCGGTCAAGAGCTGAGTGCAGCTTGAATCTGAATAGATCTGTGCGCTGGAGCCACTGATGCCACTGATGATCACCGGAGTGATTGCAAACAAAGGTCCCGCAGCACCATTTTCACCTAGAGGTGTGACGACGATGGGAGCTGAGCAACGGCCCGCTACTACCGAAAGGGGATTCCCAGAGGCCATGGGCGGCGGTGCCTCGGCTGTGATTTTGATTTTGTTGGGCGATACATTGAGCACGAATGATCCCGTCGTCAAGACTCCCGAGGTGTCAGTGGCCGTCAGGTTTACCGCCTCAGACTTTATGTCCTTCATATACAGAGTTTTGGTATTGGTTCCGGCGGTGAAGGTGAGAGTGCTTGAGATGGCCGTTCCTGCACAGGCACTGCTCGTATAGAGGTTGGCGCTAGAGAGCCCAGAAAGGATCACAGGAGTGTTTTGCGTCGTATTGGTGGGGTTGCCACCATTGTCTTGCAGTTGCACGGTGATGGCCGTACTGCATGCGCCGGATAGAGTATTGGCAGGACCAGTGATAATGATTTTTCTAGGTGTGCCAGCAGTGATATTGAAAGTGTTGCTGTAGGTCGTTGTGAGTGAAGTTGCCGCTGCCGCCAATTTGTATCCACTGGCGGTCTTGTCAATTCCTAAATCCGAAAAGGTGGCCACGCCATCCACTGCAGTAACAGTGGATGTGCCGCTAAGGACGGCGCCATTGACGTTGGACGCGATCGATAGTGTTACAGTAGAAGATGCCGTGGTTCCCGTCATCACGGTATTGCCTTGAGCGTCTTGAATAGCCACCCTGACTGTTGCCATGTTGTTGTTGCCCGAAGGCGAGTTGACAGGCTGTTGCGAGAAGGCCAGTTTTGTGGCGACACCGGCAGCAAAGGGCGCTGGTTTCGTGACGCTAGTGAGGCCAGAAGGCGATGAGATTCGCAAAGTTCTATAGGGGGGAAGAGTGTCTGCAATGGTCGAAGAGATAGATCCCGTAGCCACACCCAGTGAGTTGGAGTTTTGCGTTGGCTGACTGATGATGTCGCCCGCAATTGACGAGGCGAAGGTCGGTTTTACGCCCGTAATAGGATTGCCATAGTCATCCTGTAAGGTGATTGTAACTGAGTATGCAGAGCTGCCGTTGGCAGTAAGTGCAGGTGCTGGCGGCACCTCTGGCGAAATTGCAATTGTGCTCTTTGAGGCTGAAACGGCTCCCGGCGAAATTGTAAATCGTTCAGAATCCACAGTCAAAAGTGGCGAACCATTGACCTGAGTGCTGGTGTCAGATTTGACGGCATTGAGAATTTTCGTTCCAGCTTCTTCAATGTTGATACCGCTAAATGTTGCGACTCCACCAATGGCCGAAATGGTTGCGGCGCCACGGATAGAACCTTGTGAGGGCGAGCTTGATGCCAGAGAAAGTGTAATTGCAACGGTGGCATCAACGCCGGCCGTGATCACATTGCCATCCTTGTCGACAACTTTGACCACAGGCTGCGCGCCAAAAGGCGTTCCTGCTAGAGAGCTTGAAGGCTGCGTGGTGAATTCGAGTCGGGCCGCTTGACCCATTGGCGTGAAGCTAGTTGTGATTACATTGTTATCCATAAAGCCACCGACCACAGCGTTGGCCTTGCATGTGTATTTGGTGCCTGGAATCAGATCTTGGACCTTTGCTGATGTCTGGGCTGTATCGGTCACGGTCGCTTTGAGTTGGTACTCTTCGCTGCCGCCAACTTTACAGTAAACATTGACCTTGTCGAGATTGCCGGCTTCACCAAAATTGATATAGGCAGAAGAGCCATTGATGACCTGGTTACTGGTAGCACCACCAAACGGAATCGCAGCTAGGTCTTTGCTGTTTGCATCTTCTTTGCCATTATTATCGGCGGCTCGCACGCGAAAGTAATACAAATTTTGAGCTGTTAGTCCCGTGATCGTCACATCGCTCGCTGGAGCTGCAACAGTTTTGATAAGTGTGGGCTTAAATTTTAGAGTTGTATCATAAACATTGTATGCGGCCACATTGGGATCGGTAGAGGCTGTCCAGCTCACCTTGATTTTCTTTGCGCCAACGGTTTCAGTGGCGGTCACCCCAGCAAAGCCGGCATACTGTGTTGCACTTGGACCATTTGAAGAGTTCACGGGTTGCGCCACCTCTTGGGGCAAGCACCCAGAAAGCGCAATCACCGCAGTGGCAACAATCAACGCCCGACTTAGCCATTGTTGATCGAATTCCCCTCTGCCATGGATTTTTCTGCAATGGATTTTTGGACCTGGCGATTTTTCGCCTAGGTGCTTTGAGTTCAAGAACCGAGATTTAGTCCAACGTACGTACTTTAAAAATCCCAACATATCAAAATCCTTTTTGGACCGTCGTCTTCACATCAGACCGCCCTAAACTCTATATCGGCCTAACCGGCTGTTATCATTAGCTTTGCGTGTCTCAGATTGAGCTGGGAACAGAAATAAATATATAGAGAAAACTGTGGCTGTGCGCAGGCTCAACAAAGTGTCGCAACCGGAAACACAATTTGAGTTTTTATCGCTGAAGCGCTCTTCAGCTCTGTCTCAAAATGATATACATTCTTGCCTCCCCAGCAAAAATCTCAAATCGAATCGCGCGATGGCCATCGGCCCCGAATCTTGCACACTGTATCGTTGTGATTCTTTTTTTAAATTAAGAGCGCTTGAAATCAAAATCAGGCACCACCTGGAGGTATCTATGTATAGACTTTTGACAACTGCCAAGCCCATCTTTGCCAGCCTTATTGTTGCCGGCTCACTCGCTATGAGTTTGATCGCTCACGCGCAAGAGGGCGGGAAGCAACCGTACTGTGATGTGCCGGCGGCGCCGCAGATTGATGATTACTTCTTCGAGAATGTGTCTTGTGCCAATAAGCTTGAGATTACAGAAGAATTTAAGAAAACTGATCCCGTCGTAACATTTCATAGCGCCCTTGAATCGTTGATAGATGATATCAGTGATTCAGATGTTAGTCCGTACGAAGGAAAGTCTTTGAAAATTGACAACTTTCCAATAATGAGTAATTCGGAAAATATCATTAGATCGCAAGGTAAAGGCCGTGCATGCGATGTTAATTTGGACGTTAGTGACGATGCCTTGCTTACTTATGTACAGTCGCCCTGCAAACCTTCTTTGATTGCATTGGCGGAGCTTCCAAATCACATGCCTGCATTCTCAATTTTTGGCATGGACATATACTCCGACGGATTTTACAATCGGGCACGCAACAAATTTCTTGATAGTCTCGGAATCGGAAAACTAGTAAATAGCAAGAATCCTGATTTAGAACCAACTGCTGAGGACAAAGCGAGGTATTTCGCAAATCTAAAGCAGGCATTGGCAGCCGACAACCAGGCCAAAATAAAGGCTCATTGGACGAATGTACTTGGGCATCAACCTTGGTTGAGATGGGATATGGTTAAAAAGTCTTATGAGTATGAAGAGTCAGGGGCTGATCATGACCTTCTTATTAAACTCAAAGCAATCAATGGAGAGCGCGCAAATGTAGAACTTTACAGGGGCACGTACATTCAGGAGAAAAGTTTACTTATGATGATTCAAAAACTTGGAAAGACAAAGCCTGATTATAATGGCGCGATCAGTATGAGCAAAGATTTGGTGGCGTACCTAGACGAGGCTTCCAATGGAGATGATCACTTTAGATTGAGTGATGAAGTTGTTGGCGTATTGCACCGACTATCGAACTCAGCTGATCTTAGCGCCCAAGAGGCATTGAGTTTGCGTCAGGACCTTTTGGACAAATATGCAATTGAGCAGATTTCCTATCAAGGAATGGGCGCTCTTTTTGTTTCACATGAGCGGGGTGCCGCGCAATGGTTTGCAGATAAAAAAGGCCCAACGGGGGCTGTGCTGACTTTTGATGTTCCGTTTGCAAAGATGGAGTCACTTCTAAAGGCTGACGGACCTCAGTTGTTCTTAGGAATTGAAACTGCACCAGTAACGGGTATCGAGATTGCTTTTAGGAATGCAATCGGCATTGAAGTTCTGGCAGACAGTCTTTCAGAGCCAGAAAAAAAATAATTCGAACCGACACCTCTTATCGTGGTCTCAGTAAGAGCACATGTAGTCGATTGTCAGGATGAATTAGGAGCCAGCAATTTTATTTAAAAAAATTGCTGGACGCCAAAGCTGATGTGGCTATCATCGTTTTTGATGATGGCTTGAGCGTAGTCTATTCTGATCACAAAACGATAGAACTTTGGTAAAATCAGTCGCAGACCGGCTCCGTAGCTGGCGGCGTGAATGCGGTCGAGGTCTGCGATGTTTTCGCCGACAGCCGCCCAATCTATAAATCCTGCGCCTTGTAGTAAATAGGATGGAGTTTGCAAAAGGAGATAGCGAAGTTCTGAGTTGCTAAGTAAAAATTGACGGCCAGCAAAGCGATTCTCTGCAAAGCCGCGAATGCGGTCCAGTCCGCCCAGGTAATACCAGTACTGCAAGATCTGGGTTGAGGTCGCTCCGGCCAAAATTCGCTGCGCCCACTGGACTCGCGCTAGGGGAGTGTCAAACCAATTCAAACTCAAATCGGCCTGTTGAAACGAATCTGCCTCTGCACTGAGGGAGTGAGCATGCGAGAGTGAAAGCGTCAGCACCCGACCACTTAAAGATTGGGGATCGCCACTGACGGCACCTAGCTCAAGAGCCAGCTTTGCAATCACCAGCCGCGTGGGTGGCGGCAAGGTCGGACTGCTGCCAACAATCTCCTTCACTTCCTCTGGCAAAATTTTGGTCGAAAATTGATCGCGGTTGTAATCGAGGCCAAACCTCAAGGTGGTCTCGGCTGCGATTTCGCGAAAGTAATCCACATAGATTTTTTCACGCTCATGCAAGAAACCAGTTTTTATCACAGGATCTGAATTGGTTTGATCGTATTTGATGCGAATGCGTTTGGTGTTCCAGTACTGCAGATCCAGACCTTGCCTCTGATCAAACAACCTTGGATTCTTAAACCAAAGAACGCCGGAACCGGCGCCGGCAAGGTCTTCGTATTGCACTCCGGCCTCGAGATAGCGACCGAGCAAATTGGGATCGTAGAGTCCAACTGTTGTCTGCTGAACACCGCCGCCCGAATTCAATTTTAATATGGGAATGGTTGTCCACTTCTCGACCACTTGAACGACAAGAGTTGCGCCAGGCGGATTTTGATTCTCAGTGAGTTGGTCAGGCGTTTGTTCAGGCCTTTGATCAGTTACTTGCTCAGGCACTTGATCCGTCAATTTAAATGAAACCGACGAAAACAATCCAGTTGCTCTGAGGCGCTCCATCGCGATTTGGATCTCCGCTTCGGAGAGCCGGTGCCCGATAGGTGTGGCGAGCTCACGCAAAATCACTTCGTCTTGTGTGCGCTGATTGCCCTCAATGACAATCGACTCGACGACCCATGCTTTATTGGCGCTTGCCTGCGGCGCAGGCGCTTGCCCGAGTCCGGGCCGAGAAAAAAGCAGCAAGACAAATGACAGAGCTCGAATTGGAAAAAACACGTTCTGATGATTTTTCCTTCAAGTGATGCTTGTGGCAATATAAATCTTACTAAATTTGAATGTAAATGGAGCTAATGTTCGCTTGTGCAATCGCTAATTGTTGGATATATGTGCCCGCCTCTGTTAAGACTAAAGGAAAATGCGATGTCTGCTAAATCACCTCCTGTGCTCCTGCAAATTTACTCATATGCAAAAGAGTTCCGACCTAAGATTATTTTGGCTTCACTCTACTCTGTGCTGAATAAAATTTTTGACATTGCTCCAGAGATTCTCATTGGTTTTGCCATTGATCTCGTCGTTAAACGAGAGAAATCGTTTTTTTCTAAGCTGGGCATTGAAGACGTAACTCACCAATTGATCCTGCTGTCGGTGCTGACTTTTTTTGTTTGGGGCTTTGAGTCCGTGTTTGAGTATCTGTATAAGCTAGAGTGGCGAAACTTGGCGCAGAAAATTCAGCACAAGATGCGCTTGGATGGATACAAGAACGCTCAAGATTTGGATTTGCAATTTTTTGAAAGTCAAAACACCGGAAATCTCACCACAATTTTAAATGACGATATCAATCAGTTAGAAAGATTTTTAGATTTGGGCGTGAATCAGATTATCCAGGTTCTCACAACTGTGGTGGTGATTGGGACCTTGTTTTTTGTCATTTCACCTTTGATTGCCATATTTGCCTTTGCACCGATTCCTGTAATCATCTTTGGCGCATTTTGGTTTCAAAAGCGAGCGCAGCCGCTTTACGCTGAAGTTCGCAACAACGCGGGGCTGATTGCGGCCAGGCTAAACAACAATCTTTCTGGAATCGCTACAATCAAAAGTTTCACGGCCGAAGAGGGAGAGCTCAAGAATTTGACTGGCGATAGCCTCCGCTATATGGATTCCAACAAACAGGCCATTCTAATCAGTTCGGCCTTTGTGCCCATCATAAGAATGGCGATTCTCGCCGGGTTTCTGACAACCTTGGTGCTGGGTGGCTGGATGACTCTTGATGGTCAGTTGGAAGTGGGCTTTTATGGTGTCCTCGTCTTTATGACTCAGCGATTGCTGTGGCCTTTGACAGGGCTTGCCGAAGTGTTTGATACCTATGAGAGGGCCATGGCCTCTGCACGAAGAATTTTAAAGCTTATTTTTGAGAAGCCAACAATAGTGTCTCCAGCGAATGCAAGAAAACTGAGTTTCACTAACGATATCAAGATTGAATACAAGGGGGTAAGCTTTGGCTATGCCTCCTCTGTTGGACCTGTTTTGAAGGAGATCTCATTTACAGTGAGCAAGGGGCAATCCATTGCTTTTGTTGGCCCCACGGGCTCTGGAAAGTCGACGATCATCAAATTGTTATTGCGATTCTATGAGGCAGATGAAGGGCTGATTTGCATCAATGGCCACAATATCAATGAGTATGACCTCGGCGATTTGCGACGTTCGATTGGGCTTGTCAGCCAAGACATTTTTTTGTTTGAAGGCACAGTCAAAGAAAATATCAATTATGGGCGAGTGGGATCGTCGGACGAAGAGGTTCACAAAGCCGCACAATACACAGAGGCTGATGGCTTTATCAATCAGCTCAATGATGGCTATGAGACCCGAGTCGGCGAAAGAGGGCAGCGCCTCTCTGGCGGTCAGCGACAAAGAATTGCTCTGGCAAGAACCTTCCTAAAAGATCCCGAGATCGTTATTCTGGATGAAGCGACATCCGCTGTTGATAACGAAACAGAGCGCGCGATACAGAAATCAATTCGGCATTTCAATAGAGATAAAACTCTATTGATCATTGCACACAGACTCTCAACCATAATCGATTGTGACAAAATTTTTGTGATTGAAGATGGTCAAGTCACAGAGTCAGGAAATCACCAGGAACTCATAAAAAAACATGGCACCTACCAGAGGCTTTGGAGCCTGCAAACCGGCCATAGAGGCTCAGAGGGCCTTAGTTTGCAGTAGTTGAAAAATGCTCAGTCGAGGCTTGACATATCATTGGCAGCAATGAAATCGCGTCAATGTAGTCAGAATTGGCTGCTGGTCGGGATCTTTTGACCGGTTGTTGGCGCAGCGGCAGCGAAACATTGAAAGACGCCTGGCCAATTTGGGGACCACAATGAAGAAAAAGTAGAGTTCCTCTTTTCAGTCGTGCAAAAACCCGCTAAACTCGGCAAATGTTGCCTATTCTGTTTTCCGACAAAGACTACCTCGCTATTGATAAGCCCTCTGGCCTAATGGTGCACCCGAGCAAAGTGGCTCGAGCAGCCACCAGCTCCGTGGTGCAATTGCTCAGAGAACAGCTGCAGGCACGGGTCTTCCCGGTGCATCGTCTGGACCGTGCCACCTCGGGCGTTTTGCTGTTGGCGCTTTCTCAAGAGGCGGCACGCTCAATCGGCGAACAGTTCGCAAACGGCCTTGTGGAAAAAACCTATATTGCCATCACGCGCGGTGTGTTCACTGGCGAAATCCTGTTGGATCATCCTTTGCGAGAAGTGCCAGACATGAAAACGGATCGCCTTGCGCGCGCAAATAAGCCACCACAAGAGGCGCGCACCAACTTGCGAGGCCTAGCGACATTGGAGCTTTCTGTGGCGGTGGATAAATTTCCCACCTCGCGCTATTCTCTCGTACAAGCCTCACCCCTGACTGGACGCAAGCACCAGGTGCGCCGGCACCTCAAGCACCTGGGACACCCGATCATTGGCGATGTGAATTACGGCAATGGCAAGCACAACCGCTATTGGCGCACTCACTGTGGCGCTCATCGCCTGCTTCTGGCATGCACCAGCTTGTCTTTTCGGCTGCGCGATCAAACGATGGTCAAAGTGGAAGCGCCACTGGCCAGTGATTTTCAAAATTTGCTCACAGAGTTTTCGTGGCAGTACGCAGATGCTCGAGGGGAGCCAAAACAAGAGTGCGCGCAAGCGCAAAACAAAGTTTCCATGCCCAACTTGCCGACTTCATCAGAGTATATGTCTGTGCGCCGAGCTTTTTCGCCTTAATTTAAAATCGAAAGTGTCCCTTTTGATTCATCACCGTGAGTTAAAGCGCACCACCAACACCGGCACCCTGGCCCTTCAAGTCTTGCAAAATTCGCAACTGCTGGTCCGCGGCCTTGCTGGCGGTAGAACGGAATTTTCGCAGATATTGGATCCAAAATACCAAAGTTTGCTTTTGTACCCAAGCGACGACGCCCAAGACCTTAGATCCATTATTGCCAATGGCGATGGTCGACCCATTCATTTACTGGTGCCCGATGGCAATTGGCGCCAAGCGAGCAAAGTCCACATTCGCCATCCCGAATTTAAAAATCTAGTGCGGGTAATGGTCAAAGCTCCGAGCGAATCAGATCAGTTTCTCCGTAAGGAAAGCAAAGCGAACGGCCTGGCAACACTGCAGGCCATTGCCCTGGCCATGGGGTGCCTAGAAGGTGCTGAGATTGGCGAAATGCTGATGTCGCTCTACGAGCTCAAACTCTCCCGCACCCTTGCGGGCCGTGCGTGATAGGCGCTCCCATCAACTAACCTCAACTCGACAATAATTTTTGGTCATAATCGCTAAAGCTCGCGCCAGAAGGCCCAATCCGGCAACGTCCTCGCTTTTGCCAACCTCACCTTAGGGGAACTAAGCCTTCGGCTGGCAAAAGCTGTGGGCGCCGCCGCCTTGGGCCTGCTGGCGCGTTCTGCCTCAAAAATTATTGTCGAGTTGAGGCTAACAGGGTCCTGAAAAAGGAAAATCTGTTTCGTTCACGGTGCCAAATCAAAATGTTCATTACGACCTGCGCTCTCCCTGTCCTGATGAAATTCAAGAGTAAGAGGAAATGATCGTCGTCCATTGCTTAAAATCATTACCTTGCGATTTTGTAATAATTCCCACTCTGAGGCAGTCAGTTGTTTCAGAGTGAGAATTGAATATTAATTTTTTGTTTGTGCGATATTCTGAGTTATTCTAGATGCTCATTGGGGAATTTTAGGGGGATACAATGAATCATCTGCGTTTTAAATGGTTTCATGTTGGTTGGGTTGTGGCGGCACTTTTGTTGATGTCTGGCTTTCAAAACTGTCAGCGCAGTTTTGAAACTGATCAGTTCTCTTCTGATCGAGATGAGTCTAATCTCGCATTGAGTCCTCAGGATATGCAGATTTTGAGTAAAGCTCTAGAAGTTTTGCAGACTGAAGATCAGTTATTGAGCTTTGAAGCCTCTGGCGACAAATCAGTAGGTGACTTAAAAAGGCAGGACCAGTACGTTGTTTTGATGGAGGACAAGTCTGACAATTCCTGTAGGGGAAAGGCCATTAATGTGAGTATCGGGAACGAAGTGTTGAGCAAAGATTCTGACCCTGTTGCTCTTGGTATACATGATTCAGATGGAACCTGTTGGGCCAGTCTTTTTGAGGTTCCTGATCATGGTTCCAATACATCCTCCGAAAAATACTCTTATAAATCATTTTATCAACCCTCTGATTCCAAACTGGTCACGTACGAAGCTCAAGATGGAGTGCAGGATTTGCCGCGCCTGAGCGGAGTGTCTGGCGGCAGAATTATAATGATTCCTTTTCGAAAAGTGGTGCAGTCACCGCCAACGGAAGAACAACCTACAACCAATCAGCCTTCTAGGCAGCCAGCTTCGGACGAACCTCCCAAGCAAGATCCTCCCAAACAAGGTCCTGCTTCCTCCACGGAGCAAATTGAACAAACGCCAACCCAAAGTGGTTCCAATGAGTCCGGCCCAGCTCCGTCGACTTCGTCAGCCTGCAGCTTTGGTTCAAAGGGACCCGACGTGGTTATCTCAGGGCAAACGATTGACTTGAGGAAGTCAGGCTCTAAGCGAATCGGGGAAGGCCTCTCTATCAATGGAAGAAGAATTCTTATAGAGAACAACAAGTTTATAGGTAGGTCGGAAAACTCATCTAATTCTTGTTCAATTTACATGATAGATCCGAGCAAAGTGGATGTTGTGATTATTCGAAACAACTCGGTGGATATGACAGGGGAGTCGCCTTGTGTAATTGAAGGCAATACCCGAGGCGTCGTGTTCTTTGCAGGATGGATGCCAGCTCATACTGCTCTTAATAAAAAAATCTGTATTGAGAACAACACATTTAAGAGTATGCCCAAGGGAATGAAAATGATCGAAACGAAAACAAGTGGGGTTGTTGTTAAGGGAAATAGAGGAGACGGCCAGATCAACCTGCGACATGGACGAAACGTTCTTTTGGAGAACAATGACACAACTGCAGACATCAATGTCATGGGTGCAGGGCATGTGATTCGCGGTAATAAGGGTCAGATTGTTCTCCATCAAGGGAATGTCACGCAGAGCCAGATAGAAAACAAAGATGCTGGTGGCGGAAGCCAGTATCCTTTTGCAGAAAGAATCAAAATTGATAGGAGCCAAAAAATCAAAACGACGTGCTGGTTGTCAAGTTGCCAATACTGGCCGACTGATGAGAATGGTAAAAAATTTCAGTTCTGATTCAGAAATCGTTTTTGTCAGTTTCAAATGACTTGTGCAATTGGGCGGGAACCATATTCTCCCAATTGTACAGGCCTGGGATTTCAATTGTGTTTGGGCACATCGCATGCATATGCTCACCGATCAACTATTCCCCTATCTTCAATTTGAGAATTCAATTAGAAATGTGATTTTTTCGTTAATGCATCTTGAAAGACAGAAAGAGCGGAAAAATGGCAAGTGTGGGCATTTCAAATTTTTCGATTCCCAGTCTTGGAGAGATTATCACTATTGTCGAGAGTAACGAAGTTGATTCTGAGGTTTCTAGCATGGCCAATGCTAGGATGAGCATCCGCAAGGCCGGCTCTGACAAGGTCATTGCCGTGGCGACCTCCGACTGTGTGGGAGAGTAAGGGCGACTGCAAAATGCGGCAAGGGTCCAAGTTTTAGACTGTGGGGGCAGATCGACACTTTTTTTTTGTTGGTCTGTGTTTTGCAATGTCAGCGCGAGGCGGTACTTAGGGCCTTGTTTGTCTTTCAGGGCCTCGCATTTATCCTCATGGCATTGCGAGGATCCTAATTACTTGGATCCCATAAAATTAGAATGCAAGAATAGATTACAAGAATAGATAAATTGAGAACAAATTGAATTATTGAGAACAAACAGAGAGTAACAAATCAAGAACTCGCAAGAAATCAAATGGAGAAGACCCTGTGAAACAAAATTTCGCACTCTTTAAGAGATTAGGCTTCATGGCTGTCGCCATGGTAGCTACGGCTTCGGCGGCCCTTGGTCAGGAAGCCGAGACAGTCCAAATTCGTGATTGGACTGTTTAAACAAACAAAACGAGTTGTTCTGCCAATACCAAGGTCGTCGGTCAGAACCAGAATCAATACACATTAAAGATGGTGTATGATCGTGCAAATCGCTATCCTTTGGAGTTCTTTCTGATGGTCGATAGCCCGACTGAGGGTGTCTTCTCTTCTGGATTTGTAGTCAATTTAAAGTCGTCCTCGCAGCCCAAGTACTTTCTAGCTAAAATGGTTCAAAAAGAGCAGTCAGCTAAGTACTGGGGGATTCCGCAAAATACTGCGGCCCTTTTGGCTTATGCCCTTCCGGCCAAAAGCTTGGTAATCAACGAAGTTGGGTCTGATCTAAAATTGAGCTTTAGTCTTCTTGGGATCACCAAAGCTCGTGAACATATCATGAAGAGCTGCAGTGCCGGCAAAGAGCTCCTTGAGGAAGATTTTGAGAGCGAGTTCTTGACATCACAGGTTAAATCTTTGGACTTAACCAAGATGACGACGGAATCTGTAATTGCCATGCGTACACTATACTATGGTGGATTTGGCGTTTATCTGAGGTTGTTGAAGATTAAAAAACAAATTGCTGATCTAAATGAGCAATCCGCTCAGGTTATCAAAGGTCTACAGGGAGTTCTGAAGCTTTCAGAAAAATCAAAGACGACACTCGCTCAGCTGGAGAGTAGGCGAATTCAGCTGAAAGAAGAAAGACTGAATTTGATGGATCAAATGCAAAGAGCTCGTCAAGAAGTTTCAGTCTTGATCGCCTATCATGTGAAGGCTATGGAACAAGCCGAGAAGGCCAATGTTGACCTTGCGGCAATAAAGCCTGGCCACGACATTTTGGTGAATCGAATTAGCTCTGCTGAAGCAAGAGTCACAGATATTCAGCGATCCATCGACCAGAATGAAGATGCAAAAGCAAATTTACACCAGGCTATTGTTGAGACCGACAACGAAATCGCATCCTTGCAGAGTGAGAATTCGCAAAGCTACGATCGCATTCACGAATTGGAGAGGCAGGTTCTCTACTTTGAAAACAGATATGATCGATTCAATGTGAGGGTCGAGGCAGAAGGTCTGCAGAATGACAACTCTAACTTCAGGGACATTTATTACAGCTATTTGCCTAGCGTCGAGAGGCAAATGAATGTTTTTGACAATCATATAGAGAAGCTTCGACCTAGCCTGCGAATCTTGCGAGAAACAGCTCGCGATTGGGGTTGTACTCGAAGGCATTCTCGTGGCGATGATGATTTTAATGAGGACGATAGCTTTGGCAATGGGTCTTCAGAGGACTGCCGGCGCTTGCGATTGCATGGTAGAGATCATTTTGAAGCTCATCGCTATGTGCGCCAAGCCTATAGTGATTTGGACTACCGTCGCAATGAATACATTGTTTATTTGCAAGATGCTCGGCGCTACATCGAAGAGTTGGCAAGCAATTTTAAATATTGGCTTTCCAGCAGGGCTTTGGAGTTCAGACAGAGCATTGATCAGGAGCGACAGAATATTAACTATCGTGAGTCTTCCATTTCGCAACAGCAATCCTATCGCACTCAACTGGTGAGTCAGTTGACTTCCATCTCTGGAGACAGCTCGCTGCACAGTCTGTTGCGCCAGAGTCAAATTGAGCATGAAAATGCAAGAGGCTCTCTGGGAGATTACAAGAGGCAATCGGATTATGATGCTGTGCTTGCAGCAAAAAATCGTGCAGCCTCTCAGGAGAGTGCAGCGGCCAGAGCTTTGAAGGCACAAGAAGAGAAGATTGTGCGACTGGGTCAGGCTCAAGGGGCTAACGAGAGAGCGGATGCAGAGAATCAAGCGGCAACTGAAAAGCTGTTGAGCGAGATTGCAAGTCTTGAGCAAGAAAAAATGAGTCTTGACCAAATTCTGGTTCCATATTTCGAGCAAATTGATGGAACGATCGCCAAGGCAGGTCTCAAGGCCCAGTTGGCTAAGGGTTTGGATGACTATGCCAAGGCCTCTCTGAAGTACTCAGAGAGAATACAATAATGATTTTAACGAATTCAATTGTTTTGGAGAAGTATTCAATGAAAACGATATTAACGATTTTTTTCACTACGGTGTTTGCGCAGCAAGTATCTCATGCTGCCAATTGTACGGCCAAGCTAATTCCAGCGGGAGGCGGAGAGCCGATAACAAAGTTCAATGTCGATGGCAACAAAGCCTGCCCTCGCGCTTTGGATAAGTGCATTGCTTATGCTGAGTCACAGAGTCTGTGCGATACGACCTGCGTGGCGCATCAGCACTCACCAAGAACACCTGTTTGCAGTCAGCCACCCACACCACCACCAGAGCCACCGACACCACCACCGCCTCCTCCACAACCTAAAGAGTTACCACAGCTTGGTCCTGTTCCTCGGCATATTGAGCGGCCTGATTTACATAGACCTCCGCCGCCTGTTGACGAGGGCTGGTCAAAGATTCAATAATTTGAGCCAGACACTTGCCGGGGATGCGATTTTCTTCCTGGCGAGTGTTGGTTTAAATTGGGATGGTGACGGCGGCGACTTCAACGTCGTTAAAGACGAAAACAATGTGCTTCTTGTTTTGTACGAAGACGCACGCGGAATTACTTGATAACTAAACTTACCAGAGGACGCCCATTGTAGTATTCAAGTCTGATGTTTACCGTGCCTGATTCCATTTGCTTGATGACGTCGTAACACAAGGCTCCATTCTTTGCTGGATCGGAAGAAAGACCAGTTACTTTGTTACCAAATGATTGCGTGGGCTCAAGTTGATATTCTTCTCTTAAAATATCGCCCTGTTTATTTCGAGGCTGAACCTCTGGCCATGTTGTTTGGGCCCTCAGTTTTGGTAGCTGATTATTTCTTGAAAGAAAACCTACGACATTACCTCCTCCTCCTCGATCGATTGGCAGGACAGAGGTAAGCGATAATTTATCCACACCGGTTTTCGAGATGACGGGGTCTTGACACTGC
>CAYMBJ010000003.1:0-118074 GCA_964388665.1 uncultured Pseudobdellovibrionaceae bacterium | reverse complement strand
TTTATTTCTTATTTTATTCATTTTTTTGTCTAGACAACGGGGTCCACCTTACTCCTCACCCACCTCAATCGGAGGCTCGACTGTAAAACCTTTGGACGGCAGATGTTACATGATTTTGCGCCATTTCAATTCTTCAATGAAGGTCTTGGCATATCGTGATATATTCCGCTCAGATTATTTTTACCAATTGTATGTACACCAAATTAAACCCAATTTACCAACCTAGTGGAGGTCCCAATGAACCGAGTCCTTATTGCCACCCTGTCCCTACTTTTTTCAGTAACTTCTTTTGCCGATGTCAGATGTGGATTAACAGAGTCACTATCTCGCGCCGATGGCCAACTTGTTTGGGAGGCTCGCGCCAGCTCTGTAACAATCAATGATGCCAATCAAATCACAGAGGCGTATTTTGGCAATTCTGCCGAAGTTCTTTATAGTCAGGATGGCCAAACTCTAGTTGTTTCCCAAGCCATTAACGCATACGGAGCTGGAAAAACTCTTGGCGAGATCAAAACTACTATTGCCGGCGATCTTTCTGAAATCAAAATTGAGTTTACCCCTTTCAATTCACTTAAAAGAAGAGTTGGTAAAGCGCAAACCGTGGTGGTGAGTCCCGAAAGTATTCCTTCTGATGAAAATCCAGCGACTTTGTCAATCAACTACAAAGACAAACGCTTTGCTCCAGTGGTTCGCACCTACTCTTGGGCATGCGATAAAACCAAGTAAGTTTTCAATTTAACCAACTCTGAAAAGCCCGCACACTGTATCAATGTGCGGGCTTTTGTTCTGATGTTTGACGAATTTTTCTAATTCGAATCGCTTCAGCTCAACTAAGTTTCAAGAACTGTCTGTACCCTCGACCAAAAGCCTGAAGTTTAAAAATTCCCAAAAATATTCCTTTAGTTTGCCTCGATCTTTGTCGATGAGGTGTCGTTCAAAGAGCAAAGAAGGATTCTTTAGGTTGGTTTTTTCGCCAAGGCAAAATTGGCGAGCCCGATTGAACACACAATAGGGGGTTGGGTATGATTAAAGCTTCAATGCTGTTGAGCTGCATTTTGCTAGTCACTGTGGGCTGCAGCAAGGTGAGTTACGATAAAGTTCCAAGCAGTCAAAAGGCAGGTCCTCCAGATGCCTCTCCAGATACATTCTCTAAATTGGATTTTTGCCCTGAGCTGGATTACGATTTTGAACTCTCCGGAAAAATGATCTCTTTTGAATTGGTCAGCGCCAGCAATGTTAAGTTTGGCTTCAATTTGTTAACTCAATTTTTTCAAGGCTTACAGGCGCATATGCAGGTGAAGAAAGCTGAGCTGATGTCCGAGTGGCAGTTTAGTGAAGTCTTCCGTAAAGATGTTGCAGCCTATGTTCAAGCGCAAAACAAGCAGACATACAAAGATGGTGGTATCGGCATAGATTTTATTAAATTTGGAGTGGATGTCGGTTACGCCAAACAGACCAGTCTTGCTGAGCTGGTTTCTTCGCAAATCGCGGAGGTCATGCGAAAGGGCCACGAAAAGATCAAAACTCTTCCTTGGCGAGCGCCGATTATCAAAGTTGCAAAGAATGGCGAGCTTTTGGTCAATCGTGGGTTTACAGCAAACATCAAGGTGGGCGACACTTTTACAATCACTCCCGTTGAGTATGACTGGCAGGGCGAGGTCTGCAATTCAACCGTCTACAAACATCCAACGGCCACTACCAATCCCGTGATTGCCAAGGTCACACATGTGGAATCTGGTTATTCCTATTTGCAACTCGAAACTCCAGAAGACAAATTGCTTCCCATTGAACCGGGAGATTGGATCACCTTGGCCAAGCCACTTCAAGAGGGCCGAAAACAACTTAAGAAAAAACTCCGTTTTAAAGGCCTCGCCGAATACGCGCTGATGGATGGCAACAGCAAGCCCATTTCTTTTGTACCGCTATTTACAGACAGCATCGGCAGTCAAGCCAGCGGCTCTGACTATTACGTAGAGAGCGACAAAAAATAGAAATTTTTCTAGGGCGCGTCCTAGATTATTCCGAAAATGAGCAAGACTTCAGGAGAAATATTTAGTCGCAAGTGAAAGAATTTATCTCTTTCACTTGAGTCAAATAGAATGCCATTGGATTAATGCAAGCGGGTTCGACACAAGCGTAAACTTCACCTTTGATTTCGACTTTAGCCCCAGATTTCAATTCAAGCAAACCAATCAAATCTTGAGGATCGAGAATGTCGTAACGGTGGTTGGTCGGAAAGATGAATTCGGGAATTTGCAAAAATTGCCAATGAGGCGCATTCTTACGGTCGTCCACAGTAAGTATCCACTTACTAGTCAATAAATCTGTTTGACCGTGTTGACCACCAGCTTTACTCAATTGTCCTTCGACACCACTGACAGGTACTCCGACACTGATGTCAAGGCGGGCATATGCTCCTGTAACTTCAGCGCCGCGATCACCCTTATGACATGTTTCCATTGCCCAGGGCTGAGTAGCATATGACAGTGTCACTGCGATAAAAATGATTTTAATGGCGGTCATGTATATCTCCTTTGTTAGATTTTTCTTCTGATCCATTTGATTTTCTTCGTATCATCTTGAAGAACTAATATAAGCTACAAAAAATGAGTTTACTGCTGAGGATTACTTAGAAAGTGGGGATCCTAAGACCAAAATAGTGACCAAAATTGTCACCTTTACGTCTTGAATGTGAATGCATCCAATTGGAGTCGCTACCATTAAGGCATTTGCCAAATTTGGAATTGGACTTAGAGCCCAAGTACTTTCCTCGATTCCGTATTGACTCATAGAAAAATGATACTGAAGGGAGGTCCTCCATTAGCCCGCCTCTCTGGATTGTCTTTTCCTTATATAGAATGCGTTTTACCTCGATGGGCATGGTCCCCCCTCCCTAAAATTTTTTTTCGCAGATCACTCTTAGAGTGCGGTGGGACCATGACTCAACGGGGTACTCGGTGCGCCCATTGTGATTCAACTACCCCCGTCGGTATCATTTTTTATGATTCAATTCGGGATTCAAGCAACTGGGTCATTTTTTGCACTGAAACGGGATGATTGAGATTTATAATCGCAGATCCTAGTTTGTGACTCCGTCTATATTAGTGATTCAAATATAGAAAAGTATGGAAAAGTATGGAATTTGAAAATAGATTTGACAGATGGCAAACCATTTTCGGCGGTGAGAAGTCACAGATTCTCGTCAGCGCTGAGCGATTGAATGAGCCTTCTTGCCCGACTGAACATTTTTATTATTTGTACGCCAAAGCTCTGCACTTCTATCATTTGGGTGATACTCAAGCTTTACGTGACATTGGATCAGAGTTTTCACGATACTCTGATTTATCAGAAGAGTGGCAGATGATAATGACCTGCTTCCAGATTCGCCTCTGGATAAGGGAAGGTCTTCTTGGAAAAGCCGAATTGGCTCCAGTGGAATCCTTTAGCAAGTCTCGCCATATATACTGGGTGGGCGAATTGAATATTTTGATGGGACATGTATACAGCGTCCTTCAAGAGCACACTAAATCTCTTAGGCATTTTTTATTGGCGAAGAAAAGCTTTTTCGAATGCAAAGATATGAAGAGATTCCACTTTGCAGAGTTTAATGCTCTTGCCACTCAATCGATAGTCGAGCCAGAGAGAAATCGAATTCCACTCTATCACTCTCTGGCAAGACGGGCCTTGCTAGCGGAATCTAAAGACCTGTGCGTCGCAGGACTATGTTATTTAAACATGTCCAGAGAAATGCAACTTCTGGGATCCTATTTCGCGGCTTTGACCTTTGCAAATCGCTCCATTAAGCATTTAGAGTCTGAATTTGGATCTCGCAATCACATGTACGCTCTTGCACAGAGAGCAGATGTTTGGTTCTCACTGAACCGGCAAATGGAGGCCAATATCGATTTAGAGATTTGCGCAAAATCCAATTTCCAGGATGTCCAAAATATTGCCATTCTTTTGGCACGAAAGCTAAAAAAGGAATCAATCTCTGAGAAGAGACATGAAGGCGGAACAAATCCGGCATGGGAGGGACGAGAGAGCGAGTTTTCGAGAAAGGCTTTTACCAGGCAAGAAGAGGCTCTGGTCAAGTACTTGGCGTCTGGTTTAAAAACTCGCTCTCAAATTCTCAAATTTATGTTCGACGACAGAATCGATTTTGAATCCAGTGTCTCTCGATTACACAATCTGATGGCTCGAGTTCGCAAGAAGTTTCCTGACCTGATCTGTAGCAGTTCAGAAGGCTACTTTCTGGCGGATGTGTTTGTGCCGCTATTTAAAAATACAGGGGATCCAGGATGATGGTGAAGACTGTTGCTCCCTTTCTTTTTGGTGCTCTCTTTGTTTTCTCGAATATTCAAAGCGAAGCGAGTTGTTTGCTCCTTGATAGAGGAAATAGCCCAGATACTGTCGAGACCTATTTTGGGGTGGTTAGAGTCCTATCTGAGTATCCCGCAGGTGAAACTTCAACCGCGAAAACAGAGGGTCAGAGCACTCTGATTGCTGGGAGTGGCATCGTGGTCAAAGTGGTTGATCCTCATTCGCGGTTTTTGGTCGTCACGGCTTCTCATATTGTTGGCGGATCGAAGGTTGGAGTTCTGAATCCATCTTGGGATGCTGATAATATTCAATTTATGATTCATTCTGACAGACGCGGTAGCAGCACCACTGATGAATGGAAGAATCGTTTGACCCAAGTTCTAAAGCAAGATGTGCTTGCTGATATTGCCATTTTGGATTGGCCCAATGGCTACCAACCCAGTTCCTATTTTGTGCTACAAAGGGATCAGTTGGTATTGAAAACAAAGCGGCCTCTTAATATTAGCACACTAAGCGGGCCAACAGTCCACTCAATTGCGGAACATGAGGTTGCAAGATCATTTGGCTATGAGAGATTCTGGACGCCTCGGCTTCCGTGGGCCTGCCAGGCAGATCTTGGCCAAGTGGAGCCCAGTCCAAGTGAGGCGCGCCGTATGAATTTTGAGTTAGATCCAACAGGCCAGTACATGCAAATTCGAGCCAGCTTCCCGTTCGGATACAGTGGAGCACCGGTAGTTGCCACAAGTATTGACGGAAACACTCATTTCCTGGTGGGCCTTGTTACTCAGTTTGGGCTGTTTACCCGCAGGTCAATCATAGCGACTGCGCATCACATTGTATCATTGTTGACACAGTTAGGATCGCAAGATTCATTCTCCCGAAACACAGGTTTTTGGAGCCTAAGTGACAATGGAACTTTGGTTCGCCAGATCGGCGGGGTTGAGTCTGGAGTTGTTGAAAATTCATCTGGTAAAGCCTTTGTTGGCGATCCAGGAAAGGGTTTTGTAGGTGATCCGGGTGCTGGACCTGTTCAGGAGTCTTCGAATCAAGCCGCATACACATTTCGATCCAGTGAAGGCGAAGTGTTTGGGTATCAATTATCATCTCGTCCTGGTAAGAGACCAATTGTATTGCCTCCAGAGCCACGAAGTCTTCGTCAATTGGAGTTTAGTGGCAATCTCGAATCTAGCAATGCCATCACTTCATCAGCGGAGTTGGGCGCTTTAGTAATTCAGAGATACGGTTTAGAAGAGGGCAAAGTCTTGGAATATTCCGGATGTTTTCGCGTGCACTCTGCGCCAATTAGTTTAAAGATCCAGAGACATGACAATAACATCGTTTTCGATTTCGAAATTGATTATGGAAAGGGCTGTGAATTCTCTTTTAAAGACTTTTTTAAATCCAGTGATTTGGAGAAGGTCAGTGTTGCTATTCCCTTGAATCTGATTGATCCCAAGGTTGGAGCGTACGTTCCTGTCTATAAAGTATCGTCTAACCGACGACACCAGTATTACGTGATGGATTTATCCGAGTTCATTTACTCTAAAGTTTTTGGATCAGAGCGACTAGACTCTGTCGAAAATCATGGAAAAGATGAGAGCCGAATCTATTTTGGGTTTCCCATCGAGTATTATTCGGCATCTCAAGTCGTCTTAACTAGAAAATCGAACTGACCGAGTGACAAGGCCTCATCAGCAGAAAGATTCGATCAATCGACATACATGAAGGCTTCAATCCATACGTAACCATATTGATAGGCTCGAGTGCAAATCACTTCATTCGGATTGTAGCACGTTACACCAGTCGAGGGAGTCATATCGCTGAGGCGGCAGATTTTCCAACCATTTCTGAGGCAGGAGGTGACTGCACTTCGTTCAACATCTTTGGTATTCCATCCAAGACTTTGCTGATATTCGAAGCGTCTTTCTTCACTCCATGTTTTGTTGCGCTCAATGTTTTTTCTATTTATATAGGAGTTCGCGGAGCCCAAAATATTTCCATTTTTTAAAAACGTATAGGTCGTTCCATCGCTTTCCGTGCATACATTCTCTTTGCAGCTTAGCACGGTGGTTCGACCAACTGAACTGCATCCGGGGCCAGCCCATTCTAATATTTTTTTATTTTGCCCAATATTTTCTATATTGATATCGCAATAATAGGGGTTCTTAGATATATACTCCGCTGCATTGAGTGCTGGTGCCGATCCAAGAATGACGACCGTGGTAAATAGGAATAGAAATTTCATTTTGCCTCCTAGTGTAGGGTTTCTCGCTTTTTTAGCGACTATAGAAGCATTTAAGGTTCCATTTCCACTGAGTTTCACTGAGATTTTGACATTCTAGCGAGCGGAGAGATAAAAAGGTCAATTGGACGGAACATTAGATTCTGCTTAAAAAGGGCCACCTGCTTGGTTGGCCCAGTAAAAAATCAGTTGGATTTCTTTTTCTTGAAAATATTGAAAACTTTCATCACAGCTCTTGCCACCTTATCAGACCAAGTTGGTTTGGTGGCAACGGCATTTGAGGGACGCTGAGTGCGGTGCGGATGACCGCCGCCCGTGCGCCTTGGTCCAGCAGGCCCTCTGTGATCACGTTGCTGCTGACCTGAGCGAGACTGCGATCCTCGCTGATGTCGCGGTCGGCGCTGCTGATTGTGTCCACCAGCACTGGCGGCGGCACCGGTTCCAGCCGCGCCAGCTGCGGCTGCCATTTCTGGTCGAGCCTCGCCACTGCGTCCCGCTCCTCCGGCTGCTGCTCCGTCTCCTTGTGGTCTGCGGCCCCGTTGATTTCGGCCACCGCGCCGGCCGCCACGTGATGAACCACCACCGGGTCCCGCACCGCCGCCACCGCCGCCACTGCCACCGCCATGGCCAGCATCAGCACCACGATCGCGCGCTTGATAGCGACTTGTATTTCGGCCTTGGCCGCCGTCTTGGGATCCTCGATCCCCACCACTGGGCCTGAAGTCTCGACTCATAAATTCTTCTTTCGGCATCGGCACAAACTCTTTTATTAATTTATCATCCTCAATAAACTCGATACTCACTTTATTTTTGAGGTAATCTTCGATTCTTGCTAGCGCATCCACATCTTTATCGCTAACAAAACTAAAGGCTTTCCCGGTGTTCCCTGCCCGTCCCGTGCGGCCGATGCGATGAACGTAGGACTCACAGTCACTAGGAAGCTCGAAGTTGATCACCAGATCAACTCCTTGAATGTCCAAACCCCTGGCTGCAACATCAGTCGCCACCATCACCATGGGCTCTTGGTTACTCTTAAACTGCTGAATCACTTTGTTTCGACGTGTTTGATTCATCAGACTGGAGAGAGCAATAGCTTTGTAACCATTTAAAGCTAAAAACTTGGCAACTCGTTCTACATTGTTTTTGAAGTTAGTAAAAACGATGGCCTGTTTCGGATCGTGAATTTTCAATATCGACAAAAGATGCTGTGGCTTTTCTTTGTTGCCAATGTGCAAAATTTTATCTTCGACATTCTCGGCCTTTGCCTGATCCCGACTCAAATTCACTTCAACAGGATCTGCGCCAAATTGGTAAGCCGTATTGAGAACATCAAAATTTAAAGTCGCACTAAAAACCAAAAACTGTCGATCATTTGGAATTCGCTGGAGCACGTATTTCATGTCGTCCTTGAAACCCATATCAAACATACGATCGGCCTCATCAAATATGATGGCGCGCACTTGCTTGAGGTCAATCAGATGATCTTTATAGAGGTCAATGAGTCGGCCAGGAGTGGCCACGACAAACTCTGGCGAGCGCTTGATGGCATCCTTTTGCCCATCATAGCCCACACCGCCATACATCACGGCCGTATTGAGGCCTGTGTATTTATTTAGAACTTGAGCATTTTCATGAACCTGATCCGCCAATTCTCGAGTGGGAACCAGAATCAAAATAAAATTACCCTTGTGCCAATTGTTAAACGGCAGCGCCCGCTTTGAAGCCTCGAGATCAGCCTCGAGATCAGCTTCGGAATCGGCGTTAGTAGAAGCGTCAACGGCAGGGCCGGCGGCTGCCGCCTCCGTTTTAACCACTGCTTCTGATTTACTTTCTATTTCCGCAGATCCAACAGCTGGCGATGCGGATTCTAAAGGAGCTCCATCTGACGATGGGGCTGAGGATGGGGCAGTTTCTGGGACAGTTTCTGAGGCGACCGCTGCGGGTGCCGCGGGCGTGTTGGGCATGTTGGGCGTGTTGGCCGCTTCCGGCTTTCCGCCTTGTCGCGCCATGCTCGCCAAAATTCTTGCAATCATCGGTACTAAAAACGCACCAGTTTTGCCCGTACCCGTTTGGGCCAAACCTGAAAAGTCTCTTCCGCGCAACAAAATCGGAATCGCCGACTCTTGAATCGGTGTGCATTCAGTAAAGTTTTTTTCACTTAGGGACCGCTGTAGTTTCGGATCAAGCTCAAGTTCAGTAAATTTCAATTTTGTTACTCCACAGCCACAAATCGTTTCAACTCTTCAACCATTTTTTTAGGCTGATCAAAATGGACCCAATGTCCTGCACCAGCAATCTCAACACCTGAAATCATTGAGCTTTCTGTTAACATTTTATCAAAGGCTGCCCTGGTTAGATCAAGAGAATTCTCACCGCGAATCACCAAAGTCTTAACCTTTAATTGTGACATCTCACACCAGCGATCAAAAGACCAGCCCGATTCTACACTTTCTAGGATTCCGCGACGAGAAAACTGCCAATTCCAGCTGCCGTCTTCAGTTTCTCGCAAATTTGCAAAAAGAAAGGCGCTCAACGCAGGGGAGCTATGCTGAATCAAAGGCAATTTCGGAAACTCATTGGCAAAAAAACTTTTGGCGGCCTCTCGAGAAGAAAAGGGCACGGGGATGGCAGCCAGCAGCTCATGAAAAAACTTCGTCTTGGCTTCTTCTGGCGGCTGCGGCCCCATATCCTCAATCACCAGGTGGGTGAGACGCTCAGGATGGGTCAACGCGAACTCCAGCGCCGTGCGAGCGCCAAGAGAGTGCCCCACCAAAACAAACTCATCCCAGCCCAAATGATTGGCAATCTCCAGCAGATCATTAGCGTAATCTTTAGGCGCATATCCACTCTCTGGATGATAGCTGCGCCCATGCCCACGCTGATCAAACGCTAAGCAACACTCGGAGACCTCCAGCTGACCAATGATTCCCCGCCAATTGCGAGCATACCCCATGAGTCCATGCAAAAAAATCCACTTACGCCCCGACTTCGGACCCGTCACTTGTAAATGAAATCTTGACTCTATCATCACCTCACGTCTTATAAAGTGGGGCGTGTTTTTTGTCCACAGGGAATCAACCCTTATAGACCAATGAGAGGCATCCAAGATACACTTTGACTATGATCTCAACTCCGAAACTGCATCGCGATTGGCTCAACAATGATGCCTTCAAAATTGTTGAAAGACTGCAAGAAGACCGGCATGAATCCTACCTGGTAGGTGGTTGCGTTAGGGACTTGCTTCTTGGCATTCATCCTAAAGATTTTGATATTGCCACATCCGCTTCTCCCAACCAGATACGCAAACGCATTTACAACAGCTATCTCATTGGCCGTCGTTTTAAACTCATTTTGGTCAAGCGTGGAAATTTGCAATTCGAAGTGGCCACCTTTCGCAAAAACTTTGATCCCGAAGAGCATGGTGATGATCCTGAAATTCAGGGCGATAACTTTTTTGGCACAGCCGAAGAGGATGCCAAACGACGCGACTTCACCATCAATGGGATTTTTTATGATCCCGTTAAAGATGCACTGCTGGATTACGTAACGGGCCTGCAGGACATCGAAGCGCGAGTGATCCGTATGATCGGCACCCCTGAGGTGCGACTCACTGAAGACCCCATTCGAATTTTGCGGGCATTGCGCCTCGCTCACAAGATTGATTTTACTATTGAAGAGAATTTGCGCGCTGCCATGCTTGCAAAGGCTGACCTGATCTTGGCCACACCGCTGCCTCGTCGGCGTGAAGAGTATTTAAAAATTCTTCGCCTCAAAGATCCCTATGCCGCACTCATGGAGATGGGTGACGTTGGCGTTTTGAAAACCACCCTTCCGGGTTTGGCGGCTTTTTTAGAAAAGCATGCGCTTTCGCTTTTTGATTTGATGCGCACTCGACCACAGATGGATTTTTATCTCGACGACCCTATCTATGCCTTTGCAGTTCTGGTGGTGCCGATGGCAGTCATCCTGATGGAAAATGCACCTCGTGAAGAGATTCCCAAATTGCTTGATGAAGATGGAGAGCTAGGTACTTTTTTAAAGCAAGAGTTGGGCGTGTTTAAAGCAGAATGCAATATTCTCATGAAAGCTATCGAAACCCATTTTGTCTTTGAAGACATAGAACTCTTTAAAAAGCGCGGCGCTCGACGAAGACGAGGATTCTTGTCGCAGGAACATGCCCCATTGGCCTTTAGCATAGCTAAATGGATTGGCTCCATGCGCATGGATGAGCAGGTCTACTGGGAGCAAGAAATTGCAAGTCTCAACCAACCTCCAAATCTTTGAAGACTACTTTGCTCATCAGGGCAACGTTTTAATAACAGGCTCCAGAGATGCAACACGAGAAGCATTTAAAATGGGTTTAATTCAAGATGGTGAACCTTGGATGGAGATGATCAACAGCCTCAACCAGACTTCACATACATACAATAAAAGCGTGGCTGAAGAAATTGTGAGCAAAATTAAAAATCAGTATTTTCAATTATTCTCTGACTTTAAAGATACAATGACCGAGCTCAAAAAATAATGAAAAAGGATCAGATATAGATCTCACTCTGATTGCTCCCACGCTTACATTGTCCGAGTTATTCAAAATTGAGACTGAATTGGATGATCTCATGCTTCCCTATAAGATTGATCTTTCCCTGTTTCACCTCATTGAAAACAAAGAGCTGATTGAGCACATTCGGCAAGTCGACCAAACATTCGAATGAGATCTAGTGGTCCGTCTACTTTTCTGGGACCTTTGATTCATCCACTGTGATCTCAATTTCGACGCGTCGATTCTGTTGGCGACCTGCTGCCGTCGAATTGTCGGCAACAGGAAAACTCTCGCCCTGCCCTATCGCAGTTACTGTTGTCGCAGGAATGCCACTGGCAATCAGCACTCGCTTGACTGAATCGGCGCGCTCTTGTGAGAGTTTGGCATTTAGGGCATCTGAACCTACGCTGTCTGTGTGACCTTTGACCGTCAAAATATTTTCAGGGTATTTTTTCATGATCGCAGCCATTTCGCTCAAATTGGTTTGGGCCGCCGGCTTTACATCAGCCTTGCCCGTATCAAACAAGATGTCCGCTTTTAATTTTGAAACGATTCCCTGCTCAGTGCGTTTTGTCTCTGCAACTTTTTCCAATTCTTTAGCTTGCTTATCCAAACGACGACCCGCAACTCCGCCGATGCCGGCTCCCAGTGCCGCGCCCAACAGTGCACCCTTGTCGCGTTGTCCAGTTTGATGGCCGATGATACCACCCACCACTGCTCCGGCCGCAGCTCCCAGACCTGCTCCTTGCATGGTTTTTTTATTTTCACTTGAGCATCCAGCCACGAAGACCAGACTCAGCAAAAGCTTACTCGTAAGATTAACTTTATGTTGTGATATTTGAACTTTGCAAAACATGATAGGGCTCCTTTGTGTAAAGAGCCTATATCATATCTATTTCTATTTACGAATCAAGTCAGAGCTTAAGAGTCCATTTCAAAAAATGGCTCATAAGCTCATCCTAGACCATGATTATCTCTTTAGCTGAATCACTTCGTTAAGAAGTTCATCGGTCGTGGTGATGGTCTTGGCATTGGCCTGGAAGCCGCGTTGATTCTGAATCATATTCACAAATTCAGCCGCAAGATCCACCGTTGATCTCTCCAAAGATTTTGCGTAAATCTTACCTCGACCAGCAGCCCCTGGCGCTCCCATCGATGCACCGCCCGAATCTCGAGATTCTTTCAAGCGATTGTTACCAACTTTAAACATAGCTTCGGGGTTTTCAAATTTGGCCAAGGAGATTTGCGCCAGATCTGCAGCTTGACCATTGGAGTAGACAGCAGTCAGGATTCCTTCGTCATTGAACGAAAGACCCGTGATTGTTCCTGCTGATGCTCCATCTTGCATCCATGAAATCAAATCGGAATTTTTACCATACTGCTTTGTTCCATCGAGGCCTTTGCCGCCGCTAGAAATGTCATCACCAAAGTTCAACTTAATCTCCTGCCCTTGCAATGCGCCACCGGCAAAGTTGTAATTGGACTCCTGTGTTTCTTGGGTGTCGAGTTTGCCATCAACAGTAAAAGTCAATTTTCCTTTAGTAACTTCTGCCAACTTTTGATCTTCAGACCCAGTGATCTCTTTGCCATCCACAACACCATGGTATTCCCACTCACGGTCGGCAGTTTTCACAAAAAACAGATTCAACAGATGCTTGTTACCTTGAGAATCGTACATCTCTACGCCGGTTGAATAATGCGAAGTCGTATAAGGATCTTTGATGTCAAACGTCTTATTGGCTTGAACCCGAGAATCCAAGTTCAGATCCATCTTCAGCTCTTGAGTTGCTTTAGCCGGAATGAGCGCACGAGGAAATTTGATATCGCCCAGCTTGTTGACGATGTTTCCCTTTTCGTCTGTCGTAAATCCTTGAACTTTTTGGTTGTCATTTGTAACAAGATAGCCTTCGCGGTCAAAATGAAATGATCCATCACGAGTAAAGCTCTCTCCGTCAGAACCTTTCACTTTATAGTAACCGTCTCCTGATATTGCCAAATCCGTTACCTTTTCAGTGGCATCGACGTTTCCTTGCACGATGATCGGATTCACCGCGCCGATCTTCACACCGCGGCCAATCTGATTGCCTCCCAGTATTCCCTTTAGGTTCTTGGCAACGATGTCCTGAAACTCGGCACGACTTGCCTTAAAGCCAACGGTGTTGGCATTGGCAATATTGTCACCAATGACTTGCAAGGCTTCACCTTGAGCAGCCAAACCGGACACACCTGTATAAAGAGATGATAGAATCCCCACTAGAACCTCCCTGTTCTCGCGATACCGTCGTTTTTATTGTCGACGGATTAAAATTTAGGAGGGCCCCCTCAAGGAGGACCAGCCCTCAAACGCACACTTTTACCAATTTAAAAACACTAAACACTAAACACTAAACACTAAACACTAAACACTAAACACTAAACACTAAACCAAAATCACTAGATCATTATCGTTGAGTCAATCTTCGTAAAAACGTTTTCCTTTAACTGCTCTTTGCTCATAACTGTCACTACGGTCTTATCTTTCACACTCACAATCATGGCTCTGTCATCCATAATGATCAGAGAGTCCTTAGAGCCTTTGGCCTGCGCTTTGTCTACCGCATCTTGCAGGCGCACCATGTCTTCCTTTGAAAAACTCAATCCTCTCTGGCGAATGCGATCCATGGCGTGATTGGAGAACTTCAGCTCTGGTGCTGATCCGCGCTGATGACGTCCCATCTCGCCGAGTCGCTCTGACAAGACTTCCTTGAATGCAGACGCATCGGCAGGGACTTTGCTCCCCTGGCCAGCACTGGGCGAAAGCGCATCGCCTAAGCCCTTTGCATCAAATATTGAAAGTCCCTTTATTCCACTCAAGGAGCTACCTCTTTTGCCAGCCGATCTTTGATCTCACTCGACAGACCCACCGTCTTCATAAGATCCTGCGGCACCTGCTCGGCCCGTTCATTCACTTTTTTATCTTCTTCTTTTTTCTCTTCCACTTTTCTATTTTCAGCTGCTGGTGCTTGCGACTGCAAGTCCTCTTTTACAACCTGTACTATTTTTTGATCTTTGTTCTGGGTACTTGGGTCTATAATCTTCTTGATATCAGCCATTTTGACGGTCTTGTTGCCAACCAGAAGCACCGGTCCCTGAGTTGTATAATTGACTCCTGTAATCACACCTTCAAATTCAGTAGTAACATGAAGCTTTTTACCATCGCCAGACAGAGCTTCGGCCATGAACTGGTATTCTCCCTGAGGCAACTTGGCACCTTTGTCATCTGTGCCATTCCAAGAAACTTGATTCGCTCCTTGTTTCAAATTTTTAAATTCAAGCTTGCGCACCACATTTCCCTCAGGTCCCCGCACTTTGACTACCATCTGATCGGCATCCGTGGGTAACTCAAATTCAAAATCATGATATCTATCCGTAGGACCGCGGACCACTTTCGAACTGTCACCCGCTATTGCCTTTCCAATCAGATTTAAAACTTGATACTGCTCCATTGGTTTTTGACCCGCTTTTAAGTCTTGCAGAGTCTCATTGATATTTGTCATTTGCTCTAGACTCGAAAAGCTTGCCAACTGCGCAGCCATCTCATGCGATTTCAGTGGATTTGAAGGATCTTGATTTTTTAGCTGCGTGAGCATCAACTTAAAAAACGCATCCTTATCAAGTTTGTCATTTCCAACAGTGCGCATGCGCTTAGAGGGATCAACGTAATTGGCATCTGCAAGCTTATTGAGAACTTCACCAATGTCCTCGCCACCAATTTTTTGCGAGTCATGGGCACTCATACTCTTGAGCTGGGGCGCGGCCTGAAGGGGTGGCTCACGCTCTCCCCAGGTCTTAACTCCCGTTTTTGCTCCGACTGTCACTCCCATTTTCGCTCCTCTCGAATTGATCTGAGACATCTGCCAGTCTCAGGAATTCATTTAATTCAAATTTAATAAAAGAATCTGATCAAAGACTCTGAACCTGTTTCTCTATGCAACCACATTCAGCCCGCCACCCTTACCATTGCCGCCAGCGCCCTTTACTGATTTCTTTGTCACTGGCGTCAAAGGCGCTGCCGCGCTGGGTTCAAAATTCTTACGTCCTGGTGGCTCAGTGATCCAATCGCGGGTGCCGCGGCCAAAACTGTCATTGAATTGGTTCCAAAATTGCTGTGTCGCTTGTCGCCCCTGTTGATCACCGTCAGCTCGCGCATTTGAGCCGTTCTGTTCTGCACTTTGTCCTTGCTGCTGATCTCTGAGAGAGTTTTCCAAATGCTTTTCCGCACCACTTGAAATCGGCGCTTCCACCGAGAAGCGATCCAATGCCAGATCTTCTTTTGTCAATCGTGTGCGAATTTCGTCGATCTCTCTTTCGATCATGGCCTTGGCTTCTCGATTGGTGGTGTGAAACTGCAAGCTCACTTTGCCATCAGTCAAAATCACCTTAAGATCCACTTCTCCCATAGATTCTGGGTGCAGCTTTACGCGCATTTCACCGCCACCCTTTGAAGTCAAAAACTGTGCTCGAGCAACGATATTTTCTATGTTTTCTGAGGCCAGATCCTCTGGAGTCGCGTTGGCAACATCCATGGCGATGCCTGATCCGCCAATGCCTCCAGCAGAATTGTGAGACACACCTTGTGCATCTTCAAAAAAGTTTGGCATTACAAAATCCTCTTTAACACCTCGAGCGCCACTCTTTTCTTTGGCTGCGGAGGCAACCGAGGCCAATTTTCCTTTAGACGCGGCACCAACTAGTGACTCTGCCTTGATCTTGCCGCCATTGCCGGTATCGATTCCCCTAGCGGCGTCCGAAAATGCCGCTTTGTCGTAGGGGGAACCTGCTGGATCCGCCGTCGTTGCCGCTAGAGGCTGCGGAGTATTCTCTGCATTCGCTTTTGCCAAATCAGCACCCGGCACTGCACCTTTTTGTGATTGCGTTCCCGATTTAAGGGTGACCTCGTCTTGAGATATCGAACCATCCACTCTTGATGTTTTCATATTGTTACTTTCTGTGCTTTTCATGCCCGCGACCTTTTTGGCCAGTGCGGCCTGCATGGCTTGAAGTGGAGAAGTTTGCGAGTTTTTGGGAGTTGCATCCGTCGCTGAAGCGGAGTCACCATCTGCCAGCTCTGCCAAACGCGAGCTTACTGCAAATGATGAATCAAAAGATTGGCGACTCTTGGCCACATCTTGCCATTCGCCCAGACTGCGCGGTCGCCCTGCCAACGCCTCCAGGCTTGCTAATTTAACAGTAGACTCCGCATTCGCATCGCCGGCTTCAACAGAAGATAGGTGTGATCCTGCTGTCGCCATTAGCGGCATCTCGTCGCCCGCCTTTGAACTCGCCGCTGCAGGATTTGTGGCCGCATTCACATCCAAATTTTGGAGCATATTCTTGTAAATCAATCCGGCACCGAACTTCTGTGTGTCTTTGATCGGCAATTGATCAAGAACCATTTTGATCGCCTGATCTGGATTTTCCGTCCAAGCTTGGGGCGGCACCACACTCATGGCGAATACCAAACTCTTTCCTGAAATATTATATTGATCTTCAAAGGATTTAAAAAGTTGTTCGACTTTTGAGCGAACCTCAAGTGGCAAACCCTTACCTCCTCCGGTTTTTGCGCCTCTGCCGCCAAATTTGGCCAGATCCCCCTGCGAGAAAACGCCCGCACCAAGTTTTGCATCAACCTCGGGACTCTCGCCCGCGCCAATCTCAGATCCTTCGCCCAGCTCAGGAGCTCCTTCGGGGATGCCACTTTCAGCAAACTCCGTCATGCCGCCCAATAGGCCGGCCTCAGATCCCTGGGAAGCTCCAAAACCGTCCAACGAGCCACCTTCGGTGTTCTCATTTAAACCCGAACTTAAAATTTCGCCTATGGATCGGGGATTCACTCCTTGAATCATTCTTACCTCGCTCCGCCAGCTCCGCTAGCGTCAATATTGCAAATCACTGAGCTCCACTATTGAGTTTTAAAACCTGCAAATTTTTCTGAAAACACCTTCAGTTTTGCAGGTTTTACTAAATTCATAATGTCTGCTGCATTTTTCTTTTTCATTTTTGATAGAATCTCGATTGCCAAGTCCTCTTCCATCTCTTCTATCACTGCTGCTGCTTGAACAGGCTTCATCGTCGAATAGACCTGCACCAGTGTGTCCACTTTTTCTGCGTCAACCTTGATACGATCTTCAAGTGTTGCAGCAATGTTGCTACGGACATTGTTGATCTCTAACAGCTTTTTATCGATCTCTTCCTTTTGTAGTCTAAGCTCCGCCTCAAGGCGATTGAGTTCATCTTCTCGAGCGTCGAGTTCTCTTTGCCGCTTCAAAAATGAAGTCAAATGCTGTTTTGTCATTTTGACTTCAGAGGTCACCTGTACGCTTTCGCCCGCCTTTTCTTTAGCGGCGGTTTCAGTTTTATCGCCGTCCTTGGTGGCTCCAGGTTTTTCGGCGGTCTTTGTGGTTTCCTGTTGTGCTGTAGAATCTGCACTCGCAGCTGGCTTTTCTTCGGCGCCTGCAGACTGTTTAAAATTGAACTTGAACTCAGTCTGGCTCAAAAAACTCTCGACGTTGTCTAAATCGTAAAGGGCGTATCCGCACACTGTGGCACCTAAAAAAGACAAGGTCGCTAAAAACCAATACTTGCGGCGCTTATAATCGTGTCGGCGTCGACGAGATCGCAAGTTAGCCGCCATCTCTGATTGCGGACTCAGAGCTACCTTCTTCTTTCGCACAGGTGGTGGATCCTTTCTCACCTGCCCAGCAGATCGTGCATTTTTAAAAAAGTCCTTGTACTCACTCTGCATGAAGCTACGCTTCCTCTCTGCCATGACGCATAACCAGTAGATCGTCCAATTCAGCGGCGTCGGCGGCTCGCCTCTCCGCAATGTACGTGGCCTTTTTCTTTTCTCTGAGCCGCTCTAAAGTTTTCACTTCAATGGCTTTTTCTGCCAGCACCGTGCGTTTTTCTTCGGCCACAGCTTGTAGTCGCTCAATCTTTTTCAATTGTCTCTCAATCTTAATCTTTACGAGCTCAATAAATTCATGGGTCTGTTGCAGCTTTACACCCTGCTGCTCGCCCCGCCCCTGAACGACCTCTCCGCGTGAGAGCTCACTCTGCCAAATGGAGTCCTTTAGGCTCGCTAATTCCTCTTCTGCCAAAACCACGGCACGTGCCGCCTCTTGAAAATCTCTCTGGGCGACGTCTCGAACCGTTCGGCGAACTTGCAATGCTTTTTCAAGCTTAAAATGAAATGCCACAATTTATAATATCTTGATTTTGTAGGTATTCCTAGTAGAGCCCCACCTAAGCAGAGACCAGATTCGTCACTCTTTAGGCGCGAGCAATATTTATAAGTTCATTGAATGTATCTACGAGGCTGGTCGGATCCTCGACTTTTTGTTTTAGAAAAGCATTTACGTGCGCTATCAATCTGATCGCGCGGTCAATCTTTGGATTAGCACCCGATTTATAAGCTCCGATATTTATGAGATCTTCTGCCTCTTTGTAAATCGCCAATATCTCTCTAAGTTTATTGGCAGCATCCATTTTCTCATCATCGACAATGGACCTCATCACCCGAGATGTGCTCTGCAAAACATCGATTGCCGGAAAATGATTCTTGTGTGCTAAATCTCGACTTAAAACTATGTGGCCATCCACTATAGATCTGACAGAGTCTCCGACGGGGTCATTCATATCATCCCCTTCGACCAATGTGGTGTAAATTGCTGTAATAGAACCCTCGCCTTGAAAATTTCCAGGTCGCTCGAGCAATTTAGGCAATGTAGAAAAAACACTAGGCGTGTAACCACGGCTTGACGGAGGCTCACCAACGCTCAAGCCCACTTCTCTCTGAGCCATTGCAAAACGGGTCACGGAGTCCATCATTAACAATACTTTCTTACCCTGGCCACAAAAGTGCTCGGCAATGGCTGTTGCGACAAAGGCACCGCGCATTCGCAATATAGGACTCTGATCTCCAGTCACACAGACCACGACAGACTTCTTGAGTCCCTCAGGTCCAAGATCGCGGGATATAAACTCATTGACCTCACGGCCTCGCTCACCGATCAGTGCAATCACGTTGACATCAGCCTCTGTATTGCGCGCAATCATTCCCAGCAGTACGGATTTTCCCACACCGCTACCAGCCATGATCGAGATTCGCTGCCCTCGCCCTATAGTAATTAGGCCATTGATGGCTCTCACGCCAAGATCCAAGGTCTCAGCAATGGGTTCACGCTCGAGAGGATTTCGAACGGCTTTGTATAGTCGAACATCCACAGAGTTTTCAACAATTCCCAAACCATCAAGCGGTTCGCCCAAACCGTTGACGACCCTTCCCAATAGCTCATCTGATACCTTCACCTCCGCATGACTCTTTGCCATGACGATTCGTGCACCCATCGACAGACCATGGTACTCTGATAGCGCCATCAGCAGCACAGATTTATCCTGAAACCCAACCACCTCGGCCAGTACCGATTTTTCGGAATTTATCTGAATTTTTACTAAAGATCCCACGCTGGCTCCGGGCAGTGTGCCCTTAATGAGCATGCCTTTTAGCTCGGTCACCTTTCCGCTTTCGCGCGAGAGGTGCACTCGATCAACAAGCTGTATGTACCTGCCCAAATCTAATGAATGACCTGGATCTACCGGAATTGGAATATCATTTTTCAACTCGCAACATCCTTGTTGTTAACCTGCCAGCTTGTCCTTTACTCGCGTCATGTTCTCTTGAAGAGTCTCCCAAAGTCGTGAGACTCGCTCTTCTACCGTGGAGTCAATCTCTCCATAATTCGTCTCAATCACACATCCCCCAGGAGAGATACTGTCGTTGGGTTCAAAGCGAATGTGCTTAATAAACTCCAATTCGCGCTTGCTGTGCTTTTTAACATCTTCTAAAAACTCGAATTGCCTTGCCGAGACCTGCACTGTGACTCTCTCTTCTTGCATTGCCAATTCACCAGCAGCCTTGAGCGCTTCAATCACCAAACTTGGGTCTCCCTGAAGTTCTCGAAGTGCCAGTCGTGAAGCAAAATGGAAAACCATCTTGACCAAATGAGCCTCATTATAGTCTATCAATTCACCTTTGAGGTTTTTAATCGTATTGATCGTGGCTTCAAGCTCTGAAACCAATTCGGCGATTATTGCGGCATTTTCGCTAAAGGCCTTTTCGAGACCCTCTTTTTTTCCAAGCTCGTAAGCCTCTTTGTAGGCCGGCTCTTGAATATCCTTTACCTTTTCAAGAGTCTTCTTTTCGATTCGCTCCTCTTCGCTCATTTCCTCAATCCGCAAGACTCCAGTTTGAACTCTTGTGGTATCGGCCATTTTAAAGTCAGAGCCAAGACGCTTTTCCTCAATGTAGGAAAGAGCTTGCTCCGGAGTGCCTAGCGCAAACTTTTGCGGCACGTACTCCATCACTCCTTCTACTGACTCCTCCTTCGTGAGGTAAGATCTAGACCATGGCATCTTCAGTACCGCCTCTAGCTATGAGAATCTTTCCTTCAGCCTCTAGTCGTCGCGCTACATTAACGATCTCTTGCTGTGCTCCCTCTACATCGGACAAGCGTGCCGGACCCATTCCATTGAGATCTTCTTTGAGCATTTCTGCCGCACGAGCAGAAATGTTCTTAAAGATCTTCGTACGAATGTCGTCATTGGCCGTCTTGAGTGCAAGAAGCAGTTTATCATTGGCAACTTCTTTAAGAAGCGCTTGAATACCGCGATCATCAATCTTACCGATATCTTCAAAGACAAACATCAGTTTGCGAATCTCTTCGGCCAACAGCGGGTCTTTTTCTTCAAGACGAGACATGATCGAAGTTTCTGTATTTTTATCCATGACATTGAGCATCTCTGCCACTGGTTGAACTCCACCGAGAGCGGATTGCTCCACAGTCGCTGTATTGGCCAACTGATTCTTGAGAACCTTATCAATTTCAGCAATCAATTCTGGATCCACATATTCTAAATTGGCCAATCGCAAGACGACTTCCGCCTGCAGTGCCTCCGGCAATCGCTTGAGTACCTCGCCCTTTTTCTCCGGCTCGAGATGCGCTAAAATCACAGAAACAGTTTGCGGATGCTCGTTCACTAAAAATGTCGCCAGTGACTTTGCGTCGACCATCTCGAGAGACTCCAGAGATCGAGACCCACCTTGACCAATGTTCAATCCACCCAAAATACTTCGCGCCCGCTCTTCACCCACGGCATCAACAATGGACTCCTTGGATGAAATCATTTCAGAAAAGATATAATCATCAGCTTCACTCAACATTTCGTAATACTCTTCGAGAACCCTCTTTGTGACGTGAACAGGAACAACCCGATATTTTCCCATAACATTGATCAACTTACGTATGTCACCATCATCCAGCCTCTTGAAAAGCGAAGCGACGGCATCTTTGCCAAGATAGTTGATAAGAATCGCCGCCTTATCAAAACCCCGCAGCTGTTCATATTCTAGTATATCGATCTTAGCAACTTTTGCCGCCATTCACGTCTCTCCATTTTTCGGTTCAAAAATCACAACTGCTACTCTTTACGAACTAGCCACATGCCAAACGCACTGGCTGCCTTTTCTTCGTCCCGTCCCATGAGTCCAATGATTCGATCTTTTAGCAATTCAGTTTCTGCTTTTTCCGGATCTACGGATTCTTGGATCACGGGCAAAGCAGACGACATACCAGGCAATGTGTTGTCAACGGCCTGTAGCTCTTCAAGTTCTTCAATAGTTCTTGGCAACATGTCCTCCACGCTGTCCTGAAAGCTATCCGAAATCCACTGCATAAAGGGTCGCACCACCACAAAAAAGAACAGGGCCATCGAAAATCCCAACAAAGCCCACTTAAACAGTGACTGTACGATCTTTTTCCGCTCAAGATTTGTCAGCAGCTTTTCAGATTCAGTAAAGTCTTCGGGCTGAAAGGCCACATTTTCGATCTTTACACTGTCACCGCGCTGAGCATTGTACCCGATTGCACTCTTGATCAGGTTTTCATACTTTGCCAGCTCCTCTGGGGTTCTTGCCGTCCACGTTGATGTTGTTTTGCCATCTTCAGCAGTCGTCGTTGTAGTCACACCATCAACAACCACCGCGACACTGATTCGTTCCAAGTTTCCGGCTTGCTCGCGAATGTTCTTTACGGTCTTGGGCACCTCATAGGCCGTAACCTTATGCTCCTTTTTTACATCCTGTTTAAAGCCGACCTGACCGCCGTCCTCGGCACCCGGCAAGTTGGCGCGAGCTCCAGGCACACCATTAGGTGAACTGCGGGAGCCATCTAGCGACTCCTCTTCTGTTGTCTGGCTGCGCACTGCTGTTCCTTCTGCGTCCACAGTCTCCTCTACAGATTGGATCATACGGTGGTTTATTGTCGCGTCTACTTTTGCGACAACCTTCGCCTGACCCACCAGCTTTGATAATATCTGTTCAATGCGAACTTCTAAATCAGATTCAATCTTTTGTTTCAACTCAAGAATTTCACTAGATCCAGCTGTCGATCCACTGGACTCACGGGTCAAAACCTTGCCTCTCTCGTCCAAAACAGTGACTCGTTCTGGGTCAAGACCTTCCACTGCGTTGGCTACCAAATAGCGAATGCCGCGAATCTGTTCTGCGGCCAGTTCTTTTCCTTGATACATCTCCAGTACCACACTGGCAGATGCCTTATTGCCCTCTTCAAGAAAATTTTTCTTAGTCGGCAATGCCAAGATGACTTTTGACTGCTTAACGGCCGTTAGAGTATTGATGGCCCTCATCAATTCACCCTGCAGAGCTCTTTGAAAATTCACTCGTTGCGCATAAGAGTTGACGCCAAAATCCTGCTTTTCAAATAACTCAAGACCGATGTTGCCCATTTTCGTAGAGCCCAGTTCACTCATCAACGCCATCTGGGTGGAGTGCAACAGCTCCCGCGAAACTGAAATTGTGTTTCCATCATCGCGAACCTGAAACTGAATGTTTTTTTCGTTCAATTTAGCCACGATCAGTGGCAATTGATCTGCAGGCACATTGGTAAAGAGAGCTACATAGTCTTTGCCAGAGAGCATAATTCCCAGAATAATTGTCATCAGGCCAACAATTATCGATACGGCAATGATGGCCAAACGCTTGGTTGGACCAAGAGATTTAAAAAACTCTCTAAACTGAAGTATTATGCCACCAAAGAGTCTATTCACGAAAATCTCCAGTAAAAGTCAAAGCATCTGTCAAAGGTTTGAGTGCAAAATTCATCATTAGACCTGCATCCTCATAATTTCTTGGTAAGCATCGATGATTTTATTTCTGACTTGCACCATCACTCTTAAGGCAATGTCAGCTTTCTCTGAAGCCAACATGACATCAGCAATGTTATCGGTCTTACCTGTCGCCAACTCTTGAGCTTTGGTGTTGGCAGTGACATGCAACTTGTTTACGTGATTGATGGCTTCACTCAAAGTGTCCGCAAAGTTGGCGCCACTCTTATCAACTGCGCCGCTAGAAGAGGATATATCACTTGAAATCCCACTAACTTGCGAGCCATTTTTAATTTGATCAAAACCATTGATCTGCATGCTCTGGCTGTCTATTCCACTGATTTTCATATGCTGTCCTCCTCGCGCTCTATGTATACTTTAAATCACATTTTGCCATTGGCATAGTCCTACCGACCTATTTCGAGGGCTGACATGGCCATATCTTTTGAAGCCTGCATGGCCGAGACATTGGCCTCATAGGCTCGAGTCGCCATGATCATATTGGTCATCTCTTCCATCACATTGATATTTGGATAGGCCACAAATCCGTCGGGATTTGCATCAATGTGATTGGGTTCGTATTTCAGCTGTGGCGCTCTTCGATCTGGCAATATGTCAGTCACCTGGACGCGATTCATTTCGCGTCGAGGATCATTGGCAGCAAAGATCTCACCAAAATTTTTAGCGTCAGGCATGGCCTCGAGCACGACCTCTTTGCGCCGGTAGGGACCACCCTCTGGTGTTCTCGTTGTGTTGACATTGGCAATATTTGAAGAAATAGTATTGAGTCGCTCACGTTGGGCGGCCATACCACTTGCAGAAATTCTCATTCCCGTTAAAAAATCAGCCATCTAATTCCCCCTATCGCCCTTCACTGGCAGCGTATTTAAGTGCACCCAGTTTCTTATTAATCAAGTTCAAAGCGGCCTTGTACATAATGGAATTCTCCGCCTGCGAAGCCATTTCCTTTTCTAAGTTCACAGTATTGCCGTCATTGTTGATGTCGACCTCTGGATTTTCGTAGATTTCAGGCTGTAGGTGATTGAATAAATAGTCCGATCCCATATGATCTGGATGCGTGACCGTCATTCGCATCTTTTTATCAAGGTCGAGTGCCTTGGCCAAATTGTCTTCAAAGTCGAGTTTGCGCGCGTGGTATCCCGGTGTTTCAGCATTGGCAATATTGGCACTGATAATCTTCTGTCGAAGTTCGCGCATATTGAGCGCGGCTTCTAAAGCCTGCGTAGTTCTGTCGATCATTGCTTAACTCCTTCCGGGTCTGCCATGGCTGGGATTCTTTTCAGGTACTTTTTGTATTGATCGCGCCATTCAGCACCTTTCATTTTCTCTGATGCTAGCTTTTTCCAAATTCCTGTTTCAGGCCCTTTAAAATTTGCCCAATAGTTCTCGGCCTTTTTTAAGTCACCATCTGCAAAATGCAAGAGGCCCAACTGATAACGATAAGATCCCAAAGGCTTTTTCTCTTCGAAAAGATCTAAGAGCTTGACTATCGTCTCAACTTTTTCTTTTCTCTCTTCATCCTTGTCCAAAATTTTGATTTTTAGCTTTAAAGCCGCCAGCATCACATCCGAATCGAAGCCATGCTTGGAATCGCGCCAAATGTCCTCAATCAACTGCAGCGATCGTAAAGATTTCTCGGGTTCGCCCTTGCTTTCCTCAAGCTTTGCCAGCTCTAGGTAAAGGGGCGCCACATCTTGAGGCCTAGACTTCCATTCATTAAGGACATCGCTCAAGTACACAATGGCCTCTTCCATTTCGCCCTGCTTCTGATAGAGGCGCGAGATCATCAGTATTCGCTCCACCTGCTCAGAGATACTGAGATTCTGCGGAAACTGAATGGCCCGCAGACTTTCTAAAGCCTCTTTATCTTTGCCAACTGCCATTGAGGTCGCAGCCAAGCGCAACATCAAGGTGTCGTTGGTTGGCAGAGATTGCGTGACCTTGACTTTCTTTTCATCCGCAGTCCCCTTGATGGCCTGAAGGGAATTGAAAAGGTTTTGGTAGTACTCACGTGCGCGATCAGGAACGCCAGCCAATTCAAAGGCCTGACCCACAAAATATCTAGTGTCCAAACGCTTTGAGGTTTTTAGCCATGAATCCGCGTAGGCCGACTCATGCTCCAACGCCTTGATAAAATCTCCCTTTTCGATGGCTTCGCCAATTTCCAAATTGATGTTCTTGATGATTCTGTTCGTCAGTAGTTGCTTATCGGCAGTTGAAGGATTCTTTTTCAAGTAGTCCGTCAGTAGGTTGACCGCCGTGGTGTACTCACCTCGATTTTGATAGCCGTCCGAAATCATAACATTGTAGAACTGATCAATGTCCTTCAATTGACTCTGAGCTTTCAGCTTGCGCAAATCACTGAGGCTTTTGGAAAGATCCAGCGGCTTCATTTTTTTCATCTTTCGCGTCAATAATCTTAGACGGGCCACGATCGTTGACGGGGCATCGCCAAATCGAAACGCAGTCTCCAATAGCGCGCCCACCACCTTGGTGTCTTTTACGCCCAAGGTTTCCAATATTTCAGCCACTCTGGTCATCGCATAAGAACTGAATGGATGATTCGGAAAAATTTTGAGATGTTCGACAAATGCGCTCAGCGAGTCCTTGAATTTTTCTATGCGAAACAGACTTTCACCACGGTTAAAATGTACGTTGGGCAACTCTTTTAGCTGATCAGGGTTTTCATTGATGACCTTTTGATACTCCTCCGACGCTCTTAGAAATTCTCCCTGCTCAAAGAAAACATCACCCTTGCGACTTTTTGCTTCAAGATGAACGCGTTTTGGTTTTTCCGCCTGGCTCAAATCTTCAAAATAGCGATAGGCCTCGCCGTATCGCTTTAGGCGTATCAGAGCAGAACCCAATCCCAATTGCGCCAGATCCTTTGAGTCTTTTTGCACTCTTGGATTTTCAGAGTTGAGATGATTGTGAAACAATCGCAAGGCAGTCGTGTAGTCGCCGTGGCGTTCCGCCATGACTGCCACCAACAATGATGTTCTCTCATAGAGCAAAGAATTGGGGTACTTCTCAAGAATCGCCTTGTATAGATCGCTGGCTTTCAGATAATCATCTTCACTCTTGGTCTCTTCCCAAAATTGGGCATAGGTGTCAGCCTCTAAAAATGCCAATGTTTCTAAGTATTCACTTTCTGGATATTTTTTGCGAAACCACTCCAATGTTTTTAAAAATGAAGCCGAACGACCTCTTTCATGCAACTTCAAAACCAGTCGTGCTTCTTTGTTTTCGCGACTTAGATTGGGAGAAATGTCATAGATTGGTTTGTTTTTTTCTAGGGCTTCGTAATACGCCGGAACATATTTCAATATTGGGAACTCAATAAAGTAATTCTCTTTTGAGAGTATGATTGCATCTTCATTTATCTCATTTTCTGTAACACCAAATCTTTCGTAGTTTGGATCGCCGCCGTCAAAAAGACCTAGAGTCTTCTTTTCCTTTGCGGGTATGGGTCCGTCAACCACCTGAGAGATGGCATCACTCAGAGCGGGCGCCCGGCTCGCTTTTGTCGATGTCTTTATCGCGATGTTTGCTTTGTTTTTTTCGCTTTTGTTAATACTTTTGCCTTTGGGCTCTATCGCTGTGATTTCGATCGAAGCTTTGTCACCGCGCGCTTCTTCGGCAGAGTCGCGCGCTGGCTTAGGCACTTGCGTCTGCGCCTTCAGCTTTGAGTCCGTCGGCGCCAGGACTCCATCTGGATAGAAAAAATCAACCACATAGCGAGAAGGAGACTCCGTTTGATAGTCGAACACTTCAACATTTTGATTTTTGAAAACCAATTTAATTCGAGGCTTTTGTGAAGGCCCTTGTTCCGTGTATTCAATTTTTTCAATCAAAGGACTTGTAAAACTCTTTAGCACCCTGATGGACTTCGCGGACAAAGGGTCTATGTTCATTTCTAGTGTTTTCTTGCCGCCACTTTGTGTGAGCCCGTATTCGTAGTTCCATGCGGATCTTCCAGAAAACTCGAGGTGAGTCGTTTCGCCAAAATTGCTGATCTCCGACGTGATCTCTTGGGCTCGGGCATGAGAACACATAAATACAACAGCCAACGCTGACAGTCCTGCCAAAAGTTGACATCGAACTTTTGTATTGATCACCCTTCGAACAAGCATCCCTGCTCCCTCATTCCCTTTGCTGGCCTAACTCCCTGGCCTAAGATCACAGTCCAATAACTGATGACCTCATTCGATATAAATGCGAATGCTGTGCCACTCTGGAAATCCTGCAAGTTCAACGGCAAGGCTCGTCTATATGCTATCAAAGTGGTTTTATGCGATTTGATCTAAATTTGGTTGAATCTGGCAGAGACCTCACGATTTTCTCATGACAGAATCACTTAAGGTTATGCCAGGAATTTGACAAGACTTTCAGATGAGCCCAGCAGATTTTCCTTTTTCAGGAGCCCGTTCATGAGACCTATGTTACCTTCGTCGTCGGCGACTGAGTTCATTGACCAGTCGAGCTGTTCTCCGCCTGGGCGCGGGAATCGTAAAGATCATTTTCAAACAAACTCTGAGAGTAATACTGTACGGCCGCCTTCAGTTGAGTATCCAAGCTATCATCGCTGCTCAAGCTATGGCGCAGTCTTATCGGCTCATAGCGGTATTGAGTGCCCGCGTAGGCCATCAATTCACTTCTCCCGTCTTGACTGACCAATATAAACTTTGAACCCTGGCGCAACACCACATTGCGCTTTCCTTCACGAAACACCGAGCGCCCAAGCGGATACTGCGCCTCAATTTTATGTCCCAAAAAATCCAATATTGAGGGTGCAATGTCGATATGCTGAACTGGCAGATCCGTCACACCTGTGTTAAGCTTGATTCCGCGGGGATGAAAAAATATCAAGGGGACTCGAAAAAGGTCTTCATCTTGGGTGGGAACCCCTTCCAACAAGCTGGTGTGATCACCAGTGATCACAAAAAGTGTGTCCTCATACCAATCTTGAGTTTTGGCATACTTGAAAAACTCAGACAGTGACCAATCTGCATAGCCCATGGATTCGTGAATCTCCAGTGTCCCCTTAGGAAATCGACCATTGAACTCTTCTGGAATCTTGTACGGATTGTGGGCTGACAACGAAAAAAACGTAGCAAAAAAGGGTTTTGTGCCTTTGGTCAGCCTTTCCGCCATATGGCGCAAAAACAAATGATCATAGATTCCCCAGGTACCGTCATGATCTTTGGCATCTCGGTTCAAGTTCTTTTCGCGCAAATACTCATCTGCCCCGATGTAGTTTTGAATGCCCACCTTAGTGGTAAACTGATCAAAGAGCATTGTGCCATTGTTTCCGCCGTGAAAGAAGTCCGTGCGATATCCATGTTTTCGCAACGAGTGTGCCAAAGTAATAAAATCGTTTTGCTGAAAGGATGAACCAATGATCGGCTCCGGATACAACGCGGGAATACCAGCTACAATCGAGGACAGGGCCTCAATTGAGCGACGGCCATTGGCAAAAGAGTTTCTAAAGTACACACCCCGTGCCGCCATTTCATCAATAAATGGAGTGTACGAAACTCGCTGAGGAGCCATTGTCTGTCCAGTATACTCTGTCGCAAGACTTTCCATGATAATAATCAGCACGTTCTGTTGCCGTTTAAAATTCTGTGGCTGCAAGGTTGATTTGCCGGGAAAGTTCACATTCAGAAGAGATCTAAAGGTTTCATCTTTGTGGAAAAATTGATAGCTCTCGACAAAGTCTTGATCGAAGCTCTTCATAAAAACAAACGCGGTTGGTGATGCCAAATTATTTAGATAGGATGAACTAAACTGGGAAGCATGAGCCAGCCCGATGGGCTTGGGTTGCCAGCCCCCTCGTGCTGCTAAGAGTAAAAACAAAATCAGTGAAATCAGAAACCCAGTCTTTTTTTTCCAACTCAAGTGACTCATCCTCATCGCCCACTGGGGCAACAGGTTTTTCTTGGTCCTGAAATAGAGAAAGGCCAAGCCAGTCACCACAGCGAGATTGAAACCAATGTACCAGATATAACTCCAAACGAGAGCCCCAGTCTTACCCTGCGCTTCTGACAAGAGAAAAGAATCACTGCGGGTCAGTCGCCGACCAATAAAGTTTACAAACTCAATATCAATCACACCAAAGACCAACAGACTTAAAAAAATTGTCGCCAACACTGTGCGCGAGATGGTCTTCAGAGCACTGTAGAATCCAGGCCCCCTTGGCAGGCTCAGCAAGGCAAAGGGCGCCAACAAAAAACCCATAGCCGAGAGATCCAGACGGAAACCCAATAGTACAGCCGCCAAAATATCTTGAGACGCTTGGCTAAGGCTCAGTCTCAGGTTCCAGAAATAGAACTCGAGCCGCAAGATGGAAAGTCCCAAGAGGAAAATCAATGCCAAAAGCAATAGAGTGAATAGGTCGGTCCAATAGCAGATGGAGCTTTGAATTCGCCATAGGGCTTTGGGTTGATGCATGACTTGATATTGCAATAGCGTCACTAAAATTGTCCATGAAAAAATCGTCTACACTTTTGACACCTCAAAGACATTTTTTGAGAATTCTCAAATTGAGTCTTTCGAGCTCCGCTATATTGACTCTCAATCGGCACTGGATGTGCTTTTGCTTTAAGTGGTACCAGTTCCAATTTTTTCGCAGACCGAGGCACGATTGAGCAACGAAGGCATTCGGGCATACGTATAAAGTGGAACTGGTATGAGAGATTTTTATTAACTCGTGTGTGCAAAGGAAGAGATGGGCCTTTTTCAGGATAAGCTCCAGGCATTTTTGGTAATACTGCTCGTTGCCTTCTTAGGAGTGATCATATTTTTTGGCCGTCAGGTGAACATTAAATCACGTGGCGGAATGACCGAGATCAACTACGAAATGGCTCGTCCAAAGTCATTTCTAGCTAGTCTATTTGATCTCACTGGCCGAGAAATTCTACGTACTTTTAAAAAGTTCACCCAGCCTGAGCACGATGTTCCCGCTGCCCCCGAAGCCATTGTCAGCGAGGACGATGCCGAGGCTTCCGCAGAGCAAACCGAGACCGAGGCCCAGGCCATGCAGCAGCAAGAAAAGCTTCGCAGTGCCTATGCTCAAAGACTCAAAAGCGCAATAGAAAGAAAAACCCGCGAAGATGAAGCCAAAGCCAAAGAGGTAGCTGACGCCGCCAAGGCCGCTCATGCAGAAAACGATGCTGACGGTTCCCACAGTAAGGATTCAAGCAATGCCAACGAAGGCGCTCCTGTAGAACCGCCTCAGAAACCTCGTGCTGCCGAGGTCAATCCGGGTGCGCCGCCAGATTCTCTTGATAATGACCAGAATGAGAATACAAAGAAAATCTCAGAATGGCGCGAGCTTTTGGAGAGTGAACCCACCGTGGAAAACATGAAGTTATTTATGCAGGCCCACCAAGCAAAGGAAGTCAACTCAGAGCAATTCTATGGATTAACAGACGAGCTGCTCAAGAGCAACGTGACTGAACGAAATACCATTGCTGTTTATGGTCTTACGGGCTTTCCGTCTGCCCGCAGTTTTTCTCTGCTTGCCCATTACTCTGAAGAAGGCGCCCGAGTGGATTTGGCGCAGGTCAATGCTGTTCTCTATTCTTACTCTGGGCTTCAGAAAATGCAAAATTTAGAAGGCGTATTGGCCTCCCGAGACGATCTGGCCACTGCCAAAGCCTTGTCCGTGTTGAAGTTTGGCATCGAAGGCGCTGGCGTGAGAAATCCGGCTGAAAGTGAAAATACGGAGAGCGCCAATGTGCAGCTTGAAATCGGTAATCGCGGTCGCAATAGCTTCTATCGAGGTCAAAGTTATGCACCAACTCTCAATGCGTATACGAGATTTATTGTTTACCTAGAGCCCTTGGCCAGCGATGTCGCAAGTCCGCTCTCCACTATGGCTTCGCAACTTCTCAATACCATCAAAAGCAACTCCAGTGCCGTCGCCCCAAACGCGGCTCTCGTCACAGCGAGCGACTTTTAGCCACTTCTCTGCGGCTTCATTTGCTAAACGAAGCTGCTCAAGTTTACGATCGGCCTTGGGCAAATTTGTTTCTGCCAAAGGTGGAAACAGCGAAAAGTTGATATTGGTGGGCTGAAATCGCGACTGCTTGTGTGGATCAGTGATTGCGGCCAAGAGAGAGCCAAATGCAGTTGCCCTTGGCGGCATCACCAGGTCATAACCCAACTCGCGCGCGCTCAGAATTCTCGCCACCAATAAACCAATCATTGCTGATTCAAAATAGCCTTCCACTCCCGTGATCTGTCCGGCGAAAAAAAGATTTTCGTCATGCCGCGCTTGAAGCAGTGGCGTGAGCTTGGTCGGAGTGTGAATGTACAAATTTCGATGCATGCTTCCCATTTTCACAAATTCAGCATTCTCAAGACCTGGAATGAGGCTAAAAATTCGCTTTTGCTCGGGATAGGCCATGCGTGTTTGAAAACCAACCATATTGTATGCCGTGCCCTCTTGATTGTCCTGGCGCAACTGCACCGTTGCGTAAGCCCATCGCCCAGTGCGAGGGTCATCAAGACCCACTGGTTTGAGTGGGCCAAATCGCAAGGTCTGCGGGCCACGCCTGACCATCTCTTCAATGGGCATGCAACCTTCAAAATAAGGAGTGGACTCAAAGTGCTTTGGCTCAATCTTTCTTGATTCAGCAATCTCCTTTACCAGGCGTTGGTACTGTGGCTTGTCCAGTGGGCAATTGATGTAATCCGCACTTCCTTTGCCATAGCGATCGGCCTTCCAGGCAATGTTCATATCTATAGAATCTGTGGCGATCACCGGTGCGATCGCATCGAAAAAATATAAAAAATCAGAACCAAATACATTCTGTAGCGACTTTGCCAAGCCCTCGCCCGTCAGTGGGCCCGTGGCAATCACCGCAGGGCGTGGCACTTCGAGAAGACTCTCGATGACTTTGCTCTTTACTGTAATCAATGGATGCTCATGAACCCATTGGGTCAACATCTGGCCGAACACCACTCTATCAACACCCAAGGCTTGCCCAGCCGGCACCTTGGCGATCTCAGCTGCTTTTAAAACAAAGCTGTTGGCCATTTTTGCTTCGGCCTTGAGTTGCCCGGTCGCCGAAGTCGCTTGAAGACTGCCAAAAGAGTTCGAGCACACGAGTTCAGCAAAAAAATCTTCTTTTTGTGCAGGAGTTCGCTGGATAGATTTCATCTCCCAAAGGCAAACTGGCAGTCCCGCATCAGCTAACTGAAGGGCACACTCCACTCCTGCCAGACCCGCTCCCACCACATGAATCACGCGTTGCTTTCGACTTATTGACATGGGGCGAATACTATTCACCAGCCTATACAGGGGCAAGGACAAAAAGGCGAAAAAACATCTTGTATGATTCTGCGCCCATCAGAGAGTATAAAAATTCATGGCCAGTGGATTTGTAAAAAAGAAAAAGCGAGAACAATCTTCGGCTCCAGTGAGCTCACTTGACGTTTTGCAAGCTCTGTTTGTCGACGAGAAATCTGCATTTTCAAATCAATTCAAGCGCTGGAAGCTCTGGGCACAGTGGGGCGAAATTGTTGGCAGCTCGATCGCAGATGTCACAGAGCCGCTGGGACTCTACGAAAAACGGCTGGTGATTTGGGTGTCCAACTCCAGCTGGCTGCATCACCTTAGTTATCTGAAAAATGAAATTATAAAAAAACTCAACCTCGAACTGGGCGCTGATGAGATCACCGAAATTCAATTTACGCTGACAAAAAGATCTGACGTGCAAAAGCACGACCCTGAAATTACACAAGCTATCAGCAAGCTTCTTAAAAAAAAATGACACCTGTGATGCAGGTGTCATTCTATAATCTATAGATGATTTTGAAATGAAGGAAACTCTAGCGCTTAGAGAACTGTCCACTTCGGCGAGCACCATGCTTACCGTATTTTTTACGCTCGACCATGCGCGGATCGCGTGTCACGTAGCCAGCTTTTTTCAATGAATCTTTAAACTCTGGATTGAAAGCAATCAAAGCACGTGTGATGCCCAAGCGAATCGCTCCTGCTTGACCGGACTCACCACCGCCAACAACGGTAACACTGGCGTCAAATTTGCCATTTTGTTCCAATACATCAAAGGGCTGAGTGATCACCATTTGCGACTGCAATCGGCGCAAGTACTGATCTGATTTTTTGCCGTTGATTTCGATTTCACCTTTGCCGGGCTTCAAGAACACTCTTGCGGCGCTAGTTTTTCTTCTTCCAGTTGCGTAATAAACTTTTTGAGCTGCCATGTAGCTTAACCTCTCTTCTTTTTGTTCTCGATAGTGAACGCAGTCGGCCGTTGGGCATCGTGATTGTGTTCAGCACCCTTGAATGCTTTCAGCTTCAAGATCAGTCGTCGCGACATCTTGCTCGGAGGCAACATTCCACGAACAGCTTCTCGAATAATGAAAGTCGAATCTTCTTCTTTCATCTGCGCAGCTGTCTTCGCTTTCAGTGAACCAAAAAATCGTGAGTGACGATAGTATTTTTTTGTATCAATTTTTGTACCCGTCATCACCATTTTGTCTGTGTTGATCACGATGACAAAATCACCAGTGTCCACATGTGGGGTAAATGTTGGTTTTTTCTTACCGCGAAGTAAATCCGCGATATGAGTGGCAATTCGTCCTACCTTTTGATCAGCGGCATCAACAATGTACCACTCTCTTTTGACTTCATCTGGTTTTGCTACCCAGGTTTTTTTTAACGTATTCATAAAGCTCCTCATACCGTCGCCGCTCAGATTTGCACACTGTGTGTCTATGCTAATTAAAACACTCTGTGATTATGCTAATTAAAGAGGTGATCTTAAAAAAACAGATTCTTGGATTTATTCGACCTGACGCTGAATTGCAAGTCGATTTCGCATCACAATTCTCGACATTGAATGTCAATCGCCCGTGGATAGTAGACTTTGACCAAAAAAAGCCCCTGAGCTGGGGCTGGGGCCCCAGCGGCCTGGCGGTCGCGGGCTGCAAGAATCTCAGAAATTTGCCCAGGTGGCTGCCCCTTTTTGAGCACCATCAGTTGAGTTCCCACTATATTTCGCACCATCTGCTTTAAAAAACCATTTCCGGTGATCTTAAACTCAATCAAGCCATTGGGACGCTGAGACCAGCCTGCATAGTGTATCGTACGCACCGTATTGCGTATAGGGGTTCCCACTGATTGAAAGGACTTGAAATCATGCTCACCGACAAATTGCTGCGCGCATTGATTCAGAAAGTTCAGATCCAATGGATAGCGGTGCCAGTGCGAAAATCTTGCCAAAACGGCCGAGGGCTTGGCCCGATGATAGACCCAATAGCGATAGGTCTTGCGCACAGCTGATACCGTTGCATGAAAGTCTGCTGGCGCCAGCCAGGCTTTTCTGACCACCACGGTAGACGGCAGTTGGCTCTGCAACGAATAGCACAAATTCCACTTGGCAAATCTCGAAACAGGCGTGTGGACATCAAAGTGGCAGACCTGACCAAGCGCATGCACGCCCGCATCCGTGCGCCCGGAGGCCGATGCTGCAATGGGTTGGTTGAAGACACGACTGAGCGCCCGCTCCAAGGTCTCTTGAAGGCTGGGCCGCTTTTCATGAGTCTGGCGCTGCCAGCCACAGTAGTCGGTGCCGTCATAGGAGATCAAAAGGCGAAGCCGCAAGGGACTTTCGCCGGCAACTTGGGAACCGGCAGAATCAATAGTCAAAGGTAATTCCCAAACTCAAAATATTTGCCGATACATCTAGATCTTCACTCAGGCCCTGAACCACTCTATACTCCATCGAAATCCAAAGATTCTGAATGTCGTACTCAGAGATCAAGGTGTAGCGCGCTTCAGGATCGAGACGGCTAACACTCACCATGGCGCCACCAAAACCAAAAAGCGCCGGAGTTCCCACTCCATGCGGCACTTTTTCATCACTGCGAAGTTCGGCCAGTACGTAGTAGGCGCCACCGCCGCCGATATAAGGCGTGAACCACTGTTTGCTCGAGTACTCAAAACGATAGATGGTCGAAGCCGTGAGCGGCAGTCCGATAAAAGTAAACTTCTCTGGCGGCTCACAACCACCCGCACAGTCTGGATCCACTGGAGCTGTCACAAATTGGCCGCGGCCACTTTGATAAAAAAGGCCAAACCCTAGCAAAAAACCCAGCTTTCCAAAACTGGTAAATGGCACCCACTCATATTCGTAAGCAAAGTATGGATAGGGAGGGCCATCATAAAGTTCATCAAATGACGTGACTCCGTCAGAGGCATAGATGGAAGGCGTGGGGTCCGCACTGCCAAAATGAATCCAAGAGCTCTGACTGGTTTTTTCGCCTTCATATGTCTTGTAATGATAGCGACCCTGTTCATCGATCAAGTACAAACCTTTTTCGGCCCATGGATGCTGAATGTACTCCACAGGTGGCAATTTTGGGCCCGAATTGAGACGGACCGTATCGCCTGCTGAGTCTGCCGATGGCAGATTCAGAGATTCGGAGTTGGGCACTTCACCTATCATTTCTGATTCCATCGGAGATTTTAAATCATTGCTCTGCAGCTCCTCTTCAGCAGATGGCTTGTCCACAGCTGGGGAGCCGGGATCGATGGCTTGCGAGAGGGCATCTTCTCCAGGAGCAATGTCTTCGAGATTTTGCGTAAAGGGATCGCCGCTGTCATAAAAATCACTGCTGCCACCGGAGTCGAGCTCTTCAGGCAAAATGTAGGGAGGCTCGCTGACCTCCGACTGCGCCAGAGCCACTGAATTCAGAGAAAGCGCCAACAGAAGCACGGCAATCACTTTCATGGACTAACTCTCCCGTCGTTTTTGACCAGCGTCCGCAGGATCTTGCATTTGGGTTTCACTCCCTTGATTTATCAATTGGCGCCGCCCTGCCGACTTTTGAAAACGCGGAGCCAAAGCCAGAGCTAATAGCAGCGCAAAGGCCATCGCCATGGCTATGACTACCAGGGAGACTTGCCAATGCAGCAACAAATAAGCGACACCCACCGCCGGCCAGAGTAAAATTTGCGTCAGAGATTTCAACACAGAATGATTGGCGATAAATTGCGCCAATGGCGGGCTGTGTTTGTAGTACCACTTCACGGCACTCCGACCTCCAGACCACGGGAGCAAAAACTGATTGCGAAATCCACGCAAGACATTCAAAAATGGATGCAGTGGACTGCCATAGGCCGCGGTGGCAATAAAGCAACTTTTGTCATCAAGCAGACCACTGACTTCATTGGGGTCCGTGCACAAATTATTGGTGTGAATGGCATCGTTGAAATAGGGATAGGCCATCGAAATGCCGCCGGCCTGGTCGCGAGCCGCAACAATAAAGCAATAGGTGGTCTGATTCTGCAAGCCATCGACAAAGTCTGGACTCAAATCAAGCTCCTGACCTCCAGTAGAAAAACTCATTTCAACGGGTTCCAAAGATTGCGACATATCACTTAACGTCGCAGCCATATCGGCTGTATTGGTGGGGTCGGGCGTATTGCCAGGAGTTGCAGACCTGAGGACAAACGGAAAAACGACAATGCCAGTGTAAACGAGAGCAGAGCCCGAACCAGTTTGAAACTGGCCAGCTAGGACACTATCACAAGCCAACGCATTTCCCACGACGGCCTTGCCGTCACCCGGGCGCATATTGATGCTTTTAAAAAACGAATAGGCACCGCCAACATCTGCACAATTTGGATCACCAAAATTCTGTGTTGGTCCCTGGGTCAAGGCTCTCACATAAAATGTGATCGCTACGGCGTCGCTCAAATCACCGGCGCTATCTGCAGCGACTCCCAGTTTCAGCTGAACACTTCCCGTTGAATCGCAGTTGGCGGAGCCATTTGTCGTCCTGGCGCAAATCTGTGACCAGGTCACGGGAAAGCGAACTGTCGAACTGCCAAAACCTACCTGTGCCACCAACTCATTGTTGGCCGTGACAAGTTTCAAAACAGAGGCCGTGGTTGTCGTTCCATTGTAGGTTCCCTTGATGACCAACTGAGCTGTTGGATCGATCCCCGCCCTGCTACAGGCCTTAAATGTGTCCGCACCAAAGCAAGAAGTGTCACCTGTAAGAATTCCTGAGCCCGCATCTCTGACAACGGTCCCAAAGGCATCATATTTTTTATTTGTTGTATCTATTGCTTCCCCAGAAACTCCATCGAATCCGCTAATAACAATGTCCGCAGCAAAAGAAGAGACTGGCAAGCACAGAGCAATACATACAATCCAAATTTTCATTCTATAACTTCAGCACTTCCCAGTTGGAAAGTCAAAATTATCAATGCAGAGAGGTCTTTAAGAGTTGCTCGGCAATTTGAATCCCATTGAGCGCAGCACCCTTTTTGAGGTTGTCTGACACCACCCACATTAGCCACGTCATTGGATCTTCAAGATCGCGGTGAATGCGGCCAACATAAACATCATCTTTGCCCGAAATGTCTCGAGGCATGGGGTATTGCGATCGCGTCGGATCGTCAATCACCGTCAAACCTGGACCAGTCTCGAGTGCTGCCAAAATCTGCTCACGCTCGACCTTGGTCTTTAGTGTCACCCACACAGCTTCACTGTGGGCGTTCAATACGGGCACCCGCACGGTGAAGGCACTGACTTTGAGCTCTGGCAGATTCATGATCTTTCGTGTTTCCTTCATGATCTTGAGCTCTTCGCTACAAAATCCACTGGCGTCAAAGCTACCAATCTGGGGAATGGCATTAAAAATAATGGGATGCACAAACTCTTGATGTTGAGGCTCTGCATCTTCGTAATTTTTGGTCTGAGTCAAAAGCTCTTGATAGCCACCCAATCCTGCTCCGCTCACGGCCTGGTACGAGCTCACGCGCACTTCTGAAATGCCAAAATCCTTAGCCAGCGGCTGCAGCGCCACAACCAATTGAATGGTGGAACAATTTGGGTTTGCAATCACCTGTGGTGTTTTCATTTTCTCTAGAAGATGACCGTTCACTTCAGGCACCACCAGTGCATGCTCAGGACTCATCCGAAAGGCCGCAGAATTGTCGATAGCAAAGGCTCCTTCTGAAGCAGCTATGGGAGCCCACTCGCGAGAGATCTCATCTCCTGAAGAAAAAAAGACAATGTCGAGACCACGAAAGGCATTTCGCTCAGGAATAGCGACATCATAAGATTTGGACTTGAAAGTGATTTTCTTGCCAAGCGACTGCTGACTTGCAAAGAGCTTCAAAGTTCCAAGCGGAAAGTTTCTTTCTTCCAAGAGTTTTAAAAAGGCCTGGCCCACCATTCCGGTTGCACCCACCACTCCGATATTCAATTTTTCTCTCATCGATGACCCTCATCTTCATCAGTTTCTAAATCTTCATAAATCAAATCATGCTCATCAGAGGTTGGCTCAGGAGCATAGGCGCTGGCCCGCATCTTGCGTACGTTTTTTCCCAAGCGAAAAATGCCGAAGATCGCTCCCAGCACCGCATAGGACAAAAACACCACAAAGAGCATCACTTCAGGCCAAAGGGCAACAATCACCAGCAGCGCCACTGCAATGATTAAAAAACGAAACGGCAAACGCTCTTTGAGATCCAGGTCTTTAAAACTGCGATAACGAAAAGTGCTCACCATTACAAAGGCCAACAAGATCGCCATAAACAGCAGGCCCTTGTTGCCGTGAGCTTCCCACTCTAGATCAATAAAAGCCAAAACACTTGATGCCACGATTCCTGCAGCCATGGGAATGGGCAAGCCTTGAAAATAGTTTTTCTCCACCACATTGGCCTGCACATTGAACCGCGCTAAGCGCAAAGCTCCGCAAGCCACAAACAAAAAACAGACAATCCAACCAAAACGCCCAAAAGGTTGCAGCGCCCAAAGATAGAGGAGCAAAGCTGGGGCCATGCCAAAACTGATCAGGTCACAGAGGGAATCGTACTCCGCTCCGAACTTGCTAGTGGACCGAGTCAGTCGGGCCAATCTTCCATCTAGGGTATCAAATACCGCCGCGACCACAATCGCATAGGCCGAATAAATGAACTCAAAGCGAATGGCATAAATGATCGCAAAAAAACCAAAAAACATATTTGCGGTAGTGAGCAAATTTGGCAAAATATAAATGTACATGGATATGCGCCGTTTAGGTCTTCCTGCCGCCGGCGCCTTTGTGTTTGGATCCGCGTACTGAGCCGGTCCGGAATTACCGGTGGATTCTGTCTTTGTATCTTGTGTTGTCATATCCATATCTCATCTCATGGGTTAGTGAATTGAAACAGGTGAAAAAGCAAACTCAGCCCTAAGGCACTCAGTACCGGCAGCGTCAGATTGTCATCCAATTTACCAATGGGCACCAATTCAGAAAGGGCACCAACCAAAGCTGCCAATATTGAAAAAAAGAGCACACGATCCCAGGCCAGATTTAACACAAACAAATAACTCACGGTACAAATAAAACAAACTGTATATGCGGCCAAAAATCCCTGAACAGATTTATGGCCAAAAATCTTATCTTTGCCATAGCGAATGCCAATAAAACTCGCTAATGGATCGGCAAAGGCTAAAAACAAAAGGGTTAAGGACACGACGTCTCGCGAAAAAAGCAAGTGGATGGCACCAACACCCAACAGGAGATAGGTCGTGCCGGCAAATCGATGAATCTCGCTGTCACGGATGATCGGTCGAAACAGATGCAAGGCAAATTCATTGAGGCCTTTGTAGCGCTGCCTGAGCAGGTCGAAGGGCACAAAGAACGCAATGGCTGCGAGCAAAATGATTCGCGATACGTGCAAGGGCGTCCAGACGTAAACCAGAAACATGCCGAATACCGAAACTATATGCCAAATTTTTCTTTCCCAATGCAAATCTGATCTCTTGCGATATGGAAAGTTTTTTAAATAGGCGTTATCGATAATCATCTCCCATTTGACTCTGCTGGCGCACCCTAGTTTTGCTAGCATGATCCTAATATTGAGTCATGAATATTTATAACTACAGGCTCCTGAACTAGGAAAATGTGGTGCGTTCTCGGTGTCAAATCTCACTTCGACATAGAACATTCTACGCCTAGGTTCGATTTGGCACCTGCGGCCTGCACCTTTATCTTTTTGAGGGGCCTTTCTCTGAGTTTTTCAGGAACCTGCTAATCTGATTCAATAGGGACGATAAGCATGCTGTTTGAGCACGCCATAGGGATCCCCTGCTGTTTCGATCAAGTATAAAACTGGCTTGAGATTTTTTTCGATCACTTCATCGATGATTTTTGCTCCTGGATAAAATCCGCCGGAATACTGTGACTTGGGATCAAGTTCGAAAGTGAACGAAAAGATCTTTTCGACGCCATAAGACCAATCGGTGGTGTCACCGCTGGTGATATAAAGATCTGAGCTTTGCTGAGGTTTGTAGCTATTCCACTGAGCCATGGTCTTGGCCATAGTTTCATGGACTTTACGATCCGTTTCATTAGCGATGGGATCATAAGTATTGCCCCAAGGGTAAAGTATCAACTCCGAAAAAGTATGAAAGGATAGCAAAATGGAAATGTTAGTATGGTTCTCAATGTAGGCCTTGATGGCTTGGGTCTCTGGTTCACTAAAAGGCGTCGGTCCATGATAAACATCGGATCCAGGATTGCCACTCGATCCGCCCGTGTTCCAAAGGTAGCCGTAATTGCGATTCAGGTCGACCCCATAAGTTCCATTGTCATTCAAGCGCCGATTTTTTCGCCAATATTTATATTTTCCGGTAGCCACATCAAACTCCAAACCATCCACATTGACAGCTGGAATGATGTGAACATCTCGGGAATTTAAAAGTTTAACAATGCTTTCGTTGCCTCGATGATATTCATTTACCAGAAACTTGCAATAGGCCAAGGGGAGCTCGACGGAAAGGTGCTCGCGGGCATGGTGGCCACCCAAAAAGATAATTCCTGGCTCGCGATCTGCAGTGTCCAATTTTCCTGAAATGCGCATGGCCCAGATGTCTCGCCCTTCAATGCTCTTGCCAATTGAAGTCATGGAAACAATATCGGGATTCGCACTTGCAAGCGCCGTCAGTTCTTCAGTCAATTCGGCATAGTTGTGATAAGCGGAGTCATCTTTGGGAAAATCCAAACGAAAATCGCTCAATAATCGACTCGACAGCAATCGACCCTGTTTCTCAAGTGTCTGCTTGTCAGCCTGGGTGCCAATTACAGAAACTGAGTGCTCGCCCACAATCTCGATGGCGTAACCCTGATTGGCAATTTCGGTTCGTGCCACTTTGTCTTTGGCCTCGATTTCAAGCCAATACTTTTCGTCATCGATGGAGTTTGCGTACTGCCAGCCACAAACACTACCGATGACTAAGAATAACATTAACAATCTTTGAAAATATCTCATAATACCCCTCCCTGGTTTTTTTAGAAAAATACCATCGAGATGGGCCGGAGAGCACTAAAATAAAATTACTTTTGCATCATACGGTCAAAAAGTTGATTATCTGTTAAGAAGGACACGCCAAATTCGCTGCCAGCTTCCCAGATGACTTCGCCGTTAATGGTGTGAGTGCGTTCCACAGTTTCTAATTGCACAGTGATTCTTAGAAAATCGCCCTTTTGCGGCGAATTGTCCGATCCACTGACTTGAAACATTGCGCCGGTCTTAGAAAGATTGCGCATAATGGATTTGAAGTTAGCATTTTTGCCGTAAACTTCGACTAGTGCGGCTTCAAAGGTGTCATATCGTTCTGTTCTCATATCTTCCTTTTCGGCTAGGTCAGAACACAATCGAGTCTCATCCGCGCAAATTCTTAAAAAATTCATAAATTCGGTGGCACCACCTAGAGCTTTCTCGCCTTTGGTCGAGATTTGTCAGCCATTTTTCATGCCCAAAACTCGACTTTTATTTCTGAGTGCTGTAAGAGCTCTAAGGCCCATGCCCCGCTCAGTACCAAAAGTAGCTTACCAGTAAATTGATTTGCCTCGCCATCAAAAGGAGAGATTTTGCGCCAAGATGACTCATCCAAGACATTGACAGATGTCCATTGGGATTTCGAACTTCTAAAAAAGTGGAGTTTATTTCGACAGTTTCTCGAAAACCACTTTGTAAACCAGGGTTTTTTGCGTCTCTATTCTCCACTTTTAGTCGAATGTCCGGGCACTGAACCGGCTCTAGACGCATTTTCTGTGTCCTTGCAGAATCGTCGCCAGTGCTCTACTCGATTTTTGCCCACGAGCCCTGAGCTCGCACTCAAGAAAGCTCTCTGCGCTGGCGCCTCTGATATCTTTGAGATCACTTCGGCTTTTCGCAACAACGAATGGACCAAAAATCACTTACCTCAGTTTACCATGCTAGAGTGGTATCGGCGCGATGGCACCCTGAACTCCATTCAAGAGGATTTGCAGTTGCTGTTGAAAAACTGCTGCACTCACTTTCACATTCCAATACCACGGGTGGTCTCACAGTCTGTGGCCTCATTATTTTTGGAGAAGCTCGATTTTGTGATGAATCCTCAGCACTCCATTAGCGACCTGATCGCAGTCCAAAAGCGCCACAACATGAACGTTTTGGACTCAGTCGTAATAGATGATCATTTTTTCTATTTGTGGCTTGAAAAGATTGAGCCGTTTTTGGACTCAGACACATTTTACATCATTCATAGCTACCCCGCCTACCAGGCGGGCTACGCTCGTTTGAATGAGCAAAGCGGCTGGGCAGAGAGGTTGGAAGCCCTATGGCGCGGACGAGAGTTGGCCAATGCATTCTTTGAAGTCTGCGATGCCACTGAGCAAAGAGCGCGTTTCGAAAGCGACAATCAAAAACGACAGTTGCAAAATAAATCAGTTTTGCCAATCGACGACGGTTTTTTACAGGCGATGGCGACCATGCCCAATTGTGCTGGCATTGCCCTTGGCGTGGAGAGACTCTTCATGTCCCTATTTCAAATAGATTCCATTCTTTCACTGTCACCATGGTGGAGTATCGAATCTCAGCGTGGGAGCGTGACATGACATCTTCATCTATAGATCCATCAAGCTCACGCTCACAAGAGCACGTCTTTGCACATATCGTCGCTGCCACCGAAGATCGAGTGATTGCCCAAAACGGAAAGTTGCCATGGCACTTCCCTGAAGATCTACAGTACTTCAAACAAATGACGATGGGTAAGATTCTCATAATGGGCATGACCACCTTTAAAACTCTCAAGGCACCACTGCCACACCGGTTCACATTTGTCCTCAGCCGCAAGCAATCCCCACAAAAACAAGAAAATTTTCAAATCGTCAATTCACTCGAAGAATTGCTCGCGACGCTAGGAAATTTACCTGAAGAACACCCATCCTGGAGCGAGGCACTCCAGCAGGAGATCATGATCTGCGGTGGGGAACAGATTTATTTGCTGACGGAAAGCTTGATCGACAAGATCTATTGGACTGTGATTCCCGGCAAAGTGACGGGTGATCGCTTTTATTCAGTGGCCCTTGAAAACTTCAAACTTGCTCGAAGCATTTCGCTAACTGCACCGGACCTCAAAGAAACTGCAGCAGCAGGAGCCGCCCCAATGTTGACCGTGCGCAAATATTTAAGAAAAATGTAAAAGCTTTTTACGGGCGTTTGAGCATTATACAAATCCCGTGCCGGAACACCTCAACAGAATTCAAGTCTTCGAAATCAAAGCTGAATTTATTGTCTCATTGTAAGACTCTGCCATTCTTTAATGGCGATCACACTCCACTTCCAGTTAAGATCAAGACAGCTAACACGAGAGGGAAAGTATGATGCGTCAGTTTTCTATATGGATCTTTAGTCTTGCGACGGGCTTGACTTCGATTACCGTCTTTCAAAACTGCGCGCCTAAGTTTGGCACTGACACGGGCAATCCGCTCCTCATTTCTAGTCAATTGGAAACCCCGCAAGCAGACGGCGTCGCCTATGGGGGTGAACCGATGACCTCTTCAATGACCTCCACCTTGAGTCAAGGTCTCGCCATGCAGCTCTGTAATCGTGCCACGGCCTGCGGCAACATCACCGACTTTGATGCCTGCCTCTACGGAGTTAAAACCAATTTTTCGATCACTGCAAGTCTGTTTGCCAGTAGTATTCGTGATCTCAATGAAGCCATTGAGCTTGAAGAAAAAAGAGAGTTGGCAATCTCGAGCGAACGTTCCAGAACATGTTTAAACTCTGTCCAAACGATAAGTTGTCAAGCTATTGAGGGATTAGAAGATTCACGCACCGACTTCTCGGATCTCTTTTCAAATATTGCGAGTTGCAGCCATATCGATGCCCAATAGAGGCAAGCAGCGCTCTAGCTCGGCACTTCGAGAGCCTTTTATAATTAGCAGGTCATCGACGCCCGCATCAGAAATGAATTTGACAAAGGCGGCTTCAGAGAATTTTGCCTCCGACTGGCAGATCCCTGGGACCGCATTCGATCTTGCGGGAGCCTCTGCAAAACCCGACTCAAAGTTCGCAAATTCCGAACCAAAAAACAGCACTTGCTTCACTTTGGATTCAGCTGTCAATGTACCCAATTCACGATGGGCGGATGCGCTTTGATTTCCTTGCTCAGCCATCTGCCCAAACACAGCATAGATATTTCCAGAAAATGAAATTTGATTCATATTCTCAAGCAGCGCCCTCATGCTATCTGGATTGGCATTGTAAGCGTCAAACAGAACCTTGAGTTTTCGTGGAGTTGTCAGAAACTGATTTCGCCCCCAAATGGTCCGACACTGCGAAAGACCAGCAATGACTTTTTTTGGCGCCAAGCCGGCACTCAGTGCAAGAGCTGCGGCAGCTGCCAAATTGACAGAATTTTGAATGCCAAAGACGCTGGTTTCAACAGCAAAATTTTCGCCTTGAATATGCCCTGAAATTTGCATCCCGTCGAATGTGGCTTGTTGAACCGACAAAAGGACATCTGCTTTTGCATCGCTATTTGAAAAACTCAGCATTTGACTCTTTGGAAAAGACTTAGCATGGACATCTCGCATCTTTTGGGTCCAAACATTGTCCAAATTATAGATTCGCAGCGCGGTTTCTGGTGCATACCTATAGATCTCGCTCTTTGCCTTAGCGATTTCGGACTCACTGCCAAAAAATTCAATATGGGCCCGACCCACCATCGTGCAGGTCACAGCTGTCGGCGCCAAGATCTGTGTGAGATTTTGAATTTCGCCAAAATGATTCATCCCCAGCTCAAAAATTCCCACTTGATGTTCTGGCTGCAACTCCAATATTGAAAATGGCAGGCCAAAGTGGTTGTTAAAACTACCCTTACTATAATGAGTCTGCAGCTGAGACTGCAATATTTGCGCTGTAAACTCTTTTGTTGTCGTTTTGCCATTGCTTCCCGTCAGTGCCAACATGGGTACTGAAAACTGCTGCCGATAGAGTTTCGCAATATTTTGTAGTGCTATTAAGGTGTCTGCCACTCTTATGTAGGTGATCCCTTTTACCAACGGAATCTCGCGGCTGTAAATCACGCCTGTTGCGCCTTTTTGAATCGCATCGGCAATAAAATCATGGGCATCGTGATTTTCGCCCGCCAGGGCGATAAAACAGGAGCCCCGCAAATCCTTGCGAGTGTCATGTGCGATGTTTTTAAAAACATCGGCGCCAATTTGCAGAGGAGCACTACCGCACGCCTGACTGATAAGATTTAAATTCATGACATCATATTCTTTAGACATTCAAAATCACTAAAGTGGGTTTTGACTTCACCAATGATCTGGTAGTCTTCGTGACCTTTTCCTGCCACGAGAGCAATGTCGCCGGGTTTGACCTGAGATAGCAGCCACTCAAAGGCCAACGTTCGATTGACCTGCACATGAGTTTTGATCATACTCTGCGTGTCAATTCCCAGCTTTATATCATTAATAATAGTCACGGGATCTTCGTTACGAGGATTATCGGATGTGATAATTACGTAGTCAGAATTCTCTACGGCGACCTTTCCCATCATTGGTCGCTTGGTTTTGTCGCGATCGCCACCACAGCCAAAAACCGTCCAGATCTTATTTTTCGCTTTCATCTCGTCACGAATTTTATTTAAAGCCTTGAGAACATTTTCAAGAGCATCAGGCGTGTGCGCATAGTCGACATAAAGATGCAGTCCCATTTCGTTCGGAACTCGTTGCAGTCGTCCAGGAATACCCCGAAAACTTTCCAACGAATAGATGATCTTGTTTCTGTCCATCCCTGCAGCTTCCGCCACAGCCATCGCAGCAACCGTATTGTAAACATTGTATAGCCCGATCAAAGGAGTGTACACTTCGTGGGTCTTGCCCTGAACCTCGAGAGTAAACTCCGTGCCTTCAAAATCTGATTTCTTTATCTGAAAGCGAAAATGACTCGGTTCACGCCCATATGTCCAAACCGTTGCAGAGTCAGCAACGCGAATCTTTTTTCCCCACTCGTCGTCCTGATTGATGATTGCATAAAGAGGATGTTTGCCTGACTGCCATAGCAATTCGCCAAAAAGTCTCTCTTTGGCGGCAAAGTAGCTTTCCATATTGCCATGATATTCCATATGATCGTGCGAAAGATTGGTGAAAACCGCACAGTTGAAAGAGACTCCATCAACTCGGTACTGATCTATGGCATGACTCGAAACTTCCATTGCTAGAGCCGTGGCACCTTCGTCCTTAAAATCCTTTAAGCGGTGATGCAACTCTAGCGGACTGGGTGTAGTCAGTGAGGCTGGCCAGACTCTCTTTTCAAGGTGATGATTCACGGTGCCGATCACACCGGTCAAAAATCCACACTCGTTCAAAAGATGTTCAATTAAAAAAGTCAGTGAAGTTTTGCCGTTGGTTCCAGTGACACCCACCGCATAAAAATGATGAGACGGATTTCCAAAGTATCGACTTGCCAAGAATCCGAGCGTTTTACGGGTGTTTTCAACAGTCAAAACATAGCCAGTAAAATTGACTGGTACCTTTGCGGCATTCGACACCACCAGAACCGCTGCATTGCGAGCGACGGCTTCGCTTAAAAAATCATGTCCATCCGCCTTGGCTCCCGCTACAGCCACGAACACAGACCCCGCAATCACGTCTTGGACACGATCAAAGACTCCGGTTATTTGCATATCCGGAACTTTTTCATGGGCTTTGGGTCCCGCTATATGGCTAAGCAACTCACGTAAATTCACCATTCATAGTGTAGGTGCTATCTTTAGCAATAAGCCAGACCTAACGTAGATCGGCAATGTGAATTTTAATGGAATTCTGCTGCAGGAAGACGGTCGTTTATTCACCACCAAGCCTTTTGCGTAGCCCGCGTCCCGCTTGATCTTTCTTGACAGAGAGAGTAGGTTTGCAAAATGAAATTTTTTACTAAAGACTTTGAAGGTCGCGAAAAGTACCATAGCTCCGAACTCGCCACAGTTGTTTTGTTTCATGGATTTGGCGCCAATGCCGATGACCTCTTCTCCCTAAATGAGATTCTAGATCCCGACGAAGATTTCAATTGGTTTTTTCCTCAGGGCATTCTTGGCATTCCGCTGGACGCGCACTGGGAAGGCCGAGCTTGGTGGACTTTGGACCTGAAGCGCCTTCAAAACATGGGTAAGCCAGTTTGGGACTATGACCAAGAGGTCCCAGTTGGACTCGATTCGGCTCGCCTTCATGCAGAAAATATACTTGCTGCTGCTGGTGGGCAGAAAGTGATTTTGGGAGGCTTCAGCCAAGGTGCTATGCTTGCAGTTGATGTTGCGACCAGTATCAGCGTGCAAGCTCTACTCCTCTTTTCGGGCGCCCTCATTGCAGCCCCTCTTTGGAAAAGTCGCCTCGATGCAGGAACCGGCTCAGCAAAAGGAAAGCTGCCTTTTTTCCTATCTCATGGTCAACAAGATCAAGTTCTACCTTTGGATGCCGGCGAAAAGCTGTATCGCTTCTTGACTGATACGGCACACTGGCAAGGTTCACTCTATCGCTTTTCTGGGGGCCACGAGATTCCTCTTCCAGTCATGAACCGAGCACGAACTTTTCTTGTTGAGCAGCGACAGAGACAATTGTAAATCAACCGAATCTACCGAGGAGGCAGGTCAGCCAGAGGATCTACTGGCCATGCGTGCTTGGGATATCTTGCACGCAAATCTTTGCGCACATCTGCATAGGAGCCTTTCCAAAAATTCATTATGTCTGCGGTGATTTGCACAGGTCGACGATGCGGCCCGAGCATCACCACCTGAATCGCCACATTGCCATCCAACACTTTTGGGTGCGTGCGCATGCCAAAAAAATCTTGCAACTTTGCTTCTATCTTGGGAACTGCTGAGCCGTAATCCACCTTAAAGCACCGTTGTCCATGTCTAATTTCTTTAGGAAGATTCTGCTGAAACTGGGCAAACAGATAGGCAGAAAACAGCTCCTGCAGCCAGGGCTCAAAGTTGATTTCAAGCAATTCTTTGATGTTCAAACCTGAATTCCATATTGTAAGAGTGAGCTCCTCGGACCATACGTCACGAAGTTCAATAAAGTCCGCCATTGCTGGCAGACTCTCATCCAGTTCTCCAACCTCCAAAAACCATTTGTAACGAGCAACGAAGCTGGCAAGTGAAGCATTGTGGAGCTTTAAAAACTCCCACAGATCTGCCTGCAGAGACTTTGTTTCATCGTCACTTAGATCTCTCGGCAGTTCGCTTTGCGAAATTCGCCGTTTTTGCAGAGTATCGATCGCCAGCGGTCCCCACGATTTGTTGCGCATTTCGACAAATGATTCCAACTCACAATCAAAGACGCAGGTCACCGTTTCCGTAAAATCTTTAGCAAAACGCTCAATAATCATCTCTTTGGCCACTGGCACATGCCAACTCATGAGGGCTTCGGCTGGGTTCAGGCCGCTGATGGCCTTGAGGCAAATAAAAAAGTCACCCTCACTGCGTTTTTCATTTCGCTCTAGCATCACCCCCATACCAGAAAACAACAGACCACGATCTGAATTCTTTTCGCGCCAACGGCCCACTTGTGGCAGCAAAACATCAAGAAGCACCAGAGTGTCCAGCTCCGTCCACTCAAACCCCAACTGCGGCGAAAGCTGTTGCGCAGCCTGAAACCAACGATCATGAGGCTGCCGACGATTGTGCACCGCCAAGCGATCGAGCCGGTCTACAAACGAAATCTTATCAGCACCTGAATACATCGAGGTGGATCCTCGGTTTGAATTTCCGCGCAAATGCGCTGGCTCGCCATCCTGAAGAAGGGTGGCCAGCACTGCTCCCAGCGGCGCTCGTCCTTTTTCTGCCATTTTTAAAAAAACCAACCCGACACTCACATCCAAGGGCAAGGCGGCTAGCGCTCTTCCTGACTTTGTGATCTGCGCATCTTGGCCCAGAAATCCCAAGCGTTGCAGCGTTGCCAGAGCCTGTTGCCAATAAAGAGGATCCGGCTCCTCGATCCAGTCCAGATCACCAACACGATGCCACCCCAAAACACAGCATTGAATCACTAGCTCTGGCGGCAATGCTTTGCTCAACTCGGGCTGAATCTCGTCAACAAAAGTGCGCTCGTCGGCCTCAGTCCACATTCTTAGACAAACACCCTCCTTTTCGCGAGCAGCGCGCCCCGCACGCTGATGGGCACTGAAGAGCGAAATTTTTTGCAACTTGAGATCCGCAAAAGGCGATGCCTTTTCGTGCACGATCGTCTTTTCCATTCCTGAATCCACGACCACATCCACATTGGGAATGGTCAGAGACGATTCAGCTATGTTTGTCGATAGGACAATTCGACCCGTCGTTCGCTCCAAAACTCTCTTCTGCTCCTCGAGGCTCAAACTGCCATGCAACTCTAAAATTTCTATTTTTCGAGATTTTAATGGTGAGCTCTCAAGCAGCCTCGCGACTCGCTTGATCTCGGGCACACCTGGCAAAAACACCAGCACGTTGAGATCAGATTGAACCACTGCTTGATTGATCTTGCCCACCAATCTTTCAGCAAACTTTTGATCAAAGACAAAGCTCTGTGGTTTTTGATCATAACTCACATTGAGTGGAAAGGGTTTTGAATCAATATCAATCCACTCGGCTGGCAACTTCAGTTGCGCAAATCTCTCCATCAATTTGCTCGCACTGAGCGTCGCTGACATCAGGACAATTTTTAGATTCGGGCGTTTTTTTAAAAGGTTCAATGCCAAGGCCAGTGCAAAATCTGTCTGCCAACTGCGCTCGTGAAACTCATCAATCACTATCACTTGAGTGTCTGCAAGATTGCGATCGCGCAATACAAAATTATGCAGAAGAGCATTTGTTAAAAATAAAATTTTGGTTGAAGCTTGCCATTTTTTCTCTAATCGAACTTGATATCCCACCTCACTGCCCAAAGCAGAACCAGATTCGCTGGCCACTCTTTGAGCTGCCGCGATTGCGGCAATTCTGCGAGGCTCTAGTACCAAAGTCTTGCCGTAATCTTGAGACAACCGGACCGGAACTCGCGTGGTTTTACCTGAACCAGGAGATGATGTGAGTACCAATATCGGAGCTCGCTCCAGTGCCGCGCTGATGCGGCTCAGATGCTCATCTATCGGCAATACCTGTAGAGGTTCGCTCAACGGCGCCCTGCCGGGTAAATCAAAATGATAAACTCTGCCTTTTCAAAGCGAATCGTTTTTTTCAATTCCGCAGCCGTGCCTTCAAAGCTCCACTCGTCGGCAGCGCTCTGATTGCATAGGATAAGGACCTGCTGCTGGGCGAGGTTTTGCTCCATTTCGCCAATAGTCTTTTGCAACCGGTAAGGGGTGTCCATTATGACGATGGGCACACGAGTCGCTTTGGCACTCTTCCAAAATCTGCTTCGCTCCTCGCTATCCCGCGGTAAAAAGCCCTCAAAATAAAATTTCTCTAGACGCTCAGTTGTTAAACTTAACAGAGCCGCCAAACTCGAAGGTCCCGCGATGGTTTTGACTTCGATGTCTTTTTGACGGCACAGTTTCACGAGATGATTTCCTGGATCACAAAAGCCAGGAGTCCCACAGTCCGAGATCAATGCCACGTTCTTTTCGGCACAGAGTTGGACAAAGAACTCGTAATCGTGGGCTTTGGAGTGCTCGTCAATTTTTTCTAGGGGCTTATCGCCCAAGTCCACGGTTCGCAAGATGCGCTTGGCCTCTTTAAATGACTCCACCAAGATCACATCAGCCGCAGCTAAGGTTGAGGTCGCCAGGGGCGATAAGCCCTCTAACTCGCCCAGTGGCGTGGCCACTAAATTTAACATGATGAACCTTCTTCGCCGTCACTTTCTCCATCACTATCACTATCTTTATCACTATCACTATCACTATTAGCGCCACCACCTGGGCCGAGCACTTCAAAATGGCCAATTTTTTTCCAATGAGATGCGGCCTGAGCCTTTCGAGAGTGAGTGCTATCAAAAAAGATCAAATCGACATCTGGGTGCTCGTGCTCTAAGCGCAACAAATTCACGGGTTCGTTTTCAAATACAAAAATGCGGTCATATTTGTCCTTTTGTGCTCCTATCCAATCACTCTTAAAGGCGGCATCCTCCATAGAGGCCCGCGGCTTTAAGACCAAATTGCCATAGCACTGATCCACCGGAAATCCTAGATTTTGCAGTGAATTGAGCGATCCATCCCACATGCGCGGCACATCTCTACCCGTCAAATAGGAAACCGCGGCACCCTCCTTCAATAGGCGATGGATGAACTGCAGAGCACCTGGATAGGGCTGATCCAGATGCAAATGCTGGTTGGCAAAAAACTCCCTCTCCCAGAACTTCTTAAGAACCTGATAAAACTCGCTTTTGTCTGCACCCACCCAGCCTGCCCGCTGAAGAGGGTCCTTTAGGTCCCAATCCCTTGCGTCCCATTGCACATTTTTTACGTAGTGCAAATGCTCCGCATGTTCCAATTGATTATCGGGGTCACTCTGAAAAAGCTCCAAAATCCGCTGCATACGGGGTGTAACGTCGAGCAGTGTCGAGTCAATATCAAACACAGCCAGTACAGAGCGAGATTTGGCTCGCTCACGGGCGATTTCATCAATTATCCAATTCAAATTTTGGTGTGTTTGCATCTTTTAAACTTTCTTCACTCTTTTGAATCTTAACAGAGTTTTTCTTGGACATAGGCGCAGAGTCTTTGTTAGCTTGCGGCCGACCAAATCTTCCGGAGTTCACTGTAATTTAGCATAGGCAGCGTCAATTTGTCGATGCAGCAAAACGTCGGGCCGGAAATGAAAAAGGGTGAGTGAATATATGAATAAGCTTGTGACCAATCAGGATTCGACCAAAGAACCTCTGCGCCGACGCCAGGACATTAAATTGCTGAAAAATGTGATTTACCTGAGCGCCATTGCCCTGGCCGTCGCTCTTGCCGGCTGCACCAAAAAGGCAGAGCTAGGGACTGAAGCCAACCCCATCAAACTGCACTTTGTGCCTTCTGTTGATGCCAAAGTCTTGGAGAGCAACTCCGAAGTGTTTAAGGCCTACCTGGAAAAAAACACTCCATATAAATTTGCCATCACTGTTCCTCAAAGCTTTGTGGCCGTTGTGGAGGCCTTTGGCACAAAGCGCGCCGATGTGGCCGCCATCAACACCTTTGGCTATATGCTTGCGCACGATAAATACGGTGCTGAAGCCCGCCTGACTTTTTTGCGGCACGGATCTTCGACCTATCAGTCCCAATTCATCACCAAGGCCGACAGCGGAATAAATACAGTGGCTGATTTGGCCGGAAAGAAAATGGCCTTTGTGGATCCGGCTTCAACCTCCGGCTATCTGTTGCCTATGAAGACTCTCAAAGAAAAACACATTGAACCCAAAGAAACCGTCTTTGCGCAGAAACACGATAATGTTGTTTCAATGATCTATCAGGGGCAGGTGGATGCCGGAGCCACCTTCTATTCGCCACCAGACAACGGCAAAATTGAAGACGCCAGACGCCTGGTCTTGACCCAGTACCCAGATGTGGAAGCAAAGATAAAAATCATCGAGCTTTCTGATCCCATTCCCAACGATCCTATGGTCTTCAGAAAAGATCTTCCTGAAGAAATGAAAGTAAAAATTGCCGATGCGCTTTTAGCTTTTGTCGCCACGCCGGAAGGAAAGACGGCCTTTAGTGAGATTTACGGTGTGACCGCGCTCAAGCCGGCCACAGATGCCGATTACGAACCTGTGCGCAAAATGCTTTCGGCATTAGGGAAATCCGCAGCCGAAATGATTAAGTAAGCAGTCAAACGCATATGCAACAGGATTCAATTCTCCAAATAAGCAATTTGACAAAAACATACGACAACGGCGTTCAGGCGCTGCGAAGTGTTTCTTTTGATGTTAAACAGGGCGAATTCTTGGTGGTCATTGGGCTCTCTGGCTCGGGCAAGTCCACCCTGCTCCGTTGTATCAACCACCTTCACCAACCCACTTCGGGAAGAATGGTTTTCAACGGCAGCGACATCACCCATCTCTCTAATCGTGAAATTCGCAAAACCCGCAAAGACATTGGAATGATCTTTCAACATTTCAATTTGATTCCTCGACACAGCGTGATTTCAAATGTGCTAATGGGGGCCTTAGGTCGCACTGGCACCCTCAAGAGCCTTTTTATGAAGTTTTCAGAAAGCGACTACGAACGCGCTTTGGAGTGCTTGGATTTGGTTGGAATTCGCAGCAAAGCAGAAGTGCGCGCCGATCAGCTTTCCGGGGGGCAACAGCAGCGCGTGGCCATTGCCAGGGCGTTGCTACAAAAGCCAAAAATTCTACTAGCAGATGAGCCGGTGGCAAGCCTCGACCCCGCCACCTGCCATACGGTGATGGACTATTTGCAAAAAATCAATCAAGAGTTGGGCATAACAATTATCTGCAATTTACACTTTTTAAGTTTGGTTCGTCAATACGCCACGCGAGTGATCGCCCTGAAGGCCGGAGAAATTGTATTTTCAGGGGATCCGAACCAAATTGATGACAAGTGGTTTGGCGAAATCTACGGCGAGGCTGCGAAAGAAGTGCATATCAATTAGTTAGATGAGTACTGGTGAGTGAGTTGGAGTTGGGCAGGTGGTGAATCCAATATGAGCGGGGGGTTGAAGGTATGGTGACGACGAGATCTCGGGTGTTTGATGCTCTGACCTTTTCATTTTTGGCGCTAGCGGCCTATCTGTATGCCTTTGGTTTTGATGCACGAAAGTTTCATGAGCTGTTGGATGTGACCCTAGTGGCGGGAGCATTACTGATAGTTGGATTTGTAATTTCTTGGTTTTTGCAGCAGCGAGGCATCCTCACTCTGGGGGCAAAGGTATTTGGTCCACCGCAGCTCACAGCCAAAATCGGCAAGTTTTGGCAATGGCAGCTGGGCATCACACTTTTACTCAGTTTGGTATTGGGTTTGATAAAAACACAATTTAGCTTTAACGAACTCACTGATGCCGACGGTTTTGCCGGAGCCATTCGCCTCTTTCAAGGCCTAGCTCATCCAAATTTAGACCTTTTACCTCGCGCGCTTATAAATATAGTCGAAACCATGTTCATGGCTTTTCTGGCCACTGCTTTTGCGATTCCATTTGCCTTTATTTTGAGTTTTCTTTGCGCCAAGAACATCATGCAACACCCCGTTGCTGTGGGCGTCTATGTTACGTTGCGCACTCTTCTCAATGTGACCCGCTCGATTGAAGCTCTGATTTGGGCGATCATTTTTAGTGTTTGGGTGGGCATAGGTCCCTTTGCCGGAATGCTAGCGTTGATGATTCACTCGGTGGCCTCCCTTGCTAAGCAATACTCTGAAATGGTCGAAAGCATTTCGGAAGGCCCCATTGAAGGAATTCGCGCAACTGGAGCCAATCCTTTGCAAGTCATTTGGTTTGCCGTCGTGCCTCAGGTGGTTTTGCCTTACATTTCGTTCACGGTCTATCGTTGGGATATCAATATTCGCATGGCCACCATCATCGGCCTAGTTGGTGGTGGTGGGATCGGCACAATGCTAATTCAGTACCAAGGTCAAGCCATGTGGCCTGAAGTGGGATGCATTGTGCTTGTCATTGCTGTTGTGGTTTGGATGATGGATCAAGCCTCGGCATTCATTCGCGAGGCCCTAAAATAGTTCCAACTCAGCAATTACTGATCAGGAGCAGGATTTGATTTCGCGGCCATCTTTTCTTTGATGCACCGTTTTAGAGCAGGACCTTTTTTGCCCTCTTTTTTGCACTCAATCTTTGCGGCTTTTTGCGCAGCTTTGTTGACATGAGATTTAGCCTGACCACTTAGTGAGAAACCAACTACCAACATCATTACAGAAGCAAACATAGTGATTTTTTTCATTGTATCATCCTTTTATTTAAGAGGTGCCCATCACCTCAGTTGTTAGGCAAAAAGGCCCAACTGTCTTGATATTAACTCAAGGCAAACTGCGAAGCCTTACGTGAAAATAAAAATACTTTGAGAAACAAAATTTTGCGTCACAAGCTATCAATTCTGGATGATGGCCCTAATTTCTTGTTAATGTATCAAAGTGAAACTATTACTATTCGAAGACGACAAGAAATTGGCAGAGCATCTGAGCGAAAGTCTTATGGATCAAGGTTTTTTGGTGGCGTCCTTCGGTCGGATGGATGAGCTAGAAAATGTTTTGGCCTCACCTCTCAAATTTGACTTTATCATTATGGATCGACTTTTGGGGAGCTCTGACTCAAAGGCCTTTCTACCTGCAATTCGTAAAAAATGGCCGTTGATTCCGATTTTGATACTCTCAGCAATTAGCACTCCCAACGAACGAACCGAACTTTTGAACTTAGGAGCCGATGACTACCTGAGCAAACCGTTTTCGACACAAGAGCTAGTCGCTCGAGTCCGAGCCCTCATGCGCAGGACCACAGCCCCCGTCGGCAATTACATACAGGTGGGCAATTTGATCATTGATACCTTGGCGCGAGTTGTGTCGGTCGGCGAAAAAAAAGAAACTCTTCCCGCAAGAGAATTTACTTTATTGCGGACCCTGGCCAGCGAATCCGATCGAGTCTGGAGCAAAGATGAGCTCTTGGACTACTGTTGGGGGGCAACTGTGGCCCATGAATCCAATGTCGTTGAGGCCACGGTTGCCAATGTACGCAAAAAGCTGATGGATTTGGGCGCCAATGTCTCCGTTAAAAATCTTCGCAATTCAGGCTACTGGCTTGCGCATTAGATATTTCGCCATCATTCTGACTGTTCTGACGGTGGCGACCACCGCTGCCGTATTCCTCTATTCCATTTATTTAAAGCAGGAGCGGATTGCCTTTATTGATCAACAGGTGCGAGAAACTGCCACTGCAATTGTCGAATCGGAACTCGCAGATATGCGCAAATTTGATTTCGATCAGGCCGAGGAGATCATCTCCGATGAGCTGGGCGAGTCGCGAATTGGCAAGTTTTTTATCATCAAAAATGATCGCGGCGAAATTCTTTACGAAAGCAGCAGCGCCGCACTTCTACCAATCAAAAATTTATCAAGCGACGAGCAATGGTTTGAATTGGTCACCAATGAAATGTACATCCGCGGTCTAAATCTAAAGCTGCCTCGATTTCCCGATCGCACTCTGCAGGTGGGCTTGGTTTTGGACGAGTCCTTGGTCAACCCCGATTATCTGTCGCGAAATACCCTCACCTTTATGATGGTCGTCGTACTGTTTGGACTTGTCTCTTCTTTTTTACTCACCAGCTTTCTTTTGCGTCCCATATCGCAGTTGGCGACGTTTCTTAGTAATGTTGCCGTGGCGTCGCGACAACAGGTCATTCTGCCGCCGATTCCAGATCCATTGAGCAAGAACAGCCGCCTTGATTCCCATGATGAATTCAAACGAGTCATTGCCGGATTGAGTGCATTGATCAATAAAGTCAATCGCAACTATCAATTTTCTCGTCTGTGGGCCCATCAGATGGCGCACGAGTTAAAAACTCCGCTGTCCCTAGCACAAATCGAAATCGAACGTCTGCAAAAGCGCCTGCAAATTCCTAGCGAAGATCTTAAAGCGCTCAGCTCCGAAAATTTGAAGATGGCCGAAACCATCAACTCTTTTTTGGGATGGGCCGAGCTCGAAAACGCTTCCTCTGCCAAGAATGTATTTAGATGCAACATTGCAACTGTTTTTGAAAAGACCATTAATCGTCTGCAGAATGAATCTGATCTGATCGAAATGACTATTCTCGAAGAAGCGATCTTTATCGCCAATCCACAACATGTCGAGCAGCTCGTTCAGAATATTTTAAAGAACGCCCTCACTCACGCACGTCCCAATGCTCATTTAAAAATTTGCATCACTGAAAAAGGATTTTCAGTAAAAGACAATGGACCCGGAATTCCCGCAGAAGTTTTATCGCGCTTAGGAGAACCCTTCAATCGTGGCAACAGCGCCCAAACCGAAAGGGAGGGGCACGGCCTCGGATTGGCATGGATCACATCAATCTGCCGCCTCTACAACTGGAAGATCAATTTCAACTCCAGCCCCAATGAGACTGAAGTCACAGTCGAAAACGCCTCTGCCAGCGCCTAGGCTGCAGGAGGTCGTTAATTGCCCGTGTAGCAATCGTAAGTGTAGTCACCTTCTATTAGCAAACATTCCTCGGTACCATGTCCTGTTTTGACCGTCATCGCCCGTGGTTCTGAGTCTAATTTATAGTAATCGTGAAAATCTGATCCAGCACTACAACCATCTCGTCCCTTTCCCCATCCACTTTCACGCGTGGTCTTCAGTGCCTTCAAGCCCAAATCCAGTGATAACTGACGGCAGGTTTGAATTTTGCCAGATTCATCTTCAGATACATTTGCTTGAGCAGTCGCAAAGGCTGATACAATAGCAATTGCAATAAGAGTGTTTTTAAACATAGAAATCTCCTTTTTAAAGTCTGTTTTAGACATGAATGTTCTCTTTGAACGCAACGCTGCCCATATCGTCGATAATAGTTTCGAGTGAGATCATCTGCAAATCAAAGACCAACTCATAGTTCCCCAAATGAATACGAGCACTTCGTGTAATTTGAGCTGTCGGGCATGATAGAAGACCCCTATTGTAAAATGTATCTGTCAAAAGAGTAGCCAAAGATGTTCCAAAATTAGGCATATAAAAATCACGAACTATTAAGGAGGCATAAATATAACCGCCTCTACGCAATCGCAATTGAGTCAGGCCAAGTGCGCTTCAGCAAAAAACTTAAGTGCTTCGCCCACGAGATAGAGCGATCCTGTGACCAGCACCAAGTCGCCAGGCTGAACGCGAATGCGCATGGCAGAGTATGCCTCGCCAAAGGAAGTGTAGCCCAGAGTGCCTTCAGGAAGTTCGCAAATCAATTCTGCTGAAGAACGACTTTTAAAGAAGCCGGAGACCACACCAAAAGAAACATTGGGCAAAGTCTTAAGACATCTAAGCATCGCTCTGGCATTTTTCTTTTCGCCAATACCAATCAAAATATGCAAATGGTTTCGCTGGCAATGTTCGAGTATCTCCAACAGGGATTCCATGCCTTGCTCATTGTGGTCACCCGATAGAGCAATGGGTGCGGGGCAGTCTGTACGATGAAGAATCTGCATTCGACCCGGCCACTGCACCTGAAAAAGCGCGTCGAAAGATGTTGGCGGCGAAAAGCCAAGGCCCGAAAAAACAGTCAAAGCCAAATTGGTGTTTTGGCAAGCCCGTCGACCAAGAAGCGGCAACCTATATTTGCCCCAGGCACTCTCAAGCGTGTATTTGGGTGGAAAAGAACTCCCATCTACTGTGTAGGAAAAGTCAGGAGCCACCTGCCACCGCCCCTGGAGTCGTTGCTGATGTTCTGCCAAGATGGCAGCACATTCTTCTGGAAAGGCTTGGTAATAGACCTTTGCATTTGGGAGCACGATTCCTAACTTTTGCATCGCGATCTCAGGCAGAGAGTTTCCCAAAATCTCTTGATGATCCCAACCCAATTGCGTGATTGCGCAACTCAGGTGGGGAATAGCATTTGTAGAGTCAAAAAGGCCGCCCAAGCCGACTTCGAGAACAGCATAGTCCACTGGCTGAGCATCCGCAGCAGCCTCGAAAAATTCTAAGGCCATCATCGCTGTGATGGTTTCAAAGTGCGTGAGTTGAAGGTCTTTTGTGACTTCGTCGACACGAAAAAAAAGTTCGCAAAATCTCGCTTCGGTTACCGGTTCACCCTGCACCTGTATGCGCTCCACTGGTGAAATTAAATGTGGCGAAGAAAACAACCCTACACGAAATCCCGACTCCTGAAGAAGGCTTGCCAGTATCTTTGCGGTTGTGCCTTTACCATTGGTTCCAGCTATGACTATCACTCGCTCAAGATCGGTGGGATAGGTCAGTGGCAAACGCGCCAAGGCATCTTTGGTTTTTTGCAATGAAGGCGGTGTCTTTGGCATAATGCCGCGACTTTCAAGATTTTTGACAACATCATTAAAACTAATTTTCATACCGCAAATTTATCCATTCATTTGAAAACAGTGCGCTCTGGTGATTGGCAAAGTCATGCACCCTCAATATTTCAACACCCTGTTGAGCCAAGTGTAAGGAAAAAGCAAGTGTCGCGCCATCAGGAGAGCGCCCGGACAGCCCCGGAAATCGCAGCGACGACTTTCTGGAATGTCCCACCAGCAATGGCAAATCCAGCTCGTGGAATTCGCTAACTCCGGTCATAATATCCAAGGAATGCAATGCCGATTTACCAAAACCCACACCAGGATCAAAAATCAACTGCTCCCTGTGCATGCCAGCCTCCAGCAGATGAGCAACTTTTTGCCGAGCCCAGCAAAGAATTTCCTCAAAAGGACAAACGTCCTCCGCCAAAACCGCGCTGCGCGAAGCCGGAACCCCCAAATTGTGCATAAATACAAATTTCGTTTTAGATGAGCCCGGTTGAGAGAGGAGACGGATCATTTCAATATCGGCTCCGCCACTAACATCATTGATGATTTGAAAACCCTCTGCCATTGCCCACTCAGCGATTTCCGGGCGAAAGGTGTCTACACTCAGCCAACGTCCCTCTAGGAGCTCAGGTCGACTGCGCATAATCTCAAGACCCATCTTCAAGCGACGAAGCTCTTCGGCTTCGGCAATCAGCTCTGCTCCTGGCCTCGTGCTTTGCGCACCAAGATCGAAAATCTCTGGCAAAGTGGCTTCATCTAGAGACTCCCACCAGTTTGCAAAATCAGCTGATGAAAATTTATGTCCACCATCTGAAAAAGAATCTGGTGTGATATTCACAATTCCCATCACGAGTGGCTTGGCAAACCTTTTACTCTCTAAAGAAATTCGCCTGCGCCAGTTTAATACTGTCTCACATCCTAAGCGTTCATTTGGTTGCATCAACACCATGGGAGTCAGCACAAAAGATCGCTGATGTGCAGCCTCGTGAGGGATGGTCAGATTCTTGTCTTGATATTCTCCGTCACCCGCCAAAATGATATCGATGTCTATTGTCCGAGGAGACCATCTGTCATTTTCAGTTTTTCGCTCTAAAATTCGCTCGACGTTCTTAACAAAATCCAAAAGCTGTGGTGGAGATAATTTGGTTTCGCCCGTTATTATTGAATTAAGATAGGCCAAGTCCCAGGAGGGCGGAGCCCCTTGAGGCAGAAGTGCTGGAGTTTCAATATTGACACTCGTCTGAATATTGAAAATGACCTCAGACAACTTCTTGCAGGCAAGCGCCAGATTATTTTTGCGATCACCGAGATTGGATCCAAGAGCCAATGTCACGCGCATAGCTTACCTGCGTTTCCAAGAAAATTCCACGGCCCCTAACCAAGGAATGGGCGGATTGCACTTCTTTACAATTAGCTCCTGCATTTCCAGTTGCGGAATGCTGTCTTCCAATGCCAATTTGATTTGCAAGAGCAGATGCTCTACAAGGTGATATTGTTTTTCTTGCGCAACTCTCGCCACGATCTGACCCAAAGTTGCGTAATCTATAGCCGTTGCGAGGTCATCGCTTTGTGCTGATTGCAGAATTTTTTCGGAATGATATACAATTCGCACCAAAACAGGCTGAGGGACAGCCCGCTCCCAGGGCTCGCACCCTAAATTGACGGCAATATTCAACTCGACTTGGCCCTGCCAGACTTCTTTCACGGCAGAGATTTAAGGCTTTGGACCAATGTAGGCAAGCGATTTCTAGACCTCAGGTCAGTTTGCCCCCAGGCTCTCAAACGAAAACTTAAGTGGTGGGTCTTTCTCTCCGATAGCCATTTAGACACACGTGAAGGGTGGAAGGGTAAAATATGGAAGCTAATTATTTTGTGACGGTAAAAGGGAATATGGTTGGCCCTTTAGACCACCAGCAAGTTCTGGCCAAAGTGCAATCCAATGATTGCCTATGGACAGATTATATTTTTGACGATGGCACGCAAGATTGGATTATGCTGATGGATCACAAAGATTTCGAGGCCACCTACAAGGCATCACTGGCAGAAGCAAAAACGTCAGCCCCCAAGGCTTCCGAAACCACTAGCACTTCGAGCAGTGGTATTGCCAATGATACACTTAAGGACAAAGCGTGGTTCATTTTAAAATCAGGAAATAACTACGGGCCATTTTCCAAACTAGAAATTGTACAAATGTTGCAAGAGAAGACTCTTTTTGAGTTTGATTACATTTGGGCCCAGAAACTGCCAGCTTGGAAGCGAGTTGCAGAGGTTGAGGACTTCAATCCAATTCACATCAAAAACTTAAAGAACTCTGGAATGACTGAAGTAGGAGAGGTGTTTTTCCGCCGCCGTCACGCTCGAGTTAGCTACGGCTGTTCTTTGATAATTCACAACAACAAAACTGTTTTCAAAGGCAAAGCCATGGAAATTTCCGCAGGCGGTGCCGGAATATTGATTGAAAACCCCAACTTTCAACCCGGTCAGACAATATTTTTGCATTTTCAACCTGGTGACGGAGTTCCTCCATTTAACGCTGTTTGCGAAATCGTTTCCAAACAAACTTTACAAGAAACAATGGGTTTAGCTGCACCTATTCGCTATGGAGTTAAGTTCACGAGCATCACTCAAAGTGTAAAAGAGAGCATTAAAGATTTCACAACGCAGAAAGCAGCATAGGCGCGTCTTGATAGATCAAATAAAAATACCCCAGAGGAAGATTCCCCTGGGGCGGGCTTAAGAGTAGTTGATGTGGCGACTACTCATCGAACCTCATAAACGCCAACATTAAAGCCGATTATTGAACCAAGCTGCGCATCAGGATGCCCAACGAAATCAGCTTTGATCTTGGAGCTTTTGAACGCCACGTTCTTGAACTCAAAGATCTACACATCCTTTTTTACCAATGATCCGGCATCCTAGATCACTTTCAAATCCAAGCAAAAGCGAAGCATCCCTTTCTCACTCTTGCCTGCGCACTCACCCCCGCCACTCCAGGCAGAGGAAATTTTAACTGAACTGAACTGAACTGAACTGAACTTAACCAACTAATTTTAATGCAACAGCTGGAAAATTATTGGCTTGTGCTAACACAGACACGGCTGTGTTCTGCAATATACTTGCAGAAGCCATCTCTGATGTCTCTCGTGCCACATCTGTATCCGCTATGCGTGATTTGGCTGCCGAAAGGTTTTCATGTTGCACATCCAAGTTACTTATCGTCGAGTCTAAGCGTGACATCAACGAACCAAAATTCGCGCGCATCGCGCCCACTTTAGAAAGAGCTTCATCTACCGAAGTCAAAGCATCGCGTGCTGAGCTCTTTTCGCTCAGGTCAACACTATCAACACCAATTTCGGACACAGCTGCATTTGTCGACAAGGAGTATGTAATGATATTCTCGGCTTCTCCTGTGAGTCCCACCTGAAACTCCTGCTCGCCGCCAGATCCATCAAGGAGTTTTTTGTCGCCAAAAACTGTAGTTTTTGCAATACGGTCCGCTTCAAGAATAAGCTGTTTAGACTCCAAATCCAAAAAGCCTCTTTCGCGTTCACCAATATTGTCTGAAGCCGCCTGGATTCCCAACTCGCGAACTCGAATCAAAATATTGGTGATTTCATTGAGTCCACCTTCTGACACTTGCAAAGCTGAAGTGGCGTTGAAAGCATTCTGCCGGGCCATCGCTAGACCTCGCACTTGCGAGCGAATGGATTCTGAGATTGCCAAGCCCGCAGCATCATCTGCTGCTTTGACAATTCTGTTACCTGAAGCCAGAGCTACGGCGGCGTGCTCGGCCCTTTGCTGCTGCTTGTTCAGCACTTTTTGTGCTGATATGGACGCCATATTCGTCCCTATTCTTAAGCCCATATAGAGAAACCTCCTAATAGTGTTCCCACCCCCTCCCTTTGTTTAGACAAAAAAGTGCCACACACCTTTTTGTCAGGCAGAAAATGAGAAAATTAATTTTGTTAGGTTGGATGTCAAAGACGCCTCTCATGTGACAGATGAGAAACATCTTCGACGACCCATTAAGAGGCTTGGAGGTTGATGCTAGTCAGTCCAAGATCCAAATGGAAGCTCCAACGTGTTCATCCACTTTCTCGGCCTAGGTCCAGGAAACTTTAGGGCTTTGGTCCAGAATTAAATTATGCGATGCGTCTTGTGCCGAGAATTACTGATCTAAATTTAGAAAAATTTTTTGAGTTCATAGGACCTTGGTCCAGTCAAAGCTGGACCTTTTGGTTTGCCGCAGGCCAGAAGGCGAGCTGGCCGCTAATGAATATTGAATTGAGGCTAGGCAATCAGGCGCAGTGCTGTGGCCGATTGGTCCATCGCTCCGCGAAGGGCCGCTGCTTGGTATTGCAAGAGAATCTCGCCCTTGCGCGCCCGCGAAATGCTCGAGGCGATGTCTGCATCAGCGATTTTTGAATGTGCACTTTCCAATGCCTCCGACTGCGCGAGAGTGTGATCCACAGCGTGATCCAGGCGACTCTGTATCGCTCCAAGCCTGGCTCTTGCGTCGCCAACTTTCATCAATGCCCCATCTAGTGATTCAAGACTGTTGCGCGCATCACTTGTAGTGCCCACGTCAGTGCCTGCCGTGTCTAGAGAATCAATGTTTGTGTTCAAGTCTAAGTTAACCTGAACCCGATCATACTGGCTAGCGCCAGCGCCCACCTGAAACTCGAGCTGTTGCTTTTCTCCTGAAAGCAACTTCATCGATCCATAACTGGTGATACCGGCAATTCGGTCCACCTCGGCATTGAGAGACTGGTATTCATAATCAAGGAATTCACGTTCCTCACTGCTGTAGGTGTCGCTTGCCGCCTGAACCGCCAATTCACGCATTCGGATCAATAAGTTGTTTTGTTCTGCTAAGGAGCCCTCAGCCACCTGAATAAAGCTGGATGCATTGTCAGCATTGGCACGCGCAGCCTCAAAGCCTTTGATTTGCCCGCGAAGACGCTCTGAAATAGCCTGGCCTGCTGGATTCACCGAAGCATCAGAAAATCGCGACCCAGACGCCAGCTCCTTATAAGCCCGCTCTGTATCTTTCTGGGTCTGATACATCTGACGAGAGATTGCCGGCTGCAATGAAGCCGAATTGATCTTTAACACGTGAGCCTCCTACTTGAGAGTCGCCACAACTTTATCAAGCAAGGAAATTGCAGAAGAGCCCATTTTGAGACGGCGCTCTTCCTATTCTTAAACCCGCACCCAGACCTTGGACTGACTAGCAACCCTCGCTTCGGACGCGGTGCGTTATTACTTAAGTCGGGGTGGTTAAATTCTCAAGATAAGCCGTTTATGGGGAACAGTGCCAAACTGGATCCGAAAAGCAAATCAAGCCTTTATTGCCTTACTAAGTTTTCTCTACACTCACCTCGTGAATGCAAAAAACTTACAATGAATATCTGATGTGTTGTGCGCAGCCAAAGGCTTTGGTAGGAAAACCAAGTTTTCAAATCCATATAAATTTCTTAGTGAAACCCTCTTGAAGATTTTCTCTTTAAGAAACCAAAATTACAGGAGTCAAGAAATGAAGCTTTCTTTGATCGCAACCATGATCTTATCTTTTTTCCAGTTCGCGTCTGCGGGCCTGGTAAAACCAGATTTCTATTCTCACCTCGGAAAGGAAGTCATTGCGACATTTAGCGCGCGCCATCTGAGTGCGCTCTCGCAAATCGAACTACAAAGTTATCAAGAAAGCTCGCGCAAGCATTATGAAAACAATTATATTTTGCCGACCTTTGATTATCTTTATGGTCCCCTCGTAAATAAATCTTTAGGGAGCCCACTCCATGTGACTGAATTGGTAGTAAACTGGGATCACCCCATCGTCGAAAATGGAAAAGTCTATCTAGAATACACCTACAAAGGAAAATGGACAGTGGCCAATGCGGCAATGCTCGGAAATGGTTTGCACCTGCCTATTCCCTATAGCAAGAGTGTGCTAGTCAGCCCGCAATGGAAAAGCTGCACAGATCGAGATCCTGAACATCAGACCTTGAGTTTCTATTGGTACTTTTGGGATCCTTCTCGAAGTGGCTGCGATCATACTATTGGGGAGCACTACCAAAATGTAAAGATCACGATCTTGTCTCAAACGCCGCAAACTCAAAACTCCTATCCTGAGTATCATCAACTATTAAAATCTGCCGGCATCGACAATAATTTTCAAATGACGTTTGCATTTGGCTACGCTGACGACTCCAACCAAAAAGATCTCAATCAGGATTGGGATATCGGCGCCTCCGAATACAGAAAGTTTTTGACTCATGTAAAAAACCAATTTCCTCAGTTTCAGAGCACTCCTATTCTAAGGGGCGAGTATTTGGGCTTTGAGGGGGATCAAAAAGTGATCGGCCATTCTTTAAAAGGCAAACGGGACGGAGTCGACGTAACGATCAATGTGGTCATTAACTTTGGTATCGATCAAATGAAGCTTTTCGCACAAAGTTTTGCACATAATCATGATGGTTTTTTCGCTTGGTTTGGTCATTCGCGAGTCGGCTCTGGATTCGATGCTCAGCAGTTCGCCAATATGGTTAGCTGGAACCCTGATTACTACAGCATATCAAATCAGTATCAGCTGATCTACTGGGGCGGCTGTAACAGCTATTCTTACTACACCAAACCATTCTTTGAACTAAAAGCCAGAGCCGCAAACGGTAGTGATCCGAAGGGAACCAAATCCCTTGATATCGTCGCCAATGGACTGCCTTCCTATTTCCATTTCAATGCAAAAAATGCTGAGATCAGTCTCGATATGTTGATGAAATGGCAGACCCAGCCCACCTACCAAGAGTGGATCAGAAAAATCGAAAATTATGCAACTGACTACGGCGCCCTTGTTTTGGCGATGGTTGTTGGTGACGAAGACAATTCGCACTGACGGACCTGTACAGAACTTTGACACCATTGCAAAAAAAGGCAGCTGGTGTCCAGGCCCAAGTACCTAAAGCCACCAGGATTCTGCTCAATAGGGCAGAATCCGGAATGGAAATTGCTCTCTATTTTTAAGTAGGTACGGAGGCACATCTGAACACGACCAACAAAACCTTATGGATTCTCATCTCATGGTTTCTGATCTGTCCCATTTTTCTGGACAGCCTACTGACGACCTTTTTTCCCGCTATTAAGTACTCGTCCTCAGAAGACTGGGATGCCACAGGACTCAATCGCCTCCACCTTTTTGCAGAAGTGAATCAGGATAGCTGCTACAGTTCACAAAAGTTATTCTCAGGTTGCATTCTAGGTATCTTGCAAGTCGAACATGAGCGGCAGAAACTTTTTATTTCAAGTAGCACCGATGATCTGGCAGAGACCCCTCAAGGAGATTTGCATGATGCAAAAGCGGTCGACAATTTTTTTAAAGCCAATCCACTCGCATTTCAGAACAAACTTATCAATTTTGAGTTTTTGTGGAATAAGATTCTTGAAGACGAGCCCATTGAAGCCGGCCTGATCGCTGTCGCCTTAAATTCGCTTTACTCCGTTCAGTACGACCCACACACTTACATCACGCCCAAGCTCTACTACTATGACAATTTGATTCAACCTGTTCGCGAGGTGACTGCCTTTGGTTTTCGCTTTGCACGAGTCAATGGAAAATTATTTATTCAATCGGTGGGAACAAACTCACCTGCAGATGCTGCTTCATTGCGACCAGGCGACGAGATACTAGAAATCAAAGAGGTCCCATCAATCCAAATTCCTGTCTCGATGCTACGAATTCTCACTCACATTAAAAACGAGATCACATTAAAAATAAAGCGTGATGACAAGGTATTTGATGTTGATCTATACAAATTTAAATACGCTATCAGTGTTGTCAATTCCCAACTTCTATCGATTGTTAAACCAGTCGGAGTGATCAAGATCAGCAAATTTCTTCGAGGTGCATGTCACCTCTTTAATCGCGAATTGGATAAACTCGAAGCCCACAACGTGCGCGGTTTGATTATTGATCTTCGCGGCAATTCAGGAGGTCTCGTTGACGAGGCCAACTGCATCGCCAGTCGTTTTTTACCAAAGGACGAAGTGACTTTTTTCTTAGAGCACAACGATGGAACAAACAAGCGCGAGTATTTTTACTCTGAGACCAGTCGAAACTTCAAAGGCAGCCTAGCCATCTTGATTGACAGTGGCTCCGCAAGTGCCTCCGAGCTGCTGGCCGGTTCACTCCGCGAGCATCGCCGGGCTGTGCTCGTGGGCAATCGAACATTTGGCAAAGGAAGCTATCAAGAAATTGAACCGTGGCAAAACAAGGTGAATGTTATTCTATTTAGGACTAAAGGTTTTTTTCATCTGCCCTCTGGATATTCGCCACAACTTCTTGGCATTACACCTGATATTGAAATGAAGAGTCAGTCCTATTTTTTAACTGAAGCAAAAATGTACATTAGCCCACTAAAAACATTGAAAAACAATCTGTGGAAAAAAAGCACATACAAAGAACGAGACTGTTTGCTGCCTGAGTACAACCTTGAAAATGCAGATCCAATTTTTGCCAAAACCCAAGAAGCCCTCTTTTGCTTCCGCACCACTGCTGCACTTCGGGACGATGACTTTTGATTAAAAGGCCCCAGAAATCTGATTAGCAGTCTCCTGAAAGAGGAAAATCTGCTGCGTTCACTGAAGCTGTAGGCCGATCATTTTTAGATACTGTCCTTGCTGGAATCCCATCTTGGTACTGTGATCCAATGAAATTCCTCCCCGGCCCAATACCCACGCTCGCCGCCCCGAGCGATTGAGTGATTTCAAAACTATTTTTTCAAATTCATCCCGCTCTAAAAGTCCCGAACAAGAGCAGCAAATCACGATACCACCCTCTCTGGTCATTTCAATGGCCTTCTGAAAAAGTCGCAAATAAGCAGAGGCGCCGCTGTTGCGATCGCGCTCGCGCTTAATAAATCCGGGAGGATCGGCTATCACCACGTCAAAATCTCTAAAGTTCTCGAAGCGTTCATAATCATTGAGAACATCGTGCTGATAGGTTTGAACATTTTCACAAAAGACTTCCGTATTTTTTTTGGCAAACTCCAAAGCTCGAGCCGAAACATCGACCAGGTTCACTTCGGCCTGCAAGTTCATCATCTTTAACTTCTCAGCCAATGAGGTTGACCAGTGTCCAACATAGCAGCACAGATCCAAAATGCGCACTGGGTGTTTATCGTCAAATAGACCCAACCATTTTCTTACTAGGCCAATATTGAGATTCTGATCCAAAAACAATCCCGTCTTTTGACCATTCAGGAGATCAGCCGCTAATTCATAAGGACTGCCGTCGCAACTGATACGGCACCGAACGTCTGTAACATCTACGCCAGGCAACGATTTTGCTACATGAGGCGGCTCCTTTTTTAAGCCTTCTTTCTCACGACTCGAGGACTCATTCTTAAAGAGCAGTACGGTTTGATTCCAGTCACACTTCAACAGCCCAGCAGCGTGCACCTGTTGAACCAACTCCTCAAAAAAAGAAATCTTTTCGCCAAGAACTTTGTCCAGAGGCAGTGATAAGACCTGCACCACCAAGGTTTGAAACTCTCTTTGCTCTTGGAAGCAGTGGTAAAGGTCTACAATTAGTCCTGGGATCTCGTCCCCTTCGCTGAAGCACCATCGCATCGAATCCTGCATGCCAAGAGCTTGTTTTCGCGCCAATATCTTTTGCAGTTTATTTTGATAATACTCGCGCAAATGTATTTTATCTTCCTGATTGCGACTCAGTATTCTCGCGCGTATCTTGCTGTTTGTATTGTAAAGAGCATAACCCAAAAACCCGCCATCGGGCTGCAAAACCTTCACTGTGCCACTTTCTGGCAGCGAACCAATGACCTCAATTTCGTCTTCAAATATCCAAGGATGTCCAAAAAGGACTCTCGCCGTTTTGGCTCTAACTCTCAATTCGCCCATTCATTGTCCCTTTTTATCTGTGATATTTCGCACTCGCTGCAATTCCAGAAACATCGTTTTTGCCGAAGAGCGAAGATCATTGTCACTGATCAATAGCAGATGCTCGGCACCGTTAGGCGCAGCCTCCCTCCAGCCACACATTGCCTCAAAGTTTGGTACCGTGTAGGTCGCATTCTCAAATTCAAACTGACGGCTCAGATGAAAACTCAAGCGCTCCTTGTTCTGAAACAAAATGTCCGTGCTAAATATTTCGATATTGAATTCTGGCACGCGACCGTTCATTCCCACGACACTTCTCTCCAAAACAAGCGCCTCACTCTGACTGCTGATAAACACCTCCGAGACACCGCGAAAAAGCTCAGTGCCTTGATTCTGCATATTATGGAGGGGCCAGGAGAACTCCTGATCCACCGACCAGCCACTATTGACTCGTTTGTATCTGATACCGGCAACTCTCGGAGTCTTTTCTGAATCCTTAGAGTTTGCACTCATCAGTGGCATCTCCGTAAGAGTCATCGCCATATCGCCCAGCGACGCCATCGATTCAAAGCCACGGTTGGGTCGGACACCTGTCGTCTGCTCGCCAATCGGATTTGGAATAAATTTTTCTGGAATTGGCAAAGACAGGATCTTGTTTCCCTTTGCATCCACCACGAACAGGGATGGCGGCACACGAGGTTTGCCGTCAGCATCCCCTTCTGAACTGACAAAGTAATTCTTTGATTGAGAATCCCAGGCCAAGCCCTCTAGGTCTAAATCTTGTTTAGCAGGAGATTTGATCGCAATCATCTCTTTCAATTGCAAATTGGCCAAGTTTTTAGAGTGAGAGAATCGATACATCCGTTGCGGACCAAATTTGCCGCGATCATCGGAAATGGCATCAATGCCTCCCTCATCACAAACAGCACCAGAGAGACCACCAACTTTGGTATTTTGAAAGCGGAGGTCTCCTTTTAGCTCGACAACTGCTGTGATCTTCCAATCGCTCTTTTCTGCCGTATTGATGGCAATTGCCTTCTTCTGCTCTGCAGCCCGCCCCGATAGGGACAGACTCAAAGCAATGGCCGCAGCGCCGATCGGCTTTAACTTCGCCACGACAACACACTCTCTTTGACGGGATTTTGAAACTGACGCGATTCCATCTGATGATCAAGAAATTCCTTTTTGAGGGCATAGTACCACTTGGCCTGTGTGTCGGCATCGCGAATCAACATCAGAGTCGGATCGTACTTCAAACCTTCTTGTTGCTTTGTGACGGCGTCCACGTCTTGACCCAAGAAGACCTCTGTGAATTTAGAAATAAACGGCTTGATCAAACTCATCCACGGCATATCCCAATAAAGCATTTGGTAGATTTGCGTTTGCATGGGATTCATTGGTGTGAGCGCCGAGTACGAAATGACATTCTTTTCACCAACTTTGATTCGCTCCACTCGCACCGAGGGCAGCGAAAATGTGATCTCCGTGGTGGGCTGTCCACCCAAAATTCTGTAAGCTTTTGAGTTTGCTGAGGGAGGGTGTCGGACCATCTGAAAGCCAAACGGCACAGGTGCAAAGTTCTTTTTCTTTTCATAAGAAGAGCGTTCTGAGCGCCAAAACCAACTCTTGTGCACATAGGGGCCGTGCGCTGGGTCCATCAGACCAATCACCGCGTGATCAATATGACAGAGAAACTCAGCCCTTTTCTGTATCTGCGGACGCTGGTCTATAGAAAACTCCGCAAGAGCTGGGATTGGTGGAACCTTTTCGTAGTCGACCTTTGGGTCTCCCACAAAAACCCAGACCTGACCAAACTGCTCTTGCACGGGATATGCTTTCACCTTGATCTTGCGACAATCAAAATCTTGCTCTGAGGTCAAAGACGGAATGGCGGTGCAGGTACCCTCACCATTAAACTTCCAACCGTGATAGGGACATTCCACTTCGCTGCCCACCATGCGTCCATAGGACAATGGAATGCCCCGATGTGGACAAATGTTTTTTAAACATTTTACGGTGCCGTTTTCTTCTCTAAAAAACAACAGAGGTTCCGATAGAATTTCTCGAATAACAAATTTTTTGGCTTTGAGCTCTTCGCTCAAACAGGCCATGTACCATACGTTTTTAAGAATTTCTAAATTCATCCGTAGCCAACCCCTCACGCAATCGCGCCAATTGAAGTGTGTTTTCTAACAAGGTGGTGATGGTCATCGGTCCGACTCCGCCGGGCACTGGTGTAGCGGCACGGACATGGCCAGCCAGCTCTTCATATCGAACATCACCACAAAGGCCGGCCGCCAAGCGATGCATGCCCACATCGATCACCACCGAGTCCTTTTTGAAATCATCCTTCCCTAAGAAACGTGGAATGCCCGCGGCCACCACAACTAGGTCTGCCTCGCGAGTGAACTGGGCAAGATTCTCTGTCTTCGAATGCGTGATCGTGACGGTGTAATTGCGTTCGAGCAGCAATAGACTCATTGGCTTGCCCACGATCAGACTGCGCCCCACGACCACTGCGCGGGTGCCGATTGGCGATAGGTTGGAATGGTCGCGGTAGTGATCCAAAATGCTCAAAATCCCCTGAGGGGTGCAGGGACGCACATTTGCCACGCCTCTCATCAGTGCCCCCATTGAACCAATGCTCAAACCATCGGCATCCTTTTCTGGCGCAATGGCGGCAATCACTCGCTCTGTGGAAATTCGCTTGGGAAGAGGCAACTGCACCAATATTCCATCGACCGCTTCGTCTGCTGCCAGGCCCTTCAAGCACAGCAAGACATCGGCTTCACTTGTGCTTTCAGGAAGATTCACCACCTTGGAATTCATCCCCAATTTTTGACAGGTCTTGTGTTTGTTGCCAACATACACTTGGCTTGCGGGGTCCGAGCCCACCAACACGACAACCAGCAGAGGCACGCGGCCGGTTTTTTGGTTAAAATTTTCAATTTCTTTTTTAAGCGCTTCCTGGCGAGCCGCAGCCACCACTTTTCCGTCTAAAATAATCATAGCCTTTACTCTCGCGTTTTCATTTATTTTTCAATAATTTACTCAGGGTTCACTTGACCGGATTTTTTAAAAATGATCTAAGGAAACCTGAGTCGGGAGGTACAGTGGCAGATAAAGTGAAACTATCCAAAGATGGGTCTTCAATTGATTTCGTGCAATCTGAAAGCATTCCCACTTCGCTAAAGAAATTTCGACAATCCCCTGAAATTGAAGGTTTTTATCGGTTTATCTACGAAAATGACCTGCAAAAAGAAGCCTTTGAGATCCTCGAAAGACTGGTTGTGCAACGAAAAGCGGCTAAAAACCTAGCGAAAAAGGAACAACAGGCCACTTCAAACAAGGGTGCTGCTGGAAAAACCAAGAAGAAATAGGTTCGCACAACGGACCAGCGGCAGTGAGTGCCGCAAAATTGCCATCTAGGCCTGTCATAGAAACTTGCTTACCTCTATAAAAAAATAGGAGGAAGCATGATCTGCCGAAGTTTCAATTCGAAAAGCACTTTCCATTCAAATCATCACCGCAAAAGCCAACGTGGCCAGGGACTGACCGAATACCTCATCCTCGTGGCGCTCATCGCCGTGGCCTGCATCACCGTGTCCTCAAAACTGGGCGCTCAAATAAGCTTCTCAATGGCCAAGATCGCTGGTCGCCTAGGGGCAAATGTCACCAATATCAAGCCCGAGACCATCGAGGCTAAGCAAGTAAAAGCTCGAGATATGACAGATTTCTTCAAAGACAATGCGGCGAACTGATGCAAGGGTTGCGGTCAAATCGCGGTCAAATCTATATCGAGGCCATTCTGGGAATCCCACTTGTCCTGGGCATGAGTTTTCTCTGTTTGGCCGCGATGGGTTGGCTCGCGGCCCAAAACTATTTGGAGTACCGCCTTCACGAATGGCTCATCTGTAGAGTGAGCTACTCAAACTCCTCTGCCAAATGTTTTACGAATCAGATTGATTGGAGTCAGATGTCTATGTCCAGTTTGTTCACGCAAACTCCAGATCCCTTCTGCAAAAACCAATGGCTTCAATGGCAGTTGGGAGGCGTAAATTTTCAAGAAGATCGCACCACGGTGCAAGCCGAAGCCAACCTCATCATCAGTCTGCACAAATTCAATGGAGATTCTACATGCAAAATCTTCCGCAAAAGATTCAAAATGACAATTCCAAAAAACCTAAGCTCGTAAGGCCCACAAATTTTTCAACTAGAAAGTGTAAATCTGGCCAAGCCTCGGTGCTGTTTTCCGCCATGCTTCTACTGGCTGGCCTTGTTTTGGTATTTTCATCCGCTACAGTCATTCGACTGATGGCAACTGATCTACGTGCGAAAAAAATATGCCGGGAGCGCCTGCTTAAAGGTCAAAAACAGGTAGCAAGCGTTTTAGAGATCATCTTGCTTTTAAATAAGGTGGTGCCCGCCGTGCGAGCCGCCGGAAAGTATCCTCCCACCGCCTGGATGCCACCAGCCTTTCATTTTTTTGAGCAAGGCTTAATTCTGTGGGCATATGCAGAGAAATTATTAACTTTGATACAGGCACAAGAAGAAATTGAAAGGCTTCTAAAACGTGAATCCATACCACTACTTACATGGAAACATCAAACGCATCCTCTGCATTTTCAATCGCTTGCTCAGGCCGCATTGGCGATACGCCCGCAGGACAGCATGTACTTTCCGGTCTACGAACTTGAGTCGCCATTTTCAGAGAAGCAAGCCTGGTTTCTAATTTGGAAGGCAAAATTTAGATTCGCCATTTTTGGCGATTCACCAAATTTAGATTTGCAAATCACGAACTCGCCCTACCCGCTCTATGAGGGACGATGGACAAAGTTTTGCGAAGCAACATTAGTCAAGGAGCAAGGTCGATGGCACGAAATTCTCAAAGAGGATTCACTTTGGTTGAAACACATTTCATCCTTATCCCTTTAGTACTGATATTTCTAATCTACTTTGGCGAGGGCCAATCCTCACTAGTCGACCAGTTTGGAATTCATAAGTTTCTTCAAGACTATTTTGATTCCAGCTTGATGACCCAAAAAGAGAAAGGCGAAAACAGTGAAAGCAATATCAATTGGTAACTTTATTGAGTCAGCAAAAGCACAATTTGAAAAGTGCCGTAATGAAATCAATTCATGGACCCCACAAAAGCGAATTCTTATTTTTTGTATTGCCCTGGTCGCGATCAGTTTTCTGATGTCACTGGCAAAAGGAACCAGTTCGCAGAAGTCGGCGATGCAAAAGGCCCCCCTCAAATACGATGAGTTGCTCGGCGAAAATCAAGCTTTAGTCCCCATTCCCATCGAAAACATCAACTCGTTGGAGGGAATTTTAGGATATACGGGAATCGTTAATGTCTATGTAAGAAATCTCACTAGCTATGGCAATAAACTCGTTGCCTCGAGAGTCAAGGCTGTTCGAAGCCCTGAAAATTACAATCAAATCTCACTCATACTAAAAGATGACGAGGTTGAACAGATCATGAGCTTACCAGGCCCTTTTACCCTTGTGGTTCAAAACATCAAATCAAAGAAATCCAAATTTACAAAGGCACGTCAGAAAAAAAAGGTAAAAATTTTCTATCAAAACTGAACTTTAAATCAGTTCCAAAACAGGGGAGCGCCTATGTTAACGTATGTATTTGGTGTCATTTTTTCGACGGCAGTGTTTGCACAATCAGTCGTTGTTCAGTCGAACCACGAACAGAACAAAGCTTATCACCTGTACGTGAAGGCACACCAGCAGAGCCTTTCGTGGTCAAACTATCTCCAGCATGAGCTGAACGATTTTCCTGAAGAGAGAAACTGGATCAGTCTGCTTTACACCGTTCTCGAGGAGTCCAACTCCGTGGGGGCCTACCTCGAAGCACGAGAATACCTTTTGAATTCGCAGCACTGGAATGAGACCAAGCGAAGCATATTGCTAAGTTTTTATTTGAAAGTCGCAAACCATCCGCAATTCAAAAAAATTCGCAGCGATTTTTGCTTTTTGCAAATCGCCATGTCAGAAACTGGCGTTTTAACCAATCGCAATTGCAGGGCCTATTTGCGACCGGTGGAGGGGAATCTAAAAAAATCTCCCGACGCTCCATCCAGATATGGCTATTTCGCCTTCGGTTTGAGGCTCCAAAAGTATGGACCCACCAAGGGTGAATTCAATTTTACCAAAGTCAGTGATAGTGAGCTTCCTGTGAATCTATGGGGACCTCTTGAAGAGCTAAAGGCACAGTCCTTGGTTCCAATTGTATCTGGTAGATGTGATCATTTTAAGGAGGCGCGGGATGCCAAGCTTCCACCCGATACCCATGTTTTTTTTGACCTAAATTGTGTTCGTGAGCTGCGCCCGCAGTACAGTCAAGACTCTAGGCTCGGGAAATTTTGGAAAAAAAATTCAAGTTGGATGGTGCCATCCGCTCTGGTGATCGTAGTAGGCGCAGTGCTTTTAAAAGATAAAAAGATGACCTTCAGTTTTTAAATAAGGTTCGACCCGCCAACCTCGATTCGAAAATATTCTAGCGGCAGAACGCGCCAAAAAGGCCGGGCGACTTAGACCTTATTCATATTCTCTTCCCTAAGAATTGCACCACTTTAACACGGTCATTTGACAATTCAGTTTGAGCACAGTCCATGTCGTGACTGTGCCACTGATGATAGCTGAGTGGAGGAAGTTTTGGCTTGGCGATTCCATGTTCTGACGCAAGTTCTACACCTTTTATACTCAGCGTAGGATCGGCGGGCTCAATCGGCGAATCGCTGCCAAACGATATGCGTGCGCCTGCTGTCTCCAGATCGTTCCAGCAAAAGAGCTGTTTTTGTAGATCAGGAATCAAAGTTTTTAACCAAGAGTGGTCGCTCAGATAGTGACTGGGTTGCATGTGAATTTGACAGCCGTGGCGACCAAAGATTTCGACGGCACTTGGAATCATGACTTGAGCATGCTCCAAATGCAACAGATTCCTCCATTGTTGTTTTTCAGTGGGTGTAAGCCTTTCAAACGCTATTGCAACCTGAGAAGATGCCACATTGCCAATGGCATGCACACTCAATTCCAAACCGCGCGAAAAGCATTCTCGCATGAGTTTCGCAATTTCCATTTCGCTAAAGAACAACTGCCCACTAGGAGTGACAGAGCTTTCGCTTTTGGCCAAAGATGAATCATCATGATAGGGCATGCTCATAGCGGCGGTCCTCGAGCCCAGGGAACCATCCAAAAAGACCTTCAGTCCATTGCACCTTACCAAACCTGAGCTCATCTTTGCATGGTCTTGGCAACTCTGAATTTGGCGATCAAGATCGGCCATATCTTCGATGACAAAGTACCCACCAATCGCAAGCTTCAGCTCCCCTTTGGCAATCATGTCATTGGCAATCGCAAGAGTCTGCGGCCAGGCGGTCATATCGCGAACATGCGTGATCCCATTCCGATTCAGAGCTTTTCCCGCGGCAAGCAGATACTGTCGGAGTTGAATTTCTTGATACTCGGGCAGACACTGAAGCGCCATAATGTGTGATTTTTCTTTGAGTATTCCTCGACCAAATTGTCTCTTGCACTCTGCAAGGTCTTGGTTCCAGGCAAACAGACTCTCCCCGAATTTGTCATAGATCACTTGCAACGCCTTAGAGTTTAAAAGCGAAGCGTGTCCATCACAACGAGACAAAAGCACAGGTTGATTTGGAAACAGGCGATCTAGATTTGATTTTGAAATTTCGTTGACGTTTTCAAAGCGGTTTTCATCCCAGCCAAATCCGTAGATCCAGCCACCACGTTCGCCGCACAAAATCTCTTTCGTGGTCAAATTCGTAAAACTTGTATGATTGCGCAGATTCAAGCCGCAGATCTGTTCGCCAGTTGGCAGCAAATGCAGGTGTGAATCGGCAAAATTTTTATAGATCATCTTGAAGGAGTTGTTGGTGCCCCTTGGAAGACTCCTGGATTGCCAATGCCGCCTCCGGCACCATAGCCTCCGTAGACTCCAGCTCCGATAGTACCGAAACCACCATAGCCACCAAATCCACCAAAGCCTCCGCCAAATCCACCACCCGCTCCAAAGCCCCCGAGCGCCGCAGAAGATCCAGCCTGTACCTGTTGGATTCTCATCATGAGTGAAGACATCTCCTGTTGCAATCCAGACAAGGCTTGTTGACGTTGCATTGCATTTTCCAGTGCCTGTTGCTGCTGTTGCGCAGCCTGCTGCTGCATCTGCATTTGCATCTGCAACTGCTGTTGTTGCTGCTGATAGTACATTAGACTGCTGTCAGCCATGCCACCAGCAATACCGCCGGCAATACCACCTGCAATGCCACCTGGAAAGCCTGGCATCGCATAGCCACCAGCAATACCTCCGGCGATGCCGCCAGCAATGGCTCCAGGATAACCAGGTGACATTCCATAACCAGGAATTTGATAGCCACCAGCAATACCGCCCATAGCCATTCCACCTGCGTAACCACCAGCGATGCCACCTGCATAGCCGCCCATATAACTCATTGGCCAGCCGCCACCAACACCACCGGCAACACCACCTGCGATGCCACCAGCAATGCCACCAGCATAGCCAATGGGATATCCACCCATATAGCTCATAGGATAGCCGCCCTGCATAGCGCCAGGATAGCCGCCGGCCATCATACCCATACCGCCCATGCCGGGATAACCGCCGGCAATTCCACCAGCTATTCCACCGGCAATTCCGCCCATTCCCATGCCGCCCATATAGCCACCAGCGTAGCCGGCTGGCATTCCAGGAATCGTGCCGCCGCCGCCAAGCCCCCAAGGCCCATTCATGCCCCAAGGACCCATGCCCGGATTGTACATGCCGCCTCCAGCAAAAGGACCCATTGCCCAAGCAGGGTTACCAAAGGCTCCGCCACCCATACCTAGGCCCCCATAGAGACCGCCAGAAGCACCAAAGGGTCCCATCATACCGAAGGGCCCCATACCGAAACCTGTGCCACCCATTCCACCGCCGCAACCAAAGCCGCCCATTGACGAACCTCCGCCTAAGGCACCATAGAGGCCGGCTAAAAAGTACGGAAATCCGTAACCCCAGGCTGGCTGTGATTGGGTTGGCCAGCCCAAATTGGAATTGTAACTGGCTTCCATTTTATTCTGCCGAGCACCTAACACGGTCGCAAGTGCACCAACCCCCAGATTGGCAAATATGTCGGGCCAATCGCGCTCTTGCGTCATACATTCTATACAGATTCCGCCCTCAGCGCGAGATTCGGCCTCTTCTTCCATTCGCTCTTCATAGTCGCCTTTGGTGCGGTCCATTCTTTCCTTGGCCCGCTCGATCGCCCTGTCCGCGGCATTTAGCTCACGGGTGAGCTGCTTGACCTTTTCGTACGCAGCCGGAAACTTTTCAATGGCAGTCTCACAATCTCCACCAGACTCTTCGTCATAATTCTGAAGTTTTCGCACATTGCAAACTTTTGATTTAAAACGGCCACTTCTTTCTCCATCGCAGTTGCTCCACCAATCCGTCTTTGAACCATCGACGGTGAAAGGGTAGACGCTCTCATTGCGATTTCGCCGACGCTCAGGCCGCTCGTCCGTGGTATCTTCCTCTGTGTAAATCTCGTCTTCGTAGTAGTCGTCACAAGTCATACTTGACTTCATATATGCGATGATTGTTGAAGCCGCATCATCGGTAAAGTGAGAGTGAATGGCGTCCAAATAATCCTCAAGATCATTCTCCGCTTCCGCGAGGTCATTTTCCTTTGTTCTCAGCTTTTTCTGGGCGTCCTTTAAACGCTTTGAATGATCTTTGTACTCTTCTTTAAATTCCTTGAGTGCCGCACCACCCTTATAAGGGTAGGGGCAGGACTGCATTCCGCCGTACATTCCGCTTCCCCAAGGAGAACCGTACTGCGCATAGGTCGCCACTCCGCAAAATAAAATGCAGAAAAAAGTGGCCCCGGCCTTCACGTTACCCAACAATTTGAAAAGCATAGACATATATCCTTGGTTCGCTTCCCTATTCTATCGTCAGAGGCTGGGCACATTGAAAGTTTAATTTAGTACATCACGTCTTTTGTCTCTAAAAACTAGACGAAGGATGCGCAGAAATATCTTTCGCTGGATGGCGTCGCCCGCTAGACTGTCGGTATGAGTTCTAAGCCGAAAATTATTTGTGTAGATGATGAAACTCACAATCTTGAAGCCCTGCACCGCCTACTTAGAAAAGATTTTGACGTGCAAACTGCGAGCTCTGGAAAGCAGGCCCTGCAGATTTTAAAGGATCCCAACCAAAAGTTTGCCGTTCTATTGACAGACCAGCGCATGCCGGAAATGACAGGAGTGGAATTGCTGGAGGCGGCCGAGCACTTTCAAAAGGACGCCGTCAAGATCATGCTCACCGGTTATAGCGATATGGATGCAATCATTGACGCTGTCAACAAGGGGCACATTTATCGATATATCGCAAAACCCTGGGACGCAGTGGATTTGGTTCAAACCGTCAAATCTGCAGCAGAACTCCACAACACCAAGGGGCTTTTGCAAAAGAAGAATAGAGAGCTGGAAGACGCTTACAAAGAGCTAAAAACTTTGGATGAAGCCAAAAGTCGTTTTATGATTCTGATCAATCACGAATTAAAAACTCCTCTCACCTCTATTCTCAATTTTACGACACTGTTAGAAAACTCACAGCTGGATGACGAACAAAAAATGAGTGTGGGTCATATCTCTAAAAATGGCATTCGCCTGCGTTCACTGATCGATGACACGCTAATGATTATGCGCGCCCAGACCAATCAGATCAAAATAGAGGTCCTGCCTGTTCTGATCAATGACCTCACTAAGCTTTTGGATGCCACTTTATTGGTAGAAATGGAAAAGCGCGGACTCAGCCTGAGCCAAGAAATCACGGAGGTTACACTCAATACTGACCCCAGATTGCTTCGAGAAATCATCGGTCGTATCTTTCACAATGCACTAAAATTCTCTGCCAAGGGCAGCACACTGCATTTTTCACTGAGCTCAGAAAACTCCGAACTCGTCGCGACACTCACCAATCCAGGGCAAAGCTTTGATCCTTCGCCCTATTTGACAAAAACATCGATCTTCGTCACCTCTGAGAACATTATGAACCACTCTCAGGGTCAGGGGCTGGGTCTTGCCATTGCGAAAATGCTTGCGGACCTCTTGGGCGGCAAGATGCATATTGCCTGCGAAGAAGGTCTCGTCACTGTTTCCGTCCGAATTCCTAGCCTAGCTTCCGGCGAAAATACGACTTTTACTAGCAGAAGAAAATAGCGCTTCTGCCCTCAAGGCAGAGCTTTTGCAAAACGGCACCTGTGTGTCCAAAAGCCTGACTTGAGGAGATCAATCATGATACTGTCAAATAACAAACGCAATTCGCTCAATCTGTTGCTATCCGTTCTTTTGATTATTCTGATCCAGCCAGGAATCGTCCATTCACTCCCAAAAATCCAAAAGCTAAATTTGGTCCTGGGTCAGCATCTGAATCTCCCGCTCGTCAGCTCCAACATTTGGATACAAAATCAAGACGTACTCGAAGCCAAAGTGGAGGGTATGTATCTGGATGTCCGACCCAAGGCCGTGGGTGAGACATTTTTAAAAATCGGTGAAACGCTCTATCGCATTCAGGTCTCGCACCCCTACAATAGTGAAATCACGCGTGAACTCCAACTCGCCACAAAAAAAACTTTAGGCTTGGAGATCGAAACCAACGAAGGACGGGTTGTGGTGTCAGGATCGCTCTTTCGCCTGAAAGACTGGAAAACCTTAGCGGCGCACGCGGCGAATATGCTTGTCAGTTATCGATTCAGCGCCAAGGTGAGCACCGAGTTGCAGCGCGAATGCCAAAAGCACATCAGCTCGGTGCTGCGCAAGAGTGGCCTGCTGCCAGGTCCCTTGATATTTGGTGAGCATGTGGAACTGAGAATTGCAAAAGGAAGCGGGCATTTAAATAAATATCAACAGACCTTACAGCCTTACGGGATTGAGGTCAGTGAAGACAAGTCCGCAGTTCGCAGCGCTCCAGTTGTGAAAATCGATATCATTGTGACAGAGGTTCGCAAAGATCTCAATCGAGAGTGGGGTCTAAATCTTGGCAACGAAACCAAGGCTGAGTTGATTTCGAACAAACTGGCCATCAGCAAAAATTTGGTCGGCACTTTAAAGGCACTGGAAAGTGAAGGCGAGGCACGGATTTTAGCCAACCCCAACATCGTGGTTCGAAGTGGCGCAGAGGCCGAGTTTTTGGCCGGCGGAGAGATTCCACTCAAAAGTTCCTCGCAGTACAGCTCCAGCATACAATGGAAAAAGCATGGCGTGATACTTAAGGTGAAACCTTTGGCTGACACTTCTGGAAGGATGAGCATAAAGATCATGACGGAAGTCTCTATGATCGACCCTTCTGTAAAGATTGACAACATTCCGGGATTTTTAACCAATCGTGTGAGCAGCCACTTTGATCTTGATCAATCCCGCACAATTGCTCTGTCTGGAATGTTAAAAAAATGGCAACAGAGCGGCTCCACAGGTTTGCCATTTTTGGCAAGCATTCCCATCATTGGCGCACTCTTTGGCAGTCAAGACTTTCGCAACAACAAAACCGAAATGATCATCTTTATCAAACCACAAATACTCAACGACCAGTCGCCTGAACTCAATGCCAATGTGACCGATTTTACAAATGACTGAAGTATGGAGATATTGAAAATGGAAGCATACAGTTTATTTCGAAAAATCCAAGAGGACATCGCTCAAATTGATTTCGACAAATTTATTGTACAGAGCGAAGCCAATGGTCACTCTGCACAAGCGACTATCAACAAGATTGTAGAAGGCAATATCAAAGACAAGGATCCAGAACTTCGAGCTAGAATACTTGCTGAATTCAATGGCCTCGGTCCACTGGAGTCGCTACTTGCCGATGACGGCATCTCAGAGATACTTTTTAATGATCACAGTGAAGTATGGATCGAACGCAATGGCAAGCTCGAGCGAGGTCTCGATAGCTTCTTTTCCGAGAGTTCATTTAGAAACTGCGTTGAGCGCATTCTAAAAGAGCTAAAAAAGTCCATTCATGCCGAGCAGCCTTTTTTGGAGTCCGAATTTCGTGAGTTTCGACTGACATTGCTATCTCCGGAAATCACTAAAAAAAGTTTCGCACTTTCCATTCGCAAGCCAGCAGCCAAACCTTGGACCTTAGAAAAGCTTGTTGAGCAAAGCTGGTCTGACAAAGCGGGCATTGAGATTTTGCTCAAGCTTTTCAATGACCATGAGAATTTTTTGGTTGTCGGCAACACCGGTTCTGGAAAAACTTCGTTTATGAATGCAATACTTCAAAAGTGCGCCCCAAATGAACGAGTGGTCACCCTTGAGGACACATCAGAACTTCGAATGCCGAACTGCGCTTCATTGAAGTTGCTCACGCGCTCGGGAGGTCAAGGTCATCTCCCCGAAATCACTTACACGCATCTTTTACAAAGGGCCCTGCGACTGCGACCAGACCGGATCGTAGTAGGAGAGATTCGCGGTGCCGAAGCCAAGGATTTTTTGATGGCCATGGCCACCGGGCATAGAGGCAGCTTTGGCACAATCCACGCCGATCATCCACAACAGGCGCTGATTCGCCTAGAAATGCTCATATCTATGGGAGCTCCCCAATGGAATCTCCTGGCGATTCGACGTTTGATTTCAATGAGTCTGAAGAATCTGATTGTCTTAGAGAGAAAAGGCTCGGGAGAGAGAATTCTCAAAGGAGTCTACAGAATTCAATCTCTAGAGGAGAACGGATTCACGCTCGACACACTCTACTCAAGTCAAAACTGAGCGGCCTTCCCATTTTCGAGTAGCGATCACATGGACAAGGTACAAACCGATCATTCAAGATAGACATCGACAAAAGTTGTGAACGTCGGCCGAATGGGAACTTCGACAATACGTGATTTCAGCTTTTGACCTTTGCTGTCTTTGCCACCGATTTTAACGCGAACCATTTGGGTAAAGTACTTCTCTTCAAACTTTTCATTGCCATTCTCATCCTTAGGGCGGTGTCCCGGGGAGAGCCAAGCCCCCTGAGCCCTGCCAATGTAGGTTGAACGGAACAGGGCACTTTCTTCAGGGCTCTCCGCTGGGTCACCAATGGCTTGCAACTTGGTGTGTACAGAAATATCTTTCATTTTAACGGAGCTGCTGTTTGGGCTTCCGCCCAAAATTTCAATGGAAATTTGTGCTGGCTTGGCCTTTTTTTCTTTGCCAAGGGAGATGTGAAAGTCCATTGAAAATGTCTTCAACGCCCTTTCAATACTGAGCAACTGAGGAAACTTTTCGTACACCTTTGACGTCGGCTCTTCCTGCAAATGGTTGAGAATCAAAAATAGGGAAGGATTGTAATTGACACAATTTGAGTTCACAAACTCTACTTGCAGACCTGTCTTTTTAACTTTTTTTATAGCCTCATCGCCGCATTCCTGTGATATGTCTGCGATTCCAATTGGCTGCGAGTCAATGAAATTCTGAAACATTTCAAAGGGTTTGATGGATTTCACCAATGAAATGTGGGGAGCTTCGACCGCGACATGCTGGCCAATCGCCAGATCAAGAAAATCATTTAGTGAAGTTACCTCAAGATCTTTATAGTCTGTCGAATCTGCTGATTGCGCCAAAAAACTCAAGCGCGAGTTGGGGAGTGAAACAATCATATCGCTTTCCAGATAGGGATCACCATAGCCGTTTGCAAACTTAGCCACCTTCGCCAAGCTCAGCTGATTTCTATTTAGCGTCTCGGCGCGAACCTGATCAAAATCGGCATCCCATCCCAAGAAATCTGGATGCTTTTCGGTGCTAAGAACCCCGCCGATATTGAGCACGCGAAGGCCCCTAAGCGTCGATTTAAATGGGCTCTCTGAGCCAAGTTCAGACAGAGCCGCTTTCCTCATGGTGTGATAAAGTTTGTTGCCGTTATGCAGACCATTGAGTTCATCCTCTGAGATATTTAACACTTTAAAGAGTTGATCTAAGGGCCCTAGAGTCGCTGTCAAAATACGGTGAGGCAAACTTTGTTGATCCAATGCCATCGCCGCGACGGCGCTACCCCAAAAGGGCGTGGCCAGAGAAATGTAATTGCGCAATTGGTTTGAGATCAATTTCTTGTATACAAATCCATCAGCTTTGAGTGCGTTTTGAGGATCCATTTCGGGATCGCCTTCGCGTAAATTCAAAAAGACCCAAACCAATCCAACGAGGCCACCCTGTGAATAACCAATGACAGACACTTTGTCAGCTGAGGAGAGCTTCTTCCCATCGGCAAAAAGCTCAGCTTTTACGAACTGATTGAGATCTTTTGCAAAATCATAAATCTGCTTTTTTCCTTTTCCTGTTTCGTACATAAAGAAATGTGGGACAAAACTCTCTACCGACGTGGCCTTTTCTGGATCCGCTGTGGGAACTCCTGAACTATCGCGAAAGAGCCGGACCTGCTCCAAAATGGGCTTCAGGCCTATCATTGAGCTCTCGACCTCAGAAAGGCCATGCAAGACAATGACATGATGTTTGTGCACAGGAATTGTTTTGGAGCTCGGCTGGCGTTGATCTGCACCATTTTTTTGCAAATCTAGGCTGACCTTTGAACTCGACCCTGAATGAATGGAGGTGCAGGAGCTCAGCGCCAATAGACATATAAGAAAAAAATATGGGATATCTGAAATAAATTTAAACATCCCTTATCTTAAAATACTGAGAGCAGGATTCCAGACAAGAATTCAAAGGTCGAGTCCTAAATCCTATCGTTCCCCGACCTATCTCAGCTTGGAGTGGCCTTGTCCTTTAAATTGTCATTTTCTTTTAAGGCTGCTTTTCTCAAATCGCTAGAATCAAAAAGTGTGAGCGGCTCAGTATCTTTTTTATCTGCAGAATCTAACTTTGGATCAACTCCATCTTTAGCCGAATCGACATCACTCATCTTTGTCCGAGTGTTGAAGAACTTCTTTTGCAAATTGTCGACCAATTGAACCTGACTGGCTTCCTTTGATTCAACCGGTTTTTCCATCGATGTATCTGCAACTGGATCCGAGCCATTGCTGGCTGAGCTCACGGCGGCAATTTGGGATTCGCGACCAGGCTTGTACGAGGAAAACTCAGTCACTCGATTTTGCCCGATGCTGACTTTATCGCGAGGGTTGAATTTTTCGCCGGAGGGATCATAGATTGCGTCGGCAATCGGATCAAAATTCGAGCCAGTTACTCTTCCCATCGGTCTACCAAAAGCGGGGGCTCCAGGTCGAGCGGGTTGTGAGGTGCTGATTTCCGCAGAACTTGTGCGGCGATTGGCGGGAATGATACGACTGATTTTTTCCATTTTCACACCTCCATGTGTGAAACACTGATTGGATGTTCATCATGAACAACAAAACTTTTCAGCGTTCATTCTCCTTATCGGCACACTGCCCATTGAACCGAGTCCAGATTTTGGAAGCGCGACATAGGTTGAGAGCAGGGCGTGGTGTTTTCTGCAGGTTTTTTTAGTAGGAAAGCCGCTAAGATATTTCTCAAGACGATTTTTCTCAAGACGACTTTTCTGCTTATGCTTTCTCTGGTTGTGTCTTCTCTGCTTGTGTCTTCTCTGAGAGTGCTTTTTCTGCCAGGGCCGACAATCGTATGCCGACCTCTTGGAGCTGCTCAAACTGGACCTCAGTGGGGGCTTCGGACATTAGGCAAGTGGCCTTGGCAGTTTTTGGAAAAGCGATGACTTCGCGAATGGCGTCGGTACCACACAAAATCATAATCAAGCGATCCAATCCCCATGCAACTCCGCCATGAGGTGGGGTGCCAAATTTCAATGCCTCTAAAAAGAAGCCAAACTTTGCCTCGGTTTCCGCCGGTGACATTCCAAGAACTCCAAACATCGCTTGTTGGATTTCATTGCGATAGATACGAATGCTGCCACCAGCGATTTCATAGCCATTGCAAACCAGATCATAGGCCTTGGCGAGCATTTTACCATATTCGCTTTCACGTTTGTTGATCAGATCATCTGCAAATTCATCCTTAGGCGAAGTGAAGGGATGATGCCGTGCCACCCAACGCTTTTCATCGGGAGAGTATTCAAGCAACGGAAAATCAACCACCCATAAAAATTTGTCGGTTTTTGTATCGATCAATTTTAATTCATGACCCAAGTGTAAGCGCAGAGCGCTTAATGCAGAGCAGGCGGGATCAAAGTCGTCGGCAACAATGATCACACAGTCTGCATCAGTGGCCTTGGTTTGAGAAAAGATTGCAGAAAACTTTTCTGCCGCTAAAAACTTGCTGGCCGGCGATTGCCAGTCTCCCTTTTCATCTTTTTTGACCCAAACTAGCCCTTTGGCTCCGTTTTTCTTGGCAACATCGGTGAGCTTGTCAAATTGGCCGCGACTAAAATTGCGGCCTCCAGGAACCACGAGACCGCGAACAATTCCTTTGCGCGCCAAAGCATCATCAAAAACTTTAAATCCCGATCCGCTCAATGCACTCGCCAGATCTTGAATTTCCATTGCAAAACGGGTGTCGGGCTTATCGCTGCCATAGCGATCCATAGCCTCCTGATAGGTCATGCGCGGCACATCGCCAATATCTATATTCTTGATCTGCTTCCAGAAAAGTCTCAGGAGCTTTTCGTTGATCGAAATGATGTCTTCCATATCGATGAAGGACATTTCAATATCAATCTGCGAAAACTCTGGCTGGCGATCAGCACGCAAATCTTCATCTCTAAAGCAACGCGCGATTTGAAAATAACGGTCATAACCAGCAATCATCAGCAATTGCTTTAAAGTTTGCGGAGATTGAGGCAGCGCATAGAATCGACCCAGATTGACTCGCGACGGAACCAAATAATCGCGAGCCCCCTCCGGAGTGCTTTTGTAAAGAACGGGAGTCTCCACTTCGATAAAATGCTCGTCGCTCAAAAACTGGCGCGTGAGCTGTGCCACTTGATGACGAATCAACAAATTCCTCTGCATGGTCGCCGAACGTAGGTCAAGATAGCGATACTTGAGCCGCAAGGACTCATTGACGTTGGGGTCATCTACCTGAAAGGGGGGTGTCTGACTAACATTGAGAATTTCACACAAAGTCGCCACGATTTCGATTTCACCTGTCGCGAGCTTTTTATTCACCATTCCGTCAGGTCGGGCTCTCACCTCACCAGAAATGGCCACGCAGTATTCGTTACGAAAATCTTTGGCACTCAGCGTGTCTGCCAATTTTGGATCAAGGACCACCTGCACCAATCCAGAGCGATCGCGTAAATCAATAAAAATCAAACTGCCATGGTCGCGACGCGTGTCCACCCAGCCCATGAGATTCACTTTTTCGCCGACATGGGCTTTGTTAACGGATCCACAATAATGCGTACGCTTTAAATCTCGAATAAATTTCATAGTTATCATGCTTACCGAAAAATAGATGACTTGAACAGCGGGAATTGGTAGAAACGAGCATGCCAAAATTAACGTTTGATCACGTCTCCAGTCACCCACCTGAAAAAGCTTTCGATGCTATTAAAGACTTCCTGAGCAATCCCGAGGAGATCAAGAAATTTGACGCGAGCCTAAAATGCGACTTCAATCCTGCAACCAAGAGCTGCAGCTTAAAGGGTAGCCAATTTAAGGGCGAATTTAAAGTTCTTAGCGATGGCCCAGGTAGCAAAGTTGCCATTGTCCTCGATATTCCCCTGCTTCTTTTGCCTCTCAAGGGTAAGATTCAAGAAATGCTCTCGAAAAAGCTAAGCAAGCACCTCAGTTGAGTCTTTGATGGCACAAAAGAAGGCGCCACAAAAAAAGACAAAAGCGAAGGTAAAACCCAAGCCAAACAAGCCAGCTTTGCCGAGCACCAAGGTTCAAGACTTGGAAGCAAGATTGGTGGATGCAGAGGTATTGGATCGAGATTACTCAGAGAGCACGAACTCCTCTGATGACGTGGGCCTCGCAAAGGACATTGCTGAAAAAATATCAACTGATGAGGATTTGGGGGACGAAGAGCTCCAGGACTGGGCGAAGATAGCTGACGAACCGGCGACTACAAAATTGCCAGCCGTAAAGCCAGCTACCGGTCTTGTGACTACCGATTCTCTCACCATGTACCTCAATGAACTTCGTAGGTACCCCATGCTCACCAGAGAGCAAGAGCAACACCTGGCCAAAAAGTATTTTGAATCCAAAGATCCCAATATCGCGCAAGAGTTGGTAAAAGCAAATTTACGCTTTGTCGTAAAGGTGGCCGCCGAGTATTCGCGTTTTGGCGCCAAGATGATTGATCTTGTGCAAGAGGGCAATGTTGGTCTGATGCATGCTGTGCGCGAATTCAATCCTTATAAGGGAGTTCGCCTGATCACCTACGCAGTGTGGTGGATTCGCGGTTACATTCAAGAGTTTCTGATGCGCCAGCATTCGATTGTGAGAATTGGCACCACTCACAATCAACGCAAGCTCTTTTACAGGTTACAAAAAGAAAAAGAGGAGCTCGAAAAATACGGCTCCGATTCCAGCCTCGCCTTGCTCAGCACTCGTTTGGGAATCCCCCAAGACGAAGTTCAATCGATGGTGCAAAGGATGGCTTTTCGCGATCTTTCACTCGACAAGCCCATCGATGAATATTCAAATCAAACAATTGGCGATTTTCAAAGTCGTCACGAAGACATTCCCTTGGATGAAAAAATTGGACGCCAAGAGGAGCTAGAAATACTTCGCCACCAGCTCGCGGAGCTGCGACCTGAGCTCAATGAGCGTGAAATCATTTTGCTCGAAGAGCGGATACTGAGCGACGACCCGCTCACCCTGCAAGAGATCGGCGAAAAATATGGAATCACCCGTGAAGCCGTTCGACAAGCTGAAGTCCGCCTGATGAATAAAATTAAACAGCGATTCCATGGTGCCGAAATTTCTCATGCAGATGCAACTTCCGATGCAGCAAGTGGTGACGAATCGTCGAACTGAGGCTAGTTCTTTGTCAGGGAAGTTTTTTCTAGACGCGAGGAGGAAGCTGTATGAATAATACCGCGACGACGAAGCAACAACGAAAAAACTTTCCTGACAAAGAACTAGCCCGAGAGCACTAAATCAATGAGTTCACGTGCAACAGTCTCGGGTGCTTTGAGCTTGCCTTCGCGATAGTAAGCTTTGAATTTTTCGATTTCAGGAAAATTCTCTGGTGTTTCTAGGCGGATCGCATGCTGCATACCTGTATCGACAACTCCAGGGTTAAAATGTATGACCTTTACCAAAGAGCTGTTCGGCCCTTGGGAGTGTGCGCTTTCATCGGACACCACCTGCGAGAATATTTGCATACCCGCCTTGGCTGCACAATAGGCCGCCCAACTTCTCTGAGGTGAAGAGGCGGCACCAGAGCCGATATTGACCACGGTTTTTGGCAAATTCACTTCCTTGAGTCTTTGTAAAAACTGTGCCGTTAAGATCATAGGCGCCAACAAATTCAGGTGCATGCTGGCAATGAGATCCTCGGTAGAAGTGCTCGCCACTGGCCGCAGTGGTGCTATCGTGGCCGCGTTGTTCACCAGTACGAGGCGCTGAAAGGAGACTAAATCCTCGCTACTTACGATTTCAGAAAAAATATTTTCAACAATGCCCCTCACATCATCGAGATTGGCAAGATCTGAGTTGATTTGATAATAAAATGGATTGTGAATTTCAGCAGCGGATCTAGAGATTCCGACCACGCAATGATTGCTGCTGAGTGCTTCATTTGCCAAGGCATACCCCAATCCCTTGGAGGCGCCAGTAATGATGAATAAGGATCCTTGATGCAAGGGAACAATCTTCATAGGTACAACTGTTACATGCTTTTCGGTTTCGGTCCACATAGTCGCTTGGTTTTGCATCTCTGCAAAAAAAAACCCCAGCTCAAATCAGCTCCAATTTGGACTGGGGTGTGCTTTAGAGTTAAGATTTGGATTAGTTTTCTTTACATTTTTGATAATTAGCAGAAATTTTTTGATAAAATGGACATTCATGGTAGCCTCTTTTCTTAATTTTGGAGGATATATGAAATTATTTATTACAGCGCTTCTATTCCTAACGTCCTTTGCCTCTCAGGCTGTGGAAACGGTCGAGTATGTCGATCTAAACCAATATCTTGGAAGATGGTACCAGATCGCAAGAAACCCTATGCTATTTGAGCCAAGAAATTGTGTTTGCGCCCAGCAAACTTTAACACTTGAGGACTCGGGCGTCGTTGGAGTGTACAACTCTTGTCGAAAGGGTAGCCCTGAGGGCGAGCTAACAGATATCCAGGGAACCGCGAAAGTCACAGACCCAGTTTCCAATGCGAAGCTGGTTGTTGATTTCGGACTTCCATTCAAGGGCACTTATTGGATTATTGGCCTCCATCCAGAGTACAAATGGGCCGTGGTCACAGATAAAGACGCTCGCTCATTGTATATACTTTCAAAAACGCCAATGCTGAGTGATGAGCTTTATCAGGAGGCCTTGCAAGCTGCAGAAGCTCAAGTGCCAATCAATAAGCTATTAGAAACGAGCCAAGTCGGCTGCACCTATCCACCCATGTAGGGCTGCTACCGACCCCTCTTAGCGGCGGCAAAGAGTGTTTTCCCGAATGTAGCCTGAGCCAAATCTATGGATGCCATGGCTCTTGACATAATTGGCACTGGGAAGGGAGTTCCAAGTGAGGCCGCCGTCTGTACTTCTAAGAAAGACCTGAGATTTGTAATCTGTCCAGAGACCATTTGTAGTGACCAAAGTTCCTAGGGGACTTTTCCCTACAGCCCCAACCGTTGTGTTGGTGTTCATTGCGGTCGCGGTCCATGTCATGCCATCAGCACTGCTCCAGCGGGTGACCTTTCCACCGCTGTTTCCCCACGCCAAAAAGAGTCCCTGGTTGAAAATTCCATAAGGCGTGACCGAGCTGGTGGATATGGAGTGAAGGGTCCAGGTGCGCCCGCCGTCTCCTGTTCGACATGACTTTCCATCGGTCGTGATAATGACTGCGACATTGTTTCCAGTCAGAATGCGCTGTGAATCGCCAATACCATTTGCACATCCCGACGGAATTTTTTGAGGCGCGAGCCAAGTTGCCCCACCATCTTCACTCACACGAATGATATCTCCATCGATTGCTCCGATGAGGCGCGAGCTTCCGAAATAATCAAGATAGTCAAAGGCGCGAGGGCTTTTCCAACTTTGCCCTGGCCCATTGAAATTTGCAAAGCCTCCGTTTCGCCACTGCAAACCATCAGTTGAAATACGTGGCTGCGACGAAAAGTGAACAAACTGGCCATCACCATAGATGAAATTTGGATAGAGATAACCTGCATCGAAGACAAGAAACGTCTTCCAGCTGGCCCCATCTGCGGAGTGCAAAATAGCCCCCGCGCCTCCCCAACCGAAATTTGCCAATATCTTACCATCTCCGAATGCTATGCCTTTGCCGTAGCCGACATCATGAAGACAATCGCAAGGCGAAGAGGTCTCACACGAGCCATTCACAGTTCGTCTTTTACATGAGGTCACACCGCACACAACAGGTTGGGTATTGCCGCACACAAGGTCATTTCCTTCTTTGTCAAAGTCGCGTTCAGCAATCCATGTCTGTCCATCATCACAAGATATTGTGGTTCTTCCACGCAGCCCCTGGGCAATGATCACGGGTACCATAGTAGGATCTTGAGGATTTCCTCCCATATCGACTGAATCGCTCACCGGTGGCAGGGAAACAACGGGAGGCTCTGCAGTAGAACCATCAGCTTCTTCGGAGCCACCAGAGCTTTGATCGGTCTCGAGCACTTTGACGGATACGATTGCGCTTTCACTCTGTATTTTTTGGACAGCATTACCAACTATCACGCTGTAAGATCCTTGATCGGCACTGTTTGCATTTGAAATGAAAAGGATTGGGTCCAAGGCCCCCGGAATCTCCACTCCGTCCTTGAGCCACGTGTAGTTTAGCGGCGCAGAGCCACTGGCCTGAACAGAAAGTCTGAGCTGTGATCCTAAGTTTATGACTTGAGACAAAGGTTGTTGCTCTATTTGTGGGCCAACAAGAGCCGAGGACTGACTCTCTCTGTTTTCGATTGATTGCAGTGATTCTGGTTCGTTGACCTTGAACGTGGGACCGCAAGCCTGTCCTAAAATGAAAATCTCAAAAAGGAATAGTACCGACACCAGCGATTTGACTTTTATGCGTTTCACCAACACCCCTTGGAAGGACCTTCCTGTATCGATCATCACTTTTAGGATAAGAGTGTTAAGGGGCGGTGACAACAGACGAGAAAATTTTGCGTTGAGGGGCCGTTGAGTAGATTGATAAGTGATTGATACCTTATCTCTTTAATGCCAATTTCAGTTCGAGATTCAATGAGCTGATGTTATGGCCTGGAGTACCCCGAGAAAACACAACTGGCACCACTGCCTCAACTTGAGAACCCCCAAGCACGATGTGTGTCTCATTCTAAGGAATGCTTCGATAGTGCGAATCTGATATGCGAATCTGACATGCGAATCTGGCTTGCCAATTGGAATGAATATAGCGATTGCTTTGCGTATAGATTTTCCCTCTTTCAGGAGTCTGATAATCGCTCGCAATACGTAAGATGTAACCAAACCCGTTAAGATTAGACTCAAAGAAGGGGGATGGTGATGCGGCAGCCTTTTTTAGCCTTCATATGATCTAAAAAAGAGGTGTCGCCATCATAAGTCTATCTAATTTTTTGGGGGAGTGGTCTTGAAAACAGAATTTCAAACGCTACACAATTTTTTTCGCTGTATTGCAATCCCAATTTGGGCTCTTTTTTCTATATCCTGCACCGGAGGTTTTGGCTCTGATAGTGCAAATTCATCAACTGTAACATCACTTTCAGCGGAGCCTTCTGCAGACACGAACGCGCAACTTCCAATCACTTCTTCAAAGCAATGCACTCAATCTGACTATGGCGCAGCCGAGCTACGCTTGCTAAATCGGGCTGAATTTATAAACATGATTCATGACAATTTGGAGATCAGCCGAGATTACAGTTTAAAAAACACGATTCAAGAGTCCGGCGGTGTCGGCGAGTATGATACGATTGCTGGGGAGTCTCTCGGCGACACTCGTTTGGAAACCTTCTTGAATGCGATCGAATCACTAGGAGATCGCCTGCGCACGGACAAAAATATACAGAGTCGATTGTGGGCTTGCCAAGCAGGAGAAAATCAGGACACCTGTCGATCTCGCATAATCTCTCACCTGGGTCGCAGAATCTTTCGCCGCCCTCTTAGCGAAGAGGAGCTCCTCACTTACAAACAGCTTGCAGCTGCTGAAACCAAGACCTCTTCCTTTGAAATTGGAATGGCACTTGCGATCGAAGCCATGTATATGTCGCCAAATTTTCTATATAGAATCGAACCGGACTTGAATGCTGATGCACGGGTCTTGAATCCTTACGAGTTAGCAACGCGGCTCGCGCTGCTAATCTGGTCGTCCTCTCCTGACGATGAACTCTTGGATGCAGCCGCAAACGGTTCGCTAACAAAAGAAGATGAAATCACAAAGCAAATTCAGAGAATGCTGAAAAAGCCAATTGCAGATGCCATCAAGAATGGTCGATTTTTTAATCAGTGGTTAGGACTGGATGGACTTGTGGGCGCCAATATTCCTGAAAAGCTTCGAACAGCCATGATCCAGGAGTCAAAGTTGTTCGTAGGGGAAATTTTCAAAAATGATTTGGATCTACGAGAAATTCTAACTGCGGACCACACTTATATAAATGATACATTGGCCGATCACTACGGTTTTCCTGGTGCTCAGGGACCTGAAATGTTCAAATTTCACTACTCAAATGCAAAGCAGAGAAAGGGCCTGCTCTCTCATGCCAGCATACTTAGACTCACATCGACCTCCGATAAAACGAGTGTGGTGCGTCGAGGCAATTGGATTGTGAACCGCATCCTATGCAATTCACCGCCAGCGCCCCCAGAGTTCACCGAAGAAGATTTAAAGGAACTTAGCCTTTTGGGTGACTTTGCTTCTCCTCGACAGCTCACCGAAGCCCATGCAAAAAGCCCAAAGTGTGCCGGTTGCCATTCCTACACAGATCCGATTGGTCTTGGGCTGGAGAATTTCAACACTATGGGGCAGTGGCGCTCAAATTGGTTGGTAGGTCCGGGTGTCATCGACAAAACCAGTGAGGTTCGTGAAGTTGCAATCGATCCTTCAGGGACTATTCCGGGCGTTGGCAACTTTCAAGATCCAGGACAGTTGGCACAGGCCATTAGCGAACATCCACGATTTTTAACCTGTGTTACAAATCAAGTCTTACGCTATGCAATCGGTGAACCGATCAATCCTAAAAACCAATGTCACACAAGTAATGCAGCTGAGGTGGCCAAGACCAATGGAGCGAATCTATCGAGCCTCCTCATACAAGTTGCTCTGACTCCTCAATTCAGAAATCATGGTCGAAAGGAGCTTCCTCAGTGAAAACTCTACCGCGTCGCACTTTTTTAAGAGGCACAGGGGTGGCCATTGCCCTCCCATTTTTAGACTGCATGATCCCATCGAGAGCTTTTGCACAGACTTCACCAAAGTACCTCGCTACTTTTTATGTTCCTTACGGAGCCTATATGGGTGCTGACTTTTCTGCAAAAACCAAGGCTCAGGATCGGACCACCTTTTTCAATGCCTTCAACAATAAATGGCCAGAAAACTTTAGCGCGTGGTCTGAGTGGTCCAAATTAAAAAATGATATTGTCACTTTTGGCCGCGTCGATAACACAGCCTCTGACCACCGGGGAGATCATCATAATCAAAACTTTCTTGGCTATCAGCTTGGACAAAGTACGATTGGCAATGCCATAGATCCATCAAAATCTGTCACCGAAACAGTCGTTCCAGCGGTGAACTCATTTGATCAAACTTATGCTGAGTCTGTCGCCAATCAAACCAAAATTCGCAATATCAATATGGGTGTCCCAAAGGAGTGGCAACTTTATGAAAGCCCGTTATGCAATCCTTCGTGGCGCCTCGGAAAGCCACAAGAGAAAATTCGAACACCACAAGAGCTCTTTGTGCGCCTGTTCGGATCTGGCACTCCTGCTGCCACATCGATGGCAGCCCAGCAGCCCAGTGAAGCTCTTCGCACACAGCTAATGCGCAAAGCCAGCATTCTGGACCTGGCAAAAGAGGACATCAATCGACTCAAGAGAAAAATCAGTAGCAGTGATCGACATCTTTTGGATCAGCATTTTGAAAGCATTCGTAGTATTGAGATGGACATTTCAAAGAGTCTTACTCCCACGGCCGAGGCCCTCTGTGCACCGCCCGCAAAGCCAGGCGTTCCTCAAACGGCCCTTCAGCACTGGCGAGAGATGTGTCGTTTGCTAGAGATTGCCTTTGCCTGTGACCTCTCAAGGGTTGCAAGCTATCTGTTTTTTGAAGGTGAAAAGTCAGGAATCTATGAACACCGTTTTGGGATTCCCGGTTTTCAAACCATTAACTATCATGATCTTGGACATGGAAACCTACCAGGAATTACAAAAGAAAATAGACGCGCGCTGCTCGAAACCGCCGAAAGAGAAATGGCTAAGGTTTTTATAGAGTTTGCTGAGGGATTACGAGCCAGAAAAAATGCAATGGGGCAAACATTATTAAGTCAATCAATGCTAATCTTTGGGTCCTCAATGTCAATTGCGGAGTTTCACCATCGACAGGGTTTGCCGCTTGTCATTGCTGGACAGGCAGGAGGCGCCCTCAAAACGGGTCGCCGTATCGACTACGGAGCTACCGGAATGGCCCATGCCCGCGTGCAATTGGCTCTCTTACAAAAACTCGGAGTTAACATCAATAGATTTAACAGTCATGGAACAAGTCCAGCTCCGCAGATCTAAAATCACAAATTTTGCTGTTTTAAGTGAGGTCAAGTTCTGTGGCCTCAAGGGTTTGCGCCAACTTGGCACGCAGTCGAGTCACGGCTTGAGCATGGAGTTGTGAAACACGACTCTCTGTCACTTGCAAGACTTGACCAATCTCCTTCAAATTGAGGTCCTCATAATAATACAGTGAAAGCACCAAACGCTGCCGCTCTGGAAGCTCTTCAATGGCCTTTGCCACAACTTCTTTTACAGTCTTGATATTCAGCTGATTGAATGGACTGGCAAGCTTTGACCCCTCTAGCACGTTCAAGATGGACTTCTTGTCAGACTGACTGAGGGTCTGAGCATCATCTATTGAAAGTAAGCTGACAGGACGAACCTGATTCACCAATTCATGAAACTCAATGATTGTAAGATTCAACGCTGTGGAGATCTCTTCGTCAGTTGGTGATCTCTTAAGTTCCGCCTCAAGATTGGCAATGGTACGATCAAGGTGCTTGGATTTGTCACGAATGGAGCGCGGGACCCAGTCTTGCGAACGAAGTTCATCCAAAATGGCGCCGCGAATACGAAATTCCGCATAGGTCTTGAATTTGTTGTCTCGAGTCGGGTCGTACTTGTCAATGGCATCCATAAGGCCAATGACACCTGCAGAAATCAAATCATCCAGTTCAATGTTGGGTGGTAAACGCACGACTATCTTCTGCGCAATGAATTTGATCAAGGGTGCATATTCTTGAATCAATTTATCGCGGTTCTTTTTAGGATTGAACTTTTTAGGTTCCTCCTTGTACTTTTTCAACAAGGCAGAATTTTTAGCCATCTGTATCCCCCAACACTCCATAAGTGTAACACTGCTGCCAAAAGAACTTCAAATTGAAGTTCTCATGCCATACCAGAAACCTCTTTCCAGACCGCAAAATCAGACCTTTGATTGAGCCGGTCGATCTCTGGCATCAAAGCCAGACCAATGTCAGTGTACTTAGCTAACTGAGGAAGTTCGCGACCAATATCTGTACGTTTCATTTTCTCAATTTGATACTTTCTGATCTCACTGGACTCATGAAGGCATCCAATATAGTTTAATCGTAAATTTAGAAATTTTCGAGCAACATCATAAAATTTCTCAAAGAGACTGACTCCTTCTATATCGGACTTCACCATATTCACTGCCACAACAAAGGACTTTACGCTGTACCGTTGATGCAGCACCTTAATCAACGCGTAAGCATCTGTAAAGCTGGAGGGATCCGGCGTAATGATGACCAAGTTCAATGCAGCATTGGCGTTCATGTACAAAACGTTTTCATGCAAACCAGGAGATGTATCAATCAAAACCAGGTCGTAGGCTTTGATGACAGTTTCAAGCTCGTCTACAATGGTTCGCCTTTCAAAGGCATTGAGATGTCCCAACTCGTAAATTCCACTGCCCCCCGAGACGACGGACAGATTGTCATCTACATCAGTGATGATTTCTGCAAGCGAACAGTCGCCGCGGACAACGTCGTGGAGATTTCTATCACAACGAACTCCTAGGTGAATATCGCAATTTGCCATTCCCAAATCGCCGTCGACGATCAGTGTCCGCTTGCCAATTTGAGACAGGCTCTGGGCAATACCCACCACAAATGTGGTCTTGCCGACGCCGCCTTTTCCTGAAGTGATACTAACTGTTTTTGTCATGTGGCTGATTCCTTTTCCTGGCTTTGAGTGAATTTTAAAATGAGATCTAACAGTCGCTCTTTAGAGGCAATTTCGAAATCCTCGGGGACCCTGGGGCCCGTACCAAAAGAGTGGAGTGGCAATCCTGACCTCTCCATTACATTGTAGATCGTTCCGTAGTGATTGGCCTCATCCAAGCTAGTGAATACCAAATCCGCAATTTTCAATGGTTCCAATCGCTTTAAAGTATCCAATATCATTTCGTCCTTAAGAGAAACTGGGGAGACGAAGTGGCGCTGACAGGAAAGTTCACGTGGCGGCAATATGTCACTGAGAAACTGAATTTCGGAAGCATTTTTTGGATTGATTCCCGGAGTGTCGATGTACACATGGTCAATTCGATCAAGAATTTTACTGATGACATTCCAATCTGACGGTTGACGAATGACTTGAAAGGGCACATTCAATATCTGCGAATAGATTTTCATTTGCTCAGAGGCGCCAATCTTGAAAGTGTCAGCTGTTAAAATCAAAATCTTCTTTTTTTCTTGTAGGAGCTTGTGCGCAGCCATCTTTATCAATTGGCTCGTTTTTCCTGAACCCTTTGAACCCAGGAAAACTTGAATCTTTGCGTCGGAGCCCTTTGGCACCACTTGAATTGAATTGAGCAACTGCACTGCTATCCAACCTTCGACGATCGGCTTTTTTCGCAATTTCAAAGATGGAATCTCCTCTGCAGCCTTTTGCAAAAGGGCCACGACGATGTCTTCCATCAAACCTTCTCCTCTCAATTTGGCAAAGGTTCTACTGAGATCAAATGGCAAGCCAAACTCACTGCCAGGATATGTTCGTAGAGTTTGCGCACTGGAATGAACATCTGAAACCAATTTTTTCAATTGCAAGATTTCGCCCTTCAGGCTTTCAAACTCACTCTGAGTCTGTCGACTGTTTTCCGGGCGACTCTGACTGACCAAATTTGGTCTGGGCGTCTCTTTGCTACTATCTGGCAAAAACTCATGAGTCATGGCCCCCGCAATGATTCGTTTAACGGGCCCCTGCGACTGGGTGGACTCAAATAGATCTCGCGCCCGCTTTGCGGCATTCTTGATTCTTTGCTCAGCAGATTCAATTGTTGCCGGCACTCTGAGTGAATTCTTTTGCAGCGATCGTGTCGGAGCCTGAGCAGGTACTTGTGGTTTGGGAATTGCCGAATAGTTCGAATGGAATTGCCCCAACGACTGAGAAGACTTCGAAGGGCTGACGCTAACATCGTCTTCGATGTCGGCGTAACGTGTCTGTGTCATTTCGCGCGGCCTCTGAATGGCAGCGCGAATGGGAGCAGCAGCCAAAGCCGCCTCTTTTTCTGTTCGTTGAAACTGATTCTTTACGGCTCTCTCGATAAACTGCTTTTGGTTGGCTACAGAAGTCGAGCGAAATTTTTCGCGCTCAGATTCGCGAATTTTTGTTTCTGCGAATTCCTTTTTGCGAATCGAAGTTTCAGAAACGGCCGCAGTGATCTCAACACTGCCTTCGCCGCCCAGACCAAATCGCTTTCGGTGATCCTTTACCGCCATGATGACCGCGTCAGGACCCAGCTGCTTCTTGACCATCTCAAGCGCGTCCTTCATGGTTTTTGCTTCAAACTTTTTAACTAGCATTTCTTAACTCCACAAGTGAAACAGATCTAACACGGGCTTCCGAAGAGAGTTCATTGTGTGACAGCACTATAATCTGCGGAATAAATCGCGACACCAATTTGTACAAATGCCGACGAGCCGTTGGACTCGTTAGGATCAATGGTTGTCCAGCAATCTCAGGATGACGCTCGACCTGCTTGGCCACTTCGTTAACCAGTCGGTGAGCGGTCTGAGGGTCCATCGCCAACTGCACGCCCTGTTCTGTCTGCAAGAGCGAATTTGAAATCAACTCTTCGATCACAGGATGCAAGGTCATCACTGCCACCTCGCCCTCTTCGGTGATGTATTTAGCCGTGATGGAGCGCGATAGGTTTTTGCGAACTGCCTCCGTCAACACTTCGAGGTCTTTCGTTTTATGGGCCTCATCAGCTAGCGTTTCAAAAATGGTCAGCATGTCGCGTATGGACACCTGTTCACGCAAAAGATTCTGCATGACCTTAACCACTGAACCCAGAGTGAGAACATCAGGAATGAGCTCTTCAACCACTTTAGGATTGGTCTTCTTGAAGTTCTCAACCAACGCCGCCACCTCTTGGCGCCCCAGAAGTTCCGCAGCATGCGAGCGAATGATCTCTGTAAGGTGAGTCGCCATCACAGTTGGCAAGTCAACCACTGTGTAGCCGGCCATCTCGGCTTGGTCTTTGCGAGATGGGTGAATCCACAGAGCATCCAAGCCAAAGGCGGGCTCTTTGGTGGGAATGCCTTCAACGATTTCAGTCGTGTTTCCTGGGTCCATTGCCAATAAGTAGTCTGCTTTCAAAATGCCTCCACCCACTTTATTGCCCTTGATCATCAGACGATATTCACCGGGTTCCAATTGAAGATTGTCGCGAATGTGAATGCTCGGAACGATGATACCTAAATCCATAGCAAACTGTTTGCGAATGCCAACAATGCGTTCAAGGAGATCGCCAGACTGACTGTTTTCGACAACACCAATCAAGCCATAGCCCACTTCCAATTCGACAAGATCTAGCGGCAACAGACTTTCAATATTCTCTTTTTTGGGAGCCGCAGCGGCAGCCTCTGTTCTCTTGCGCTCTTCCGTGACTTCTTCTTGACGATAGCGGCTCACAATCCATGCCGTTCCTGAAAAGAAACAGGCAATGAGCAAGAAGGGCAAAGTGGGCAGACCAGGAACCAAGGCAAACAGCCCCAGCACCCCGCCAGCGATGTACAGAGCGCGCGGATTCATCAACAGTTGCTTAGTGAGCTCTGCCCCCATATTGACTTCACCGCTGCCACTACGGGTGACAATCGTACCGGCAGCCGTAGATATAATCAAAGCGGGAATTTGCGCGAGCAACCCATCACCAATGGTAAGCATCGTGTAGTACTGTGCTGCCGTAGCCAGACTGAGATCCTTTTGGAGAACTCCAATCAGAAGTCCGCCAACAATATTAATGATCGTGATGATGATACCGGCAATGGCATCACCACGTACGAATTTTGAGGCACCATCCATGGCTCCGTAAAAATCCGCCTCTTGTTCAATCTCTTTGCGGCGCCGCCGAGCTTCGTTTTCATTGATCAGGCCCGCATTTAAGTCTGCGTCGATGGCCATCTGCTTTCCAGGCATAGCATCCAAGGTAAATCGGGCGGCCACTTCGGCCACGCGACCGGAACCTTTGGTGATCACGATAAAGTTGATCACAATCAAGATTAAGAAAACAATAAATCCAATGACGTAGTTGTTACCAACAACAAAGTTACCGAATGCCTCAATCACATGTCCTGCGGCTCCCGCTCCCTCATGGCCATGTGTCAGAATCAAACGGGTCGTTGCCACGTTAAGCGACAATCGAAAGAGCGTTGTGATCAATAACAGCGATGGAAAGGAGGTGAATTCTAGACTCTTGTTAATATAAATAGCTATCAACAAGATCAGTATCCCCAAAGCCAATGACATACTCAGAGCCATGTCTAAAACAAAGGGAGGCAGGGGGATGATCATCACCGATAAAATGAGCAACATCCCGAGCGCAACAAAGAGATCGGAGTTTTTAGTTAGAAATTCAAATCTACGAATAAAGAAAAACAGCTGGTCCATCACTATTTAGTCCTTCTTCTTTTCATCTTGTAAACCACTGAGAGAACTTCTGCCACGGCCACAAAGAGCTCCCGAGGTATCACCTGGCCAATTTTCAAAGTTTTAAAAATTGTTCGTGCCAACGGCTTGTTCTCTATAATTGGAATTCCATTCTCGCGTGCAATTTGCTTAATTTTTTCGGCGATCAGATCGCCCCCTTTTGCCAGCAACTGCGGAGCCGGCAACGAATCATCATACTTAAGGGCCACCGCAATGTGCGTGGGGTTGGTTACGACAACACTGGCCTTCGGCACAGCTTCCATCATGCGGCGGTTTGCGGCAGCACGCTGCAAGCGACGAACGCGGGCTTTGATCATAGGATCACCCTCTCGCTGCTTGGTCTCATCTTTGACTTCTTGTTTAGACATCATCATTTTTTGCTCGATATCCCAGCGCAAAAAGAAGTAGTCAAAGCCAGCAATCACCAGCATAGATATCCCCAGTCCAAACAAAAGCTTGCCAACAATTCCACCCATAAAGTTGAGCAGATACTGAGGACTACCATCTAGCAAACTTGGAAATTTGTGAACTTCGCCCTTGAGAATCAGCAAAACCACCATTCCCAAGATAGAAAATTTAAGTATGGACTTTATGCCTTCTGACAGAGAGCGAATCGAAAACAGACGCTTAAATCCAGCGGCAGGACTGATGCGCTCAAAATTCGGGGCCAAGGCATCCTCGACATCCAGAAAGCCCACCTGAATCAGTGTCGACGAAATAGAAACGATGGCCGTTATCAATAGAACGGGCGCCATGGTCATCGCTAAGCGAAGACCGCCGAACATAAGCGCTTCAGCAGGTCGGTTGCCGTGAATCCACTCTAGCATTTGCAAACCAAAGGTGGCATTGAATAGAGTTTGCAACTGGTCAAAGAAGAATGAGCTAAGCATGAAAATGGCGCCAGAGGAAACCAACAATGACAACGCCGTTGCCAGCTCACGCGTTTGCGCGACCTGGCCCTGCTTGCGAAACTCTTCGCGGCGAGCATCCGTTGCCTGTTCTGTTTTTTCACCCTTATCGTCTGACATGGACTCTCTTTCAATCGCTAATTTTTAATCGCCAATATGATGAACATTACTTGTGCGCACGCAAAACGGAATAGGCCTCCCGCATTGACCAGTCGAGCACGTTGTGCCATTCTCCCACCACCATCGGAAACACCAAAATGAGCATCATAAATCCGAGCATGATCGTCACAGGAAAACTGGCAACAAGAACATTCAACTGAGGCACCGCTCGACCCAAAACACCCATTGATAGTTGAACCAGGAGCAGCGCTATCATCACGGGTGAACACAACTTCACCGCCAACCAAATCAATTCACCTGCACTAGTAACGACATTGCCAAGATTCCCTAGACCGCTAAATCCAGACTGCACGTTCCACGTTGAAAAGGATTCGACCAAATAATTCACAAGATAGTGGTGCCCATTGAGGGCCAAGAAGAACATCGTTCCCAAAATACCAACAAATTGCTCCATCGAGCTACCTTGCGATCCCATCGCCGGGTTAAAGAGCTGACTTGAATTCAACCCCATGCTCAGAGACAGAAACTCTCCAAACGAAGCACAGACAAAAAAGAAAAGCCGTGTGATAAAGCCCAACACTAGACCCTTCATCACCTCAGCAACCATTGCAAAAATGTATTCGAAGTCGGTCCAGGTTACAAAGCCACCGCTTTTGGACTGAAATTCGCTCATTACAATGGGAAAGATTATCATCGTCATCAACAAACTCAATAGTACGCGGAGACTCATTGAGAGATTTGTCAGAGAAAACAGAGCGCTTGCAAAAAAGAAGGCGGTGACTCGGCAAAGTACCAAAGAAAATCCCAAGATAATTTGCGGATCCGCTTTAAAGAGTTCCAGCACGCGCTATTCCCTCACCATCGTAGAAATATTTTCAAAAAGATTCGTTGTGTAATTGGTCATCGTATCTAACATCCAAGGACCACCTAAAAGAAGCACCACCCCTAGGATGATCAACTTGGGTATGAACGAGAGAGTGGCCTCGTTGATTTGCGTCAGGGCCTGAACGATACTGACCACCAGACCCACAACCAGCGAGCTCATCAACAGTGGTGCGGCCAGCATGGCTGTTGTTTTTATCGCCTCTCTTCCTAGCTCCATCACCAACTGTTCAGTCATATTCCCCTCAGTCTCTTTGGTACTACGATTGTTTAGGTTTCCCGAAATTTTTCCGTCTAGCCAAAACTCTTAACCACAGATCCAACCAACAGCGACCATCCATCGACCAAAATAAAAATCAAAATCTTAAATGGCAAAGCCACAATCACCGGTGGCAACATCATCATCCCCATCGCCATTAAGACAGAGGCGACCACAATATCAATAATTAGAAATGGCAGAAAGATTACAAATCCGATCATGAATGCGGTCTTCACTTCAGAAATGATAAAGGCCGGGATCAATACAGTTGTGGGAACATCGGCGCGAGTCTTTGTCTCTAGCACACGTCCCAATTTCAGAAATAGACTGAGATCATCTGGGCGGGTCTGATTGAACATGAAACCTCGAAGCGGCAAAAGCGCTTTTTCCAGAGCAACCTCTTGCTTCATCGAACCCGACAGATAGGGTCGAATCGCTTCCGTGTTCATTTTCTCAAACACCGGGGCCATTACAAAGAGGGTCAGAAAGAGGGCAAGACCTACCAAGAGTTGATTGGGTGGCATCTGTTGCACACCGATGGCCTGCCGCAAAAAGGAAAATACAATAATGATGCGGGTAAAACTGGTCATGAGAATGAGTATGGCTGGCGCCAAAGTTAATATTGTGAGGATAATGACCAATTTAATAACGCTTACAACCTCATCAGGACTGTCTGCATTTTTAAATCCCAAATTCAACGTCGGGAGTGCCACTTGGGCAAGAGCCCCACAGGACCACAGCACGATGGGCAAGGCCGCCACCACTAAAAGAATCTTTCGCAGAAGTTTATTCTCGCGCGAGAGTGGGGTTTTCATCGACTGCCAATCTCTTTGAGGCGTTTGATCTTATTTACAACTGCGCCTTGCAGACCATTGTACTCAAATGCGTCTTCTTCTTCGTCCAACAAAGCGCGCTGATTGTAGCTATCGCCAGCTCCGTCATCAGTTTCGTCTTCGGCGGCACCCTTGAATATAGAATTGAATTTCTTTGGTGTTTCGCTAGGTATCTCTTCATCCAATAGACTCAGTGACTTGATCAGATTGATATTGGAATCCGTGATGCCTATCAGAATGCTTTCTCCGGCAACACGAAGTATAGCGACGCTTTTCTTGGGTCCCAAATAGGTCTGGCTAAGTATTTTGATGTCACTCGCCTTTACGCCCATTTGCCTCTGCTTTTTGCGCAGATACAAATATCCTGCAATGGCGGCAAATAGACCGAACACACCAAGAAAAATGAGTCGATAGAAGGGATTTTCGCTGGAGTCGCTCGTCTTTATGGGTGTCGGCACAATGAGGGCCTGATCGGCTTCCGAGGCACCAGCCGTCAATTCGTCGACTTGCGCATCGGCAGATCTTTCGGCAGATTTTTCGTTGGATTTTTCTACGGAGATCTCTTTGGAATCATCCGTTGGCGCGCGACTAGGCTCCACTTTGGCCAATAAGGTCTCGTGATACTTTTGAATCTCTACTCCTGAAAGGCCGTTGGACAATTCAAGGTCAGTGGCCAATGCACTATTGATGTCAGCAGCCAACTCGGACTCCACTTGCGGTCTCTCAACAGCCGATTTGTCGAGGTCATTCAACTCCGACGTCGCAATGTCTTCAACCGCCATCAGAGGCAGGGCTACTGAGCTGATTGCAAATAGCAAAAGCATCGATAAAAATTTCATCCTGAAATTCCTTTCCGATCGCAGTGACCCCTCATGAGCCACTTTTCTAAAATTTCTTCTAGTGACCTAACCCAACTGCTCTACGCGTTCTTGCGGAGAGATGATATCTGTCAAACGCACGCCAAACTTCTCGTTAACCACAACGGCTTCGCCGCGAGCAATCAGCTTGTCATTGACCAAGACCTCCATTGGCTCTCCAGCCAACTTCGAAAGTTCAATCACACTTCCTTGAGTCAGATTCAAGAGCTCACTGACCAGCATTTTGGTGCGACCTAGCTCCACCGTCACTTTCAACGGAATGTCCAATATCAACTTTAAATTGCGATCACTCTGCTCTTCATCCCCACTATCGGGTGCCTCGGGAACTTCTCCCTCATCATCCCCCGGGGGACTTCCGATGCCTGAGTCACCAGCTTCTTTAGCTAGCTTCTCTGCTAAGTCCTCTAGTGCGTCTCCCATGAAGCTCCTCCTACTTCTCGATCATTCTCGTAATTTGCATGGCGACGGATCCATGGTGAATTCCGTTGTAGCCCTTAAATTTTTTAACATTTTCTACCTGAATATCAAACTCGCCCGTGGCATCCTGGTTCAATGGCAAAATGTCGCCTACTTTGAGGTCCATAAGGTCCCGCAATAAAATCTCAGTCTCGCCAAGATTTACTTTTAGCTCTAAGGAGGTTTCCATTAACTGCTCCTTAATAATTGAAGTCCACAAGCGCTTGTCGGTTTGATCGGACTCCACCTGAAATCCAGTCGACAACTTTTGCTTTATGGGCTCAATGGTCGCATAGGGAATCACCATTGAAATGGTGCCAGTGGCATTTTCCAATTCAACATCAAAAGTGGAGGCAATCACCACGTCCGTGGGCGGAACTATACCTACGAACTGGGGATTCACTTCAGTTCGAACAAAGCTACAACCAATCTTCTCAACACTGGCCCAGGCGTTCTCAAGATCAGCAATCCCCAATTCAACAACTTTACGAACGATCGAAAGTTCAATGGGTGTAAAATCTTTGCCCTCGATTTTGGTATAGGGTCGGTCCGCACCACCAAAAAAGGAATCCACAAGAGCATAGGCCAGCTTGCTCTCAATCACAAGAAGGGCTGATCCACGCAAATTTCCAAAACGCAATACAGACATACACGTCGGCATGGGTAGGGTATTGATGAATTCACCAAACTTTAAAAATTCAGTAGATGTCAGAGAAAGTGATGCAATTTTACGAAGGGCTGAAGAGAGCGAAACGCGAAAGGCGCGCATAAAGCGCTCATAAATCACCTCTAGCTGTGGAAGTCGCCCGCGAATAATTCGATCTTGCGAAGTGAAGTCATAAACTATGACATTTTTTTGGTCTTGAAGCTTAGTAGAACCAAGGTCCTTTCCACGAGGAGCTTCTGGTTGACCACTATCACCATCCGATACTGCGGCGAGGAGGGCGTCGACTTCACTTTGAGATAATACCTGATTCATCTATTTTACTCCACTAATTGTAAATAAACTCGGTGAAGAACACGTTGGTGATTTTGCCATTATTTAGAAATGAATTGAGATTGTCTTTAATCTCAGTTCTAAGTTCATCTTTCCCGTCTCGATTCGAAACTTCGTCATAGGATTTGCTGGACAAAATGATCAGTATCATGTCTCTCACTTGTGCTTTGCGTTTATCAATTTCGTCGGCAACGCTTTGACCTTCATTGTCAAATAGTTCCAATTCAATGTTAATCTTCGCCACTTTTCGCCCTTTTGAATTGGCCAAATTGATAACAAATGTCTCGAGTGGAACCACTTTACCAACAAATTCTTTGTCCTCATGGGCCTCCATCTTGAGAGCTTCGTCTTCGCCACGAATAACATGCTCCAATTTAGGTTGGCTGCTTTCGGTTTGTCGGCTCTTGAAAAGCATAAAGGCAACGCCTCCCAGAACAATCATATTTACTAACAAAAGTGCTATCAATAGGATCGGCTTAGGTCCTGCGCTGGGCGCGGCCGGTGCTGGACTTACTTCTGCTGGTGCTGCTTTTTCTTCTGCCACTCGCCCTCCATATTTTTGACTCTGTGGATGCTAATCTAAAATGAAGCAAGGGCGATGCCATAAATACTTTCGTCTAAGGAGAGCTTCTCGGCATGGATCATTTGCTGCCCAACGATTCGGTATCGCATTTGAAGAAATCTTCACGTGGCGGGACCCGCCATCAGTGTCGATCTTTTGTCAGAGATTTGACGTACTGATCAGTCAAAGTTTTTGTTATGGACGGGTAAATAACTTTTGTCTTTTCATTCTCTCGCTTTCTGTCTAGTATGGATTTCAAGTTCCTCTGGGAACTGGATAGGAGGTGGTGCGTATGAATAATAGCGACAGTACCAAGGCGGAGGTGTTTGCCTCTTAGGCCAACCCTTTAGTATAATGAATATTGACGGTGAGGTGTGAGAACATTCATCTTCGCCAAGGTATCAAAGGGCAATCAGAATTGATTGCCCTTTCTTTTTTTCTGGATCTCTAATATCCCGACAATATCCCGATAACCTTTTTATGGATAATTTAAGTCGATCTCAACTGAACGAGCTGATTCTAAATGAATACGAAAAGATCTATCTGGAGCTTCAGAGCCTCTTGCGTAAGACACCAGGACCAGCTAGACACTTCGACACTCACTTTGATCGAGTCTATAAGTTTTATAGTCTTATACACACACTAAAAGGGAATTTTCTATTTTCCCCTCATTACAAAGAATTGGCCTCCAATTGTGAATATATAGAGATGTATCTGGAGCGAAAAGTGAATCGCAGCGAAAGGACCTTTACCAAGGAAGAGAGACTGTACCTTACAGATAAGCTGCGAACAGCTAGAAAGGTTGTTGGCAAGCTCAGAATCTCTGCTGCGCCTTTGAATTCAGATGAGTTTGCTGATCAAGTGCAAAAGCTTTGTATGTCACTGGGAAAAGGCGTTTGCCTAGAAATGTCTGGCGTTGAATTGATTCAGACCGAGAAAACTTTCACTGCGATTCAAAAGATTGCTCAGCATCTCATTCTTAACTCACTCACACACGGAATCGAGGAACCCGCCGATCGAATTGCCAAGGGTAAGAATCCCAATGGTTTAGTCAAGCTCAATTTTTTTAGAAACTCATTAGGCGAAATCAATTTTGTCTATTCCGATGATGGTCGAGGCATAGAAGTGGCACGCGTCTTAGCCAGAGGGAAGAATCTTGGGCTCATCGATGCCTCCTTTGAGCAGTCCAATGGCGAGCAACTTGAAAAATTGATTCAGTCACTCATCATTTCAAAAGGCTTTAGTATACTGAACTCAACCACCCCCATCAGCGGCCGCGGCCTGGGATTGGCTACAGTCAAAGAGATCGCAGACGACCTTGGCAGCGACATGAAATTTGATTCGACGCCAAACAAAGGGTTCTCGGTCACACTACGATTTGTTGACGACATCAATATAAAATCGGCATAGAAAAGCCGCCTACAAGCTTCATACAATCCTCACCTAACAAGCCTTTCCAAGACTTTTTGCAAAAGTAATCGACAGGACCTTTTGCGGATCGATGTGTAACTTTGTAGAGGATATCGACGAAAGATTTCGAACCAAATAAATTTGTTAAGAAATTCCTCTCGGCCTTTAGTAATTTGCAAGACCACCGATCTAATACCAGTTCCAATTTAATTCGTAGACCGAGGTGCGATTGAGAGAGGCGCGGAGGCCCACTCCCCGTAGGCCGCACAAGCCGACCGATTGAGCAACGAAGGTATACGGATTAACTGGAACGGGTATAAGTCCTCAGGAGGTTGGTCATGGGTTTAAGGTTGGGTTATCAGGTATTGCTATTGTGCGCGTTTATTTTTGGCACTACCGCATGCACAAAAGTCAGATTTGACGAGGTCGAGAAAAAGGATTCAATTCTAACAAATACTCCAACACCGGTACCAACACCGGTACCAACACCGGTACCGACACCAGTGCCGACACCAGTGCCGACACCAGTGCCGACACCAGTGCCAACACCAGTGCCAACACCCGTACCAACACCAGTGCCGACACCAGTGCCAACACCGACACCGACGGGCGAGAACTGGCAAAAGGAAACACTCTATGGCAAAGCTGACGGACAAAAGATTGATATTCTTTGGGTCATCGACAACTCAACGACGATGCAGAGTTCACAACAGAAACTTGCTGACAGCTTTGATGCCTTTATACAGAATTTCAATGCGCTCAACTATGACTTTCAAATGGGCGTGACCACCACAGATGCCTATCGCGTGAAGTTCCGCGCAGATCGTGATCTGAGCTTGCTCCGCAAAGGTGGGGTCAAAGGCGAGTCCGGTCTATCGATTCTTTCCAATCGTACAGCAGATCTGAAAACCAATTTTATGAAGAACATTCTCCAAGGAGAGTCTGGCCACAGTGATGAACGCGCTTTCCAATCCCTACTGACTACGCTGGGCGATGGCAGGAACAGCGCCCTATCTAGATCCGATGCACATCTTGCAGTGATCATCGTGAGCGATGAAGACGACTTAAGCCATGATGAAGAGTATTGGGCGGACATGAGTTACAATCCGTACACAGATCCCAACTTGCATGACCCTAAAAAATACTATAAAGCCCTTATTGGCTACAAGGGATCTGCAGATAAAGTCAGCGTGCACAGCATAGCCGTTTTAGACGAAGCCTGCCGCAAAGAGCTCGGCGGTAAAAAGCGCAAGATTGGTAAACGTTATTTTGAACTGGTCGCGAGCGCCGGTGGGGTGAACCTCAATCTCTGCACAGACTTTAGCAAAAGTTTGCAGTTTCTCTCAAAATACATCATCAGTCGGACACTGAAATTTGCTTTACTCAAAACACCAAAGGACATTTCTAAGATTGTCGTTGAAATGAGAGGAACCCAAGTCCCGCGAAGCCAAAAAAATGGCTGGGACTACTCTCCTGGCACGCGCAGTCTGCAATTTTATGGAGATTGGATTCCAAAAGATCAAGAGCCCTTTAAGGTCTCTTATCCCTACTAGCCTCAACTCGAGTTTAGACCGAGGCGGCAAGACCAGAGACGCTGAGGCGTGCTCCTGGCACGTCGCAAGCGGCGATGGTTGCAACCAACAAGGGTCTAAGCTTGAATCGAAATTGGTATCAGAACTGCTTGAACGCTCGTAGTCGATTTGGTAGACCTTTTTCTGACGCCTTAAAAAAAGGGCTGCCATTTTGCGGAAGCGGGAGTTTTATTTTGGATACACAAAGGAAATCGGAATTGCCGGAGCTAAAAGCCGCCACGGCGCACACCACCACGGATGTTGTCAGCGCCATTCGCACGGCCAAAGAGGCGCACGGAACTTGGTCACAGTCGGACACTTTAGATCGTTGCTCTCAGTTATTAGATTTTCTTGCCCATTGCTCGCAGCAAGTAGAGATCATTTCCTCGTTGGAGTCGACGGTGATGCAGATTTCAAAATTGCAATCGCGGCGCTACTCAGTTGATTGGGCCCTTGATTATGGAAGCAATCTCACAAAATTGCACCTTGACTCTGCACAGTCAGCAAAGATCATTCAGACAAATCTTGGATGCTCTTATCAATACGACTCTTTGGGCCTTGTCGCCATCCAACTTTCTGGTGGATTTTTGTTTCGGACAGCCATAGAGCGAATCATTCCGGCATGTCTGGCTGGCAATGTGGTGGTTTTAGATGTGCCCATGGAGTGGCAGCCTCTCTTCAATCTCGTGGTAGATTTTTGGCAAGAGCAGACTCCCGTGATTCAAGTTCTAAGTCTGACTGACCCTGGCGATTCGGAACTGCTTCGCCAACATCCCTCGATTGCCTCAGTCGTCATTGCAAATTTACAACCGCAAATGCAAATGCCGCAAAATTGCAATTTGAGCTTTGGCAAAAATCTCAGCTTTTCCATCAACGGCAAGAATTCTGTCGTTCTTCTGGAGTTACCAGAACAGACCGATCTTCCATTGCTTAATGATGTATTGTTTTTGAATTCATCGCGAAGTGGATTCAACGCGCAAAGAGTTTTCTGTCTGGAGAAACATTTTGGCCAATGGCAGGAGTATTTTTCCAAACATTTGCAGTCGTTGAAGACAAAGTCATCAGACACGAACGTGTCTCAGGAGATAAAAGAAAATTTTAAAAACAAACTGACTCAGGCGATTTCCGAGGGAGCCAAAGTGCTCGCACCAAACGACCACGAATCGGCACTTGCCGCGGCCACCCCAATCATTGTCTATGATTTGCCATACTGTTCGGAGCTGCAAAGTGAAGATTTTGCTTTTCCTCTCATCACTCTCAATCAATGCAAATATCAGCATGAATTTTCTAAATGGATCAATGTGATCAACTCCGGAAACTTAACTTGCATTATGGGAGATGCCGTAAAGGCCACAAAAGTTGGAACGCAATTGTTTGGCGAGAATATTTTCATCAATACCTGGATTGACTCCGTCTCCGGCCCCTTAATTCCCAATCGGGGGTCGCATCTTGGTATTCGCGACCTAAGTCCTAGGAGTTCGCTTTTTACTCGCAATCGATGCATGACAGTGAAAACTTACCCCTTAGAAAATAAAGCAGAGCTTTAAATTTTTTGACGGTGCTCGAACTTTGACACTGCACCTGTCAGAGTTTTGTCACTGCAGCCGAAAAGTCTTCGCTCGAGTGCGAATATCACATTCGGGACAATGGGCAATCTCTTGGACCTCATCAAGGTCGCGCTCCACAATATGTTGTAGTTCCAAAGAGGTATTACACAAGATACAGTGGGTGTGTAAATTTAAAAACTCTCTCTGTTTTTGCAATTCGGCGTTTTCATAGTATTTTACCTTTTGTTCACTCATTTTTCCCATCTCCCCAATTTCCGCTTAACCAAAATTCGCCTGTGACCATAGCGGTAAGATGATAAACTAGCAATTTGTGCGCCAGTCGAGTTGAGGCTAAAACTCATCAGACCAAACGCGGGCGGCCTTTAACTAGATTTTTCTATGAACTCTTTAATATTTGTTAGATGGAGAGCAATGGTCTTCACTGAGCGAGGCACCACAAGAATCGTGTCATCGCCAGCCACAGTTCCTAGAGAATCGCGATGGCAATGGTGATCTATAAAACCGGCCAAGAATGAAGCCGATCCGGGTGATGTTTTGATGACAATTTGTGTTTCATTGGCTGAGATGTCTATCATCAGCTCTTTCAAGAACCCAGAGTATCTGGGTTGGGCCGGCAACGAACGAATTTCATAACGAACAGTATTTTTTGAAGTTACTTTGATGGCACCGATCTTCTTTAAAGCACGTGAAACCGTAGATTGGGCGACGTTGAAACCCTTCTTATTCAAATACAAACAGATCTGATTTTGATTTCCATCATGGCCAGAAGCAATCAGACCTCTGAGTATTTCGAGCATTTTCCGTTTCTGCTTGGTATCCACTACGGCCTCCGCATGATGCATATTTATGCATAAAAATGCATAAAATGCAAGAATCTCATTGCTTGCATGGACTTTTTTCTGCATGAACATCTGCAATCTCAATGAAAGGTTTTCCATGAAGAAAAAAATCATCCTGGCATTTTCCGGTGGACTGGATACATCAGCGATCATTCCTTGGCTCATTGAAACATACAATGCAGAGGTGATCGCATGCTGTTGTGATTTAGGAAATTTGCCTCACCACGAGGAACTTCAAGCACAAGCTCTCAAGCTGGGCGCAAGCAGATTCATATTTGTCGATCTCAAGGAAGAATTTGTCAGTCAATACGTCTTTCCTATGTGTCGTGCAAACGCAACCTATCAACAAGACTACTTATTGGGAACAGCCATAGCACGTCCGTTGATCGCAAAAAGAATTGCCATGCTCGCAAAATCCAACGGTGCTAGCGCCATTGCCCACGGAGCAACTGGAAAGGGCAACGACATGCTTCGTTTCGAAAAGACCTGGTCCTATCTGAATCCAGAAATAGAGATCATTGCGCCTTGGCGAGAATGGCAGTTTAAGTCACGAATTGAGCTACGCGACTATCTGCTTTCAAAAGTAGAAACTTTTCCCTTTGCACAAAAGAGCTTCTACAGCTCAGATTCAAATATCGTTCATACATCACTGGAAGGCTCTGACTTGGAATCAATAGATTCCGAGTATGACATACAAAGTGTCATCGCTCAGGCTGGAGTGGGCACTGCCACGTTGAGTACATCAGAGGATTCTAAAATAGCAATTGAATTCAAGGAGGGACTTCCAATTCGCTTGAATGGCAAAGATCACTCCCCGGAAGCATTGCTTAGTCTATTGAATCATGTTGGAATTCAACACAATTTAGGATGGGTGGACTTAGTTGAAGACAGAATCAATGGAATCAAGAGTCGCGGTATATACATAAGTCCTGGAGCGACAATACTCCATTTTTCTCTCAAACAACTGAAGCAAATCTGTTGGGGAAAAGGGCTTTCGCAGCTTGCCAGTGGACTCTCTCAACACTATGGGCAACTCATCTATGATGGCTATTGGTTTTCAGAAGCTCGGCTCTCGCTGGAGAGCTTTTTTGATCGGGCTTGCCAGTCTCTCAATGGCATCATCGGCCTAAGAATCATCAACGGAAGAATATATGTAACAAAAAGGCAGAGCCCGAACAGCCTCTACAATCGTGACCATGTTAGTTTTGAGAATGATCAAATTGGTTTCAATCAGGCCTCGGTTGGGTTCAGTGTATTTTCAAATTACTCCAGCCGGTTGGCCGGAATGACAAAGCGAGGTGATTCATGAAAACCCTTCACTCGGAAATTTCGAATCCAACAAGCCCTGAACTCTTTGAATTTACACATGGACTAGATGTGGACAAGCTCATGTATATGCAGGAGATCCGAGTGCAAACCGCTTGGTTGCGCGCTTTAAAAGAATCCCACTTGCTCAATAGCAAAGAGCACGATGTTCTACTGAACTCAATACAAACTGCTATGCAGATGATGTCGGCAGGAAGCTTTCCTTGGAAGCTTGAGGAGGAGGACATCCACATGAATATAGAAAGATTTGTCTGTGACCGTGTAGGCGAGCTAGGAAAGACTCTGCAACTTGGAAGATCACGAAACGACCTGGTGGCGACTACTCTGCGATTGTATCTATCGGATGTTATTACCGAGATGCAAGGATTGACTTCAGATTTGGGCAGCAAAATAAAAAACAAGGCACAAGAGTGGATGGACATTCTAGTGCCTGGTATGACCCACTTGCAGTTTGGTCAACCAGTTCGCTTGGGTCACCTTTTGTCAGCTCATGGTTTCGCTCTGTCTAGGGATAAATTGCGACTTCAGGATTCACAAAGAGAGTGTCTCGCTCACTGCCCATTAGGCGCGGCGGCATTTGCTGGAACACACTTAGCGATTGATTTGCATTCCCTTGCCAAGGACCTAGGATTTTCGGCGCCTCTTGCGCATTCCTATGATGCAGTAGGCGATCGCGATTTTATATTGGATACATTGAACAGCTTTTCGATCCTAGCAGTCCACCTTTCGAGACTGGCTGAAGAGATTATTTATTGGGGCGCGACTCCTGTCGCGCTTTTGACACTTCCAAATGAGTTTTCTACAGGTAGCTCCATTATGCCAAACAAAAGAAATCCAGATGTCCCAGAGCTTATTCGCGCAAAGATGTGCCAGGTCATCTCCCGCGCAAACGAAGCAAGCCTGATCGTAAAGTCAGTTGTTCCCAGCTACGGCACTGATTTTCATGAGCTTAAGCGCACGCTGAATTATTCCTATTGTCAGTTGTCTGCGTCGTTTAGGATATTCAGCCCATTCATTTCAAAATTGCAGTGCAATCGAGATGCAGCCAATCATCTCATAAATAAAGGTCATGTCCTCGCGACCGATCTTGCCAATCAATTGTCGCAACAGGGTCATGCATTTCGGGACGCATACAAAACCACCGCATCGATGATTCATGAAGCAAACAATCGCACACTGCAAATTCACGAACTTGCCAATGAAAAGCTCGATGTGAACCTGTCTTTCTTTGACTCCGCTGAGGCAAGAAACAATATCGGAGGCACTGCGAGTGAATCAGCCCACAAAGCCCTGGAGCAGCTTCAATTCTGACCCTTTTTTATACGACTGTGGAGACTCTGCCGGAACTCCCATCCAATTTTGAGTGACTCAATCTGAGACATCAAATGATCGTTATCGCGCAATTTTTGAGGAGGGATTATGCGAGTTTGAAATGGTAATATTGATTCATATGAATAAATCGATCTACAAAATACTATACAAATTGTTAATGGTCGGAGCTCTTTCCATCGGAGTGGTCGCGTGTTCAAATACAGGCTTCCAAGCATCGACTTCACATACTAATAAAGGATTGGCCTCGCAGGGCACCGGCTCTGAATCTGAAACCACCACTGGAACCCCTGTGACCGGGGGGGCTTCTGTGGGCGAAGGGGCTCCAGTGGCTGGGGGAACTGGGCAACCGCCAGACTCTATACAAGAGAATGTTTTGCAACAGCGCGAGTATGGCAAACTCCTCTATGCTCAACACTGTCAGGCCTGCCACAAGCCTTTGGAAACCTCAACGGTGCTCAACAAGCTTGGATTTGAAATTCAACTGGCTATCGATACCAAAAGCAGCATGAGTTCCTTGATTGGAAAACTGAGCGTCAGCGATTTAGAGGCCATTGCCGTAGCTCTTTCAACAAATACAGGTCCTGTAATATCCGATGGCCCTTCTTTGCCCCCGCCCCCACAAGATATCAACTGCGCGTCCCCATATCCCAATGTGGTACAACCCGTGAGTCGATTTACCAAAGTGCAATTGATAAACACATTCACGCAGCCGGATTGGGCAAACTCCACAGGCATTCGCGACGCTGTGAGATTTATTTTGGATAGCATACCCGAAGATGATCCCATCGAAAGTTCTGCCGATTTTTATCCATTCTATACAGACATTCAGCTGGCTGCCATTGATCGAGTCGGAAATTATTTGGCAACATTATTTAAAGCAAGAGACTTGCCGCTGGTGTTTGGTGCCTGTGGCAAACAGTTGCCAATCACGGACAGCTGTCTAGATCCATGGCTCAGCAAGATGGGTCAACTGGCCTATCGCCGGCCCATCAATGAAACCGAAAAGACTCAGCTAAGATCACTCTTTCGTAGCGCCGTTAGCCCCCAAGAGGGCCTCTATGGTGCAGTCTTCTTTTTAGCGACAGCGCCTGACACCATTTATCGCCTAGAGAGCGAAGGAACAGAAGTTGCCCCTGGAGTATTGCGAATCACCGACTACGAGGTGGCTTCCAGAATTTCCTATCTTCTGGCTGACCAGGCTCCCGACGCATTTCTCCTAGGAAAGGTGGCTGCAGGCGAGTTGCGCGACCTAAGTAAGATTTCTAGCATTGTTGATGCGTATCTTCAGCAAGCTTCAGTGGTAACCACCTATCAAGAAAAATTGAAAAGGTTTATGCACTATTGGTTGCAAACCAGAATGGAAAACTATCCTGGAATTGGTGGTCCTTCAGACTATCTCAAAAATCCAGCTCCCGGGATTCTTTCTCTAAGAGATGAGATAAGGTGGGTTTTTGGGGAGTACGATCAGACTCTCTCTTATCTTTTATTTAAGGCCAATGCCACATTCTCTGAACTTAATGACCACTAAAGTTTCTTTTGCCAATAACACCTACAACGCCTATATCAACGGGCACGAGCCACCCACAAAAGAGCAGCTCAACTGCCGAATGACCACCAATAGCAAAGGCGTCCAGGTGGAAGTTTGTGATCGATGGCCAAGCGAGCCAATGACCACGGGTCCAGGTAAAATTGGTTTGCCACTGCGAACCCCATTTTTGGCAACTGGAGATTCTCAGTCTCACCCCATTCTAAGAGGAGTCAAAGTCATGAAAAGGCTCCTGTGCATGAAGCTTGGGCCGCCAGATCCTGACAACTTGGTTGAGGCTCCTGAGGTGGACACTCTTGAATACATGAAGTCCCATTCCACTCGTGAGCGAGTTTCAACAAAAACGGCTGCTACCAACTGCAACTCCTGTCACAAGATCATAAACCCATTGGGGTTTGCGCTCGAGGGGTTTGATAGCGTGGGACGCTTTCGAACTGAAGAGCGAGTGTACAGCCCCTTGTACCAAAACGGTGGGACGGTATTTGCAACTCATCCCTTAAATACTCAGGTCAACGACGCTGATTTTGGTGATGGAGTGATGCGCACAGTTTCTAACCCTGAAGATCTGATGAAACAATTGTCGCAACACCCGCGTGCTCTTTCGTGCATGTCAGAGTATCTGCAGGGATTTTATGAATTGGAACCAGTCTCTCGCCTGAACAGCTGCGCAACCCCTGCACTGAAGTTCATCGCACAAAAGCCAGGGTCTGGAGTTGCCTCATCGATAAAGTCCCTGGTCCTCCAACCTTATTTATTTTATCGCAGAGTTGATTAGCAGGCTCCTGAAAAACTCATAATTTTTTGATTTTTAAATCAAAATGT
>CAYMBJ010000002.1:0-129766 GCA_964388665.1 uncultured Pseudobdellovibrionaceae bacterium | reverse complement strand
CTGAGATCGATGCACAACGCACTCGATATGGCACTAATGATATCGTTGAAGTCGCTGGGCATCCTTTGTTCGAACTTTTCATCGATACTATAAAGGACCCAATGATCTGGTTTCTTCTCGGTATCGGAACTATCTTCCTTTTCACAGGCGAAATCAGTGATGCTATTACTCTTTTTGTTGCGGTATTGCCACTCCTCCTTATGGACGCAGTCCTTCACTGGCGGACTCAAGCCTCGACCGCGTCTTTAAAAGGCCAACTCAGCTCCGCCGTCAAGGTTGTTCGCAATTCAAAGGAAATTCAAATTGATTCGCGGGAGATTGTCCCTGGTGACGTTGTCATTCTAAAATCTGGGTTGTTGTTACCAGCAGATGGAGTCTTTGAAGCCGCCAAAGATGTTCAAGTCGACGAGTCCGTGCTCACGGGCGAATCATTGCCCATCGTCAAGAAGGCCCTGTCTGCACACCCTTTCACCTTCGTGTCCGAACAAGAGTCGAACATTCCACCACACACCCTCGGCTATGCCGGAACACGCGTTCTGACCGGCGAGGGATTTTTAAGAGTGCTATTTACAGGCTCGCGAACTTCTTACGGCGAAATCGTTCAATCTGTAGCGCGCATGCCTCACGAGCGCACTCCGCTGCAGAAGTCGATCAGTAAATTGGTCCAATTTCTGATTTTCGTCGCAGTCGGGTTTTGCCTTTTACTTGCGGGGATTCGTGTTTATCAAGGCCACGGATGGCTTGATGCACTTCTCAGCGCAGCGACTCTCGCAGTCGCCGCAATCCCAGAAGAGTTCCCGGTCGTTTTCACATTCTTCTTAGGCGTAGGCATATATAGGCTCGCTAAAAAAGGGGCACTCGTAAGAAAAGCTGTCAGTGTCGAGAACATCGGACGAATTACACATATCTGTACCGACAAAACTGGAACAATTACGGTCGGAAGCCTAAAGTTGACCCACATTGATGTCTGTGATGGTTCAACCGAGGAGATGACTCTTCGCTCTGCTCTGGTTGCATCTAGCACTGATACAGATCCTGTCGATATCGCCATTCATGAAGTTGCAGACCAACGAAATCTCGACAATCCGGTAAGATTGCAGACGATACCATTTACGGAGGACCGGAAACGAGAAACTGGTGTCACAGCAGTATCCAATGAGAGATCGCTTGTTTGCGTAAAAGGTGCTCCGGAATTGATCCTGACGCTATCTCAACTCTCGTCCGACGAAAGAACGGCCTGGCGCAAGCGGGTTTCTTCTTGGGCTAGAGAAGGACACAAAGTTATTGGCTGCGCGCATGGTGAAGTTCCTTCAGCGCCCACTTATCAGGAACCTGGTTCAGGCTTAAAATTTCTTGGCCTCCTTGCCTTCGAGGATCCGGCCCGACCAGAGGTCGCTGAAGCGATGGTCTACTGCCATGAAAACGGAATTCGCGTCTTAATGATCACTGGCGACCATCCAGAAACAGCTGCAGCAATTGCCAAAGATGCGGGTCTGGCCGAGTCACCTCAAGTTGCCTCCGCCGAGGAAAATCCAGAGAAGTTTGAAGAAGATTGGCTCAAGAACAACCCAGACTTCTTAAAAAACATCAATGTCGTTGCCCGCTGCACTCCACTTCAAAAGCTGAGAATCGTGACTGCACTCAAAACTGCCGGCGAGATTGTCGCTGTCACTGGAGACGGAGTGAATGATGTGCCGGCCCTTAAAGCCGCCGATATTGGAATTGCTATGGGCGAGCGAGGCACACGCAGTGCCAAAGAGGTTTCTTCCATCATTCTTGGAGACGACAATTTTAGAACTATAGTGAATGCAATTCGTGAAGGAAGACAGCTTTTTATGAACTTGCAGATGAGCTTTGAATACCTACTTCTAATTCATATTCCCTTAGTGTTAACGGCAGCGATCATTCCTTTGGCGGATTATCCCTTGGTATTTCTGCCAGTTCATATTGTCTGGCTTGAGCTTATTATTCATCCAACAGCACTTCTTTCCTTTCAATCACAAGCTAAGTCTAATCAAATGTATGCGGGGAATAGGAAAACCTTTTTTTCGACACCCGAGATTGCTCTGATCTCAGTTATTGGATTAGGATTGGCGATTGGCATGGGCTGGAGTTTCTTATCGGGAATCGGCGAGGGCACCGACCCTAGCCATGCGCGTGCCAAGGTAATGGCTCTACTGACATTTTGGAGTGCGGGGGTTGGATTTTACCTTACTGGATTTCGATCGTTGATTGCCAACTTTCTAGCGGTTGTAACTGTATTGTCGTCGATCTTATTTATTCAAATGTCTCAGTCGCTTTCATTTTTAAAGTTATCGCCACTACACTTGAGAGATTGGTTAGAGATCAGCGCAATCGTCGCGTTTATGCTCGGCACTGATTGGGTGTCGAAGAAACTATTACTCACGACAAAGTCCAGTTAACTCATATAAATCCAGATCCCAAATAGAATAAACAGCGCGCTCGCAATTCTGTGCACCAGTTTCATTGGAACCTTTTCAGTAAACCTGTGTCCAAAAATAACCGCTAGGCCATCGGCGCCTAGCATTCCCGCTGTTGTTCCTACTGTGACCATCACGGGTGCGGCAAATTTTGCTCCGAGTGCAATTGTCGCGAGCTGAGTTTTGTCGCCCATTTCTGCAAAAAAGAACGCTATAGTTGTTGTAACAAAGGGGCCCCAAGCCCGTTTATCATGAAAGCCCTCATCTTTATCTGGCATCAACAGCCATATACCAAAACCGATGAACGTCGCCGCTAATATCCATTTCAATACATCCGCAGATACGTAGTAGGTAAGGAATGTTCCTATGTAGCTTGCAAGAGCATGATTCAAAAGAGTGGCCACCAAAATTCCCAGCATAATCGGAACTGGTTTACGAAATCGCGCCGCGAGTACGAGCGCGAGAAGCTGAGTTTTGTCGCCCATTTCACTTACAAAAACTAAAAGAAACGAATTTATTATTGCTTCCATAAAAACCTCACTTGCTTTGCCGTGAGGTCGGAAGTCCCTGGTCCTTGTTTGAACCTTTTAGACACAAGACGACACGGCGTGTTTAAACACCATTGTCAGTCTCGCCAAGAAAAGTTTTAGCTCTTCCAAATGTGCCGGGGTTTAAGCCCAGTATGTCGACACATTATTCCGACAGAAAAATCGGATCGACTACTCCCTAACAATCCAATAGTACGACATCAAACGTGCCAGTCAAGTAAGGTTGAATAACACAGGGTCACTTCATGGAGTGACCCTGCGCGCCCGATTCCAATTACTTTAAGTAAGCTGCAAAAACTAGGTTTATCGCATTTGTAGGACCGCCACCTGATCCTGATCCTGATCCCGAGCTAGCAGAAAAACTGCCAGTTACGACATCAGAAAGTGGCTTGTAGGCAGTGCCGTCTAGGCTCATTTGCACATCGTTGCCGATGAGTTTTAGCCAAAAATTCCTTTTTACTGTTACATAGCTTACGCCTGACTGAGACGCTTCGATTAAGTCTCCCTCCGAAGCGAATGTAACAGGAAGCTCATCGCCTTGTCGGAACTCAACAATAAGCTCTGTGCTCGCGCCCACTGTATGCCGTGACCAAAGATCAGAATTTATTGCTGTGGCCCTTACAGTCTTTGCATGAGAAACGCTGCTTAGACAAATCGCGAATGCCATGGTCATAAGTTGTAGTTTTGTTTTCATCTTATCCTCCTTTTTAATACTACAAAGGTATTATTTTTAGTTATAAAAGACTCCATTATTGGAGTCCTAAAATCCGAAGCAAGCTATTGAGCCACTCTGGGTTCTTCAGCTCGGCAGTCGTGTGGTTCCCACCTATGGTCGTAAGCATGACTGCCGATGCTATCCAAAACGTCATCCCTATTCGAACCCACTTATACTGCCAGCCCAATCTGGGAGGCCTTTCAATGTGTGCATCAATGAGTCGTTCAACGCGAATTTTAAGTAATGATTTTTCGCGAAAAAATGCAGAATAAAGAACAAACCTATCGGTGGTCTCAGGTAACTCTTTTAATGTAACCAGTGCAGAAGCAAGTGCATCAGGAGCCGCACCATTTTTTATTGCCCACTGGTCCGCAACAATTTCTCTCAATCGGTCAATCTTTCGACTCAACCATCTATAGCCCGGGACAAACCAGAACAGGTCCCCCAGAATCTGGATTGTCATCGTCACCAATATATCAAATTGCCGAATATGACCCAATTCATGCCTGAGAACTGCAGTCAATTCTTCAGCTCTTAGTTTTTCAAAACTATCTTTAGGAATGCAAATGTAAGGGCGAAGGACACCTCCAGTGAAGGGTGTGCCCAAAAAGACCTCAGAAATATAAATATCAACTTTTCGAAATCCGAGCTTTTCAATTTTTAGAGGTCTCGCTCGCTCGCGATCTTCGGCTCTTTTTCTTTCGAACTTAAAGCCATTCCATATCCTTATTGAAAGGAGTGTCAGCGACACCGCCATAACGGCAGTCAAAATAATGGTTGGAATTTCAGAACCGAATTCTCGACTCAGCCAGATGGTTAAGTAGTCGCCAATGCTTGAAGCATACTCTTTTCCATTCATATTCTGAACGGAAAGGATGACATTTAACATTGGTCCCCACTGACTGATGCCTGCACCTATTTGTAGCAATTGATGTTTGGGGGGTAGCGAAAACGGGTCCACTCCTGACAATAAAACTGAGTTCGCGGGTAGACCTCGAATGCAATCATAAACTATTTTTACAAAGGGAAGTGACAGCAGAAAAAGTCTCCCCGGGCCAGTTTGCACTCGAAACAACCAGATAAAAACTCTAGGACGACCAGCGCACAGAAAATTGAAAAAACTGAATTTGTTAAAAGGTTAAAGAAGATCGGCGTCACTTTTTCGCCCTCTTCAACTTGTCATCGATGGCCTTACGAAGCTCTTCTAACTCATCTTTAGTTAAGTCATCGTCTAAATCCAAAAGCCCCAGAATGGGTTTTAGGCTCCCGGACCCAAAAAGAGAGTTCTTTACCCTTTCGAGGATTTTGGTTGGGGATAAATCCTTTTGCTTCGCGACCTCATACAGGTATTGCCGACCTTCTTTTCGGCGCTTGAGTAGGCCCTTGTTATAGAGTCTCACAAGAACTGTCATCACTGTGGTGTAAGCTAAATCTTGGCCTTCACTTTTCAAGTAGGTTTGAATTTCACTAACGGACAATTCGGGTTGCGAGCTAACGGCCCCTAACACTTTCATTTCTAGTGGGCCAATGCCCGGAAGTTTCTTCGACATGACCGAAACATACTACATCTGTAGTTTTCGTCAACTACCGATGTAGTATTTGAAGCGCCGCAACTGACACGACTCGGGTTGCGCGATGTGAGGAATAGCTGCGTGAGGAGATCCGATCATTCGGTCTGGATTTTCAATGGGTTACAGGGTTCGAGAGATTTTCTTGTGCGATAATTGGCGGAGAGCGAGGGTAATGACGGTCCAACTTAAGACCTCATAATCATTAGCGAAATTGAAACTTATCAAACACTTAGTGCGCCATGACTTACACTCAGTTTCACCGAATTGCACCACCTGCCATTCGCGAGTTGGACAAATCTGGCCTGTTTTCTATTCGAAGTTTTTAGAGTTCTCCAAACGACAGAATCTGTTGCGGGAATTGCATGAATTGAGGAAAGTGTTTCTTTGATGCAGGGGCCTTTCCTCGAACATCCAGCGGGATCTAAATAGTTTCTGAAAACCAACTTTCCAAGGATATTGTTTTAAAGTTCAAGTGACCAAGGTTCCGAAGAAGTTCGCATTTGTCTATCAGAGCCTTATCTCGTGATATTAGGTGGTCAAAGTAGGAACATGATGACGCAATTGCATTGTCGTACCAGTTTCCTTTCTCCGACCTGAGTGTCTTTGAAATGGGCGACCCGTCTTCATCTGGAATTAAATTTCCATGTGCCGTTATTTCAGCTAAGCAAGACCATGAATAGAGAGAAGGGTACCTATTTTTTTGCTTGAGAAATGTGTTTCCCTTCACCAAAGGACAGCCATAATTTTTTGAAAGGTGGTCCAACATCGGCTCGAGAGCAAAGGAGTCTGCGTTTGGACCCCCATATGACGATATCAATTTCTTTAATTGTGCAGGGGTGTAGTTGTATCTTCCATTTTTGATGCCCTCAGTAAAAAGTGCTTTTGCATGGTAATCTCTTTCTAAAATGTTTTCTTTGAATTTTGTTGCAGACTTATATTTTGGATCTCGGGATTCGATCATTCTGCGAGTTGCAGCCGAGTCGTTCAACATTGACCGATAGTGCAACACCATTTCAGTTGTTTCATCGGGAAATTCAAATACAGCACCTTTCAACTCGGCGGCAAAAATAGATTTTGGCATCATGACAAATTTAAAAAGAGCATCCGATAGCTTGCTCCACAATTGATTGATCCAAAGCATTTGCTGATAAATCCCCTCTGTTATTTCCTGATCCGCCCCATCGTAGTCGAGCATTTCTTCAAGCACAAGCGGAGACACAAACAGCAGTGCCTGAGATTTAATTAATTTATCAATAAAGTCAGCACATAAGCTTTTATCTCGGTACAACAGCTGTAGCGAGTTGGTATCCAACATCAAAGAGGACTTCCCATTCATTAGATTGCTTCGAATAATCCTCAAAAAATTGAGCCTAAATCAATCAAGTCACAATTTGGCTTAAACGCTTTTCCGAACCAATTTGAATATTTTGCCGTTTTTAGTTCCTGAAACGGACAAAGTGGACCTTTGTCACTTGAAATTCTTGTCTGAAGGAAAGTCCACTTATACTTTCCATCTGATTCTAGCGTGGTAGCGTTGACTAAATTACACAGCCCCTTAGGTTCCGGAGTATTCATCCATTTATTTTCAGAGATTCGCTTGAAATCAACTGAGAACTTATTCGTCACAACCTTGCAGGTCCTTTTTTTAAGAGCATCTGTTTCGATGATAAAATTTTTCACACATTCTTTTGAAAACTTCTCGCTTAAACACTTGCACGCCTTTTCTAAAGGAGCAATTTGAAGTTCAAGAGCAGCGCGCGCAGTTAGTTGAAAGTCTTTCATTGCATCTATTTTCTCAAGAGTTTTGCATGTTTTTGCTTTGAAATCCTTAATATCTTTGTCCGAAAAATCCTTTAGATCCCCACCATTGTCTTCACCATCGATTCGAATTGATTTTTGAACAAAGTCACAAGATATATTAGCAAACGGCTTCTCACCGGAGCAAGACATCTCAAGAACACTCATCTCTTCATTTGATCCAAGTACCGAAACCGGTGCAAATTCCATTTTTGCATTTGCCGAAGCCAAAACGAAAAGAAAAATGGGCAACATTAAATAACCTCTTCTTTAACCGAAACTTGATGCACGCTGATGGGTCAGCCCTATAAGTATCTTAGATCCAATTTGGAAGTCAATTGCGTTAAAAAAGGGAACGTGCCTGCCCGATGATATCAAGTCGAATTCCAGTACGACACCAGTGATTCAAAATTTTTCCTATCTTCCTAGAATGCTGAATAATAAAAACACTGGACGGATAAGTCGGACTCCAGTGCGCAACGATCTCCACGCCGGAAAACCGAAGAACTGTCCTACGCAGCCGATCCTTCACCACCAGTGTTCACTTGAGAATTTGCCGAAGGTCCTTGATTGTCTCCTTCGTTGGGTGAGTCTCCTGATTTTTTTCGCCTTTTTGCTCTTCTAGAAGATCGCTTCTGAGCCTTTACGTATTTCTGAATTTCAGCAGCTTTCTCCTCATTCCACCCAGAAATTGCGTCATTTAAGCCTTCCTCTAAAAGCCAATACACTTTATCTGTTAGAACTTCATGGTTCGCCTTGAAGTCGTGCTCTCCCCTAACGTGTTTTGCGATATATTTGACAACGTCAGCCGATAAGATCGCTTTAGCTAAAGATTCGGGAGAAAATGCCAGCGCTTCACGGGACAGTTCATCCCAAGCTTCGGTCGCGAAGGCAGACTCATGGAAATCGAGCAATTCATAGCACTGTTCCTCAATCGCCTTTTTTGATAAATCGATGACATCAGCGTCACTCCTAAGGTCCAAACAACAAACTTCGATGCCCCCATACTGGGGTTGCGAGAAATCAAAGAGCTTCCATTCCGTGCCGTTTGATAATATTCCCCATCTAACATTTCCGATTAAATTGAGATATTCTGAAAGTTGAATCTTGCCTGATCGAAAATCTGATTTTGACAAATCGAATCCAAGTTTTTTCACTTCCACAACAAATACTGGCTTATCGCCCTTTAAAACAACTAGGTCCGGTCTCATTTTCCCTTTTGTTTCTTGCGCACGAATAGAATATCCAGCCGAAGGAGCGTAACCCATGCAATTCTTAAGATATGATTGTACCCACCTCTCGACATCCATTTCTTTTGTGGATTGACTGGATTCGAGCCCTTTTAATTCATGTAGGTGTTCCGTAACTTGGTCTGCTACACTTCTAACGATTCGATCTTGCTTGGTTTCTTTTGCCATGACGACTCCTTCATTGATAGGTTATCGGAATGCAAAGACGTTGATTAAGTCCTGAACGCATTTGTAAGTGCATTAGGCCATACTCTACTCATCAATATGTAGTTGAGACTTGCCATACAGACCATTGACCAGGGAGAAAACTGTCGACCTCTTCAACTAGCAGCGCTGTCAAAATGGTCCGTTCACATTCCCCTTATAAGAAATTCGATAGCTTGCTGAATAGAAAACATTTCACTATTTCACTATAGTAGTGAAAAATAGGGCATGGCAAAATTTCGACCAGGTCAGGAAAAGCTCGCTAATAGTGGTCGCAAGAAGGGCACGCCGAATAGGAATACTCAAAATCTCTTTGAAGCGCTCAAGGCCTTAAATTTTGATGTCCCTGAGAGGCTAGTCAGGCTTTTGCCAGAACTTGCTCCCGACAAGCAAGCGGCGATTTTGATCGACTTAATGAGCTATTTGTATCCCAAGCGAAAAGCAGTTGAAATTTCTGATATTACTAAGTCTGTAGGACCTCAAGTAATAGTGACTTTACCTTTCAACGGCAGGGAACAAAATGTGGCAAATGTGCAATTAACTAAGTCAGCGGTAAAGTTGGCACAATGCTCCCGTAGAAAATAATTTTCGAGGTTCAGGAATGATTTACTTACAGTTCTTAGAGTCCAACTTACAGGCTTTTGCTCTAGCCTTCGATGCTTTCGCAGATTCGCCGTTCTGGTCAAGTTCAATTGCCAAGAGACTGCAGTAAAATGGGTGATTTACTTCACAGGCTTTCTCCAATAGACGGATCGCCTCTTTTTTTTCAACTTTAATTTTGGAGCTCATTGCCAATCCTCCGGCTTTTCCGCAAGCGGGTATGAAGCCATCGATATCACAAAGGCTTTTAAGTACCTTAAACTGACGCTTGATAATGGACTTCTTGTCTCTCTGCTCTTTTCCGGTCAAACTCACAGTCTCTACACAAGCTTGTCGGTTTCCCTCTTTGCATATTTTTTCCATCAATGCCGCCTTTATCTCTCCACTTTCCAAGCCGGAAAAGGAATGCCATGAACAAGGGTCTTTGGAATCTATTGCATCTCCCATCTCCCCCATTTTACAAAGGTGAAGGGCCAAGAGCATTGCCTCATCGCGGTTTCCACGCGCCACTGCCTCCTGAGCTTTAAGAAAGCATTCTGCTTGGGAAGATTCTTTGCAAACTTCTTCAAATTTTTCCCTGGCCGTTTCCAGCCAAGACTCAACATCAGTCTGCAACTTGGACTGTTTTTTGGCCAACCCTTTGTCAATTTCCGTTTCAAGTAAGCCTTGGCCGTTACTGTTGGCAGATTTCCTTAATTTCTGATCTACACTTGGCTTGACTGCCTCCAACTCCAAATCTTTTTCGCAAGAGTCATAACAGGGGAGTGCTTCAATTTTATTGCTTCCAAATTTTTGATAACATGCGGTGGTACAGTTGTTGTAATCATCTTCTTCCATTGAATCGTTTTTAACAGCTTTTCTTTCAATTATTGAGGCGGTGGCCAGGTCACAGTCTTCCCATAAGTCCACTGGCGCTTCGAATCCATTCTCAAGTTCCATCATCTTTGTGCCGCCGAATTTCAAACTCATATTCAGAGGGCCGAGCTTTCTAAGCAATGCCATAGCTTTAGGAGTGATTGTCCTTGTTTTCAGAATCGCGTTGGGAGACATTGAGTTTCCTCTGAGCTCATAGGTTTGGTTGTCTATTTTTTTCATTACAAAGTAACCGGAGGGAAACGAGGGATAGCATTTTCCTATTTTTAATGGTTCACCTGCATCATTCGCCAGGTGCCCAAATGCGTAAAATGATCCTGTCAATAGATGCAGTATAATTAGAAAGCTCTTCATTTCTCTACCTTTTCAAAACAGGTTTTCGGAGACACTCTATTCTTGATCTCACTTAAAGCCTATGGATATCAGTATGTGACCATGTCGGCTGAAACAAATGCGACCTTTAGAGGTCGTGGTCCTAACTAGGTCGTGGGCTGAAAATCTCAAGATGGAAATTGATGAACGGACGTGGCGACTTATAAGAAGGATCTCAAAGAACATTAGGCGATTGAGGCAAGAGCGGGGCTGGACCCAGGAATACATGGGTGAGCTTGGATTTGGACCACGCTGGTACCAGCGTCTGGAATCGGGACGTCACATTCCAACGATTCCTACTTTAGACAGACTCGCTAGAGCTCTTAAAGTTGAAATTACTGAGTTTTTCAAATAGACAATCAGATTGAGCCGGGTAAGAGCCAAGCTAATGTTGAGTTCTCGGACTCTTTTACCTTAACATAGCTTTATTTAAAGCGAATGGTTGGGATTTGATAGTAGGCCTTATTGGGAAAGGGTTGGGGTGAAAAAATCAAATAGCGATTCTACCCGAATCGACATTGATACAGCTTCGATTAAAGAAGTATTTGAAGTTGTCGGGAACATTCTGAAAAACTACGGAATGATTGAATTTAAGCTTTCAACACCCATAGCGAATGGCATTCTTAAATCCGAGCTCAAATCTCTAAAAGACATTTTAAGGAGACTTGATGTAACAAATTTCCGTTTAAATAATGCTAAGGACAAAGTAAGTAACAATTTACTCCTCGGGACCATTCAAGAAACTATCTTTGAAATTGAAAATTCTAAACAAAATCTCCTGAAAACAATTAAATCTTTGCCAATAAAGATTAAAGGTTTCGAAAAATTTGCGGCCTCGATGGACTCCGACCAAGAGCTTGTCGATTCACTGAAGAAACTTTCAAAAAAGCCGCAGATTAAAGAAGCAAACCTCAATGAGTTACTATTCCAATTGTCCAAAGCTTTAGGCGGCCCCACTGCACTTTACAAACTATTCAAGAAATTTCCTGAACTAACCCCACCCTCGCTACCAGCATCTTTTAACGTAGACTCCCTACGAAAGAGAATACAACGCTTCAAGAAAAAGCCCGCAAATAACTGATAGAATCGTATTTGTAAACGGACGAATTGCTGAGAAAAACAAGAAAAAGTTCAAATCGTCCGTTTTCAAAAACTAATTCAAGCTCTACGTTTGTTTCTAGTTGGCTAGGAATGGTATGGCGGGATTGGCCCACATAAGCTCTCTGGCCGCTAGTAATAGGGGCAAATAAAATGAAAACTTCAGACTACAAATCGATGGAACTCGAACGGGCGCTTCAAATCGTGGATTACTATCGCAGCATAGTAATGGATATCGTTGAACAAGAGCTTGGGTCAGCAAGCAATTGGCAGTTTCTACGTGGTCGCCTGTTGAACGCATTGGGCGACAAAGGATTAAGCGGGAGACTTCGGGAACTTTTAGCGACCGAATTCGATGGAGGCTCAATATGAGCATGCTATATTCGGATTCAGTACGTTGCAACAACCACTATTCGTTTTCATTGAGCGCAAAATTCTTCTTTGAAGTACAAAGGCACTTTTATGAAAAAATGAAATTTAGATCTCCGGGGCTGGTTCTTGAGTTTGGGCCAATGAATCACTTGCGCCCTTCTAATTTGACCATAATGCCCTCACTTCTAGTTTGGACTCTGTTCGAGCTAATGGCATTTATTCTCGAATGCCATAGCGACGCCGAAATTAATAAAAAAATGAGATTCCACTTACGCAAAAGAGGCATGGGACCTGACCAGATAGATCTAGTTATTTTATGCTTCGAAACTCTCACTCTCGACTATCGTACGAACAACGTGAAAGGAAGGGAGTAGGCAATGGAGAGACGAAATTTTGAGAAAAAACAGCTAAAAAATCAACTTTTAAGCGCAGACTTATTGGCACAAAATCTTGAAGGTCGCCGTTCTGGCAAAGGATGGATCGCAAAATGCCCCGCACATGAAGACAACAAGCCATCACTGAGCATTGGCGTAGGAAGAAATGGAAGACCTCTAGTACACTGTTTTTCGGGATGTACACAGGATGAGCTGATTCAGGAACTGAAAAAAAGAGATTTGTGGTAAAAGAATGGAAAACATTATTGAACCCCTACTCCTCGAGTGCATAACCCTTGATCATGCTGATTCCGCGCCTGCTCAGAAGTATTTTGGACATAGAGGTCTAAGTTTCGAATTCATCAACGGAGGCGCTGATAGCCTCGCGTTCCACAGGGGGCTACCTTATTTTACTGAGGACCGAAAGCAGAAGGCGCTTTACCCTGCCATAGTAGCCTTCTGCAAAAAAACAGACGATTCTCAGGCTCGTATCGAATCAGCATTGCGAATTTACCTGACCAGTGACGGCCACAAAGCTCCGGAAAATCCTTGTAAGAAAGCAATAGGGCCGATTGGAGGCAAGGGATGCTTGATTGGTAAGATTTGTGATGAAATGATTGTGGGTGAGGGTCTTGAGACAACGATAGCTGCATGCCAATCGACAGGAATGGCTGGAATCGCAGTCATGTCTGCGAACAATCTCAGAGATTTTCAGCCACATGCCGAGATCAGAACGATCCATATTTTGGTCGATAAAGATAGATCTGGTGTGGGAGAAAAAGTTGCAACCGAACTAGCTGAGAGATGCGTGGATCTTGGGCTTAAGGTTTACTATCACCTTCCTCCTTCTGAAATTGCCCCAGGCAGCAAGGGAATCGATTGGGCCGATGAATTGCTGGAAAGAGGCAATGAGTTCATAAATCAAAGAATCCGGGATGCAAGTCTATATTCGATTTCGAACATGGACTCAAATTTAGTGACCATGGCAGACGTAGAGAGAGAGGATGTAGAATGGATAGTGTCCCCCTTCATTCCTCGCCGAAAGGTAACCTTTCTCGAAGGTGACCCTGGCCTTGGAAAAAGTTTTATTACATTGTCAATTGCAAGCGCCATTAGCACAGGGGCTCTCCTTTCAAATGGACTCCAGTTTAGCCAGGGAAAAATCATTCTCTTTTGTACTGAAGATGGACTTGGGGACACTGTTCGCCCCCGACTTGAAAAAATGGATGCCGACCTTACTCAAATCACTGCCTATAAAATACCAATCGTACTTGACGATGAAGGGAAGAAAGCAATCGAAAATGGCCTGAGAACTCAAAGACCCGAACTTGTGATTCTGGATCCGTTGTCTGCATTTTTAAGTGTCAATGCAGATATTAACAAAGCAAATCATGCACGGCAGTTTATGTCATGGTTAGCAGAGGCCGCCGCAAGATTTAATTGCGCAATACTTATTATTCGGCATTTGACGAAGGGTGGTCGAGATCAAGCGATTTACCGCGGTCTTGGCTCTATTGATTTTACGGCGGCGGCGAGGTCAGTTTTAATGGTTGCGGGTTCTCCAAATGATAAATCGAAGCGTGCCATCTTCCATACAAAGAGCAATTTGGCACCCTTCGGAGACCCGCTTGGCTACGAGATAGCTGATGGCAAGGTTATTTGGACTGGAAAGGCTGAATTTAAGCTCGAAGATTTCCTGAATCAAAACGTCGAACGAAAAAGAAGCGGGATCACAGCAGAAAAAGAGGCAGCTGATGCCTTGAAGGATTTTCTCAAAAATGGTCCTAAGCCTCAAAGGGAAGTCATTGATTACATTTGTCAGGATGTTGGCGTGAGCAAGAGAACGATTTGTCGCGCCAAGAAAGCTTTAGGGATTATTTCCGTAAAAGAAAAAGACAAGCAAAACGGCGAATGGATCTGGAGGTTGTCCGATAGACCTCATTGGCGTGACTTTACGGACCCCGAAAAAAGTGACGATCCAGACTACGAAGAAGAATATGAATCTGAACTTTAATTAAACAACCCCAAAATCGAAGAGTGCCAAGTTTTCTATCTGAGAATCGGCATTCTTTCAGACTCAAGGGCACCGAGAGCGAAAAGTCTTCACGGAAAGAGGGATTTCATGAGTCAAGAGTACACATTTCCGCCACGCCATAGTAAGGAAGCGGAGTTCTTTGAAAATCGTATAGGTGAGAATTTTTTAACGAAGAAACAGTTGGCCGAGAAACTTGCCATAAGCGTGTCTTATGTCAACAAGATGCTCTATTTGGGGCTTCCTTGTTTTCGGATTGGTCGATCTGTTAGATTCGTTGAGAGTGAAGTCATGGCGTACCTGAAAAGGAGACGACATGATCGATAAAGAGAAGACATTTGAACTAAAACTGAAGTCCACAAAATTCAGTACAAGGATTTACCAGGGTCCAAGACGGATTGTGCCCGTGGCATCGACGATCGGCATAAGGCGAATATATGCTTGGAGTAAGATCTTACAGCGATACGGAGATCCTCCGCGCGGCGGTAGGTATTTGGCGCGAAGGGAGAGGGGTCGAGGCGAAGAGACGAAAACGTTTCAGCACCTTCAGGATGCTAAAGATTGGCAAGCTGGCAGACATTTGGGGCCGACGGCAGAAAGTTTGACCGGAACAAGCGTCCTCACTGTTGGACGCGCTCTGAACCAGTGGGAGACCATCAGGTGGCCATCGCTTCGAGAGAGTACCAGGCTGTACTATCAGAAGAAGGTTTGCTTTTTTGAGCCCATTTTGCACATTCCGCTCGCAGAACTGACTCCGAAATTCATTGATGAATGGCTAGCCCTTTTGAAAACACCTCGCTTTGCTGAACACTATCAGCCAAGTAGGCAATCACTCGACAAGGAGTTGTGCATGCTCAAGGCGCTTGTTGCATTTGCTATTGAACACAACGATGACCTAAAACTCGTGAGTCCGTTTCGAAAGCGTCATGATCAGTTGGCGCGGCTTAAAGAAAAGGGTGAGTCGATTTCGAAGTTTATGACCGAAGAAGAGCTTGAGACCTGGCTTTTGGCTTTGAAGTTTGAAAACCCGACAATCTGGGCGCTAGCACTGACTCAAACTCGGCAGATCTTACGAGTCAGTGAGGTTGCCGCCATGAAGTGGTCAAACCTCGACTGGAGAAATCGGAATTATGTGATAACTGAACATGTGTTTTGGCCAAGAATTAGCGGCGGGAAGGCAAAGCTTCTTCCAGGGACAAAAACCAATAAGGCGGGTGAGATTTTCAACTCGCCTCTTCGCGAGGACGTTTTACAGGTGCTGCGAGATCTTGAACCGTCAAAGACTGGTGATTTGGTTTTTACCGAAACCGGTGAGCTTTTGGAGTACAGGCGCATTCAGCATGTCTATAACAAGGTCTTCAAGAAATGCGGCCTACGATTTAGGAGCACCCACTGCCTTCGCCACAGCGGCGCCACGAGCTTTTTGGAGCAGACCGGGGATGTCTTGGCATTGCAACAAATGGGCAACTGGACAGATTCCAAAATGGCAATGCACTATGGAAAGATTCTTGGTTCACGAGCTAAGAACGCGATCGCAAAAATGGAGGACAAAAATAGGAGTCTTAAGCTTGTTCGGGATGATGAAAGATGGGTGCAGGAGGTGCGTGAAGTTGAACAAAGTTGAACACTTTAATTTTTTAATGGGTTTTTTGAGATGTGCTATCGATATTTTCGAGTACAAGGGCAATTGGCGGAGAGCGAGGGATTCGAACCCTCGAGCCCCGCGAAGGGCTGCCAGTTTTCAAGACTGGTGTATTCAACCGCTCTACCAGCTCTCCACTATCGGTTCTAGTGGAAAGCGCAGCGATCATCAACATTGAATCGCGAGGGCAATGCAGCGCGCTCAATTTGGATTGGATATTTTAACGAGACCACCCATATAGGGTCGCAAAACTGCAGGCACTGTGACACTGCCATCTTCCTCTTGGTAGTTTTCTAAAATGCTCACCAGGGTTCGGCCAACTGCCAAGCCGCTGCCGTTGATGGTGTGGACAAACTGCATTTTGCCCTGAGAGGATTTAAAGCGAATGTTCGCCCGACGCGCCTGAAAGTCTTCAAAATTTGAGCAAGAAGAGATCTCGCGAAATGCCTTTTGACCGGGCAGCCACACTTCAAGGTCAAAGGTTTTGGCCGAGCCAAAGCCAATGTCGCCGCTGCACAAGAGGGAGCGGCGGTAGGGGAGCTCCAACATTTCGAGAATTTTTTCTGCATCGGAAGTGAGCTTTTCATGAAGGTCATAGCTCGCCTCGGGGTGTGCGAAAATCATGAGCTCCACCTTATTAAATTGATGTTGGCGAATGAGGCCCTTGGTGTCGCGCCCATAGGTTCCAGCTTCAGAGCGAAAACAAGGCGAGAATGCACAAAAGCTTTGAGGCAAGTCCTTTTCGTTAAGAACATCACCCGCATAATAATTGGTAACCGGAACTTCCGCCGTGGGTATTAAAAAGTAATCTGTACCGGCCAGACTAAAAACATCTTCTACGAACTTAGGAAAGTTTCCAGTACCGGTGAGAGATTTTGAATTTACGATATAAGGAGGAATCATTTCGGTGTAGCCATGGGCATTGGCATGAGTGTCCATCATGAACTGCACTAAAGATCGCTCTAGACGAGCGGCCGCACCCTTTAAAAATGAAAATCGCGCGCCAGTGACTTTGGCCGCCCGGTCAAAATCAATGATATCTAAAGCTTCACCAATTTCAAAATGCTCTTTCGCTGTAAAGGTAAAGGCCTTGGGTTCGCCAACAGTTTTTAGAATCTTATTATGCGCTTCACTTTCGCCAATTGGCACACTTGTATGGAGATGGTTGGGTATACGCAATAAAAGGTCCTGCACCTGCAAGTCCACCTTAGAGGCGTCAGCCTCCATGGCTTTCACTTCGCTAGAAAGAACACCCAAGGTTTTCATCAGTTCGGTGGTGTCTTCACCTGCTTTCTTTAACTTTGGAATTTCCTGACTGAGTTTGTTTTGCTTAGCTTTGGCGGCCTCAGCTTTAGAAATCAGTTCTTTTCGAGATTTATTTAGATCCAATATTTCTGTCAGGGCCTGAATCGGAAATTTTCTAGCCTCTAAACTTTTTTTATAGAGATCAGCACCTGTCTGCCCACTCTCATCCGTCTTTTCCAACCATTTTAAATCGATCATCGCCAATCTCCTGCTCTCTTAGATGCTAAAAGCATCACGCCACCTTCGTTGGCCGCAAATGGCCATTTCCATTTCATTAGAATATTTTATGGGGCAACCATAATGTACATTTTCAAAATTTGGCAAATCAAAACGAACATCAAATCGACCACGATAAGGGTCAAAAAGGACCAATTTTTAGATATTCGTAAAAACAGCCCCAACATCACCAATGTCATAAAAGACAGACTCAAATAGCCAAACTCAAGCATCTCTTGGGCTACGAGGGCAATCGTTAAACCTATCATCAAGCCTGAAATGACCCGAATCCAAAACCGAAGCAAACTTGTTGATGACCGAGTCATTCCAGTTTGTACATTGTAGGACCAGTCTTTCATCTTGTCTGACAGATTCACTGTATTTCTCCTTTTAGCCCGTTCAGTCTACTTCTGCTTCGGTGGCAGCTTCAATCCCATTTAGAATCCCGAAGCTAGAGTAGCACAAGCCTGCACTTTGCTAAAGTGTCATTTAATTGATTCAAACCACTTAACGAGGCAACTGTAGCAACTTTGCTTCAATTTCTGCCCGGTCGGCCGCATTTGGCGACAGACCTAAATATTTGTTAAAAGCCTGCGCTGCCGCAGTTCCATCACCTTTGGTTTCAAAAATCAGTCCCTGCTCTCGATATATATCTGCGTAGCCACTCTCTTTGGTGGCAGCCAATGCCAGCATGTCTTCGGCGATGTCCAGGGAACCGGCCGCGCGATAGCACTGCGCGGACTTTACATAGATCTCCGCACCCTGGGGCCGCAATTTGATGGCGGTCGCGTATTCAGATGCACAGCCACCGTACTGCTTTTTTAGAGTAAAAATCTCGGCCATTAGAATGTATGAGTCCGCCAAATTTGGATTGAGCTTTTTCTCACGCTTGGCGTGCGCAATGGCCTGGTCTAAGTTTCCCTTAGAATAGAATGTTTTGCCAAGATAGTAATTTACGCGCGGGTAGTTAGGATTGACTCGGACAACACGATTGAAATTATCAATGGCTTCGTCAAACCGATTTGTTTCGAAGTACAATTTTCCCGCCTCAAAAAGTGCATCGCCCTCGCTCGGATCAATGATGGCAGCATTCAAATAGGCCTTCAATGCTTTGTCGGGCTGACCCATGGCTTTATAACATTGCCCCAAACCTAAAAATGCCTTTTTATTTCTTTGATCCAACTCTACCACTTGCTGATAATATTCGATGGCCTGTGAAAAGCGCTCTTCACTTTGTAAAAGATCCGCCACGGCGATTTTGTATTCATGAGAGAATGAAAAGCGATTGGCTAAATCCCGTAAATACGAAATTCCTGAATCAACACCGCTCTGTTCGCTAATTCGCCTCGCATAAGTGATCTGCGCTTCGACATTGGTTGAGTCAATCTCGACAGCGTGAGAGGCAAATCGAATTGCATCATTTTTGAGTTCATCTTTTTTTTGAATTTCCGCTTTATTGGCGGGTACCATATTCGCTGAGTAGGTGGCACTCGCATTGGAAAGAATGACATAGGTTTCAACATCACCATCATAAATCAGACTCGATCTCTTGCCGAACTCAATGGCCGAGCGCAAGTTTCCTTTTCGATATTCCAAAAGCGCAAAGCCCTTGAAGACTTCGTGATTTTTAGGTGCAATTTTTTTGGCTTCCAACAAAGTTTGCATCGCCCCGACAAAATCAAATCTCTGAGCCAAGTAGTCTGCTTGAAGAACGTAAGCTGCAATGAACTTTTTGTCTGACTTGATGGCTTTCTTGAGCCACTCGATCGCCTCAAACGATTGATTCAATTGCCACAGGCACTTGGCCGCCTTTAGAGCCGCCATGGCAAGTTTGGGATTGGCTTCAAAGACGGCCTTAAACTCTGATTGGGCCGTAAGACAATCTCCCTGGCGCATGTATTGGTCGCCAATCAGTAGGGCATCCCCCATAGCTCCGCTGTCCTGATTAGACATTTTTCCACCCAAGCGCAGCTGCAATTGTTGAATGTGCTGACTTCTGGGATCCAGCTCGTAGGCCTTTTGCGCGTATTCGCGGGCCTTGGCGCGATTTGTCTTTTCCAGAGAGATTTCCGCAAGCGCCACATAGGCTTCGGCTTCCAATGTTTTAGGAATGCGGTCTTTAACCTTCATACCTGTAGACAAGTATGCCAGTGCGTTGTTCGATTGTCGAAAATTTCGGTATTCAATCAATCCCAAAGAAACAAGTGCCTCTTTGTGTTTTGGATATCGCTGCAGTACAGTTCGCAAATATTGTGATGCGGGAATAGGCTCGTTCATCTTTTGTTTCACTCGCGCCATTGACATCACAATATGCGCCCAATTCGGCCATAGACCTCGAGCACTTTCATAATAAGAATAGGCATCCACGTAGTTTTTTTCGCCCTCAAGAATATAGCCCTTAAAAAAGTGCAATGCGCCCATCAATGAAAAGGCCTCGCGCCCATTGAGGGCGTTGTCGATGAGACTTCTGGCCTCTTTGTATTTGTTTTGGGTTATGAGCCGCACACTCTCACAAATCACACCATTCGGATCGAGATAATTCATCGAGCGCGTGGTTTGAGCCATTTGACCTAAGACCTTTTGATCTTGAGAATCTTGATAAGAGAAGGGCCAAATTTTATAATAGACCACGCAGAGCATGCCCCGGAGATTTAGATTATTTGGCAATGACTCTACTAAAGACGCCAATATATCCTGCGCCCTCAGGTAGGATTCAAAAGTGTCGGCTTCTACATAGCTCAGAGCCATGCGAAAGGAGTCTTGAATTTGCTTTGTGTTGCTTGCCTTTCTTTGCTGGCGCGGACCGATCAAATGAACCTTTTCTCCGGTCTGCAGAGACGAAGCCGAATCCGTATCAAATGCTAAATAGATTAGACCAACGATCAACCCCACAAGTGAGACAATGAGTGCCGTTTTGAGGGGGCCGCCATCGTCTTCAGGGGGCTGCTGCAATTGCAACTGGATGATATCGTCCTCAGAAACTGGAGATTTCACTGCGCCGATATTTCCGCGCGCCTGCACCACGTCGCGTGGTGAGTCTAAGTACAACTTTTCTTGTCTCGCGGCATTTTGTTTTTTGACCGCTTCCTCGGGGACAGGCATGAATATCGTTTCTACACCCACATTCTCATGAGGGCTGGTGGAGGTCGAGTTGCTGCTTTGGGAAGTGATGCGATAGAGGTGTTCAGAAAAAGCATCAACCTGAGCCAAGGGCCGCCAATTTTCTTTTGGAAAGTCAGCCACCAAAGAATCGAGCTCAATGCGACCCTGATCTATAGCAGATATCATTTCATCAAAATCAAACGGACCCTTAACAGACTGATCTGGGAATTTGACGATCCAAGTCTTCGAGTTAGGGTTCATTCCTCAAGTATAGAAAACTATCAGACTGATCGCATGGGAAATTGGGTAACCTGGACCCATGTTGGAGCGGTGCCATTCTTGAACCAAGACCCAGGTTGGGTCCTGAAACACTATTAAGAAACCTCAATGTTTAAGCTGTTTTGCATTTTGATTGGGCAGTTATTCGTCTGTTGAACAAATGCATCGTTGTCAAAATCGATTTATGCTTATTCTTTAGGATAAATTCATAAGATTCCCTATCGACTAGCTCATGCATAAAGTTGGCATCTATTTTGTAGTATCCTTCCATATATCTGCAACCACTAGTCAAAGGAGTTGAAATGTTGGACCAAATTTTTTCAAAAATTTCTGCTCTCAAAAATTGGCTTATCGCGATTTACATCATGGCCGTGCTTTTGATTTCAATGTCTGCCAAAGCAAATTTGAACGTGTACTCTCCAGATTCTATAGTGGAGATTGAATCAACCGAGTTATTTTCTGGATATTTAGCTATTAAGGGCAAGTCTCATACTTTATGTGTCAATCCACTTGAGCTTCAGGTTACCAATATTGAAGTCGGTATCGCAGCGAACACCGTGACTGTGGAATTCAAGCCTGACGAATCTTGCATGGGTTCTTTTATTGAAACTCCTTTTCACAGTTCTTTAGATTTATTTTCCGCATCTATCCCTGAAGGAATTTTTGATCTGAACTTTCGAGATCCCTCTGGACAATTTATTCCCATTTATTCCAATGTTGAAATTGTGCCTGCCACCACCACCTCTGTACCAGTCATTGAATCAATTGGTTATTTGAAAGTGGGTCGTGATGGCCAGTATGAGCTGCACTCTGATCATGGAGTCACTCATATATATTCTGAGATCATTGATCTCAGTGCTTTTGTAAATAGAAATGTAAAAGTTCAATTTAAGGAGTCTACACATCACGTTGGACCTGTGCTAACTCTGGCTGCGGACCCCCTCCCTAGCAAGCTGAGTACAGGTCAGAGCGCGATGCTCTACTTCGCCGTAAGCATTAAAAATCTGTAAGACGACTTTTTAAGCCTCAGTCCACTCCCCCCTCCAGGACTGAGGCTTTTCTTTTTTTCAATCTATAGCCACCAAGATCTGTTGCCATCAAGCAAGCCAATCAGGTGTGTGCCACAGGAAAAATTAAGGTAAAGCAGCAACCTGTTTCGCCGAGGAGGTTGGGCTGAAAGACAAGATCACCACCCACAGATCTCATGATGGCTCTTGAAGTGTAGAGACCCAGGCCAGTGCCTTTGCCAATCTCTTTGGTGGTGTAAAAGGGTTTAAATAGATTTTGAATTTTATCGCGCTCAATGCCGGGTCCATTATCCACAATGCTAAGATGAATTTCGTTATTTTTAAGTATTTTGTAATCGACGCTAATCAGTGGTTTTTTATTCGCCGCCGTCGCCTCTTCGACCGCATGGATCGAGTTCACAATAAGATTCATTAGAACTTGAAACATAGAGAACTTGGGAAAACGAATGAAAACATCATCGGGAACATTCACTTCAATCAAAGAACCCACTTTTGTAAGTTCATGAGAAAGAAAAAGCGTCACCTCTTCTGTAACTGCCTTTAGATTCAGTCTCGGGTCTTTGACTTTAGGTGAATCTGATCTTGCTAAACCCAATAGATTATTGATGAGTCCTGAGATTCGATCAATTTGGTTAATAATGATCTGCAAACCTTTTTTAGTTTCTAGGTTTTGCTCATCCCCCTGAACTCTTGAGTGCATCATCTCCGCTCTTCCGCGAATGACCATCAGTGGCGAGCCAATCTCATGGGCGAGTCCTGAGGCCAAAAGGCCGATGCTGGACAGCCGATCCTGTTCTAGAATTCTTGCCTGAAGCTCGTGGGATTCAGTGGCGTCACGCGCTGAGAGCAAGTAGCAATCAGCATCGTTGTATTCAACTGTTCGCACCCGGCAATCGAGTGTACGCGGTTGTGCTTGTGAGGAGGTTTGAACCCGAATCGAACTCTGCTTTGGAATGGAGGAGTACAGTATGCTGTCATCCAAGGAGAAAAAATCAGTAACTTTTTTAGATAGACCGTCGGCATCTCGAAAAAAATTGGCCATTTGAGAGTTGCACCACTGAATATCTCCTTCGCGATCATAAATCACAATGATATCAACCAATGAATTCAAAATGGTATTGAGAGAGTCACTCACTCGAATTGGTTTAGGATGGCAAGTTGTCACCTCAGAATGCAATACGGTCCCCAATCATAGTAAATGGTGGCTCGAGACGAATTTAATCTTCGTCAGATGAGCGCAAGGATTTTGGCTGCTCTACAATGCCACAGGTCTAATGCATTGTAGTTCAATCTGCAAATTAGAATTGTCATTTAAATAAAATCTTCAGAGATACCCAAAAGTTGTCAAATAAATTTTATACAACTCGTCTGATTTTGGCTCCCAGTGCGCCCAACTTGAGTTCTAGGTTTTCATAGCCGCGATCAAGATGGTAAATTCGATTGATTAGGGTTTCCCCCTTGGCAACCAGGCCAGCCAACACCAAGCAGGCGCTGGCCCTAAGATCCGTGGCCATAACAGGCGCTGCGGTGAGGCCGCCATGCCCCTCACGGCCCCGAACCACAGCGACCCTGGTCTTGGGCGAGATGTCCGCCCCAAGTCGGTTCAACTCTTGAACGTGCATAAATCGGTTTTCAAATACAGTCTCGGTCACCACACTGGTTCCATGAGCGATGGTCATAAGAGCCATGTATTGGGCTTGCAGATCTGTGGGAAACAGCGGAAAAGGCGCTGTAGTGATGTCCACTGCCTTCCAGGCTCTATTTTTTTCGATATGAAGGCTGTCTGCTTCGCTGGAAATCTTAAAGCCACTTTCGGTCATTTTTATTATCAAGGACTCCAAGTGCTCAGGGACACAGTTTCTAATCGTGACACTGCCGCCAGTGATCGCTCCCGCTATGAGCAGCGTACCTGCCTCGATCCGATCGGGAACAATGCGATGCTCAGCGGGCGTGAGCCTAGCTACTCCGTCAATAGTTATAACGCTGGTACCATGGCCAGCAATTTTTGCTCCCATCTTGATAAGGTAGTTGGCCAAGTCAACGATCTCAGGCTCCTTGGCTGCGTTTTCTAGGATCGTGGTCCCTTCCGCCAGGCAGGCGGCCATCATTAGATTTTCTGTGCCGCCAACTGTGGCGGTCTCAAAAAGAATCCGTGCGCCTTGCAGCTTTTTGGCTTTGGCCAGTACGTAACCTTCTTTTAATTCAATTTCGGCGCCTAAGGCCTTCATTCCATCAAGATGCAAATCAATGGGACGGGTACCAATAGCGCAGCCCCCTGGCAAAGACACCACAGCCTCACCATAACGAGCCAACATCGGCCCTAGACACAAGATCGACGCACGCATTTTGCGAACGAGGTCATAATGAGCCTCGCGGCTGTTGAGACCTTTATTTATGATTTGAAAGGTGCCAGCTCCATTACCGCCGCCGTTTTTGCCACTACCAGCTTTTGATTTTGTTTCCGGATTTTGATGTTCTATTTGTGTGAGGCAACCCAAACTTTGTAAAAGTTCTGATGTGGATTCGATGTCTTTGAGCTGTGGTACATTGGTAAATGTATGCGTACCTTCTGCTAGTATTGTAGAAAATAGAATTGGCAGAGCGCTATTCTTTGCTCCACTGACGAAAGCTTCTCCGTTTAACTCGGTTCCGCCGCTCACAAGCATCTTATCCATGTTTAATCCCTTCCACAAATCTATCGTGCCCCGAATAGTCCTTTATAATATTGATTGAATTAAAAATTTGAAAGGACTCCAAATGAGATTTCATAGAATGCCCATGGGTTCTTCCCATTTCCATCATCAGCATAGCATTCTCGCTTAAGAGCGGACTGTAAGTCTTTGTCCATGATTTTAATAAAGATTCACCATTGTCCGCTGCAAATAGAGCCAAATGCGGCTCGTATTTGACAACACTGGCTTGCACATCCTCATCGTCTGGCGAGATGTAAGGTGGATTGGCGACAATGGCCGCAAACCCCTTATGTCCGGTTGCATGGAGTTGCGCGGTTATCTTATCAATTGCAGCATCTGCATCGTCGCAGACAACTGTGATGCGATCTTCAACCGCCAACTGCTTTGCATTGGCGAGTGTCACTTCCGCCGCCTCTGGCGATTTCTCGACTGCTATAGCCCGAGCAAATGGCAAATCCAACAGTATTGAATTAACAATGCATCCTGATCCAGATCCAAGCTCCAAAAAAACAAGATCCTCCGCGGTTCTTTGGTGGAACTTTTGCAAAAACTCAATCGCTCTTTCAACCAAGATTTCCGTCTCCGGCCTCGGAATCAGGGTAGCCGGCGAAACTGCAAACGTAGATTTATAAAATGGCTTGGTTCCAAGGAGATAGGCTACGGGCTCACCCAGAGAGCGGCGTTTGATGAGCTCCCTCAGCCCATCAACCTCTTCGGTTTTCAGTGGTCTCTCAAAATTGGTATAGATCTGAACCCGCTCAAGACCCGTGATCTTGCCGATCAGAAGTTCTGCGTCCAGGCGGGGAGACTCCATGTTCTTTTGTTTCAAAAACTGAGTTGATTTCTCCCAGACTTCTTTAATGGTCATCGTTTCATGCGTCCTTTTGAGTTTGTCGGCGCAAAGCTTCTGCCTGATAGTGAGCGTTGAGAGCATCGATCAGCAAATCAAAGCGTCCGCTCATGACTTCGTCGAGCTGGTGAATAGTGAGCCCGATACGGTGATCTGTAATTCGAGTTTGCGGAAAATTATAGGTGCGAATTCGTTCAGAACGATCTCCAGTTCCAATTTGCTCAAGTCTGGCGTCAGAGGCTTCGCGACGCTTTTTCTCTTCTTCAATCAAAAGTAACTTGGCATAGAGAATTTTAAAAGCCTTCTCTTTATTGGAAGTTTGAGATTTCCCTTCTTGGCAATGCACCAAGATTCCGGAGGGGATGTGGTGAATTCGAACAGCTGACTCGGTTCGATTGACGCTCTGGCCGCCGGCACCACTGGCCCTCATAACGTCGATTTTAATGTCATTGGGATTGATTTTGACATCAATCTCTTCGGCTTCAGGAATGACCGCCACCGTAATTGTCGAGGTGTGCACACGCCCCTGGGCCTCTGTCTTCGGCACTCGTTGCACTCGGTGCACGCCACTTTCGTATTTCAGCTTGCTGTAAACATTGTCTCCAGAGATGGTAGCTATTATCTCCTTGGCACCACCTACATTGCCTTCGGCATAGGAACTAAGCTCAACATTCCAGCCCTGCTCAACTGCATAGTGGGAATACCCCCGAAACAACTCTTCGGCAAAGAGGGCCGCCTCGTCGCCGCCCGCACCGGGGCGAATTTCCAGAATGATATTTTTGCTATCATTTGGATCTTTGGGAATGAGCTCAATCGTTAACTTTTCTTCCAATTTGGGAAGATCGGCCTCCAATTCACGAATCTCTTCGCGAATCAGCTCTTTCATTTCTTGATCTGGTTCTGATGTAAGAAGCGCTTTTGACTCTTTTAGTGCGATCGTCTTTTTTTTGAAATCACGAAAGAGATCCACCACACGTTCGAGCTCAGCGAGCTCCTTCATCAGCGATCGATACTCTTTTTGATTGTTTGCTATATCGGGTCTTTGTAGAGACAGCTGAACTTGTTCGTATCGAGACTCAACCTGTTCCAGTTTAGAAAACATCGATATTATCCTTAAAACGCTGCGGAATGCTCCGATTCAAAACGACACTTGAGAAGGTCTCTTCTAAAGCAGCCGGTGAAACTCCAATGAAAAAAGCGGCTCCATGCAGAGGCCGCTTTTTAAGATGATTCAGTGCAATTGAAGGAAGGCTACTTTCTGCCGTATCTCTTCTTAAAGCGATCAATTCGTCCCTCGGTATCCATTATTCTCTGCTTTCCAGTGTAGAATGGGTGAGAAGCTGAAGAAATTTCAACCTTTACGACTGGGTACTCTTTTCCATCTTCCCATTTGATCGTCTCTTTGCTGGTGAGAGTGGATGTTGTCAAAAAGGCAAAGTCGCATGACATGTCTTTAAAAACGACTTGATTTATCTTTGGATGAATATCTTTTTTCATCTTAATTCTCCCTAAGGCTATTGTCCTCATCTCCTAACAGACTCTGACACTGATGTCCAATCTATTTACCGCCCATGCTGGCGAGAAATTGCTCGTTGGTTTTCGTTTGCTCCACTTTCCCCAACAGAAACTCCATGGCGTCATTCACGCTCATCGGCGCTAAGACCTTTCTGAGAATCCAAAGTCGATTTAAGTCGCCCTTTTCAATCAGTAAATCTTCTTTTCTAGTGCCCGATTTATTGATGTCCATGCAAGGAAATATACGTTTTTCCATCAGCTTGCGGTCCAAATGGATCTCTGCGTTTCCAGTTCCTTTGAACTCCTCAAAAATGACCTCATCCATTCGCGAACCCGTATCAATAAGGGCGGTTGCGATGATCGTAAGGGACCCGCCTTCTTCGATATTTCTGGCAGCACCAAAAAATCTCTTCGGCTTGTGTAAAGCGTTAGAATCCACACCACCAGATAGAATCTTTCCAGATGGCGGCACCACGGTATTGTAGGCGCGCGCCAGGCGGGTGATGGAATCAAGGAGAATCACCACATCATGCTTGTGCTCCACCAGACGCTTGGCCTTTTCCAGAACCATTTCCGCCACTTGAACATGTCGAGTGGGGGGTTCATCAAAGGTAGAACTGATCACTTCGCCCTTTACGGAGCGCGACATATCCGTCACTTCCTCTGGGCGCTCATCGATAAGTAATACGATCAATTTCACTTCGGGATGACTCACCGAGATGGCGTTGGCGATATTCTGCAAGAGCACGGTTTTACCCGTTCGAGGAGGCGCAACGATCAGCGCACGCTGGCCCTTGCCCAAAGGCGCCATCAGGTCCACGATGCGCGTAGTGTACTCTCCCGGGCTGTGCTCAAGGCGCAGTCGTTCATCGGGATAAAGGGGCGTTAAATTATCGAAGAGAATTTTGTCTTTGGCAGTTTCAGTCGTCTCAAAATTCAGTGAATCTACTTTCAGCAAGGCAAAATAGCGTTCGCCATCTTTTGGAGGTCTGACCGTACCAGTGATCGTATCACCAGTTCTTAAGCCAAAGCGGCGAATCTGCGATGGACTAACGTAGATATCATCTGGACCTGGCAAATAATTGTAATCAGGAGAGCGAAGAAATCCATAGCCATCTGGTAGAATTTCCAAGACTCCCGAACCAAAAATATCCCCAAGCTTCGCAGCACGTTTGAGAATCTCAAAGACCATGTCCTGTCTTCTTAAACCCGCTGCGTTTTCAATTTTTAATTTGATCGCAAGCTCTGTAAGCTGAGTGATATTTTTAGATTTGAGATCCTTGGAATTGAGCCAGCTTTTCTCTTCGTCTGTCAGGTTGATGTCGGACAGATCTACGTCCTGGTTGTCGTTCTTCGTAACATTAAAGTCATCGTGACCAGGACCGTGCTGATTGTCATTTCGATCGCGATGATGATCTTTTCGGTCACGATGGTGGTGACTTTTGAAATTCTTTTTGTGGTCAAATCGTCCCCGACCTTGCCCTTGACCCTGGCCTTGGTGAGATCGATCGCGATTGTCGCGATTGTCGCGATTGTCACGTGGTTCGCGTTGACCGCCACCGCCACCCGAGCTCGCCGCGCCACTGCTCGACCCAGCTCCTGCGCCACTGCTCGACCCAGCTCCTGCGCCACTGCTCGACCCAGCTCCTGCGCCAGTTCCACCGCCGCTGCCCGTGCCTCCTGCATTTCCCGCACCTGCTGCGCCAGAAGCTGAGCTGGCACTGGTACTGGCGTTGGCGTTGGTATTCGCCGCAGAGGAGGACGCGGCGCCTGGGTTTGAGCCAGAACCGGCACTGGAATCAGACTCTGCTTTGTGGGTGCTAGAACTCGAGCCATCGCTAGGAGCTTTTGCAGTCTCTTGCGGCGGTCCATCAGAGGACTGGACTCGCTCAGAGGTCCCGGAGCCTTCATTTGCGTTTTCATTTTCACTTGATTTCGACTTCTCTGCTGCGACTTTGCTCCTGCCTCGCTTTTTTAAAACATCAACAGGTGCACTGTTTTTCTGGTCTGCCAAAGAATCTCCTTATTGCTATCGGAATAATAAAAAAATGGGAATTTAAAGGTGGGTCAATGAAAGGCTGCGGGCTGCTTGCATTTGACCCCCTTAGTTAATAAGAGGCTCCCATTCTTGTCAACAAAAATAAAAAAGCGTTTCATTTCGAGATGTTATACTCAAGTCAGCTGCTTAAATAGTTTTGACAGCCGTCCAATCGATCGTCAATCGCCCAATTCAGCGACTGTGGCGGCACTTAGACAAACTGTAAATTGCAGATTTAGTGTAAAATCTTTCATCTGACCCTAAAGTCCAACCCACAACAAACCGATATTTTAGAATGAACACATAGGAGGATGAATGGAGGCGATCACCGTGCCAGCTCCACGTACACCACTGAATTTAGAGGTCTCATTTAAAAAGAGTTATGGTCGCGAGGATCAAAAAGGTGTCCTCAGAAATATCAGCATTTCTGGTGCCTTTTTAGAGTTTTCTGGCGGCGGTTTTGAAGCCGGAGAAAAGATCCACTTGCAATTTATTGTTAGTGGACGCACTCGCAAAGTGGCAGCAAGCGTGATCTGGAAGAACCAGATTGGCTGTGGAGTCAAGTTTATGCCAGCTAACAATCGCGACGTCCAAATTGTTGATGATCTGATATATTTTGTAGAGAGTTCGCGCGATGAGCGCCGCGGTCTCATAGATCGTATCTTCAAAAAAGTGGGATGATTCCTGTCCCATAAAGCATTTCATTCATGTCATTAAATTTTTGAAAGAAGGACTCATGAGAATGGGTCTTTTTTTTGGGTCAGCTCTAACAAGAGAATATTCTTTTTGAAGAATGTTGACTATTTCGGTCTTTCGTCACTTTAATGTTTAGAATGGCGGCTTTTCTAGATTGAGAGAAGAGGAATTGCGGACTCGATCAATCCGCAAATTGCGACCCATGAAAATGGGTCGGTATCTGAATTTTTTAGGACCCAGTTTATATTAGCCAACCTGAGTTTCCGTAAAGGTCGACTCTAGCTCGCGGCGCTTGCGTCTTCGGACTATCAGCAAACCCGCAATACCAGCAAAAGCGATGGCAGCAGCGCCAACTGTCATCATATTGTCTTCGCCAATTCCGCCAATAGTCCCTTGTGAGTCATCCCCAGCGTTACTGTTGTTGTTATTATTGTAAGGATCGTTTTGCGCCATATCCATAGGTGGAGGCGGCGGTGGTAAATCCGCTGGCGGTGGTGGTGGTGGCGGTGGCAACTCCATTGCAGCTTCCATCGGCGGTGGTGGTGGATAGTCCATCGGCGGAGGTGGCGGCATCATCTCTTGAGCTGTCTCCATAGGCGGTGAAGGCATTTCAGGTGCCGGCATCATCTCTTCCTGCGGTGGCGGACTGTTATTAGCCATTTCTGTGCCGCCAAAAGTTTCGCCCTTGTAATACTTTAGCTCGGTGCCACCGAAGAGTTCACTTTTAGACTCCACGTTCGGATTCATAGACCAAATTTCTTTCCAAGCATTGTCGTAACCTAAAAGCTGTTTAGAAAGCGCGCGAATATTTTGTCCATCTTCAGCAACTACCGTTTGTGGCGCCTCACCCATCTCTTCAAAATAACTCTGAACGGTCTTGTTATCACCTTTTCGTTTTACTGAAGAGTAGTATACTTTTTCACCCTCTTTAACATCACGATTCTGTAGGGCTGGATTCACGGCCTGGAAAAAGGGAATACGTGATTCTCCGTAAATTTTCTGAGAAATGCTTTCGATTGTATCCCCTGGGCGAGCAAAATAGACTGCATTGATCCACTGACCCTCTTGCTTCCATGGAGTCGAAGCTATCTTTTGCAAAGACTTTCTTGCTGGCGATGACGAGTTAATTTCAGTAACTGTTGAAGCAGTTTCTGTTGTAGTTGTCTCGGTTCCTGCCATCATTTCTGAGCTTGGTGCTTCGTCTGAAAAAGCTGGAGTTTCTGAAAAAGAGGGCGTCTCGGAGAAAGAAGGAGTCTCTGTGCTCGCTGTTGAGTCTGCAGAAAAGGTATCAACGCCAACTGCTGAGTCGCTAGACGCGGCAAATGGATCAGGTGGTAAACTTGAATCCGTAGTCGCAGCATCCATACCTGCCATATCTGATGCAAAAGGATCCGTCTCTGTGGTCGATGCATCAGTAGAGCCAACTTCAGAAGGAGATGCATCAGATGCAAACTCATCACCATCTAAACTAAGATCATCACCAAAAGAATCTGATCCTCCAGAAGAGTCAGCAGTCATTTCCGAGCCGAACTCGTCGCCAGACTCAACCATGGCTTCGTCGCCAAAGCTCTCGTCACCGAAACCTTCATCTCCAGCGATTTCACCTTCGGTGCCGTCAACATCTGAAGCATAATCTTCGTCGTAGCCTTCTTCCGAAGTGTCTCCTGAGGAGCAGGCAGTTAATTGTAAGAACGAAACACTCACAGAGAGCAGAAGTGCAAGAAGCGTTACAAATTTTTTCACAGAATGGGTATTCATATTCCTCTTCCTTAGATAAGTTTAAGGGAGTTGCTTATTTAATTACACCAACTCTATCGGCAGAAATCAATTTTACCCTAACTATATTATTTATCTCTAGACTTCTGTCTCCTGGACAAAAATTCGAAATGCGCTCCTTTGCTAATGTGATTTCGCGCAAACCATCCTAGATTCATTTCCAGCGCATATTGAGCTGGTCCACGACTAGGATAGGAAGGGAACTGCAGTTGGGCTTTGGACGTGGCTTTCATGGATTGAATATCAATTAGCTTCTTATTTTTATCAAAATAGGCAATGTCCAAATCAATAAATGTATTCTTCATCCAAAAACTCAGTGGGCCTTCTTTGTCAAAAATAAAAAGCATTCCTTTATCTTTTTCGAGTGATTCACGAAACATCAGCCCACGTGCTGTAAGCTCCGCAGTGTCAGCGATTTCCACCTCAACGACTTTTTTTCCCAGTTTGATTTTATCTTTTTTAAAAACAAACTCAGGCTCTGGAGCTTGCATGCTATCTGCTGCGTGTGCGATCAACAAAGGGCCGCGGCCATCACTATATAGAAAGAAATTTAATATTAGAGAGAGAAAAAGTGTAAGCATTATTTTCCTGTGAGTTTATTGTGAAGTATGGAATTGACCAAGTCTGGATTCGCCTGTCCCTTTGAAAGTCGCATCACCGCGCCTACAAAAAATCCCATGAGTTTTGCCTTTCCTGCGCGAAAGTCCTGAACTTGACTGGGATTAGCGGCCATGACCTCATCTATTAATTTTTCAATCAATTGTGGATCCGAAATCTGCGCTAATCCTTTTTTACTGATTATGGATCCAGGATCTTGCCCCGAGCTAAACATTTCTTGAAATACACTTTTGGCGATCTTTCCTGAAATTTGATTTTGATCTATTAATGATATAAGTTTGGCCAATGAGGCCGCTGCCACTGGACTTTGGCCAATCGTCTTTCCAGACTGGTTCAAAGCGCCAACCAGTTCGGTCATGATCCAATTGGAGGCTGCTTTGTAATTTCGGCAAAGCTGTGCCGTATTTTCAAAATAGTCGGCCAATTCCTTTTCAGCTGTGAGTACCTGGGCATCGTAATGTGGAAGGCCCTGTTCCGCAACCAGACGCCGAGCTCGTGATCGAGGCAACTCGGGGATCTGTGCTTGCCACTTTTGAATCTCAACATCTGAGATCAAAATCGGTAAGAGATCAGGATCCGGGAAATACCTATAATCCTGCGCATCTTCTTTGGATCGCATGGAGATTGTCTTATTCTTATCTGGATCGTAAAGCCGAGTCTCTTGGAGAATCTTCTCACCTCGCTCCACCATATCGACCTGTCGCTCAATTTCAAAATCGATGGCCTTTTCGATAAATCGAAATGAATTGATGTTTTTAATCTCGACCTTCGTTCCCAATTTCTGGCTGCCGACTGGACGCACGCTCACATTGCAGTCACATCGTAGAGATCCCTCTTCTAAATTTCCGTCACAAACGTCGAGGTAACGGACAATTTGCCGAATAGAGCGTCCATACTCTGCCGCTTCTGCCGCGGACTTCATATCAGGTCCAGACACGATCTCCAACAGCGGGACGCCAGCCCGATTGTAGTTAAGTAGTGTGTACTCGCCAACATGGGTAGATTTTCCGGCGTCCTCTTCAAGATGCGCGCGCGTGATGGAAACCTCAATTTCTTTGCCATCGACATCAATCGTAATTTTACCCTGTTCACAGATGGGCTGATCATATTGGGAGATTTGGTAGCCCTTGGGTAAATCTGGATAGAAATAGTTCTTTCGCGCAAAAACGGATTTTCTGCGAATGTTACAGCCCAAAGCCAGACCCGTTTTAACAGCATACTCAACCGCCAATTGGTTGGTGACCGGAAGGGTTCCAGGCATGCCCAAAGTGATCGGATGAATATTTTCATTGTCTTGGGCGCTAAACCCATTGGCATCACTTGAAAATATTTTTGATTTTGTTTTCAGCTGCACATGGACTTCAATACCGATCACCGCTTCATAGCCTCTAATTGTCATAAGCCGTCAGTCCTTTAACTTGTGAATCCAATTCCAGCGCAGCAGCGCAGTTAAATAAACTCTGTTCATCAAAAGCCCGTGCCGTTATCTGAATGCCAATAGGGAGACCTGCTGATGATTTTCCAAAGGGAACACTCATTCCGGGCAAACCCGCCAAGTTTGTTGAGGTTGTAAAGATGTCATTCAAGTACATCTGGAGCGGATCAGAAACACGCTCGCCTAGCTTGAAGGCTGCGGTGGTCGCCACTGGACTCAAAATGACGTCACAAGATTGAAAGGCTTTGTTGTACTGATCTGCAATCAAACGGCGAACCTGACAGGCCTTAATGTAATATTGATCAAAATAGCCGGCTGACAAGCAGTAGGTCCCCAACATGATTCGTCGTTTGACCTCATCCCCGAAGCCTTCACCTCGTGTGCGCGAATAGAAACTTTCAAGATCGAGTTCTGCAATATTTTTAAAATCGGCCCGGTGACCATACTTAACTCCATCGTACCGAGCCAAATTCGAACTTGCCTCGCTGGACGCTATCAAATAATAGACCGGAACGGCAAACCGAGTGTGCGGCACGGAGACATCAATGACGATGGCACCTCGCGCTTTAAGAGCCGCAATGCCATCCTCAAACACTCTGCGCACATCAGCGTCCAAACCATCGGTCAAAAACTCTTGCAAAATTCCAACTCGCAATCCTTTGACGTCAGTGTTTATTTGCAGACTCCATGCTGGGACTTCTTTTTGCGAGGTCGTTTGATCAAACTCATCTGATCCTGAAATCACTTCACCGATAAGTGCTGCATCTAAAACTGAGTTGGTCATAGGTCCCGCCTGGTCAAGCGACGACCCATATGCAACAATGCCATAGCGACTGACTCGTCCATAGGTTGGCTTAAATCCGACCACCCCACAAAAGCTCGCTGGCTGACGAATTGAGCCACCGGTATCTGTGCCGATCGTGGCGCTGGCCAATGCCATCGCTTGAGCGGCTGCGGAACCACCGCTGGAGCCGCCAGCCACAAACTGAGGATTCCATGGATTCTTAACAGTTCCATAATAAGAGGTTTCATTTGAAGAACCCATGGCAAATTCATCTTGATTCAGTTTACCGAGAAGAATGGCACCAGCATTTTTAAGCCTTGCGACCACCGTACTATCATAGGGGGGGATAAAATTATCCAACATCTTCGATCCAGCGGTGGTTCGCAGACCGCGAGTGCAGAGCATGTCTTTGATCCCAAGTGGAATACCCAATAATTTTCCTTCTGCTCGCCCTGCGACGATGCGCTTGTCGAGTTCAGCAGCCTGTTCAAGCGCCAAAGGATTGACGGTGATGTAGGAGTTGATGTTTTTATCCATTCTCTGGATACGATCCAAATAAAAACCGACCACTTTTTCTGCGGAAATCTGTTTCTCGCGAATGGCATGAGCTAGTTCACTTGTGGACAACTTGAGTAAATTCACTATGGACTCCAAAAATACATTTAAACAACAGGTGGAACTTTAAATAACGAACCCACGCGATCCGGAGCATTTTGCATGAGCTCCTCTGTCGTGAAGGGATTTTTTGCTTCATCAACACGAGTCCAATACTCCACATTAGTGGGCGTGATCATGGGTTCAACTCCTGTCGTGTCAATAGCTGAAATTTCTTCGAAATGCTTCATTGCATTTGATAGTTGTTTTGAATAGATTTCTACTTGATTTTCAGTCACGGTGAGGCGCGATAGTTTTGCGATTTTATGAACTTGATCTTTGTCTATCATTTGATGATCCTCCGTGCCGAAATCTTGATTAATATGGAATTAACAAATAATGGGGACTTCTGCAATGAAGCAGTATCGTAAACGTCACGAAGAACTAAAAAAAATTGTCGATCATCACAATCGACTCTATCATGATAGCGATGCTCCTGAAATTTCTGATTATGAGTTTGATAAATTATTTTTAGAATTGCAGCGGCTCGAGGCCGAACATCCTGATCTTGACCTTGCTGACTCACCAACGCAAAGAGTTGGTGGATTGCCTCTAGAGGCCTTTCAAAAGGTGGCCCACAGTTTACCAATGCTCTCTATTGCTAACTCCTATGATCTGGAAGATTTGCGTGATTTTGATCAGCGCATTCACAAGTGGTTGGGTGATGCAGATAATTTAACCTATTATTGTGAACCCAAACTTGACGGGCTCGCCATTGAGCTTGTCTACCAAAAGGGACGCTTGGTGAGAGGGTTGACTCGAGGTGACGGTGCCATCGGCGAAGATGTCACTCACAATGTAAAAACCATCCGATCCATTCCGCTCACGCTGACTTGCAAAAAGGTCCCTGAGCTCATCGAAATAAGGGGCGAAGTTATCATGTATAAGGAAGACTTCGCAAGGCTCAACCAAGAGCAGGAGCAAAACGGTGAATCGGTTTTCGCTAACCCACGCAATGCCGCCGCGGGAGCAATTCGACAACTGGATTCGCGCATCAGTGCTCGCCGACCCTTGCGATTTATGGCTCACGGAATTGGTCAGCATCCTGATCTTGATTTTTCATCGCAATCTGAAATGATTGAGCGTTTTGAATCTTTGGGCTTACCCACGGCCATTGAGCATTCACGTGTTTTCAACTCAATTGAAAAGGTGCAGGACTTTTACGTCAAACTCTCGCAGGCCAAGTCCGAATTGCCTTTCGAAATTGACGGCCTCGTTGTCAAAGTCAATGACATCAAACTGCAAAATGAATTGGGATTGGTGGCAAGATCTCCTCGCTGGGTCACCGCCGCTAAATTTAAACCAGAACAAGCAGAGACTGAGGTTGTCGACATCCACATTCAAGTTGGCCGGACCGGCGTCCTGACCCCAGTAGCGGCGCTCAAGCCGGTAAAGGTCGGAGGAGTGAAAATCACCAATGCGACACTTCACAATTCCGAAGAGATCGCCCGCAAAGACATTCGCATTGGCGACCATGTTTTGATTCACCGAGCTGGTGATGTGATTCCAGAAGTGATCGAAGTCGTATTGAAAAAGCGCAAAGCAAAATCAGTGCCCTTTTCCTTTCCGAGTCACTGCCCTGAGTGCGGTGAAAAGGTGGTAAAGCTTGATTCGGAAGTGGCCATTCGTTGCGTAAATCCGCTCTGCCCAGCAATATTTATCGAGAGCCTAAAGCTCTTTGTTTCGAGAAAAGCCATGAATATGGATAAAATCGGCGAAAAACTGGTTGAGGCGCTGGTAAAATCCGGATTGGTGAAAAGATTTTCTGATTTGTATCAACTCTCGAAAGACAGCCTCATGCAACTGGATCGTATGGGAGACAAATCCGCGGAGAATATTTTGCAATCCATTGATCGAAGCCGCTCGACAACTTTGGCCAAATTTATTTTTGCTTTGGGCCTTCGCTATGTCGGCGAACAGACGGCTCGTCACCTCGCTCGCAACTTTGGATCGCTAGAGGCTTTTTTGGCCGCAACCGAAGAAGATCTACTCAGAGTTGAGGAAATTGGGCATCGGGTGGCACAGAGTATTTTAGAGAAGCTACACGATAAAAAGTTTGTTGCCGAAATCCATCAGCTAATAAAGTGTGGTGTGCATTTTTCAAAGGACGGCGCCAAATCACTTTCGCAAAAACTTTTAGGCAAAAGCTTTTTAGTAACAGGAACTCTGCCGGTACCGAGATCTGAAGCCCAAGCGCTGATTGAAGCACACGGCGGAAAGGCCGTTTCTGGAGTCAGTTCAAAATTAGATTTTTTGATTGTTGGCGAAGATCCCGGATCCAAGCTCAAAAAAGCTCAAGATCTCGGAATCGCCATATTAGATTGGAACAGTTTTCAAGAAATGTTGCCGACTAAAGGTGATCAATAACGATATCTCTAGCCATCACGGTTTTGCGACCGTCGGCCTTTGCGCTATCGATGCCTTTTTGACAGAGCTGCTCGATCGCCTTACTGAGTACGTCCACAGTCTCAGACGATGTGTTCATTCCGCCTTTTTCTTTAATTAATTTTTTAACCTTACTAGTTACCACTAAAACTTCTGCCATTATGGCCTCCCTCGTGAGAATAGTTCTAAGTCAGATAGAGAGCCTATCCCAATAACATTCCTTAAAGAATAATCTTTATTGGGATAGGCTCTCAGTGCTTCAAATCAAATATAAGTCCTTTTCAAATTTTCACAAAGAGAATATTCGACTTCTTTTATGACAAGCCGCAAAGTCCTGCAGGAATTACAAAATTTATCCATAGTCAGTGGTCAAGAAATCTTGGCTGCGTAATCTCCGCGCGCTTTTTTAGAATAGAGCATTGATTTACCTTCATGAAAAACACGCAATTCGGCTTTGCGACGCAGCTCATTGGGTGAAATCCATACAAACGTCTTTTGATCAATCGGTTTCGTGCACTCGATGTCTAAAAATGCGGGCGACCAGCAGCCAGAATTGAGGTGTTCAACAAAGCCAATCTGTTCGTGCCGAGCATGATGGGTGTGTCCATAAACAATTCGCTCCACTCCAGTGATTGCGCTCTCTGTGGCCAAAGTTCTTTCGTTGGGCTCCTTAAAGCTAGATACATAAGAGACCACTGAGCTTGCGTAAAATAGAAAAAATGGCACCAGCAGCAATATTGGAATCAATGCCCAAAAGATAGAAATATTCGTTAATGCCTTTATGACCACCATAATTTGAATGATCGCCAGCAATCCCAAAAGGATAATGAAGGATCTATCCAGCCATAATTCCTGAAATAGTAGCCACGGCTGGCTCGAAGCCGGTGCCGGAAAGAGCTCCTTGAGTTCGCGAACCAGTCGTGGTGTGGCATTGGCTTTTCGGGCAATGTTTTCGACCCGATCTTCTAAATGAAAAGCGTTGGTGATGGGCGAACGCAAGCGATCGGCAAAAGCATGCAGAAATGTGACAATCGCGCCCCAAAACCACGTCCAAATCAGGAGGGGTTGAGCTCTAGCCATGTAGCGCAAAAATATATTAAAGTAGTCTTTTAAATTCATGATGTAGTTGGAGTCGACATGAGGGTTAAAAAAAGCCAGCCCATTCAAAATATAGCGACAAGCAAGATTGCCAAATGGCAGCTTTAGAGAAAGCTCATTGTGGTTTAAAAAAAACGGATGAAGTGGGTCCTCGCAAAGGCAATAGGGGTCATGTTGGTTTCCGTGCTCAATCAAGGTGTCTTGGTTAGAAATATAAAACCACTCACAAAACCGTACGGCCAGTTCTTCCGTTTCAGTCAGTTGCAACGATTTGACTATGCTCTTTTGAACCGCTTCAAAGTGCAGCTCAAGATCATGATTGCCTATGATAAATATAACTCGGTTGCCTTTTTTAATAAATTCTGAGAGCGCGGCAAAAAAGGTGGGATGATCGCGACTGATCGCCTCGATCTTAAAGAGGGATTTTTCGGCCTGAGCCCCAAGACCTCTGAGTCGCTCCAACCATGAAATCTTATAAAGAGGATCACCGGGCATCTGCATCAGCGAATCAAAATCAAATATATCTCCATTTAAAATCAGCTCAATGGACTCGCCCCCGCTTTCGACCTGAAGGTGCTCCAAAAACTGAGCAAAGACATCATCAAAAAAGAACTGTCGTGTTTTGTACTTTTTCCATAGCGGAAAGCGAGAATGCACCGGCTCTGCTTCGCAAAGATGCAGGTCACTCAGAATGGCTGTATAAGAAGCTTGGAGAAAATCTCTCATTTGTTTTATTTTAGTCGTTAGCGGGTGCGAAGCAATCATTTCAAGTATCAAAACTGCAATAAAGAAATTTTAAGCAAATGGTCTTGCGATCTCGAGAAATTTGCGCGATGACTTTTGCTAATGAAAACAATTGTCGAACAAGCTCCGTTTGGAATCATTGGGATGGGAAAAAGTGGCCAAGCCACCTTCGATTTGCTTTTGAGCCTTGGCTATGATCGCAGTCAGATATTGACTTACGACCAAAGTCCCACAGTCAAAGAATTTTGTGATGCCAGCGCTGTTTCGGAAATTAAGACCTTTGCTCCAAAGACTTTGTTCGTAAGCCCGGGCATCGCTCTCAAGCAGGATTGGATTGAAGGCTTCGCTAAACAGGGTGTGATGATTTCCAGTGAGTTGAATCTAGCTCTGCAGTGCTTAACCACAGAAAAGAAGATCTGCATAACAGGCAGTGCCGGAAAAAGCACTGTTGTAGCTTTGACTGAGGCCATAATCAACGGATCGAGTCTGCGTAGCAAGGCCGTCGGCAATTTTGGATATCCCATTGCCACTTACGCGCGCGAGGCCCTGCAAAATCCAGATTGCAAGGTTGATTACCTGGTCGTCGAACTCTCGAGCTATCAACTTGAAAATGCGAGAAATCTTAGCTGCGACTGGGCAATGATCACCTCACTGTTGCCAAATCATCTAGAAAGATATTCGTGCATAGAAGAGTATTACGCTACCAAGCTTCAGTTGCTCACGATGGCAACCAGAGGATGCATCCTAAATGAAAACGGCGGTGATCTCTCGGCACATCACGAAATCATTCAGAAATTGGTAAGTGGAACGGCACCCAGCGAGGTCGCTCAAAAAACTTTTTGGACGACGGGAGCCACTGAATTGAAATCCTATTCAAAATCTCCTCGATTGTTAGGAGCCCACAATCAGGACAATCTGGCCATGTGCATCCGACTGGCTCATGAACTTGGTCTTCCAGATTCTGCGATTCAAAAGGGCTTTGAATTTCAGGGCCTCCCCCATCGGCTCGAAAATCTTGGCTTCGTGGGCTCCACATTGTTTGTCAACGATAGCAAGGCCACCACAATTGAAAGTGTTCTCATTGCAGCGAGGGCCACTGCAAATGATTCTCAAAAATCGACCCTGGTACTTCTTGGTGGCAGAGATAAACATTTGCCCTGGGCAGAGTTGTCTCAACTTAAAAATCACGCTGGGCTGAGTTTTATTTTTTTTGGAGAGTGTGCAAAGACTGCCGAAAAGTGCAGCGGCCTGAGCGGCAAGTCCTTTTCGAGTCTTAAAGAAGCTCTGGAAGAGCTAAGGTCCAGCTATGCAAAGTATGATATAATTTTGCTGAGTCCCGGTGGTAGTTCTTTTGATGAGTTTAAAAACTTTGAGGAGCGGGGATCCTATTTTATCTCTTGGATGCAAAGTTTATAACAAAGATCTCTTCTGGCATTACATTGGCTAAACGCGAGTTGATGGCATTTTCTAGAGATGAGGAAATCACAACTTCATGAAATCCTGCGGGAACATTAAAAGCAATGAACCCTCCGCCTTTCATCGGAATCGCCGATGGCTCTCCATTCGCATCAAAATAGACAACATTTTCTGGCGCATACTCTGCAAGAGTGGGAATAAAGATTTCGATATTTGGATCATCAATGAATCCTACGATCACACCGAGGCGGGCATCATCGCTTAGTCTCTGATAGCCCCGAAGCTGTTTTAACCAATCCCATTTGATCAAAGGAAAGTACAAGGCACTGGTATTTTCATTATAGCCATAGTAGGCGGGAATATATTCCCCATCTGTCGGGAAAACTTTGGCAATTGCAAATCGGGAAGTATTGGCCAGATTAACTTCTGCCTGGCCCGCCTCGGTATCAAAATACTTTTCATTACTTTGAATACCAAAGCGCACATCCCGAGACTCTCCATCAAAGGCATCAAAGGGGAGCGCCATGGCACTATGATGACCCTCACTCAATTCGATGGCGGCAAAGCCCACGGCACCCTTTTCGACAATGGTGTTGACATGTCCACGACTGAAAAAACCATTTTTTGCAACGACGGAGGTGAATCCTTCGTTAACATTGACAAAAGCAAAGAGTCCAGATTCCGAAGTGGCATTGAGCAATTTATTAGGAACATAGCCATCAAAATAGATGGCTGCAGTTTCTCGAGCTTCTGGTAGCGATACCTGAGCCCCAGCGATAGGCTTGCCCCGATTGGTCACTCTGCCGATAACAATGGAAAGTCGCCGACGATCAAAGGTCATACTGTAATGACTTTCTATAAAATCAATAAATCCAGTGACCATGGCTTCGGGAAAAATCAGAGTGTCTGATGTGTCTTCGGCGGTCGCCGTCCATAGCGAAGGCATAAAGTCTCTGTCCCAAGCGCGGGCCGTGTACTGTGCTGAATTATCAAGAAAGCTTAGGTCAATCACACCATCTTCGTTCAGTCTCTGCTCCAAGGACTCCCCATGGAGACTAATTCTGGCCTGAGAAGAGACTTTTTTTTTACTGTCGAGATTGTAAAGAGAAATAACCCGTTGGCGAGGTTCCGGTTTTTTTTCAATTCTCAGCACCGGAGCCTGACTGGCGGCCGGATTAAAATCCTTCATCAGCGCGAGGTTAATCTCACCTTCGCCAACCACTTTGCCTTTTCCGTCATAGAATCGCCCAACAATGACACCTTTGAGATCCTGCACTTGAATGGAATACTTTCCCTGAATGACATTGGCCTTACCTGTTTCCAGTGCAACACCCTGAGAGATTCTGCGCACCTCAATGCGCGACTCATTGGTAAAACCCAATCCACCAAATACCTCAACCGGGCCTTCGAGCCGAATGCCATCGCCAGCAAACGATCGGGCGGGTGGTCCACTCTCGTCGGAGTTTCTTGGCGGCGTCTTCGTTGTATCAGCGCCTATTGCATCTGCGCCTTTTGTGTCAGTGGGATACTTTGGCGGTGCAGTTGGAAAAGCTACTGGCGGCTTACTTGACGGCCAATGACTGACCTGATGCGTGCCTGCCGGTAAGCCAGGTTCCGTGTCCAAGGCCGCAATCAACTGGCGAGTTTTTTGTTGCAGATCTGGATTTTGCGGGTGATTCCAAGAAAGATCTTGTCCCTTCTCCTCCAATTCGTTCAATCGGCGGCGCATATCTGGAGAGATGCCTTTTTTTAGATCACTGATATCTATCGTGCGACTGGGCTCTTCGGACCTAGCGACCACCACTTTTTCGGTATCAACTGTGCGTCTTGTGCGATTTTGATTTACAGCACCGGCGACGACCACTTTTTCTATTTCTTCTATTTCTTCTATTTCACCGACACTCGCCAGATCTGCTCGCGTGAACACCAGTGGTGCAAGTTGAATCTGTCTGGTAAACAGCGTCTCGGGGCTCCAATGTCTTTCGTCAACCTCGAGACGAACAATTTCAGAATCAGGTACCGAGCTGTTGCCACCGACACAGCAATTGTCTGCAAAATCAGAAATACTTTCATCAGCTACATCCCCAGAACTGATTTGCTCAAACGCGATACTCCCTATCAAATTTTTATCTAGGCGAACAGAGAGGGGTGCAGACCATCTCATGATTTTTGTGTCTCTAATTTTATTGGGAAAAAAAACAAAACCGAGCGGCACAATGAGAATCAGCAATCTCCAGTTTAGGGGAGGCACAACGCGGGAGTATCGAAAACCGTGTTTGAGCCGTCGCTCGAATTGCAGATTATCCACAGTTTATATTTTATTTAAAATACTTTGAAGTCGTCAATCATGTTGCGGTTGTCGAGACTCTTGTTCAACATTTCCTGGAGTTTTGTCCCTAGACTTTGGGAGAACTGTAGATCCATTCCAAGATCTTTGTAGTTTCCGCTCTTGGTGCGCCCCTCCCGTTGAACGCGCACCTCAACCAAGTAAGGACGACGTTCTCCTAAAATCAAGATATGCGCATAATATCTCAACCTTGCAGCATCAGCGGGGCTAACGTACTGCCCCTTTTTGTCAAAATAGTCTGTGTAAATTTCTCGACCATTTTCGCTGATATCGCGAGCTTTCGCGATTGCAACGGTGATCATTTTTCGTATGTCACTGAGCCCAGCATAAGACTCTTTGATTACAAATCCTTTAGGTGTTGCACAGTGAACACAAGCTACCACTGTCATTATTCCTAAAAAAAGAATCTTTAACTTTGGCATTCCCACACTTTCTCCAAGATCAACGGATCTCAGAATCCACCGCCTGATCGCCTGATCGACTGAACAATCATCTCAAGACTTTTGAGTTTTATTCCAATCATCCATAAACTGCTTGATACCCTTTTCAGTGAGCGGGTGATGGCAGAGCTGCTGCAAAACTTTGAATGGAAGCGTTCCAATGTGCGCTCCCATCTCAGCCGCTTGCAAAAGATGAATCGGGTGGCGGATCGAGGCCACTAAAATTTCTGTTTTAAAATTATAGTTTTTATAAATATTTACAATTTGCTGGACCATGCTCATGCCATCTATGCCGATATCGTCCAATCTGCCCACAAACGGTGAGACCATCGTCGCGCCAGCCTTTGCTACCAATAGAGCCTGCACCGGATTGAACACCAGAGTCACATTTGTCTTGATCCCTTCAGCTGTAAGTTTTTTTACGGCAACGAGCCCATCTTCGGTCATCGGAATTTTTACAACAACGTTGCTAGCAATTTTTGCAAGCTCAATTCCCTCTCGAACCATTTCGTCAGATTTCAAACCAATGACTTCGGCTGATACAGGACCTGGAAGTTCTTTGCAGATCTCCTTAATCACCTCAAAAAATGGCTTTCCCGATTTAGAGATCAAAGATGGATTGGTAGTCACGCCATCCACCCAGCCTCTTTGATTCGCAACTCGAATCTCGCTGATATCCGCACTATCGATAAAAAACTTCATGGCTATTCCTTTCAATGAATCCCGGCTACCGCTGCGGGAATGAAGATTTCTATAATAGCTTCGACAAAAATTAAACCATTTATCGAAATGCTCAGAGCATTATCTTCCCAAGGATACAAACTCTGCTGACGATCGCGGAATCAAGGTTCTTACCAGTTCCGTCAGGCTCTTTTTAAAGACGGGATGAAAATAAGAAGGGCTCACTTCTAATACACAAAATGCAATGGCTGCATGACTGTGAAGATAGGGGTGAGGAATGGCTCGATTGGGCAACATTTCTATCTCATCTCTGTGCGATAGAACTGTCAGTTGCACAGATGGGAAGTTAGGCAGCTCAACCATGGCGTCAACTATTGCAATAAATTCTGATAAGGATATTTGAGACTCTACTTTTGCAACGCAAATGAGTTTACCGTCGTAGGAACTGCGGCGGCGACTGTCTTTTTCTTTGTACACTGACGAAAACACAATATCTGAGAAAGTTGTCTTTAGTAACTCGATGGTGTCCCGCAAACTTTGCAGTCCACCCAATGTACTTGATTGCAACAATAGCAACGAGCCACTCTGTTGGTCGATCTTCACGGATCCTCCTGATGCGTCCCTAAGTTGCTTGCACTGAAGGTAGGACGTCACTCATAGAATATCTTCCCGCTGGCTGGTTCATCAACCAATTCGCAGCAAAAACTGCACCTTCGGCGAATACAGAACGATTCATTGCCCGATGCTCAAGCGTAATCCACTCGGAATCAGACACTGCGAAGATTTGGTGAACTCCGTGGATTCCACCTAGCCTAAGCGACAGTGGTCCACCTACAGTTTTGACGTTACTTTCATCCAAAGTCGCCTGCAGGGCGCGTGCCGTGCCGCTGGGGCTATCTAGTTTTTTTGAATGATGAAAATCTAGAATTTGAATATCAAATTTCTTCAGCTGTGCGAGTTTAGGCAATACTGAATTGAGCCAGGCCACACCCAAACTCATGTTTGGAGCCCAAAGCAGAGGTCGATGCGCGGCATGTTTACTTATCAAAGTCTCGTGGCGTGCCTCCAGTCCCGTGGTGCCACTCACAATTGGCGTCCGTAACGCCTCCGTTTTTACAAGAAGGCTTTCTAAGCCAGCCGGTGACGAAAAGTCGATCCAAATGTCTGCCACAGGCAGAATCTCCTGCCCTTCCACTTCAGGAATGATCGCAACAAGCTGATCATGCTTCTTGATCTCTTGAATAATCTCTTGCCCCATTCGCCCCTGATGGCCAAACACTCCTACTTTAATCATTGGCTTCCTTTTTTTGGTATTGAAATCATCTCCGCTGCAAAGTGCTCGACCGCTTCACCTGCGAGAAATATCCGTCCCTTTGAAAAATACACTTGCAATGCCCCCCCTGGCATTTCGACATTTACAGGAGCGATCGAAGCAGATTGAAAGTCAAAATTTGCCTGCTCCACCAAAACGCTACCAATCGCAACAGCGATTGCCCCTGTGCCACACGCTTGAGTGAAGTTTTCAACGCCTCTTTCAAAGGTCACTGCAAAGTAATCTCTCTGTGCTCGCTTTGACCAATACGTGACGTTGGTGCCAGATGATTCGCTGAAGGCCTGTTGCGCCCGCAGAGGAGCTGCTCGTTGGCGGAGCTCAGCTCTCTTTTCTAAATCCCAAAATTGCTGCTCATCAATTTCGACCAAAAGATGAGGCACGCCACTCCAGACAGCACCTGGCAAAAGTGAACTCTTTATATTTTTCGAAATAGGAAAGCTGACCTTTATCAGGCCGGTGGATTCGCGACTTCCTGAAATTTCAAACCGACCCGTACTTATGTTTATAATTTCTGCGTTTGGCACTTTTTTCAAAAGAAAGGCGACAGCACAGCGAGCCGCATTTCCGCACATTTCGGCGTGGGAGCCGTCTGCATTGAAAAAGTGCCAGCGCCATTGATTTTTTTCTCTGCCCTTTAAATCCTCAAGACCTACAATGCCGTCGACAGCAAAACCTGACAGAGGTGAACAGATCCTGGTGATAAAATCAGTGAGATCATGTTCTTTCCAAAATGGTGTCTCCGTGATCAAAAAAGTATTTCCAGCTCCTGACCACTTCTCCACGACCATTTGCAACTTTGCCGTCATCATTTGCCGCTTTGGTTAGTGGATGGCTGATTTTGTGATTCTAGATTTTTCTTTTCAAGCTCCTGCTGCTCTCGTTTCTTAAGCTTTTGCAAGTCGAGGTGGTAGTCGCCTTCGCCGATCCATGGAGCATTTTCAGGAGGCATCGGCATGCCCTTTACGCCACAGGAAGTGGCCATAGCAAACAAGCACAATAAAAATATACTAGAAAATAGCTGCTTTGAAAGAAAGCCGTATCTATTGGAAAAAAAGCTCAACATTGGTTCGATTTTTACTCTGAGTCAGAGATAAATTCAAGTGGTTGGCAAAGAAAAGGCACCTGGCTGTGATCTCAATAGCCCACGACAGGTGCCAAAAAAAAACGAAGAGCTACAGTCATTACGACCGCAGAAATTGATCTTTTAAACTATTTTTTAATAAAAGAGAGAAGCTCCAAAACGGCTTCGCCAAATTGAGTCGGCTGCTTCGTCTTGACCATTCCTGTTACAGGAACAGATTCAAGATTGATCCATGCATGAGAGATATCACCAGTTTTGGTGTCCTTCATTTTTACGTAGATGGTATCAAAAGTTCCAGCAGGAACCGTGATCGTCTCTTCGGCTGTTTCAACAATTTCAGTATTGTTTTCAGGAATTTGCTGCTCCTGGCCATTTACGATGATCTTTTTTATTTCGCCTGTCGCTGGATCCACCAAAATCTGTGAGTTCTGTTTTCCAAAAGCTCCAAGATCCATCAGCTGCTCGAGCCAAATGCCCTCATCAGACACTTCAGTCACATTCATGACCATAGTACCCTTAATGAAGCCCATTTTTAGATCGTGTGTCGTTGAGTCGCCAACTTTCCAATCGACAAGCATGGTGCGAGTCATTGTCATGGCCGTTGATTTGTTGATCTCTAGAACAGCTTGAGTTGCATCCATTGCGACTGCTTTAGTTCCTAGGCACAGTACCATTGCGAAAAATAATTTTTTCATCGATCCTCCTTAATGATTTCTCTTATTAAGCAATTGATCATTTCAGAGAGTCAAGACTCGCCTATCGTCTCAATGAGTCATCATTGGAATTTCATCATATAACATTGAGATCACAATAGCGATGCATTGCACCACTAACGACAGCCTAAGCTCAAATCGAAATTTTCCAAGTACCAATATCAACTTAATTCAAATTGTTTGCTGTACCAATTTCAAGTCAAGTTGAGACCAAGGCGGCAAGGCCGGAGACGCCGAGGCGTGCTCCTGGCACGTCGCAGGCGTCGATGGTCGAAGCCAACGACGGTATCAACTTGAATCGAAATTGGTACTAGAGGTCGCGGTGGGATTGGACAAGCACCAACCGCGGCTTGCTCCCATTGGCTGGGCCAACAACGCCCTCTTTTTCGAAAATTTCTATGAGTCGGGCGGCGCGCGGGTAACCAAGACGAAAGCGTCTTTGAATTAAAGAAGCGCTGACCTCTTTGAGTTCGGCTGTCCATGCCAAAATCTCATCGTACTTTTCGTCATGTTCGCTCTCTTCCATTTCAAATGCAGCGAGCGCTCCGTCACCGGCTGCTGAATCGCCAGCATCACGGCCTTCAACAATTTTCTGCGCCAACGGATCAAAATCGGGTCCACCTTGGTCACTCCAAAACTCGGCGACCGCTTGAATCTCTGACTCTTTTAGGAAAGGACCATGATGGCGCATGGGCTTAGAAAATCCGGGTGACAGAAACAGCATATCCCCTTGAGCTAGCAATCTTTCAGCGCCCATTTCGTCCAAAATGATTCGCGAATCCATTTTGGAGGCCACTTTAAAACTGATGCGACCCGGAATGTTGGTTTTAATCAATCCAGTCACAACTTCTTTTCGTGGCGATTGCATTGCTAATAAGAGATGGATTCCGCAAGCTCTTGCCATCTGTGCCAGCCGCACCACATTTTGTTCGACATTTTGTTTATCAACCGCCATCAAATCGCCAAATTCTTCGCAAACTATGACTATGTAGGGTTGTGGTTGAAAATAGTAGTCATGTTGGGGTCCAAGTTCTGTGGACTCTTGTGTGTGTGCTTCGATTTCGTCTGGCGATAAGTTTTCTACAGTTTCGTTAAAGGCCTCTAGGCCTCTTGCTGAAAACTTTTTCATTGATCGATAGCGCTTTTCCATTTCACGAACGGCCCAACGTAAAATTCCCACGGCTTTTTTGGGATCGGTCACTGTTGGTGAAATCAAGTGTGGCACCTCAGAGAAGGCGGCCAAATCGACTTGTTTAGGATCAATGAGAATCAATTTTAAGGTTTTTGGTGAGTGCTTTAAGAGAAGCCCCGTGATGGCAGCCACAGTAAATACAGACTTTCCTGAGCCAGTGGTTCCCGCCACCAACAGATGTGGCATTTTTCTTAAGTCGACAATCCGATTATCACCATTGGCTTGTTTGCCTAAAGCCAATGGAAGTTTCATTTCATCGCTCCAGAATGACTTCTCGCCCAAGATATCTTTTAAAAATACCGTCTCGCGCTGGGAGTTGGATGTCTCAACTCCCACGACATCACGACCGGGAATGGGTGCAACTATGCGCAGAGACTCACTGCTAAGCGCCAGAGCTAAATCATCTGCGAGTTCAGTAATTTTACTGATTTTGACATCTGCATTGGGTTTCAATTCATACATGGTGACTGCTGGACCTGGCTTGGCGGCCACGATGGTACCACCAACGCCAAACTGCTTGAGCTTGTCCAGCAGCAACTCACCTTTGCGCCGAATCTCACGTTCATCCACGCGAACTCTTGTAAAGGGCGGGTCTTCTAATAAATCAATCTTTGGCATCACCCAATTGGCAATTCGTTTGGGAGTGGCTATGGGTTTGATGATCCTGCGCTTGCCACCTGAGGAGCCTTCCTCATTCAGATAACTAGAATCAACGGCGTAATTGTCTGGTATTGACGCTTCTTTGCCAAAGGAAAGCACCTCAGTTTCTTCTTCCGCCTGCGCCGCTGGCCCAGCTCTTTGTGGGTCCTCCAGGGGTAGAAAGGTTCCGGGCACCGATGTGGTGGATCTTGATTTGGCCCGCACAAATAGCTTTTTTGGTCGCTGCACCATCTTCTGAATGTCTGTCCGAATTTTTAGTACTAGCTGAGAGCTCCATCGCAACAGCAGTCCGCTCAGACCACGCACTGCTCGCTGAGGCAAACCCTTTTGCTGGGTCTTTAAAAAAATTTCCTGAACCGATAGCTTGGTGATCACCAGAAACTGAATCAACAGACCGGTCCACAGCAGCAACTGCAGTCCTCCTGTATTCAAGCTGCTCAATAGGCTCTTGCTCAGGAGCATCCCCACGGTGCCGCCCGGAGTGATCTGCGAGTTGAACAACCGAGTATCAGAGAAATAGATGCTGATCAGTGCCGATAGATTGAGTAAAAAGCCAAAATGCAAGAGCCAGGAGACCTTTGTACTCTGCTTGTTTGAAGAAAATACAAGGTGTGCAATTGGCGCGATAATTAAAAAGACCAAGTACCAAGATCCCAAGCCAAAGCCTTGATACAGCAGATCCGCCAAGAAAGAGCCCACAAGGCCACCAAAATTATTGGCCTGATGTCTAACTCCTATCGAGTTGAGCGAGGGATCAAGGGGATCATAGGTCGCCAGAGACAAGGCGATGAAAAGACAAATGGATATACCACATATATATTTGATTTCTTGAGGAAAGCGCTTTTTTTCTGTATCCACAATATGACTTTAACCCTATTCACATTCTAATAGATATCAATTACTGAATGACCTTGACCTTAGATCATGTTAGCGAGGATCGACAAAAGTCTGTTGTGATATATTTATGATAAAAATTAGCGAAATTTTTTATAGCATCCAGGGCGAAAGTACATGGGCCGGAAATCCCACTGTCTTCGTGCGCACCACCGGCTGCCACTTGCGCTGCTCTTACTGCGATACCAAATACTCCTATGCCGGGGGAACACCTTATGCAATGAGCGAACTTTTGGATGCCATAGATGCCTTTGGCGCCAAATATGTCTGTGTAACTGGGGGAGAGCCATTGCTCCAGTCCGATGCGCCAGAGCTCATGTCTCAGCTCGTGAGTCGCGGCTATCACGTCTCATTGGAAACGAGCGGTAATCTTCCTATTGACAGGGTCCCCAGCGCCGTCAAGGTCATCTTAGACGTAAAAACCCCTGATTCAGGAGAGGCCGACAGTTTCATTTCTGCCAATTTAGCCAATATCGACCCAAAAACTGAATTTAAGTTCGTGATTTGCTCTGACCGCGATTTCGAATGGTCAGAAGCTTTTTGCCGTCAACATGATTTGTTTGAAAAACATATCGTGTTATTCAGCCCGAGTTTTGGCGTTATTGGGGAAAAATGGCTTGCTGAAAAAATATTGCAAAAAAAACTCTCTGCAAGGTTGCAATTGCAGCAGCATAAGTATATTTGGAGTCCCGAACAACGTGGAGTTTAAAAACCAATCACAATTCTTGGTAGTGGGAGAAAATTGATGACACCTAATTTGAACAATTCAGATCACCTGTTTGTTGCTAACCTTCAATCTGTAAGTTTGGAGAAGTTAGTGAAGAGTAAGTTGGAAGTTCTTTTCCAACAGCAAAAGGACGAAAATATTGATCTTAACGGCTTATATAATGTCGTTATTGAACAAGTTGAAAAGCCTTTGCTCGAGCTCGCCTTGGCTGCCTACAATGGCAATCAGGTCAAAACAGCTTTGATGCTGGGTATTAATCGCAATACCCTCAAGAAGAAGATCGACAATTATAAAATTCGCGTAAAAAAGGCCAATACGATTGAGTTGAACTCATAGTTTTTTAGAACTGAATTTATACCCAATCGCGTTGGGTTTATATATTCTAAAATGACCTTTTATTGAAAGCGAGCGTGTTTGAACGCTCGCTTTTTTATTTTCTAAAAAACTTCGTTTTGGTCCTATCTCGAATGAGGCCGACAGCAGCCTCGGGAAATGCTTGTTTGAACCGCTAAAATTTGGCAAACTAGAGGGTCTATGGCTGCAAAATTACCTCCAAGCAATACAGAAGCCGAACAGGCGATACTCGGTGGACTTCTCATCGATAAGGATGCTTTGGACGAAGTGACTGACCTGCTCTCGGGCCAAGACTTTTATGTGCCCGCCAATCAAAAGTTGTTTGATGCCATCAAAGAGCTTCACGCTAAGGGTCAGGCCGTCGATATTGTAACCATTACCAATCATCTACAGGCAAAAAGCTTGCTGTTTGAAATCGGGGGATACGATTACCTCGTCAGCCTCTTTGATAAATCTTTCACATCTGCAAATATCGGTGATCATGCCCAGATCGTAAAAGACAAGTCGATGTCGCGAAGATTGATTCAAGCGACGACGCACATTATTGAGAAGGCCTATAGTCAGGATTTCCCCAGCGTTGAAGAGCTGATTGATTTTGCTGAAGGCGAAATTTTTAAGCTGAGTGAATCCGGAAAAACAAGTGGCCTCTCGGGATCAATGGATATCATCAAAGAGGCCATCCAACAGCTCGAAGAGCGCTATCAGCGCAAAGCGGACATCACTGGCCTTGCTACCGGATTTCGCGAATTGGACAAAATGACGGCCGGTATGCACGGTGGCGAGCTCACCATCATTGCCGCTCGTCCCTCGATGGGAAAGACAGCATTTGCACTGAACTTGGCTGAGCACGTCTCATTGCGACAGAAAAAAACGGTCGCCTTTTTTTCGCTGGAGATGGGCAAAGTCTCATTGATGCAAAGGATTTTATCCTCTGAAGCCAAAGTTTCTATGTCAGATCTTCGAACAGGTAGGATCCAAGATGCCCTGTGGCCAAAATTGATTCACTCGGCCTCAATATTGGCGGAAGCACCGCTGTACATTGATGATTCTGCGGGACTCAGCCCATTTGAGATTCGCGCTCGCTGCCGCCGGTTGAAAGCAAAACACGGCTTGGATTGTATTATGATCGATTACCTCCAGCTAATGGACTTAAAACAAAAAGTCGAATCGCGCGAACGGGCAGTCTCGGAAATTTCAAAGAGCCTCAAAATGATTGCCAAAGAAATGAATATCCCCGTAATTGCTTTGGCCCAGTTGAACCGTTCGGTTGAGAGTCGCTCTGACAGAAGACCCATGCTTTCTGACCTTCGTGAATCAGGATCCATCGAACAAGACGCTGACGTGATCATGATGCTCTATAGGGATGAGTATTATGATAAAGATGATCCTGAAAAGCAGGGGGCGGCCGAAGTCATTATCGGTAAGCAACGAAATGGTCCCACCGGAACAGTAAAATTAAAATTTGAAGCCAAATACAATCGCTTTCGTGATGCGGACCCTGAACATTATTCAGGGTCACAATCAGCGCCACAAATTCCTCCGCAGGCAATTTCGCAACCTCCACCGTCTTCGTCTGGAGGGCCGGGGACATCACAAAAAGGTGGCGGCAAACCCCGTAATTTTGCTCCAGGAGCTAGTAGCTAGTAGCTAGTGCTTTCAACAACTCTTTCTTTTGCCATGCCAACGGTGCCCATTCACGGCATCGATTTATAAAATTCACATGTCAGAAAACTGACAGTAGCAGCATCATTTAAGCTATGCGATAGATAGTGAACGAAGCAGAGACTCTCTGCGACGGTCTCTAAAGGGAGGGGATTTTATGAAACACGCATTTGCAATTCTCGCATTTATTTTGGCAGGCAGCCAAGCACTGGCGGGAATTACGTTGTACAAAGGGATTTCAAAGTACTCTGCGGGGGACAAAGAAACCTCCAAGTGTACGGTCATAGTCGAGTCCGACAGTTACAATAACATTGTCAGCGTTAAGGTTGAAGGAACTATCAAGAGCTGGGATGCAATTCAAAATGATATGGATGCAATGGCACCAAAAACTGAATACGCGCGCACAGTAGAAACAATCGATGTTGCCAGTGGTGTTTATGAAAAACGCGATCACTGGTTTAACGATGGCTTCACGCTTTCTACACGAATCAATTCACAAGAGATTCGCACGAATGGGCGAAATGAATTGCAAGTCGATGTTAAAGACAGCGCTTGGGTTGCTATCTTCTTTAAGAACTCGATCAAAACCATGGCCGTTTTGCCTCTGGCCACTAAAGAGTTAGGTTGTTTTAACCTAGTAAAGATTCAAGGTAATTGATTCAGAGCCCATGTATATGGGCTCATTGATATCTGATCCGCGTGGGCCACGCAAGCCCACCGATTGAGTCACGAAGATATCAGCTACTCCCGCTCAACAGCAATTTGTAAAGACGCCTCGAGACCACCTGGGTACTTGAGAATCGCTTTGTGCTGACCAAGAATCTTGATCGGCTCTTCAAGGTGAATGTCTCTGCGATCGATTTCAAATCCCTGTTCTGTGAGCTCTTTTGCAATCTCAGCAGTTGTGACAGTACCAAAGAGGCGATCGGCCTCGCCGGCTGTACGTTTAAAGGTGAGAGTCAAACCTGCGATCTTTTTAACAATCTCCTGTCGTTCTTCATGGGCCTTTTTCTTTTTGAATTCAGAGACACGTTTTAGGTGCTCAAACTCCTCCACACGGCGCTCTGTTGCTTCGGATGCAAGTTGGCGAGGAAAAAGCAAGTTTCTTGCAAAACCCGCAGATACAGATACGACATCGCCAACTTTTCCTAAATCTTTTACGTCTTTTTGTAATATGACTTTCATGATTAACCACCTTTATGTTGAGTCGTTACTTTCATGTTAGGTTTTTTAAGTCTCTGGCGAATGTCCAACCAAAAATCTGCAAATCCTAGAACACTGAAAAAAACGAACGCCTGCGTGATCACTAAAATGTAAATGAGAACACGCATTAAATTAGAAATTTTATATTTGTTAAAAATAGCTTCAGTGACGGCCAAGCCTTGAATGAAGTACAGAGCAATCCCAATGTTTACAAGATTGCTGGCAACCACTGCAAGCGAAGCGGGAACACTGTCGATGACCATTAGGCACATAGAAATGAGCGCTGGCCAAATAAATAGATCAGGAACCTTAAAGTACTTAAAAAACTCCACACCACGGAATGAAGATCGAATCGATTCTAAAGAAAAGAGCATCTTCACTCGCGATTCCAGCAAAAAGGAAAGACTGACTCCTAACGCCAACAGAATCACCAGTGACGAGGGGAGATGCAGAAGTGCTTGCTTTGCAGTAATGCCGTTCATTTTCAAGACTTTGTCGATCTCAGGTAGCTGAGCAGTCACAAATGTCTCCGCACCTGAAAGCGTTGTAATTCCGCGACTCCAAAACACGGCAAAAATGCCATATCCTGAAACCACAAGACCTGAAATCAAACCCACCATACTTGCATAGGCAATTCTCAGCCCCCGCAATTCAGCTTCCGTCGTGCTGCCAATCGTGATCCACAGTGACGCTGTCAAAATGGAAACTGTTGGGCTCGTAAAGAGACTTACAAAATAGGTCAATGCAATGCCGATGGCCCAAAAGAGAGCGAAGCCAAGATTCATTCGTAGAACTCGAATGAATGGGCTGGCGATCACCCCAAATAGGGGTGTGATCACGATCGATGCCGCGGTCAGCGCAATCTGCCCTTTCTTTGATGCCTTCACTGTCATTGGCCCTATTCTCCCTATTCAGCGCCTCAATGATTGAGGCTCGCTCCTGTGACAACTATCGATTGTCTCTACCCTCACCGCCACCGCGGTCACCTCTGTCGCCGCGATCGCCGCGATCACCACGATCGCCTCTGTCGCCACGATCACCGCGATCACCGCGATCGCCTCTGTCGCCATCAGAGTGGCGAGGGGATGATTGCGCAGCACTTCGTCGAGCTTGAGCTTTGGCTTCTCTCTCACGTTCTTTGGTCGCACTCTCCTGCAAACCTTTTTTGAAGTTTTCATTGAATTTTTGAACCGACACGCGCTCGTCTAGGCGAGTGTGCATAAAGCGAAAAACACGATCATTGATTCGCAAAACTCGCTCAATCTCAGTGATTGCTTGAGGATTGGATTCAAATGTCGAATGAAAATAGATCGCCTTTTTAAATTTTTCGATGGGATTGGCCAAGTTGCGCTTTCCCCATGTCTCCAGCGTGTGAACTTTTCCTTTGAAGGAATCAATAATCGACGCATTTTTGCGGAAAATTTCTTTTTGCTCTTCTAAAGGTGTGTCTGGATTTAAAAGAATCACGACTTCGTAAGGCCTCATTAACTCTGGGCTAACGTGTTGCATTAGTTTCCTTTCGGTTAAAGCCCCAAATCGAATTTGGAGCAAGGTTTGCGTGGAGGATTAGCACCCTTTGGTCTGAGGGACAAGGAGAAGTCTTTGAGACGCAGATCTTTTGCCTTAATATATAGGCTATGAGTCTCTATCTTGAAATTATTGAAGGCACCAACCTTGGTTCAAAATTTAAGGTTTTTCCGGGTATTCGCATTGGTCGCAGTCAAGCCGACATTGTACTGGATGACCCAAGGGTTTCCGGTCTTCACGCTCAAGTAGAAAAGAATAATAAAGGGCAGCTGGTTATGGTGGATCGCAACTCATCCAATGGGCTGTGGATCAATTATCAGCGGGTGAGTAGGGTCACCCTGCTTCCCGGAGTGTCCTTTTATATTGGCAAAACTCTCTTTAAGGTGATTGATTACATACCAGGCATTTCGCAGGCGCTGTTGAAGGGCGGATTTGGTTGGGAACTGCAAATAATGGATGCGATGCAGGATGTCGAGTTGCAAAACAAACCCGAAGCTCAGCAGACCCTCAAGGCCTTCAAAAGGCCTGTTCAATTGAAGTTCACCACTGGACTCCACACAGGTAGAGAAATTCTCCTGGGGTTCGGACCCCGCTCCTTCGGCAAAAGGGAAGTCGATTTCTTGATTCAAGAGCCCACAGACCATTCGGTGTTTTTTAGTTTAGAACCATTAGAAAACGGGGCGCTGTTGATGGACCAGACCCTTGGACAAATTAAAGTGAATAAAAAGGTCATTACACAATGCTACTTGCAGGCAGATGACGAAATCACGATTGGCAATACCATAATAAAGCTGAGCTACCTTTAGCCGCCTCAGAGTCTTCGCTTCTGTGAGCCACAGTGTGACCATCCGCAGTCGTTTGTTCGATCTATCAGAAGGATTGCGCCAATTTCATTTTCTTTTCGGTTTCTTTGTCGCACTCGCTGTGGCAAAATTCTACGTTCATGGCTTCACAACTTGATTGGACCTCCATTCATTCCGGATACTTTACAGCTCCAGACGGTGCGCAGATTTATTATGAATCTCGCGGAGAAGGGCCACCTTTGGTTTTTGTCTATGGCCTCGCTTGCGGCATGAATCATTGGAATCATCAAATTCAATATTTTTCAAAAAACTATCAAGTGATCACCTACGATCTTCGGGGGCATCAACGCAGCTTAGAGGGCGTTGAAAAGGAGAATCTCAATATCGAATGGATGACCAAAGATCTCATTCAATTGATGGAGGTACTCAAGCTGAAATCGACGACGGCCATTGGTCACTCCTACGGAGTTCCATTGATTATTCGGGCGGCGCAAAACAGGCCGGATTTGATAGAGCATATGGTCTTCATAAATGGCTTTGCGCGCAGTCCACTTAAAAAAATGTTCGGCACGGATGCCGTTGAAAACTTTTTTAATTTTGTAAAATCCACTTATCATCAGGCCCCCAGCGTCTTTGATGGACTTTGGAAAAACATTGTACTGAATCCTGCAACCGCCTATCTAACTGCTCTTGCCGGTGGATTTAATATTAAATTGACTGCTTTTAAGGACATTGAAATTTACTCTAGAGGTGTAGCACAGATGCGGCTTGAACATTTTATGCCGCTCTTTGAGGAGCTATTTGAGCTTAATGAAGTGAGCCGATTGCCAGAGCTTAAACAGGAGACATTGGTGATTGAGGGTGAAAATGATTTGGTGACTCCAGGAAAACATCAATTGGATTTTGTGGAAAACATCAAGAATGTTCAGCATACAGTGGTTCCTTACGGATCCCACTGCACACAATTGGATTTTCCAGATTACGTCAATTTGCGCTTGGAAAAGTTTTTGCAAGAAACCTCGTCAGCGCATTGAGTTCTTATCGATAGTTCGCCTTTGAAATATCAAAACCGTAGCGATTCACTGATTTATCAGATTTAAATTTGATCTTTACATAATCGCCGGCCAACAACGGCGAGTGCGACTCGTCATTGCTACCTGACATATTGCCGATCAAGTTTCCAGCTCGGTCATAAAACTCAACGATATCGAATCCACGTTCAGTGTCGAATTTCGAAAAATAGAGAGCAAACTCTTTTGCCCCGGGAACATTCACTTCCCATTCTTGGGTCATGTCGCTCTGATAGGGATGAGGAGAAGAGACGACAATGTCTACAGAATTCCAGTGACTGGGATCGTTGGGATCTTGAGGCGCCACCTGATTGGTCAACGCCAAGTATGCATCAATAAGTCCGTTTGTTGAAACTTTGCCGCGAAGGGAGGCTATGGGCTTTGCGGTCTTCATGATTCGCTCGCGAATGGCAAATGCATCCAATGAAGCATCATGCGCCATCAACAGAGCCGCAAGACCAGAAACATGGGGAGTGGCCATCGAAGTTCCCGACCACGACTTGTATCCGGCAGGCGTTGTCGAAAGTACGTTCACGCCCGGAGCGGCAACATGAACGCTGCGCTTACCGTAATTGGAAAAAGATGCAATCGCGCCCTGATTATCAAGAGCGGCAACGGACATTACGTTGGGCACTTCATAAGAAGCGGGATAGGCAGGAGTGGTGTCATTATTGGAACTGCTATTCCCTGCAGCGGCAACAAAGAGAATTCCTTTTGCGCTGGCTCTTTCAATGGCTTCCTTGAGAGCTGTTGAAAAGCCACCGCCACCCCAGGAATTACTCATAATGTTTGCGCCCATTTTTGTTGCGTAATCGATGCCCTTGATGGCATTGGCAAGTGAACCTGAACCACTGGCGCTGAGAAATTTAACACCCATGATCTGTACATCCCAGTTGACGCCCACGATGCCTTTACCATCGTCTCCTTTGGCGCCTATGGTTCCGGAGCAATGCGATCCGTGTCCATGATCGTCTTTAGGATCACCTGAATTGTTAATGGCATTGTAGCCATAGATATCATCAACGATTCCATTGCCATCGTCATCTTCGCCAGCCTTACCGTTGGCCTCGGCGGAATTGATCCAAACATTTCCAGCAAGGTCCTCGATAGTGTAATCAACACCCGTATCAATCACAGCAACTACCACTTTTTTACTGCCTGTTTGCAGATCCCAGGCTTTTTCGATTCCAATGTCGGTACCTTTGAGACCGTCTTTTCCAGAAGAGTCTTTTTGGCCAACATTGATCAAACCCCACAACTGACCAAGCATGGGATCGTTGGGTGTGCGAACCGTGTTATAGATGAAGTTGGGCTCAGCAATGTCCACCATTGGATTTTCGTTCAACTGTTTAAGGGCGTAACTCTCAAGCTCAACAGTTGCTTTTTTTACGAGGACCCACTGTGAATCTGGATGGAGTGACACAACTTCACTGACAAACACGCCAAGCTGGTTAGAAAGTCTTTCCAAATTCTGAGTCGCTTCCTGGGCAGACAGATTGTATTGAGGTTTTAATTTCACGAGAAATTCGCCGGGAACGGATTCCATTTCACTTGCGTTGCCGCTTATAGTTGCAGCAATTGTGCAGAGACTTAAAATTAATAAGCCAGATCTTTCCTTTAGCCAATTCATGGTTTTCTCCTTTTCATTCGATTCTTTAGAAGCTCATCTTGGGGTAGTTCCAAAATGGTACTTGTTAAGAGTTTATTGAGGTAGGAGATTTACTTGACATATTTGAATCTGGGCTTTTGTAGGTCCTTATGACTTTTGGCAAAAAACGGAACTCACATCCCAGAGTTCCACCTAGATACTTTCTTTGATTCTCTCTTATACTTCAACGGGACTGCGGGTTTCAGGTGATATTAAATTCCTTCGGAACCGCTTGATTCAGGCCGTTTCGTCAGTCTTGCTTTTAAATACTGACGGTTCATTAGAGCGATATTAACTACACTAATGTCCTTGGGACAGGAGATCTCACACGCTAAAGTCGAAGAGCAGGCGCCAAAGCCTTCTGCATCCATTTTTTCCACCATTCGCAGTGCTCGCCGATCCTTTTCCACTTTGCCCTGAGGCAAATGCGACAAATGAGATATCTTCGCAGACGTAAAAAGAGCTGCAGACGCATTTTTGCAAGCGGCAACACAAGCTCCACAAGAAATGCAAGTCGCTCCAGCAAATGCTTCGTCAGCATCGTGTTTAGGAATGGGACTTGAATTTGCGTCTGGCGCATTTCCGGTATTCACAGAAATATATCCACCAGCAGCAATAATACGATCAAATGCGGTTCGATCCGCCATCAGATCTTTGATTACCGGGAAGGCCTTGGCACGCCAAGGTTCAAGAGTGAGGGTTTCGCCCGATTTGAAGTTGCGCATGTGCAATTGACAAACGGTGGTTGAGCGCTGAGGTCCATGAGCTTCGCCATTGATCATAAAACCGCACGAGCCGCAGATCCCTTCGCGGCAGTCGTGATCAAACGCAATGGGGTCGTCGCCCTTTGTAATAAGCTCTTCATTCAGGGCATCAAGCATTTCTAAAAAAGAAGCATCAGTAGAAACTCTCTGTACATCATAAGTCTTAAAGTCCCCCGTGCTCTGTTGATCACGTTGGCGCCAAACTTTTAATTTTAAATCAATATGACCACTCGACATTATTTCCTCACTCGTATTACTTATAACTTCTTGTCGCAAGTTTTACATTTTCAAACTTTAGCTCTTCTTTGTGCCGAGTCGGCGCTTTTCCTTTGCCCTCAAACTCCCAAACAGCAGCGTGACAAAAGTTCTCGTCGTCTCGCTTGGCTTCATTGTCTGGCGTTTGATACTCCTCGCGAAAATGGCCACCACAAGATTCTTTTCTTTCCAAAGCATCACGGCACATCAACTCTCCCAATTCGAGATAGTCCGCCACGCGCCCAGCCTTTTCCAATTCTGGATTGATGCCTTTGAGCTCGCCCGGAATGCGCACGTCTTGCCAAAAGCTTTCTTGCAACTTCGGAATCAACTCCAGCGCCTTTTTTAGTCCGGCCTCATTGCGAGCCATACCACAGTATTCCCACATGATCTTGCCCAATTCTTTGTGGATGCTATCCACAGTTCTTGAGCCTTTGATGGCCATCATTTTTGTCAACTCATCCTCAACATTGGCTTTTGCCTGTCGAAATTCATCACGATCAGTGGCGACTTTTTCTAACTTTGTACCGGCAATGTAGTTGCCAAGCGTGTATGGCAAGACAAAATAGCCATCCGCCAAGCCCTGCATGAGTGCAGAAGCTCCCAAGCGATTGGCTCCGTGATCAGAGAAGTTAGCCTCTCCCGCGACAAACAGTCCCGGAATGGTGCTCATGAGTTGGTAATCCACCCACAAACCACCCATTGTGTAGTGGGGAGCTGGATAGATTCTCATTGGCCTGCTGTAAGGATCTTCGCCTGTGATCTTGTCATACATCTGAAACAGATTGCCATAGCGCTCAGAAATTTTATCTTTTCCTAAGCGAGATATCGCATCACGAAAGTCCAGGTAGACGGCCTTTTTAGTCGCGCCGACGCCGCGCCCTTCATCCACTCGATATTTGGCTTGGCGAGAAGCCACATCTCTCGGAGCCAAATTGCCGAAACTTGGATAAATTCTCTCTAAATAATAATCACGCTCACTATCTGGAATATCCTGTGGTCGTCGCTGATCATCTCCCTTCATAGGCACCCAAACCCGGCCATCATTTCTAAGGGACTCTGACATCAAAGTCAGTTTGGATTGATTTTCGCCATGGACCGGTATGCAGGTTGGGTGAATTTGCGTAAAGCATGGGTTGGCAAAGTATGCTCCCTGTTTATAGGCTCGCCATGCCGCCGTTACAGCACAAGCCATCGCATTGGTGGACAAATAAAAAACATTCGAGTAGCCGCCGGTGGCCATAACCACTGCATCCGCCTCATGGGATTCAACTTCGCCCGTTAACAAATTTCTACAAATGATCCCTCTGGCTTTGCCATCGACAATCACCAGCTCCAGCATTTCACGACGTGGATAGAGATCCACATTCCCTAGATCCACCTGTCTCATCATCGAGGAATAGGCACCTATAAGAAGCTGCTGTCCGGTCTGCCCGCGAGCATAAAATGTGCGCGACACCTGCGCTCCGCCGAAAGAGCGATTAGAAAGCAGTCCGCCATATTCACGGGCCAAAGGAACTCCAGAGGCAACGGCCTGATCAATGATATTTACGCTGACTTCAGCAAGGCGATACACGTTGGCTTCTCGAGACCGAAAATCTCCACCCTTAACCGTATCGTAAAAAAGTCGATAAATAGAATCGCCATCATTTTGATAGTTTTTAGCGGCATTGATGCCGCCTTGTGCTGCTACCGAGTGAGCTCTTCGCGGAGATTCATGAACACAAAACGCTTTAACTTTGTAACCCAACTCACCCAAGGAGGCTGCCGCACTAGCTCCAGCTAAACCCGTACCCACCACAATGACGGAATGCTTACGCTTGTTCGCTGGATTCACCAATTTCATATCAAACTTAGATTGGGTCCACTTGCTGTCAATTGGGCCAGCTGGAATTTTTGCATCAAGTACTCTGCTCATAAATCTTATAACTCCTAGTTAGTGAGTGTTGAGGCGCCAGGCAGTTCCTCAGCGCTCACTAGTTAACCATTGTCCAAACGTAAATGGGTTGCGCAATAAAACCGCCCGCCACCACAACAGCATAGGCTAAGCTGGCTTGATGAACGAGTTTTCGATGACTGTGCTCCACAATTCCAAACGATTGAAAAATAGAACCAAAGCCGTGCTTAAGATGCAAAAGCAGCACCAACAGGGCTACGACATACCAAATCACGTACAATGGCTGGTGAAATACTTCGACGATGAGACGATACAGATCGCGCATCTGGACACCGTTGACGGTGGTTTCATAATAAGTTCCGTATTTGAATGTAATGATATGCAAAATTATAAAGACCAAAATGATTGAACCCTGAATAATCATAGTTTGCGAGGCCAGTGTGGTTTTTTTCGAAGTCTTTGGTTTTGCAGCATAAGCAATTCCTTTAGAGCTACGATTTTCTCTGGTTAAGCAAATTGCCAAAAATACGTGGGCCAATAGGCTCAAAATCAAAACTGCTTCAACCACGTAAATAAATGCACCTGATGTGATTGCATGTCCATAGCTGTTGTACATATCCGGGCTGATAAACAAGAGCATATTGCCCGCCATGTGGCCAAAAACAAAACCTGCCCAAACCAAACCAGTGAGCCCCATGATGTATTTTTTGATTACAGAGCTGAGAATCGATTTTTTTGAGTCTAAACCAGTGGTCGCCGTTCCCAAAATACAAACTCCTTCAGTATCTCTTATTGAATAACAGTTGAAATTACTAACCCGAGGCCTTAAATAAGTCTATGATCCAGGCCCTCATTGCAACATGTTACAATGGAGAAAAGCATGAAAATTTTTGTTTGCATTAAGCAAGTCGCCGACACCGAAACCAAGGTGAAAATCCTTGCGGATAAAACTGGTTTAGATCCCGCCGGAGTGAAATGGGTGATGAACCCTTACGATGAGTATGCTGTCGAAGAGGCGCTTCGCTTTCGCGAAGCCAATGCTGGCGCCCAAGTTTGCGTCCTGTCTGCGGGCCCTAAGACGCGCATTGTAGATACGCTGCGGACGGCTTTGGCAATGGGTGCAGATGAAGCCATTGCCATCAACACCCCTGAGAATTTGGCAAACACTCCGACTGCAAAAGCTTTGGCGAAAGTGATTCAAACTGAAGGCAATGCCCACCTTATATTTACGGGAAAGATTGCAATTGATGATAACTCAGGGGCTGTTTCGCAAATGATAGCTGAGTTTTTAGGAATGCCCCATGTGACTGTGGTTTCTAAATTTTCGATGGCCGGGGACAAAGCCCTAGTGGAAAGAGATATTGAAGGTGGCGCAAAAGAAGTGATTGAATTGCAGGCACCTGCCGTTCTGGCGGCTACCAAGGGCCTAAATGTTCCTCGCTATGCTAGCCTACCTGGCATCATGAAGGCCAAGAAAAAGACTATAAAAGAGGTTGAGTTTGCAAGTTTGGACATTTCGCCAGAAACAACAAAGGTAAAATGGAGTGAATTTGCGCTGCCACCTGAAAAGCCCAGCGTTAAAATGCTCGCCGGAGAAGCTGGGGCACAGGTTCACGAATTGGTTCAACTGCTTCGCGACGAAGCCAAAGTATTGTAAGGGAGAAAACATGGCGAAGATTTTAATTTTTATTGAAGGTGTTTCTGAAGCAGGAAAATCACATTTAAAACGCAGCTCACTCGAGCTTCTCAGCGAAGCCACTCGAGTCGGATGGGATAAGGAAGTTGTCGCAGTAGGTAGTGATGCCGAGACACTCATCGCAGAGTGCACGCCCTGGGATGTAAAAACGGCCTACGCAATTGGCGGCGCCAAGGCCGACCAATACAATCCTGAGTCTTTCGGCCAAGCTATGATTAAAGTTTTGGAAAAATCAAAACCTCAAGTCGTGATGGCATCAGCAAGCAGTTTAGCCCGAGATCTCTATCCAAGAATGGCCGCGAAATTCAACTCGGGAATCATTACCGATGGCGTGGCCTGCAAGTGGGAGGGTGATTCGGTTCAAGTGACCAAGCCAATGTATGCAGGAAAGTGCTTTGCAAACGGATCTTTTGTAAACTCCAGCATGCAATTTGTGCTCATGAGACCCAATCAACTCGTGGTCATGGCAGCGCCAGGAGGCGGAAGTCCAGCGCAACTTGAAAAAATCGCCCTGGAAGAATCCAATTTAAAAACTCTGATCAAGGAAATTGTAAAAGGCACTTCTGAAAAAATGGATCTTACAGAAGCAAACATCATTGTTTCCGGTGGACGCGGCATGAAGGGGCCTGAGAATTTCAAGATGCTAGAAGAACTGGCCGATGTTCTTGGTGCAACAATCGGCGCCTCTCGAGCTGTTGTGGATGCGGGATGGGTGCCCCACAATATGCAAGTGGGACAAACCGGAAAAACTGTAGCTCCCTCTTTGTATTTTGCCATTGGCATTTCAGGTGCCATTCAACATTTGGCAGGAATGAGCGGCAGCAAAGTGATTGTCGCCATCAACAATGATGCAAATGCACCGATTTTTCAAAAATCGACTTACGGAATTGTTGGCGATCTCTTTCAAGTGGTGCCCCTTTTGACTGAAGAGTTCAGAAAGACTTTAAAGTAGAAAGATGATTTCAAATTGCTAAAGCAAAAGGTGACAGGCTTTATTGTGTGGGTCATCTATCGAGCTCTGAAAGCCACTTGGCGCTTTCAGCTCATCGAACCCCCAGAGCTTAAAAAAATGCGCGAGGATCGCCAGCCTTTTTTGATGGCTCATTGGCATGGAGATGAGCTCGTCCTGTTGTCTTTGATCGGTTACTATAATATCGCCACCTTGTCCTCCAAAAGCAAAGACGGCGAGATCATGAACACTGTCATTCACTTGATGGGAGCCAAAACCAGTCGTGGATCCTCCTCTCGTGGAGCAATTGAGGGACTCCTGGGTCTGATCAAGCTTTTAAAAAAGGGACACTCTTGCAGCTTTGCAGTCGATGGCCCTCGTGGTCCCATATATAAAGTCAAACCTGGTCTGTTTGAGATTTCAGCGAAGTTGCAGTTGCCAATCTTTATCTCGGGCGTGAGCTGTAGCTCTGCAATTCGATTTGAAAAATCATGGAATAAGACTTTTCTTCCTAGACCTTTTTCTAGAGTTGTAGTTCGGTGGGAAGGGCCCTATGGACCAGTCGAACAGTCGCAAAACCCTCGCGATTTAGATCTGGCGCGCGAATATGAAATTCGCCTTACAAAAGCACGGGAAGAGGCAACAAAACTCATTGAACCTCAATAGGTCTGGTGATGTAATATGCACTGGAGTAAATGTTGCATGATTAGATTTATTTATTTTTCTATATTTTTTTTATCGACACTTTTTACACACACCGGCTTTGCCCAAACTGTGGCCGTCATTAAACAGGGTGGTAAGGTTGTAAAGGCCATTAGCTTGGCGGATTTCAATCGCCGTTACGAAGATGTGCGAAAAGAGACGTTTAACCCACCGACAAAATCGCAGTTCTTAGAAGATTTAGTTCGTTTTGAAATGGGCGTTTATGAAGCGGAAAAGAGAAAGCTCGCTGATGATCCTGTGGTCCAGGATTTGATTCGCCAGCAGCTCTACAAATCGCTCTTGGAAAAGGAACTTGGTGCCAAGGTAGATGCCATTGAACCCACAGAAGATGAAATGAAGGCTTGGTACAAAAGAAACCCCGAGATTCGCTTTAGTCACATTTTGATCGAGTACCTGCCGGGCGCGACAGCTCAGCAGATCAACGCCGCCAAAAAGCGAGCTACCGAAGTTTATGCCGAAGTTAAAAAATCCAAGCGGCCCTTTGAAGAGCTCGCGAAGCTTTACTCTGATGATCCACAATCAAAGCTCTCAGGTGGTGATGTGGGATGGCAGTCGCGATTGACCCTTTTTCCTAACTACTATGATTCTATTGAGAAAATTAAAGTTGGCGATATCAAAGGTTTGATTGGGTCACCTTATGGATTCCACATTGTGAAAATGACGGGTAGACGAACATACGAAAATTCCAATAAGCGAGCCGTAAAAATGGGGGTTCTGGAAGAGAAGAAGGTAGCTCTATTCAACCAGTATTTTGCCTTCCTTAAGAAGTCATACGCAGTAGAAACAAACTCTAAGCTGATCAAATAGATCGAAAACTACAAAAAAAACCACAAAGCTGTGCACTCAACCGCTTGCTGGGACAGATGTCGAATCAAGTTGCTTTTTAGGTCATTTCGCCTTTATCTACTGGTTATGAAGGGCCTCATTTTTAGATATAAACAGGGGTTAGCAGTCCCGCTATTTGTAATGCTCTCGGTGAGTGCCTGTACGCGCAGCTTGAGCCCTCGAAGTAAGCCTGTCCTTGTTGTCAATAAGGCGGAGATGACCGCTGAAGAGTTTGGCGATCAGCTCGCAAAACGACTCAAAGATTTAGATGCACTTTCTGCCAAAGATGCCCAGCACGTGCAACGTGCCAAAGAGGCCATCATTCAAGAGTTTATAATCTCAAGTTTGGTCACCCAGTGGGCTGAAATCAAAAAGATTCAGATTTCAAGCGAAGAAGTCGATAAAGAGATCGACAAGATCCGCGCCACCTATCCTGATGACAATGCCTTTCGGCAAGGACTCGCAAATCAAGGATTGTCTCTATCCGACTGGAAAAAAAAGATGCGCTACACTCTTTTGGAGCGTGAAGTCTTTAAGCTTCTCAAGAAGGACAAGCCGCCGGTGAGTGAGCAGGAAATTCAAAATTACTATAGTGAGAATAAAGAGCAGTTTAAGCGCAAGGAACTCATCTATGTTCGGCACATCTTGGTGGATGATGAATCAAAGGCGAATTTGATGAAGGCTGAGCTCAAGGATAAAGACTTTGCGAGCCTTGCGAAAAAGTACTCCATTGCTCCGGACGCGGCTGACGGGGGAGCAATTGGCTGGATCGAAAAAGGGAGCGTTGATTACTTTGACCCGCTGTTTTCGCAAGCCATTGGCGCTGTATCGGCTCCCTTTACTTCGCCTTTTGGTGTGCACATCGCCAAAGTTGAAAAAAAGCAAGCTGCCCAAACCATGCCACTTGAGTCCGTTCGAGAGCGAATCTTGAATAGCATTGAAGCAAAGCGTGAGCAAGCCTTGTACCTGGCATGGCTGGATGGTCAGATCCGCAGTTCAAATATTAAAAAAGACGTTGGTTTAATTGATGCTATGAAGGTATCTACGCGAGGTGAAAATGAATAAGTTTATGTTTACAGTTTTGATTCTACTTTCTTTTTTTGCAAATGGCGAACTGCTGGATCGTACGGTGATCCTGGTGAACTCTGAAGCGATTTATGAATCTGATTTTCGCGAACTCAAAGAGCGAATCAAACAAGAGGGCACCATAGACGAAACTTTGGCTTATGATTTAGATCTCGAGAAACTCAAAACAGATCGAGCCATGCAAACGGAGTTTTTAATTAGAGAGAAACTCATCGACAGCGAAGTCAAACGCCTGAATTTGAATGCAACTCCAGAGAGAATCGATCAAGAGATTCGCGATTTAGCGAAGAAAAATAATTTGACCACGGAGCAGTTGATGTCTGCCATCTCTGCACAGGGTTTCTCAGAGTCGGCATATCGCGCTTTCTTAAAAACCAAAATTGAGCGCCAAAATCTGGTAACAAATGAAATTTTAGGAAAAGTTCGCGTGAGTGATGAAGATGCACTCACGGAATACTATCGACGCGCACCTGGAGCCAAACGAAACTTTGAAGAGTTTTCTTTGTCACATATTTTTTTCGATCCTAAAAAGACCACGGCGGAAGCCGCGTTAGAACGAGCCAGAGCGGCTAAAAAGCGCTTGGAGGCCGGCGAGCCCTTTGATGAACTGGCGGGCAAGGTCAGCGAAGATCCCAATTTTTCTGCCGGTGGTTTTTTAGGAACCTTTAAGACAGGGGAGTTTTTGCCAGAGGTGGAAGCCGCGGTTTCTGCTCTTAGCGAAGGACAGGTCACCGATGTGATCAAATCCAAACTTGGTTTCCATATTGTGAAATTAACCAAGCGAACCTTCACTTCCAATCCAGAATTTGAAAGAGAAAAGGATCGCTTAAAGGCTGGACTGTTCGAGAAGATGGTGGCAACACAAATTAAGGTTTGGATCGCGCAGAAAAAGGAAGAGGGATACATCAAGGTCAATGTCAAATAGTGACAAAAGGCCATATCCTCTAACCTCGCGCCCACTCATTATTACTACCGGTGATGAAGACGGAGTCGGTCTTGAAGTGACCTGCAAGGCGCTAAAGGATCGACGCTCACATCTTAACTCACAGGTCATCATCGTTCGCGGCTCTAAATCGCAGAAGCAATTTAATTTTGAAAAGCTCTGCAAAGGGCGCATTAGCTTCCTTAAAATGACCTCCACCAGCCTCTTAAAGACGCTTCAAGAGATCAAAGATTCTGAAATTCTGGTTCCTGCTAAGGAGAAGCAGGCGGCAAAAGTGATTGAAGTTGTCAGCTTACAAAGCCCCGTCGAATGGATTTATGAAAGTGCCCGTTTCTGTCTGGCAAATCGCAAATGGATTTTAGGGACAGGTCCGATCTCTAAGACCTTGATTCAAAGTACAGGATCTAAAGCGCTGGGTCACACCGGGATTCTCAAAGAGGTTTGCAAAACGGCAGACTTGCGAATGGGTTTTTTTGGCGAGCGCTTTTGTGTTGTGCTCGCAACAGATCACATTCCCCTTTCAAAGGTGGAAAGCGCGCTACGTCCGGAGTCTTTAAAAGTGTCTTTTAAATTGCTTCAAGAAGCCAAAAAGTTGCTGCCAAAAGCTCACCAGAAGCTTCCCATCACAGTATTGGGATTAAACCCACACGCTGGCGAAGAGGGGCTCTTGGGCAATTTTGAGATGGAGTGCTTGGCCCCCATGTTAAAACAACAGCGCGGCTTGAAGGCACGATTGCTTCCTGCGGATTCGGCCTTTTCGACCGAAAACCTGCGGCAATCGCAGCTGTTTTTGGCAATGTACCATGACCAGGGACTGATTCCGTTTAAGTGTATGCATGGATTCTCGGGTATCCATGTGACTTTGGGACTGCCTTTTGTCAGACTCAGCGTCGATCACGGCACGGCCAAAGAACTATGGGGATGCGATCAGGCCAATCCGCAATCGATGATTTCAGTGCTGCAAAAATTTATTGATATGAATAGTATTCTTAATTAAGGAGAGCTCGGTTTATGTATAAAGAAGTAATTTTTAGAGAATATGATGTTCGCGGCGTCTTTGAAGGCGATTTTGATTTGGACTTTGCTTACCAGCTGGGCAAGGGCTATGTTTCTTATCTTAACAGTTTGGATTTGGCGCCCCAAAACAAAAATATTTGTATTGGATACGACGCCCGACTTTCCAGTATTAAGATTGAAGAAGCGCTCATTCGCGGCATCACCGATGCCGGCTGTTCTGTTTTGCGTTTAGGGCTTGTGACATCTCCAATGTGTTACTTTGCAACATTTGAAGTGGAAAATGTTGTAGGGGCGATTCAAATCACCGGTAGTCACAATCCACCTGAATACAATGGCTTTAAAATCAGTGTCGGCAAGAGAACCATCTTTGGCGAAGACATTCAGACGCTCCGGCACCACGTCGACAAATCGGCGACGGTGGATGCTAAAGGGCCTAAGGGAAAAGCGACGGTCCTCGATATCAAGCCAAAATACATTGAGCGATACAAAAATGAATTTAAAGATCTCACCGCCAAGGTTGTATTTGATTGCGGAAACGGTGCCGCCGGAAGCATCTTGAGACCGCTTCTAGAAGCCATAGGACTCAAGGCAGACATCTTGTTTGAAGAGCCCGATGGGCTTTTTCCCAATCATCACCCAGATCCTACCGTCGAAAAGAATCTGGTTGATTTGAGTAAGGCGGTTTTAAAGCAAGGCGCTGTTTGCGGAATTGGTTTTGATGGCGATGCTGATCGCATCGGTTTGGTAGATCACACTGGGCGCATGCTCTATGGCGATGAGTTGATGGTGATTGTCTCCCGAGACATTTTAGCCAAGGACAAAGGTGCAAAGATCATTGGCGACGTAAAGTGCTCTGACCGACTGTTTGCTGATATTGAAGCTCATGGTGGCAAGCCCATCATGTGGAAGACGGGACACAGTCTTATCAAAGAAAAAATCCGTGTGGAAGGCGCCCCTTTTGGCGGAGAAATGTCAGGACATGTTTTCTTTAAAGACCGAAATTATGGCTATGACGACGCTATTTACGCGGGCCTACGGATTGCCGAAATCCTTTCGCGATCAAATAAAAACCTGACCCAGCTGATGGAAGGCCTTCCCCCTAGCTTTTCAACCCCTGAAATTCGGATCGATACCACTGAAGAAAAGAAGCATGCGATCGTGGCGGCCATTCAAAAGCAATTTGCCACCCGCAAAGATGTTCAAGTGAATTTGATTGATGGTATTCGGGTAAGTTTTCCCAATGGTTGGGCATTGTGCCGTGCATCCAATACACAGCCTGTGGTGGTCTTTCGCTTCGAATCCCAGTCTGAGGAGGGTCTAATGCAAATAAAAAATGAATTTGATTCGATCGCTAGCAAAATTCTATGAATTGAGTCTTAATGACTTTTAGAAGAGTGAGTAAACTTTACTATTTTCCAAAAGGAGACAAACAATGCCATTCAAAAAGAGTTTGATCACGCTAGTCTTGATCATGTCAGCTGCACACCTAGCTTGGGCAATGGACGGAGAATCTGAGTTCTTGGATCTAGCTCCATTAACAGCAATTGATGATTTCGCAAATGCCGGCACTTGCCAGGATTTCAGCAAGTCAGTCTATGAAATTGGTCGCGGTAGCAATGAATACTCCGCTCGTCGCGATGCTGAAGCTTCCCTTCGATACTCCGTTAGTTCTCTTCGAAGCCGCTGCGAAATCAATGATGGACGCTTTCAGTCTGGCAGTGTGTATACACGGTGCAGACAGGTGGGTAATCGCTTTCAATGCGAATCGAGTACTCGAGTTTCGTGCGATTGCCGGCTCTAGCCTCAATTCCACAGAAATTTTTGAGGTCAGTGGCCCTTTGCCCTTCAAAAAAGAAAGTCCGCAAAGAATCACAACTTTGTGGTTCTCCTGCGGACTTAACTTAATAGAACACTAGGTTTCGAAAGTACTACGCCAATCGCAAAGCAACGATCAAAGCATAAATCACGAGAGATTCAATTAGAACCAAGCTCAAAATAAATGGCGTATTGATTTTGTCTTTTGCAGCAGGGTTTCGCGCAATACCGTCAAAAGCCATTGCCGCCGCACGACCCTGACCCAAAGCTCCACCAAGAGCCGCAATGGAAATGGCAAGGGCAGCTCCGATACCACGCAGACCAGCACCCAGTCCTGTGTTTGCAGCTTGAGCAACTGCTTCAGTTCCTTCTTGGGCAAGAACTGGATTTGCAATAACTACCATTGGTAGTGTCCATAAAATTTTTGTCATTACGTTCTTCATCTTCATCTCCTTTTATTCGCGGTTCTGATCTATATTACAGGGTGAGTCCCGATTAAAAATATTTATCAAACCTTATTAATTCTAATCTTAAATACAAAATTCAATTTCAAATTCAATTTCAATTTCAAGGTCAAATCCACTTTGATCTCGCACTCGATCTTACTATCTCAGCCTCTTCAATGGCCCGAATTCGCATCTCAAAATCAGTGATCATGTGCAGTCGCAAAAGACACATAAACCATAGATAGGAGGGTGAACACAAACGCTTGAATGAAAGACACAAATATTCCCATTAAATAAAAGGGAATGGGAACCAAGAAAGGAACCAAGTCTAAGAATAATGACAGCACAATGTGATCGCCCGACATAACATTGGCCAAGCGAAGGCCTAAACTAAATGGTCGCACGATGTGAGAGATAATTTCAACAGCCAGCATTAAAGGAGCGATGAACCAAACAGGACCCAAAAAGTGCTTCAAATAACTGCCTAATCCATGTTCCTTTATTCCAAGAAAATTGTAAAAAAGGAAAATAAAAGCACCAAAACCAAACGAAGTATTAAGATTTTCAGTTGCAGGGGTCATTCCAGGAATGATTCCCATCAAATTATTGACGAGAATCAAAAAAAACACAGACATAAAAAAGGGAGCATAGATCCGTCCATGATGTCCAATAATGGAATCGGCAAGATCCGCTACGAATTCTGTGACCATTTCAAATAGTGCTTTGATAGAAAATTTGTCAGATGGAACGACTGCCGCTTCGCCCTTACCAAGACTGGCCTTTGCTATAAATCCCAAACCCACAGCGAGTGTTGATGAAATTGCAAGTGTCGCCACGTGGGTACTTTCGTGACCAACGCCGGGAATAAGCTGGGTCCAATTAAAAGACATTCTAGTGGCTCCTCTGTATTTCGTTCCTTAGTTCATACCAAAATTCACATGTCCGTTTGCAAATTCTTCTTAATTTATTTCCTAAGCTTTGCAAGCTAGTTTTGAGAGTGCTCATCTTGCGACGGAATCATCAGTAGCAAGGCGGAGATCAGTATAAAACACACAATTCCTCCCACGAAGGTCTCAATAACATGAGATCCCCTCGAAGAATAGTGCCTGACAACCCACCATACAAAAGCAATCAAAAACGGATACTTAATTACAATAATTAACTGAGACAGCGCAACGAGTTTTTTCTTTTGATATATCTGAATGGAGGCCCAAAACGAAGCCGTAATGATACATAACAGCAAATAGCCGAATGGAAAGCCCATATAATTGGCGCCAAAATCCATAAAAGCCGCTACCATGGCCGAGATGGCTAAAATTGCCGCATGTACGATTAGAAAATATTTATTCATCTGCGCTTGAATCTGAGTTTTGAGTTCCGCTATCTTCTAGCTTTTTAAGAACTATAAGTAAATGAACGATCCAAAATAAAAATGCACCTGCCACCAACAGCGCAGAAATTAGGCCTTTTTGGAAGCCCTGGCTCTCAAAGTAGGCTCCGCCTATGGCCGCTAGTACGATCAGCCCCACCAGTTCAGAGACCATGGCGATCATGATCGAGTGATTGCGATTCAATTTCACGGCGTGTTCTCCCTCGATATGCATTGTTAACCTCAGTCGACTTGAGGCAAGTGGTCCGTCCAGTTATCTATTTTCTGTAGCCTTTGGCCCCGGGCTGGTTCTTAAGTCTTTCCTTTAGGCGTTTTATCCGCAGTTCTATATATTCCACAGGCTTGTATGTGTCCTTCATGCCCTCTAAAGTACTTATGGATTTTTTATAATCACCACTTTCCTCGTAGGCAAGAGCCAACATCAGACCTAGATTCTCTTCGGCGGCCATTTCTGGAAATTCAGTTTGAATAGCGACAAATTGCTTTAGTGCCTCAGCGTATTCTTTTTGAGAGATAAGAACATTGCCGTTCAATACCATTGCTTGAAACTGCGATTGTTTTTCAATGGGCATACGCAATAGCTCTGCAATTTCCGCCCGGGCCTGACCAAATTGATTCAAATAAAAATGAGCTCGAGCGATGTCCAGCTTGATCTGTGCTTTTTCAAACAGATTTGATGTAATCTCAGCAAGCTTTCCCAATTCGATTATTGCAGATTCATAGTGCTGAAAGTTTTCGAATTCAATGTAGGCTATGCTCTTTTGCGCTAAAACCCGCTCATCAAGAGATTTTGAGTTGCGAATCAAATAACGGTAAAAAGTGGCCGCCAATTTATAGTCTTGCAACTCATAATGGCTGATTTTAGCAATCTCCCGAGCAGCCTCTAGAGCTGAGTCACTACCAGGATTGCGCTTGATTACACGGTCAAAATGTCTAACTGCAAGCTTGTACTCTTTTGCCTCAGCAGCTTGCTTGCCGCTGCGGAGGTCTTTTACGTAACTCGGCGTGCAGGAAACAGCAAAAGCAAGGCTCAAAATTGCCAAACCTATCTTGTACTGTTTCATCATTGCCTAATGAAGCTGCTCAGGAGGTGAGTCCTTATCTGCTTCCACCAAAGCCATTCCACAAACCAACTCATCTTTTTCATCCAGATTGATCAGCCTAACTCCCTGCGTGTTTCTGCCAATCACAGAGATTTCGGACACCTTGGTGCGAATCACCTGTCCCGCATCAGTTGACAATATCAGTTCCTGATCATCAGTAACCATCTTAGTGCCGATGACTTTGCCCACCTTGTCTGTGGTTTTCTGGGTGATAATTCCAACTCCACCGCGCCCTTGCACTCGGTACTCAGAAGTGTCCGTGCGTTTGCCATAGCCCTTTTGTGTGACCATCAGAATGGTGTCCTTGGTGTCTTTCTTGATAACTTCCATTCCCACTACAAAATCATCCTCGGACAGCGTAATGCCCTTTACACCTCTTGCACTTCGCCCCATTGAACGAACGTCATTTTCATTAAATCGAATTGACATGCCTTCGCGAGTGACAATAAAGATATCGCTCAAGCCATCGCTCAATTTTGCGTCCATGACTTTGTCATTTAAGTCAGTCGTCAAAGCAATGATGCCGTTGGTTCGGACGTTTGAGAAGCTATCCAGAGAAGTCTTTTTGATAATGCCCTTTTCAGTCAGCATCACAATATAATGATTCGGATCAAAATGTTCGACGGGCAATATCGCCATAACGCTTTCGTTGTTGCCTAGTTGCACCACATTGGCAATGGCCTTCCCTTTGGAGATGCGACTTCCGAGTGGCAATTTATGAACTTTACACCAATAAACTTTTCCTTTGTCTGTGAACACCATGAGTGTCGTCTTTGTACTGGCAATGAAAATATCAACCACATAGTCTTCTTCGCGAGTTTCCATGCCTTTGAGGCCCTTGCCACCGCGTCGCTGAACTCTGTACTCATCCGGAGAGATTCTCTTGATGTAGCCAGTATTGGTTATGGTCACAACCATTTGTTCATCGGCAATCAAGTCTTCATCTTCGATATTATCCAAACCACCAACGATTTCTGTACGGCGCTTGTCTGCAAATTTCTTTTTAATGTCTTCAAGTTCTTGCAAGATGATTTTGTCAATTTCCGCCGGAGATGCGAGAACCATTTTCAGCCAATCGATCTGCTTAAGAATCTCTGTCAGTTCTGCTACGATCTTATCTCTTTCAAGGCCAGTCAATCTTTGCAGGCGCATCTCGAGGATGGCTTGTGCCTGACGGTCTGTAAAGTTGAAGATCTCCATTAATTTAGATTTGGCCTCAGGCGTTTCTTTGGCAGCACGGATGGTTGCAATCACGCGATCGATCTGATCGATGGCCATTTTAATGCCTTCGAGGATATGCGCGCGATCTTGCGCCTTTTTCAAATCATATAGGCATCGCTTTGTCACAACTTCGCGGCGATGATCAATAAAAGCCTGAAGCATATTTTTAAGATCAAAAGTCACTGGCTGATTGCGTGAATCAAGCGCAAGCATGATGATTCCGTAACTCACTTGAAGCTGGGTGTATTTAAACAGGCGGTTCAAGACCACGCCAGAGTTTTCACCGCGCTTGAGAGCAACCACAACTCGCATGCCCTCACGAGACGACTCATCACGAATGTCAGAAATTCCTTCGATCGTTTTTTCACGTACCAAATCTGCAATGCTCTCGACCAATTTGGCTTTGTTAACTTGATATGGGATTTCGGTAATAACAATATCTTCGCGATCTTTGTTGGCTACAATTTCTGTGACGGCTTTCAGGGTGATCACACCCTTACCCTTTTTATAGGCCTGTAAAATTCCCTCGCGGCCGGCAATGATTCCCGCCGTTGGAAAATCCGGCCCTTTGATAATTGTCATCAGATCATCAATAGAAGCTTCCGAGTTGTTGATCAGCATTATACAGCCGTCAATTACTTCTCCCAAGTTGTGTGGCGGAATATTCGTCGCCATGCCCACGGCGATTCCAGAAGCTCCATTAACGAGTAAATTGGGAAACTTGCTCGGCAACAGTGTTGGAATTTGCAAACTGTCATCATAGTTCGGGCCAAAGGGTACGGTTTCTTTATCTAGATCTGCCAAAATCTCTTCGGCAAGTTTGGTCATTCTTACTTCTGTGTATCGAGAGGCCGCCGGGCTGTCGCCGTCAATGGAGCCGAAATTTCCCTGACCATCAATCAACGGATAGCGAAGTGAGAAGTCTTGAGCCATACGCACCATCGTGTCGTACACCGCATTGTCTCCATGAGGATGGTACTTACCGATAACATCTCCAACAACCCTGGCACTTTTTTTATAGGGCTTATCGTGCGTGTTGTTCATTTCGTACTGAGCAAAAAGGATTCTACGATGCACTGGCTTCAAACCGTCTCGAACATCTGGCAAGGCACGGCCGACTATGACGGACATGGAATATTGCAAATAGGCGTCGCGCATTTCGCGGTTGATATCTATGTCCGTTACGCCCTTTTCATTTTCATCGATCATGAGTCTTCATCTCCGCTTAAATTTAATTTTTCAAATCACTCAGTTTTTAGCTACTCAGTTTTCATTCTAAAAATGACTATACATCCAAACTCTTCACCAAAAGAGCATTGTCATGAATGAACTTTCTTCGCGGCTCCACCTGTTCACCCATTAAGATACTGAAAGTCTCATCAGCTCCCAAAGCGTCGTCGATAGTAACTCTCAGTAAATTTCTGAATTCTGGATTAAGAGTCGTGTCCCAAAGCTGTTCTGGATTCATCTCACCCAATCCCTTGTATCGTTGGATGTACATACCCTTTTTTGAGTTTTCGATATAGTGAGTGTAAAAATCCTGGTAGGTCGTAAATTCAAGGCTCTTGTTTTCTTCCTTGATCCTTACAGGCAATTTTGCAAAGTTCTGTAGATCTTGCCACTGTCGACGTAGCTCAACAAATTCATAACCCTTCCAAGTCTCTGCACCAAATCGGGTAGTAAATACCTCACCGTAACGTTGAAGCTGGGTGACGCATACAAATTTTCCTGATTCATCATGTTCAAATTTGATCTGTGCATTTGTAATGCCCAGCTGAATTCGTTTTTTTAGTTCTTCAACAATTTCTGTCATGAGTATTTTAAACTTAGATTCGTCGTTGATAGATGCGTCCACCTCTGTGAATCTTGAAATCAGTTCTCGCACGACCTCTGGGTCAAATCGCAGCGACATTGTTTTGATTAAATTGTCGAATTTCTGAATGCCGTGAATGGCTTTTCTAAATTTTTCAATATCCACTTTGCCCTGGTCTTCAATCTGCAGTGAGCTCGCACCTAATGAAAGCAAATAGTCCGTGAGTGCCAAATCATCCTTCAGATAGACTTCACTGTTGCCCTTTTTAGCTCGGTAGAGGGGTGGCTGTGCAATATAGATATATCCCTTTTCCAAAACTTCAGGCATCTGCCTATAGAAAAATGTCAGCAACAGAGTTCGAATGTGTGATCCATCGACGTCGGCATCTGTCATGATGATAATTTTATGATATCTGATTTTGTCGATCTGAACATTGTCTTTGCCAATGCCGATTCCCAAAGCTGAGATCATCATGCGAATCTCATCATTGGATAGCATCTTATCAAAACGAGCTTTTTCGACGTTAAGAATTTTACCTTTTAGCGGCAGGACAGCCTGAGTCCTGCGGTCGCGAGCTTGCTTTGCAGAACCACCGGCAGAGTCTCCCTCAACCAAATAAAGTTCGCAAAGTTTAGGGTCACGTTCTTGGCAATCAGCCATCTTGCCGGGCAAGGACCCCGAATCAAGAGCGGTCTTTCTGCGCGTTAGATCCCTTGCTTTTCTAGCTGCTTCTCTGGCTCTTGCAGCTTCTACACATTTTGAAATGATTGTTTTGGTTGGACCAGGATGACGATCAAACCAATCTGCCAATTTTTCATTGACCAATGATTCGACGATTCCTTTGACCTCAGTATTGCCCAGTTTTGTTTTTGTCTGACCTTCAAACTGAGGTTCAGAAACCTTTACCGAAACGACGGCTGCCAAGCCTTCGCGGATATCCTCGCCCTCTAAGTTGGTCTTCAAATCTTTTAGGAGATTCTTTTCTGTGGCATACTGATTGGTACTTCTGGTGAGCGCACCACGAAAACCGATCAGATGAGTTCCGCCTTCAATCGTATTGATGTTATTGCAATACGAAAAAATACTTTCTGTGTATGAATCATTCCACTGCATAGCGATTTCAATTTCGACATTGTCTTTTTTGCCGCGAAAAAAAACAACCTCACTGTGCAAGGATTTTTTAGATTGATTTAAGTAATCAACAAATTCAGCTATGCCATTAGCATACTGAAATTCCTGTACCTTGGTCGTCCTCTCATCAGAGAGCACTATTTTTAATCCAGCATTTAAGAATGCCAATTCGCGAAAGCGATTCGCCAAAGTGTTAAAACTGTAGGTGACAGATTCATCTTTAAAAATTTCGCGATCTGGTTTGAAGTGAACTTTTGTACCAGTTTTCGTGGTCGTGCCAATGTTCTCGACCGGCGACTTGATGGCGCCCTTTTCGTACTTTTGACTCCAGACGATGCCTTCACGATGAACTTCAACCGTGCAGCGAGCGGAAAGTGCATTCACCACCGAGGCACCTACTCCATGTAGACCACCCGAAACTTTGTAAGTAGATCCATCAAATTTTCCGCCAGCATGAAGAACGGTCATAACAACCTCGAGAGCTGATTTTCCGTTTTTGTGCTGGCCAACAGGAATTCCGCGTCCGTCATCTTCAACTGTGATCGAATCATCGGCATGAATGGTGATATTGATTTGCCGACAGAAGCCTGCCAATGACTCATCCACCGAGTTATCCACAATTTCATACACGAGGTGGTGAAAACCACGCTCGCCGGTATCGCCAATGTACATGCCTGGGCGCTTGCGAACGGCTTCGAGTCCTTCTAAAACTTGAATTGAATCAGCCGAATACGAATTGCTTCCTTGAGCCACTTGAACACCCTCACTGGACACTTATATTCTCCAATACTAATTGTTTAAATTGACCTGCTCAGTTGTACTGATTGCATTGTTCTCTTTGCGATCTTCCTCTTGCTCGAGAACCACTTGGATATTTTCTAAATTTCTCACCAATCGACCATTCCTAATCCACGAAATCTCACTATCAAACTGCGAGAAGGCACCACTCAGTCCTAATTCAGTTGAGGTCACCAAAATCTGAGCGTCCATCTTCAGTAAAAAGGAGATTAAGGCCTCACGTTTTCCTTCATCTAGCTCGGACAAAACATCATCCAAAAGCAAGATCGGATAATCACCCGTTAATGAGTTATGATACACTATTTGGGCCAATTTAAAAGCGATTATCAAGGCTCTTTGCTGACCTTGGCTCGCATAGTATCGTGAATCATTGCCATTGAGCAGAAAGCGAATCTCGTGCTTGTGGGGACCTACCAAAGTGGCTCCCAGTGAGCGTTCTGCGCTCTCCAATTTTTCCATTCGCGCACTCATCAGTTGACGAATCGAAGAGGGATCTGTGTGCGGCGCAACAATTCCTGAGATTAAGTATTCGATTTTGATTTCCATACTGGTTACTGATGAGATTTTTAGCATGTACTGACTCAGCATTGGCGAAAGCGAGTGCAAAAGTTGGATGCGCGCGCAAGTCAAAGCGGTCGCCAAATTCAAAAATTGATCGCGCAAACTCTCGAGGACCCGATCTATTAATTCGTAATTCGCGCCAGGTTCTTGACGATCTTTGAGCAATCTATTTCTGGTTTTTAAAATTTTATTATAGTCTTCAATGAGGTCAAAATTCCTTGAATTAGTCATTTCAAGGACTTCATCAATTAGCGACCGACGGTACTGTGAACTTTCTTTTAGGTCCGCTAAACTCTCAGGACTAAAAAGCACTACCGGAAATCTTTTCTTCAATTGGCGAGCCGACGTTCGTTTGTCGTTGAGGAAGTATGTTTTTTTACCGCGCTCAAGAATGATTTTGATTTGATTCTTCAGATCACTCATACGGACGTCTGCTTCAATTCTCGCGAATGGTGAACCAAAACGTATCAAACTATCAGCTTCCGTGTAGCGGAATGTCTCGCCTCGTAGAGCGAAGCCAATGGCTTCGATGAGGTTGGTCTTGCCCTGACCGTTTTGGCCTAGAATCAGATTCAAGTCACGAATCAGCTGAATCTCTTGCTCAATGAGATTTCTAAAATTGACCAATCTGATTTTTTCAATTCGCATGAAATTCTCTAAATTCTCATCGGCATAACAACGCTGAGATATTCGTTATCGTTAACGCCTTTAAGCAATGTTGGTGACAGATTGTCGTTAAATTGAAATTCGATCAGCTCCGAAGTCACTCCGCCCAAAGCATCTTGGAGGTACTTGGAATTAAAATTTATTTTAGTTGGCGCACCTGTGTACTGAATTTCCATCTCTTCAAGAGCGTCTCCCAGATCCGGATTGTTAGAGGACATTTCCATTTTTCCAGGAAGAAGATTTAAAGTGATCGCCCGACTTTTTTGATTGGCAAATAAAGAAATTCTTCGCAATGAACCCAAAAATGAATCGCGCTGAACTTGAAATGAATATTTAATTTGCTGTGGAATAAACTGTTGATAATTGGGGTACTTGCCTTCAATCAGGCGAATGAGTAGCAGAGTGCTATCGCTTTTCACAATGAACTGGCTTCCTTCAATGGCAATTTCTAAAGGGACTTCAACAGATTCCATGAGCTTGCGAATTTCATGAAGTCCTTTGCGAGGAACAATCACGCCATATGGGAAAATCGACTCAAAAGAAACCTTATCGCTTTTCACCAGCGCCAAGCGATGACCATCGGTCGCCACCATTTTTAAGCCATCTTGGCTTTGAAATTCAAAAAACACTCCGTTTAGGTAGTAGCGAGTGTCATCTGTCGAAACGCAGTAGAGCGTTTGATCAATCATTTTTTTAAATTGTTTCGGGTCCATTTTGCCGAATTTATCAGAACTGTGCGCAGGGAAGATCGGATACTCGTCAGCCGACACTCCCACCAAACGCGAAGAGTAGCGGCCCTGTTTGATTTCAAGCCAGTTGTTGTCTTTTTTGATGAGATTCACAGGTCCATCGCTGAGTTCCTTTGTGATATCAAAAAGGTTTTTGGCATGAACCGCCAATTTACCTGGCTCTGTGGTAGTGCACACGGATTCGCACTTGATGCTCACCTCAAGGTCGGTGGCGTAAACGCGAAACTGATTGGCCTCCGTTTGGATCAAAACATTCATCAAGACATGCATATTGTTTTTGCGCTCAATGATATTTTGAGTCTTTGCTAACATCTCTAAAAGATCTTTTTTTTCTATCTGTAATTTCATTACGTCCTCTATATATATTTATAATACTTAGTAGTAGTAGGGGCGTGGATAACCCTTCTAACTTATCAACCCATTGAAATCACTAATTTTAGTATGTGAATTCGGCTGGGTAAAAATCTCTAACAACTCCGGCACTTTTCCACAAATTAATTAACCCCATTTGCATCTACAGGCTTTTCCACAGGCTTTTACCGAGTCCACATTCACACTCCTGTGATATTGTGGATTCGTGTTTCTAACTCTTCGATATCTTTTACTAAATCCTGATCCATCATCTGTAGATGTTGAACTCTTTCTAACGCATTCATGACTGTGGTGTGATCTTTGCCACCAAAGGCCTTTCCAATATCTACCAATGATTTATCTAAGAATTTTTTGATTAAGTACATAGTGATTTGACGTGGAACAACGATCGATTTTGCTCGCGACGAACTCTTAAGATCGGTGATTTTGACATGGTAGTGATCGGATACCAAGCGCTGTATCTCTTCTACAGAGATGGTGGTGTGGGTCTCGTGATGGGCGAGGATCTTTTTTACAAGATCAAGACTGATGTTCAAGCCCTGAAGTTCAGAAAACATTTTGACACGCTTTAGGTTGCCCTCAAGCTCTCGTATTGAACGCTTTGAAATGCGAGCAATGTAGGTAGCTGCATCCTCAGGCAATTGGATTTGATTTTTTTCAGCCTTGTATTTTAAAATCGCCAGCCGTGTTTCTAGGTCAGGCATCGTGATATCAGCAATAAGCCCTCTTTCGAGGCGTGTGCGGCTGCGATCCTCAAGCCCCATGATGTCCTTGGGCATGCGGTCAGAGGCCAAGATGACCTGTTTCTTGCGATCAATAAAGGTGTTTATTGAGTGGAAAAACTCCTCTTTTACACGTTCACCTTTGCCAATATACTGCAAATCATCCACAAGCAGAATGTCGGATTGATCACGATATTTTTGGCGAAATTTTTCCATATGAGAATGCCGCATGGCTGCGATGCACTCATTCATAAATCGTTCTGCCGAAACATAAGTGATTCGCAGGCTAGGATGCTGACTCTTTATATAGTTGCCTGAGGCATGTAGCATATGTGTTTTACCCATTCCCGCGGGGCCGTAGATCAATAGAGGATTGTAATCACCAATGCCCGGGTTTTGCGCAACATTTATACAAGCGGCATGGGCAAATTCAGAATTTTTACCCACCACAAAGGTAGAGAAGGTAAACTCTGGATTGAGTGGGTCCGAGTTGCTAGGTCTTTCCATCGGGGCTGAGCCAATGTTTTGTGCAGGACTTGATTTGCTTTCGTTTTGATTGAGGGCATCCTCAAGGTCTTTGGGTGGTGGTGCGATCGCGGAGGTCTGCTTACCAGTAACAACAAACTCCACATCAAAGGGCTGTCCCACATAGGTGTTGATTTCAGAGCGAATCTTATCCTGAAGATTTTCCACAACAAAATAATGATGAAGTGGATTGGGCACTCCAAGGATAAACTTTTTTGATTCAGAATTACCAGAAGATTCAATGAATTCAATAGGATCAAGCCAGGTGGCCAGAAACTTGTTATTATCATTCTGAGTTTTCATTTGGCCCTTGATTTGGGCCCAGAGCGATGAGTTAAGTTCCAATTTTATTGTCCCCCAAATGATAGAAAGATCACGAGTCAAAAAATGCGGAGTCTGAAATCATTATCAGTGCCCAAAGTTGCAAGCAATGCTTTGCCATTATCGACAGATTAATTTTTAGGTTGCTATCTACATATAGGGAAAAGGCTGTGGATTATGTGGATATCTAGAAATGAAGGGGCGGCTATATTACACATAGTGTTAAAAAGGAGTCTCCATGCAAACGAAGACTTTAAATGTCGAGCAAAATGATTTAAAAGGCTGGGATTGCGTAAAAATGTTCACTCTGAAGGAGATGTCTGAAAATGAAGAGAACGTATCAGCCCAGTAATAAAAGGCGTAAAGGAACACATGGATTTCGCGCACGAATGGCAACTAAAAGCGGCCAAGATGTGATTTCACGAAGGCGAGCTAAAGGTCGAAAAAGACTCGCAGTTTCGGTGAGTGGCAAATAACTCATTAGAAACGATCAAGAGGCAAGTCGACTTTTCTAGAGTTTACACGGATGGAACTCGATTCAAGATCTGTAGATGGTTATCCGTTTCCTGTTTATTAAAGGATTCTAGTGAACTACCTAGCTGCCGATTTGGGTTTGTTATCTCAAAAAAAGTGGGTTCTGCTGTAGTTCGAAACCGTTTGCGACGGTGGTCGAAAGAGAGTTTGCGTAGGCTTTTGCCTGAATTGCAACCTGCAGATTATGTGATCGTTTTTTACAGTCTTCCCAATAACGAAATCAACTTATTGAATTATGATAAAATTTTTAAGCAGCTGTCGAAAGTCTCGCATTTAGAGTTTCAACGGTCTAAGTATTCAAAATCAAAAACTGTGGCGAAATTCACTGCAAAAATTTAGATCAGGAAAAATTAAGATTGGCTCTACTAAATAATGTTAAAGACAAATTTTCTACTACCACGCGAAATGGTCTTCTGCTGTTGATGGGCGGCTACAGAACTATTTTGACCACGCAGTTGGGTGGAGCCTGCAGATTTTATCCTAGCTGCTCAGAATACGCTGTGGAAGCACTCAAGGGATTGCCCTTGATGTTTGCATTGAAGTTGATTGTGAAGCGAGTTTTGAGCTGTCGACCCGGCGGCGGATTTGGATTCGACCCTGTTCCCGAATATGTTCATCCAACTGAAAATGGATCTGTGTGCAGAGATTCTGCGCGATATGGGAAGTGTATATGTTAAATGACCAGAAACCAGGTATTAACGGGCAGATGATTGCGGCTCTCATTCTTGTGGCGGGATTCTATTTTGCCTGGCAGGCCTACCTTAATGCTAAATACAAAATGGATCCGGCGACTGCAAAAGTAGTCACCCAACAGGCCCCACCTATTGATGGTGGAGGCGGTGAGGCCACTCCAAATTTGGCAGCACCAAGTGACAAGGCGGGAACACCGGCTGCGATAAAGGGTCCAGAACAACAGCACCTAGCAGTTGAAGAGAAACTTTATCCTTTCAGTAATGGCCAAATTTCGTTTCAACTATCAAACTATGGAATGGGTCTAAAGGACCTGGTGATTGAGGGCTTTCTTGATCGCAAGGGTGAGCCCATTCGTTTTGGTGACAAGATGCCGACGGGGCTGTACTCACTTGTTCGCGTGAGCGATCTGTCGCCTTATGTTTTTGATATTTCTGAAATTGAAGGCGGTTGGACAGGTACGGCTCAGGTGGGCCAGGCAAGTGTTTCACGTACATTGGTTTACAACCCTGAAAAGCGGTCTTTTGAAAATACAATCACCATCACTCAGCCAGATGCTGAGATGGCCCGTGGAATTGCGTTGGTGATTGGCGATCAAATCGTTAAGGCCGAAAGCAGTTCATTTCTTTTTCCCAGTTACGATCACCAAGACTATTTTGTTGAATTTGCGGGTCAAGATAAGAGCATTAACTTTTCTAACGCGAATGAGGACCATCAAGAAACCTTTAAAAATGGCAGCTTGCTGGGGCTTGGGAGCCAGTATTTTGTTGCATCTATCTTAGATAGATCAGGCTTGGCTCCTGACTTCACCATCAACACTTCTGTAAGTCGTAAACAAGCACTCGCTTATGCCGTTTATCGGCCTGAGGAGCAAATTCGCGAGATGACTTTTGAACAAACTCTGTATGTGGGTCCCAAAGAGATCAACACACTCAAGAGCGTTGATCCGACCTTGGCCAATGTGATGAGTTTTGGATATTTTGGTTTTATCGCCCGCCCGCTATTGTACATTATGAAATGGTTTCAGGGATTCGTGGGCAATTGGGGAGTCGCGATACTGCTGTTAACATTGGTGGTTCGCTTAGTGGTTCTGCCGGTGAATATTTTAAGCTTTCGGTCTATGAAAAACATGCAAAGAGTGCAGCCTTTAATCAATGAGCTGCGAGCAAAGTATAAAGACGACCCCATGACTCAACAGAAGCAAATGATGGCCTTAATGAAGGAACATAAGGCGAATCCTTTTGGTGGCTGTTTATTGATGTTTTTACAAATTCCGATTTTTTTCGCGCTCTATAGAGTGATTGCCTCTAGTGTAGAATTGTACCAGAGTCCGTTTGCGGGATGGATTCATGATCTGAGTTTGCATGATCCTTATTTTGTACTGCCACTGGTAATGGGTGTTTTGATGTTTATTCAACAGAAGTTAACGCCAACGGCAATGGATCCGGCACAGGCGAAGATTCTGGCATTTATGCCACTCATTTTTACGGTATTTATGCTTTATTTACCCAGTGGACTCGCGCTGTACATGTTGGTCAGCACGCTATTTGGTATAGGTCAGCAGATGTTTTTTTTAAGAGGAAATAGTCCGGCGAAAGCCTAAGTTGTACCAGTGAGGCCGCCGATATCACTTTAGATATCTGGCTTTTCTGGGTTTGTTTGAGGAGGATTTATGGGTGGATTTTTTAGCAAATTGTTTGGTGGCTCTAAGCAGAAGTCGGGCGGGGCTTCTGCTGATCTTGTGCAGAGTAATTTATTAGAACTTATTGAAAAGGGCAGATTTGATCTTGATATCAATGTGAGCGAGAAAAGTGAGGAGGGTGGCGACACCCTTATCAGTATTGATTTTTCTGGTAATGATGAGGAACTTTTGAAGGACCGCAAGGGCCAACTCTTGGATGCCTTTCAACTTTATACCCGCAGAGTCCTTCAACATCACTTTCCTGAGGGAAGGTACAATGTGGTTGTTGATTGTGGCGGGTTTCGTGAGGAGACAGAACAGGCTCTGCTTGAGCGCGCAGACAGCTTGAAGGCGATTGCCATTGAGCAAGGAAAATCAGTTTATTATCGGGCATTGCCGCCAAGAGAGCGAAAGATCATTCACCAGTATTTGGCGCAAGATCCACGCGTGAAGAGCCGCTCATTAGGTGAAGGTCTTTACAAGAAGATAAAGATATATCCCGTTAAATCTAATGAGTCTGAGGAAGTTATCGGAGAGTAAAATTGGTATTTCTGGGTCGAGAGAATGAAACTATATGTGCTGTCTCGACTCCTCAGGGCCGTGGAGGAATTTCCGTCATTCGCATCTCCGGCAAACAGGCGCGGGCTTCGGTTCAATCTGTTTTTCAGCCTTTCCCGAAAAATTTTAAGTCACATCGTGCCTATTATGGCCATTTCTTAGAGCTAGAATCCAAATCAGAAACATCATCTAAACCTAAATCTAATATTGATTCTGAGTCAGAGCAGATTATTGACGAAGTCATTGTCACTTACTTTGAGAAGGGTAAGTCCTTTACGGGTGAGGAGACCATTGAGATTTCCTGTCACGGAAACCCGCTAATTTGCGATTCTATTTTGCGGGTGTTACAAAAATGCGGCTGCAAGATTGCGCTTCCTGGTGAGTTTACTTATCGCGCCTTTATGAATGAGCGAATTGATCTGATTCAGGCCGAAGCCGTGCTGAGCTTGATTGAGGGGCGATCGCACTCAGGGCTCAATCAAGCCTTGAAATATTTGTCTGGAGATCTTTCTGCTAAGCTGAAGGAGATGACGGATCAGGTGACCCACACTCTGGCTCATCTGGAAGCCAGTATTGACTTTGCCGCTGAAGGAATTGAACCCTTGGCTCGGCTGCAGATTTCACAGGCGCTAGAGACAATTGAAGCAAAGCTTAGTAGGCTGATTGCCGGCTTTGGTAAGTCTAGGGGCCTTCGTGACGGCTTTAGAGTTCTGCTGTCTGGATTTCCAAATGTAGGGAAGTCCTCCTTGTTTAACCAGCTCTGCGGTGATCAGAAAGCCATTGTCACTGAGATTCCTGGAACCACTCGGGATCTTTTGGAGGCGGATTATCACTTTGAGGGATCACGTTATGTAGTGTTTGACTCTGCAGGACTTAGGTCCAGCACTCTAGATCAAATCGAAGCAGTTGGAATTGGCAGAGCCAAAGAGCAGATGAACCGTGTTGATTTGATTCTTTATATTTGTAACAAGGATGAGTTTGATAGTAGTGAAAATATTAATAATATTAAAGAATTGTTAAACAAAGATCTAAATATTGCGGTGCTGTTTAGCAAACAGGACTTAGGTCCATGGTCTTTATCGGAATTATCATTTTTTGACCATAAGCTCCCGGCTCTCAACACATCGGCACAATCTGAGGAAAGTCGTGAAATTCTACAAAAATTTATAGCTGATCAGTTGGATCTCAGCAATGTCGTCGATCACGGTGCCGTTTTCACAGCTCGACAGCGAGAGGCAGCTGATCTGGCCTTAAGTCTAGTTCGGGAATGCCTTGCTATGGATGCAGAGCAGGTGAGCACAGAAATCCTATCAGTGCCTTTGCTTGAGTGTTTAAAGTGTTTGCAATCCATGATTGGTGAGGTTTATGACGATCAGGTCCTGGATCGTGTCTTTAAAGAGTTTTGTTTAGGGAAATAGTTATGCAGAGCAAGGGTTTTGATATTGTGGTTGTTGGTGCCGGGCATGCGGGTGTGGAAGCCTGTTTGGTTTCTGCACGACTCGGGCTTTCGACAGTTTTGATCACGAGCTCCCTGGATCACATTTCCTATATGAGCTGCAATCCCTCGATTGGTGGCCTTGGCAAAGGTCATATGGTTCGTGAATTGGATATTCTTGGTGGTCAAATGGCAATGGCTGCAGATGACAGCTGCATTCAGTTTAAACGCCTCAACTCCTCACGGGGAGCGGCTGTTCGTGGCAGTCGTGTGCAGTCTGATAAAGTTGAGTACTCAAAATACATGACCAATGTGGTGAATGGTGAACCAAATTTATCTCTTTTGGCTGGTGAAGTGGCGGAAGTTCTGCTTGATGGTCAAAAATGCATTGGCGTTAGACTAAAAGATGGTTCAGAGATAAAATCAAAGGCAGTGGTTCTCACCACGGGCACCTTTATGAATGGGGTGCTTCATGTCGGCACGACACAGACCGCAGGCGGAAGGTATGGAGAAAAGCCTTCGATTGGATTGTCTGACCAAATTCGGAGCCTAGGTTTTGTGGTGAGAAGATTAAAGACAGGAACTCCTGCTCGACTGTTGAAGAACTCCATTGATTGGAGCAAGACCACACCGCAAGATGGTGATCAAAAATACATTCCATTTAGTGTGAGGAGCTCAGGGCAGCTACGACTGCCGCAGATTCAATGCTTTCTGAGCGCTACAAATGAAAAGACCCATGAGATTATACGCAACAACCTGGACAAGAGCCCTATGTACTGCGGTCAAATCGAAGGCACAGGTCCTCGCTATTGTCCGAGTATAGAGGACAAAATCACTAGGTTTGCAGATAAAACGGAACACCAGACATTCTTGGAGCCTGAGGGAATCAATAGTGAGCTGATCTATTTGCAAGGAATATCCACATCACTACCACCAGAGATACAGTTGGAGTTTTTGCGAACCATTCGCGGTCTAGAATCAGTGGAAGTGGCTCGCTACGGTTATGCGGTTGAGTATGATTATTTTGAACCTCATCAGGTGCAACACACTCTTGAAACGAGGTCTATTGAATCCCTATATTTTGCGGGCCAAATCAATGGAACTAGTGGCTATGAGGAAGCTGCCGTACAGGGATTTGTGGCGGGCACCAATGCAGCTTTAAAGCTTTTGGATCGCGAGCCGCTGATACTGACGAGGTCCGAGTCCTATATTGGTGTCTTGGTCGATGATTTGGTAACCAAGGGGACGAAAGAGCCCTATCGAATGTTCACATCCAGAGCTGAGCATCGGTTGGTGCTTCGTGAGGACAATGCAGTTGAACGTTTGGCCAGTGTATCGAGGCGGCTAGGAATACTTCCACAGAGTTCAGTAGAAGCGATGCAAAAATCTTTGGATTGTCGTGCGGAGCTGCATGCAGAGTTGGCCAGGTCGATCACACCAAAAAAAGAAACTCTTGAGATCTTGGCGGCACTGAACTCCAAACCTTTGTTGAAGAGCACGACGTTGAAGGAGCTTTTGCGACGACCAGAGATCAATGTTGAGATGCTATCGCCTTGGATTGATCTGATACGTTTCTCTGAGCTTGATCGTGAGGCAGTTGAAATTCATGCGAAATATGAAGGTTATATTCGTCGCCAAGTCGACCTCATCAATGCCAGCAAGTCTCTAGAATCATTAGTTCTTCCTGGTGATCTAGATTTTCATTCTATCTATGGACTTTCTCGCGAAGAAAGGGAAAAATTGTCTTTAGTTCGTCCGCGCACATTGGGTCAGGCTTCACGAGTGAGTGGAGTGAACCCGTCAGCACTGCAAGCGATTATGATTTACATCAAAGGCAATAGCAGAAAAAGCAAATATGGAAAAGCGGGCAAATTAGAGATGGAGAGAGTGTGAGAGATCGAACAGAAAGTATGGTTTTAAACTACAGGATTCGCGAGTGGTTTCCAGATATCAGCCCAGCCCTTCATGATAATTTCAAATCTCTTTATGACGAGTTGATGAAATTTAATAAATCTTTGAATTTAATTTCGGCAAAGACGATGGCGCATGCGGATTTGATTCACTTTGCGGATTCTATATTAGGAAGCCGTGCAATTCGTGGTTCAAAGTCCGACATTAAGGAAATTTATGATCTGGGCTCTGGAAACGGTTTCCCTGCTGTGATATTTGCGATGCTATTTCCTGATGTGAGTGTAAAAATGGTAGATTCAGACACTCGCAAATGTGAGTACCTAAAACACTTGGTGTCGCATTTTAAGATCAAGAATGCAGAGGTGCTGTGCCAGACTGTCGAGACCCTGCCGTTAAATTCAATAGAGTATGCGATGGCCCGTGGGTTTGCGAATATTTCTAAGACAATTCTGACCGCTCGGAAGTTCATGAAGTCTGGCGGCGCTGTTTTTCATTTTAAGAGTGAAGAGTGGAGCTTAGAGGTTGGCGAGATCCCAACGCAGCTGTGTTCGCTTTGGACACCAAGTTTGGCTGCAGAGTACACCTTGCCAGCTGGCGGTGTGAAGTTTGCGATCGTAAAAACCGTTAAAATGGGATAGTCATGACAGCAAATGTTTCACGTGGAACATTTGCTGTGGATGCGCCTGAACACCCCTCGGCTTGACCGAATCGACTGATGATAAGTCACTGATGATCGATCTTGGACAAGTAGACTCAGTGTCCTCCAGGTGCGGGCTCAGCTCCTTCGGCGGCAATGGCACCAGACTTTTCCCTCTCAGAGGCTTTTATCCTCGCTTTGTAATCCCATTGGAGCTTTGCAGTTCTCAGTTTTTTAGAAAAACGATAGGAGGATATTTCGCGCTCCGTATTAGGCTCTTCATTGTAAAAGAAGTTTCGAAGAGCTCTCTTTTGTAATATTCGCTTACGTTCAGCAATTCTTATGTCCCAGTATTTTGATTGTTGCTCAAGGCGATTGATGGCTGCATTGGTGTCGGAAATCTTGTTTTTTAAGATAGCACGCTCACCCGACTGTGGACGACTCTCATTAATGGACTTACGCAGATCTATTAGATTGGCTTTTTGGGCATCTAATTGCGAGGTGTTAATTCCCTTTTGGACCTGAAAGTCATTATAGATAGGGTCTCCAAGGTGAGCATCCCTTGGCGGCTGCTGGCACCCCAGAAAAAATTGTACTAATATGAGAATCTGTGCAAGTTTAAAAGCCATATGTTCCACGTAGAACATCGGCAGAAACGATCTTTATCTTTAGGAGAAAGCGTGGCTCACGTAATATGTATCGCAAATCAAAAGGGCGGAGTCGGAAAGACCACCACAGCCGTCAATCTCTCCGCGGCGCTGGCAGCCAAAGGGAAGCGCATCCTACTTATTGATATGGACCCTCAGGGGAACGCCTCTAGTGGACTGGGAGTCAAAAGGCACGATTCTCAGGACGCGAACTCATATCATGTCTTGATAGGTGAGAAGACCCTTCATGAGGCGATTCAACCCACTCATTTAAAGAATTTAAAGATCTGCACGGCAAATCCTGACCTTGTTGGCGCTGAAATTGAGCTTGTGGATATGCCAGAGCGCGAATTTCGCCTTAAAAATGCTATTGCTGAGGTCGAAAGTGCCTTTGATATTGTTCTTATAGACTGTCCTCCCAGTTTAGGTTTGCTCACTCTCAACGCCCTCACCTCAGCAAATAGCTTTCTTGTACCTCTGCAGTGTGAGTATTACGCTCTAGAGGGCCTGAGCCAGCTGCTCAATACGGCCGGACTGGTAAAAAAGGGCTTCAATCCAGACCTTCATATTGAGGGAATCGTTTTAACGATGTTTGATACGCGAAATAACCTCAGCCATCAGGTGGTCACGGAGATCCGTAATCATTTTGGTGAAAAGGTGTTTCAGTCGATCATTCCACGAAACGTGCGCCTCTCAGAGGCGCCCAGCCATGGTCAGAGCATCATCGAATACGATGCTAAATCCATTGGAGCCATAAAATACAATGAACTTGCGCAGGAACTCATTGCAAGGCACAGCTCTGCAGTGACAACCAAACCTAAACAACAACACGGAGTGGATATCAATGCCTGAAAGCACGAAAGAGTCGAAAAAGGGCAAAAGACCCCTTGGTAGAGGTTTAGGAAGCTTACTCGGCAGTAAGGAATCTTCCATTGAGTTTCATGAGTCCACGGACTTTAGGTCATCAGGTAAGACAGAAAATAGTCAGACTAATCAGACTAGGCAGAGTAGTCAGGAGTCTGGCAAGCCTGACTATTCAAGTGAGTACTCACTAGATCAATCCCGAGTCTATCAGATCCCAATTTCTAAACTTGTTCCTGGGATCTATCAGCCGCGAAAAACTTTCCATAAAGAAACTTTAGCTGAGTTGGCTGCGTCCATTAAGGAAAAGGGAATTCTCCAACCCATCACTGTGAGAAAGGTCGGCGAACGTTTTGAGATTATCGCTGGTGAGCGCCGCTGGAAAGCCGCACAATTGGCAGGTCTCCATGACGTGCCAGCACTGCTTAGAAGTTTTGATGACCAAAGCACCCTTGAGTATGCCATCATCGAAAATGTCCAGCGCGACGATCTAGATCCAATTGAAGAAGCTGAAGCCTACAGTCGGCTTGCACGCGAATTCAGTCTTTCCCAGGCGGACATTGCGCAAAAGGTTGGGAAAGAACGATCCACTGTTGCCAATGCCTTGCGACTTTTGGGTTTGCCCAATGCCGTTCGCGAACATCTTCGCTTAAAGGAAATCAGTGTTGGCCACGCCAAGGTGCTCTTGGGCTTGACCGATAGTGAAAAGGCGACACTGTTGGCGCAAAAGGTCGCTCTGCAAAAACTCTCGGTTCGTAAGCTAGAGGAAATGGTTACTCAATTGACTACTCAAAAGGACAATTTGGATAGTCAAAGCGTGGATATTCAAAATCTGAATAGTCAAAATCCAACCAGTCCATCAGATTTGACTACTCAAGGGTCCGGTAAGAACCTTGAACAGAGGGTGATTTCAGATATTCAAGAGGAAATTCAAAAGAAGTTGGCGACCAAAGTGCAAATTGAATACAAAAATGGAAAGGGTAAATTGAGCTTACACTTTTACGATCAAGCTCAGTTCGACGCGATAATTGAAACTCTTAGGGGCCACACTCTGAGCAACCATCGAGAAAAAAAATGATAGAAAAAAACTCAGAACTGGACACTCCCCAGGGTGTTTCCGCGCTCCTAGATCAAGGCACTATCTTTGAGGGTCGCCTCAGCTTTGAGGGAACAGTGCAAATCAATGGAATTTTTAAAGGCGAGATCTTTACCAACGACACGCTGGTGATTTCTGAGCAAGCCAAAGTGATAGCGGAAATTGAGGCGGACACGATCATTATTAGCGGTCGGGTAGAGGGAAATCTTTTTGCCAAAAGAAAAGTCATTATGTATCCGCCGGCAGTCTTTAGGGGCACAGTCACATCTCCCAGTTTGCGTATCGAAGAGGGCGTGGTGTTTGAAGGTGCCTCCTATATGCCCAAACATTAAATTGGCCTTTGACGAATCAATCCCACTCTGCAAAAGTCCGCTCAAATTATGACCTTGACCTAAGAAATCGCAGAGTGCTAATTCCCAAATCCTCTGTTTGTAACTTTCTCAACTCGAGATTGAAAGGGCACTGAATGGCAGCAATGCTAGATATGATCGTTCAGCTAGGGATAAATAAAACCGCGTTTGTTCAATTTGCGATGTTTGTTGTCACCTGTTCTATTCTCACATTTGTCGTATTTAAGCCCTATTTTCAGGCCTTAGAGATTCGTAAAGAACGCACCAAAGGTGGAGAAGAGCTCGCATTGGATCTGACCAAGCAAGCACATGCCTTGCAAAACGATTTTCAAACGGAAGCACGAGCGCTCCATCAGCAAATACAAGAACTTTTTCAAAAAAGTAAACAGGACGCCAACCGCGATGCCGAGAAGGTGATTTCTGAAGCTAAGAGTGAAGCACAAGCTCAACAAGTGAATAACGAAAAAATTGTCGCCAGCACTGCGGAGAACTTGCGGAAATCTCTGGATTCTGAGTCGCAAGGTTTGGCCAATCTCATCACCAATAAACTATTGGCAAGATGATTGATGCGAAGATGGATGGTTATGAAAAAGAACTTACAGCGTTTTACTAATCAATTTACCTGGATGGCCCTTCTCCTGTTGGCTTCTAATGCTGCGCAAGCTGCAAGCACTGGTCATGATGTCAATCATATACCCTATAAGGCGGTATTTTGGCAGGTCACCAATCTCACTATCATTTTTCTGATCGTGATTTTTAAGTTCCGCAAACCCATCGGCGATTTTTTCAAAAAGCGCCGAACTGACTATGAGCAATTGGCCAACCGTGCGCAGCAGGAGCGGCAACAGGCTGAGAGCCAGTTGACCGACATTCAAGAAAAACTCAAACATCTTCGCCAAACCAAAGAGGAGTCCCTTCGCCAAGCGAGAGACGAGGCTCAGGCACTGAAGACCAAAATGATCCAGGAAGCTCAGGCACAAGCAAAAAGAATTCAACAAGAGGCCGATGACGCTAAAAAGTTGGAGCTCCAGCGCGCGGTCAATGACTTTAAAGAGATGCTAATAACCAAATCTATTGGTGCGGCGACAATGGTTCTCAAGAGTGATATTGGACAAAATGATCACCAGCGGTTGCAGCAAAAATTTGTGGATACGGTAGGGGTTTAAATTGAGTACAGCAGTGGCACAAAAATACGCTAAGGCCCTTTTTTCAGTTGCAAAACAGAAGGGCAATCAGATCCAGGTTGGAATGCAGTTGGCAGCGATTTATAAGGGTCTTGATTCCGTCGAAGGAGCCTTGCAGTTTTTCCAAAATCCCCTCGTTTCGGGTCCCACCAAGCTTGAGGTCGTAAAAAAGGCCATTGCATCACAGCTTGATCAGGTGAATCCCGATCTGTTGCAGTTGATATTTGTCTTAGGAGATAATGACCGATTGGGTGAGTTCAAAAATCTCACCAATGAATACAACAAGATGCTAGATGCAGATTCTGGCATCATGCGAGGAACAGTTCGCAGTGCTGCAACACTTGATGCTGAAGCCTTGGCAAATCTTGAAAAGAAAATAGGAAATATTTTAAAGACGAAAGTTCTTCTCAGCCAACTGCAGGACACCTCTCTTTTGGGGGGAGCAATCGTCGAAGTGGGTGGTTGGACTTTTGATGACACGTTATCATCTCACCTAGATCGATTATCAGAAAAATTAATTAACTCTTAATTTAAATGGAGACCTAAACTAAATGGACACCACTCAAATTCGCGCAGATGAAATCAGTAGAGTACTAAAAGAACAAATATCGCAGTATAATAAAAAAATTGAAGTTGCCGAGACTGGCACAGTCATCGCCATTGGTGATGGTGTTGCCAGAGTGTATGGTCTTGAGAATGCGATGGCCGGTGAACTGGTTGAGTTTCCAAACCAAGTCACGGGTATGGTATTAAATCTAGAAGATTCCAACGTAGGCGTGGTTATCTTTGGTGAAGATCGATCCATTAAAGAAGGTGACACTGTAAAGCGAACCAAAAAAATTGTACAGGTCCCAGTTGGTGAAGCTCTATTGGGTCGCGTTGTTGATGCTCTTGGTAATCCAATTGATGGAAAAGGGCCTATTGAGACCGCTCATCACCGAATCGTGGAACTAAAAGCCCCCGGGATTGTATTCAGACAACCCGTTGAGGAGCCCTTGCAAACGGGAATCAAAGCGATCGACTCATTGATCCCCATCGGTCGAGGTCAGCGGGAGTTAATCATTGGCGATCGTCAGACTGGCAAGACCGCAATTGCCATCGACACCATCATCAATCAGAAGGGCCAAAATGTTCATTGCTTTTACGTAGCTGTTGGTCAAAAGCAATCAACCGTCGTTGGAGTAGTTGAGCGACTTAAGCAGGCTGGAGCTATGGACTACACGACTGTGATATCTGCCAGCGCTTCTGAGCCCGCACCTCTTCAGTTTTTGTCTGTGTACTCCGGAACCGCAATGGCCGAATACTTCCGTGATACTGGCAAGCACGCACTCATTATCTATGACGATCTTACAAAGCAAGCGCAAGCCTATCGCCAACTGTCACTCTTGTTGCGACGTCCTCCAGGTCGAGAGGCTTATCCCGGAGATGTGTTCTACGTTCACTCTCGCTTGTTGGAGCGGGCAGCGAAGCTCTCTGACGACAAGGGTGGCGGCTCTTTGACGGCACTGCCAATCATCGAAACCCAGGCGGGGGATATCTCCGCGTACATCCCGACCAATGTGATCTCCATCACTGACGGTCAGATTTTCCTAGAGACAGATTTGTTTTACAAAGGCGTGCGCCCGGCGATTTCTGTTGGTAAGTCAGTGTCCCGCGTAGGTGGAGCCGCGCAGATCAAAGCCATGAAGCAGGTTGCTGGATCTATCAAGCTTGAGTTGGCGCAGTTCCGGGCCTTGGAAGCATTTGCTGCGTTTGCATCAGATCTCGATAAAGCCAGTCAGCAACAGCTTTCACGAGGCCGACGTCTTGTGGAAATTTTAAAGCAAGGACAGTACGCACCTCTAAAGGTTGAAGATCAAATCACCATTATTTTTGCGGCGACCAATGGCTATCTAGATAGCTACCCAGAAACTGATGTGAAAAAATATGAAGCTGGATTGAATGAATTTTTACGTCAAAAATACAGTGGCCTCTTGAAAACAATTGCCGAGAAAAAGGCAATTGATGATGAGACCAAAAAGAGCCTTAAGATTGCACTGGACGAGTACAAGGCCATTTTTCAACCAACAGCAAAAGCCTAACAAACGCTTGAATTGCTAGCTGGAATGCGGAGATTTTGTGTTCCAGCAAAACGAAGGAAAAGACTTGCGAAAATGGCTGATAAAAAAATGAGGAATGTATGCCCAGCTTAAAAGAAATTCGGGCAAGAATAGATGCCACAAAAAACACCCAGCAGATCACCAAAGCGATGAAATTGGTGTCTGCGGCTAAGTTGCGAAAGGCTCAGCATAACATACTGAATATGCGGCCCTATGCATTGACTCTGCAGGGAGTGATAGCTGATATTGCTCTTACGCAAAAGGTTTCGCACCGCCTAATGGAGCCAGTCGACTCGCCCAAAAAAGTACTTTTGGTCGTGCTGACTTCTGACAGAGGTCTTTGTGGAGCGTTCAATACCAATATCAATAAATTTGCAGAGAGCTACATAAAGGAACATCAAAAAGTCTATGAAGTCATAGATGTGTTCGCGATCGGCCGCCGCGCCAATGATTATTTCATTAAGCGCCAAATAAAGCCAATACACAGCATGCTTAAGCTGGATAAGGACATCTCGTATGAGTTGGCGTCTTCTATCGCCACCAAGCTTCTCGAGCGATATCTCGATGGTCAGTATGACGAAATTCGAATGATTTACAATGAGTTCAAAAATGCGCTCACTCAAAAAGTGACCACCGAGACTTTGTTACCCATCGATATCTCGAAATCCTCTTTTCATGAGCAAAAGGGCGATGCCTTTGCAGTTGATTTAATTTTTGAACCTAGTCCGGAGCTAATCATTGAACAGCTGTTGGTTAAGCACTTTAATCTTCAGGTTTATAGATGTATGTCAGAGAGCGTAGCAGGAGAGCATGGAGCTCGTATGACCTCTATGGAGAACGCGACAAACAATGCGCAGTCGGTCGTTTCTACCTTGTCGCTGACATACAATAAGCTCAGACAAGAAAAGATCACAACCGAACTCACCGAAATTGTTTCGGGAGCAGAGGCTTTGAAATAACAGAGCTAATTTTTTATTTTGATTTTAATTTGATACAAAAATAGGGAGCTAAAAAATGTCGTACGGTAAGATTAAACAAGTGCTAGGTCCTGTCATTGACGTAGAGTTTGAAAATGGTGAGCTACCACCTATTAATACCGCTTTGAAGACCACCAATTCAGTGATCTCTGACAAAGAGTGGAATTTGGTTTTAGAAGTGGCCCAGCATTTGGGTGACAATATTGTACGAACGATCTCGATGGATTCTTCAGAGGGATTAGTGCGTGGTCAAAAAGTGCAGAATACTGGAAAAATGATCACTGCACCGGTTGGCAAAGAGGTTTTGGGTCGAATCATCAATGTTGTTGGTGAACCAATTGACGAAGCGGGAGATTTAAAAACTAAAGAGAATTGGCCAATCCATAGGACGGCTCCACGCTTTGAGGATCTGGCCACCAGTGCGCAGATGCTTATGACCGGAATTAAAGTTGTGGATCTTCTTGCTCCTTATGCAAAGGGCGGAAAGATCGGTCTTTTTGGTGGTGCGGGCGTTGGTAAAACAGTTTTGATTCAAGAGTTGATTCGCAATATCGCCACTGAGCATGGTGGCTACTCGGTGTTTGCTGGTGTCGGCGAGAGAACTCGAGAAGGTAATGATCTTTGGCGCGAGATGAAAGGTTCTGGCGTTATCGACAAGACTGCCTTGGTGTTTGGTCAGATGAATGAACCCCCTGGAGCCAGAGCACGTGTGGCACTGACTGGACTGACGATTGCGGAGTATTTTCGTGACGTAGAAAATCAGGACGTTCTTTTTTTCGTGGATAACATCTTCCGATTCACTCAGGCCGGTGCCGAGGTTTCCGCCCTCTTGGGTCGAATTCCATCAGCTGTGGGTTATCAGCCAACATTGGGTACCGAGATGGGTGTTCTTCAAGAGCGAATCACTTCCACTAAAAAAGGCTCTGTAACATCAGTGCAAGCCGTGTATGTTCCTGCGGATGACTATACGGATCCAGCGCCGGCAACAACATTTACCCACTTAGATGCCACAACAAATTTGGACCGTGAAATTGCGGCGATGGCGATCTTTCCAGCCGTGAACCCTTTGAGTTCAACTTCTAGAATGTTGGATCCTTTGATTGTTGGGGAAGAGCACTACCGCACGGCTCGAGATGTTCAATCCCTCTTGCAGCGCTATAAAGAGCTACTGGACATCATTGCCATCTTGGGTATGGATGAATTGTCTGAAGAGGATAAGTTGGTTGTCTATCGCGCTCGTAAAATTCAACGATTTTTATCACAGCCGTTTTTCGTTGCTGAGGCCTTCACTGGCTTAAAAGGAAAGTACGTCGACATCAAGGACACCGTTCGTGGTTTCCGTGAGATTCTGGATGGTAAGCATGACGCCCTTCCTGAGCAGGCATTTTACATGGTTGGAACCATTGAAGAGGCTGTTGAAAAAGCTAAAGGTATCAATAAGTAATTTTGATTCGTGTAAACTCGAACTGAGAACTGGTGGAATACAATGTTGAAACTAACTCTGGTGACGCCTGAACGAAAAGTCTTAACAGACCTCGAAGTTGAAGAGGTCACGGTTCCCGCTTTTCGTGGTGAACTCAATATTTTGCAGGGTCATTCACCAATGGTGACCACCCTGTCGACAGGAATAATGACCTGGCTCCTCCAGGGCGAGACACGTCGACATAAGGTTGTCGTCAGCTGGGGATACTGTGAAGTGAGCCCGGCTGGGGTTTCCGTTCTTGCTGACATCATTGATCAGACTGAGGACATCACGGAACAGGCCGCTATCCAAAGAATTGAAGAAGGTGATGCCAAACTTTTGGCTGGCGATTTAACTCCAGATCAGTTTGAAGAAGCCCAAAGACAGGCTGCTCGTGGGCGGCATGATCTTACTCTTATTGGCAAAGACACCCAGTAGATGAGCCGCAAATGAACGGGACCTTCGTTGCCGTCGTCGTCGACTTGTGCGGGCTACAAGGAGTAGCCCTCCGCGCCTCCTCCTCGGACGCCTCGGTCGCGTTCATTTGTGACTTATCTACCTAGCCGCGGAGTTTTTAAAGAAAATAACGCGCGGATGTTTGGACTGTCTCAAAAACTGAATCTCCTAAGACACGTCTAACTGAGATATCGAAGTCAGAGCCTCCGATTGTGTTCGCTTACCCATAGATTTGAACTCCTTGAACACTCTTATTTTAAATTACGTACCCTCTTTGGCAGCGAGAATCGATGAGCTTCGACTTTGCGGTCCAGGACATGCAAGCTCGTGGAGAGTGGGACCCGCTACAGACTCAGAACTTGAAAAATGTGAAAGGTTTCTTTCAGACTTAGGTCACTGTATCGTAGATCATGGTCTTGACGAACTATCAGTTATTAATTCATTGATTGCGCTAAAGGCCTGGGCTCCGTTCACATTGGCAAAGGTTCAAGGCCGCAATCATGATTCTAATACTTTACGCGATTCTGGGATGGGGGCAATGATCCAGAATTTTATCTCCTCTCAAAAGCAAAACTCCAAGTTCATCATTATGGCTCATGCAGGTCATCTTGGACGTAGATTCGAAAAATTGTCACCATTTTCGGACAAGGTATTAGGTACATTTCTAGCGCAAATCTATGGAGATCGTTATTTCGTCTCTGCAGCCATTTCAGAGAAGCCTTCACATGCAACATGGTGGTCAATACCTCTATGTCAGCCAAACTCTGGAAGTTTAGAAAACATACTCGCACCCTTTGGGAATATTTTTCTCGATGTCCGTCAGAATACCGTTTTTCATCCTGAAGCAAAAGTTGACTTTTTGTGTTTGTCTCAGGTTAAGATCTCCTCGACATTCGATGCCTTAATTTCCTTGCCATTTAGTTTCCCGATGACTGAGTGACGTTTACTTATGAGGATTTGATGCAATTAGACCATTTTGTTGTCCATGTCGATAATGATATCAAGCCGCTTGAAAATCTGGCTTCAACAATTTCTGAGGTAGGATTTCCGTTTCGACCAAGAAAAGGCAAGGGAACCTCTGGGTTCAAGGCTTCTAATATTTGGGTCGGAGATCAGTACTTTGAGATCGTTAGACTTCTAAAGCCTGACGGCGGGGGGTGGCCCGGCGAATGGGTAGAAAGATTCAATCGTGGAGAACGAGGAATAAGCTGCATTTTTCTCAGAACAGAGGATCTTGACTCACTCTTCAACCGCCTTCTTAAGGCTGACGTGCCTTGTTCAATTGAAAAAACCAGATTTAAGGTCTTCTTCGGACTAATGACAATGGAGATGCCCTGGCGCTATATTAAAATGACGCCCATTCCAGGTACTCACTTGGATATTCGATTTATTCAATATGATGCTTCGAGCTGGGATCACTATCGTAAATATATGAAACCAAACGCTCGCGAATTCGGAGTGGATGGAATTTGGGAGGCGCAAGTAAATGTTCCTTCAATGGCAGCCGCCAAGCCATATATTGCCACTTTGTTTCCTGAGGCAGAGTTTTGTGAAAACTCCGCCTTAATCAAACTTCGCCCGGGAAAAATTTCTTTTGTCGAGTCGAGCCAGGACGGGACTGCGATTCTGTTTGCGAAAGCAAAAGACCCAAAAAACAAAAGCTGGAATCTTCTTGATTTGGAAGTTCGCGTTTAGCTCCAAATATATACATCAGGCGCCTTTGAACCGGCTTCTAGCCTCAAAAATTATTGTCGAGTTGAGGCTAGTAGCCGAGGGTTTTGGGTAAAAAGCTCAAATGTAAGAATTTGCTTTTGTCGTCTTCGGTGAAGGCATGGCTGGCAAACACGATGGTCTTTTTATTTAGATTCGTTTTGCGTTTTAGAATCCTTTTGAAAGAGGAAAGATTGGGAGTGTAGGCGATCTCCACCTTACACTTTTTGACTTTGGCGCTCTGTGAAATGCTGCTAGGGATTCGACGTCCATCTATAGGTCGCAGGTTCACTTTGAATTCTGACTTTACATTTTTTGCCGTCTTGAAGAGTTCGGACTCTTGTTTGCTAAGCGATTTGGGAATCGAGAGTCCTTTGAGAAAGCTGGCAAGCTCCTTTTGCAAACAGGTTTCGTTGGTTAAATCGTTCATTTCGATCGCCGCCTTGAGTTCGGTGAACATCTTTTCAAAAAAGGAACTTTCGATGGCCTCGACGGCTTCTTTAAATCCACCGGAAGAGTTCGCATTTTGATCAGGATTTTGAATAGTAAGCTCTTTTATTCTCCGAATTCTTTGAAAGCGATTGGCGAGCAGCAATCTGAATTTGCCGTCGGAGTTGGCTTTGGATTTTAGGGCTGCGTGACACTCTTCGAGGGCGCGTCCATTGGCCGAAAGGAGCAAGATGTCAGCGCCGGCCTCGATACTGGCAACGCAGTTTTTAGAAAGTTCGGAGCGGGCGCCATTTCCAGCCATCAAGAGATCGTCAGTGATGGCCAAGCCATAAAAGTTATAATCATCCCTCAGCATACGGTAAACATTGGCAGAGCGTGACGCCGGCGACTTGGGATCAAAACCCTGAAACGTCGTGTGGGATAATAGCACGCCATTAAGATTGCCCATTTTAAAGAATCCCTTGTAAGTGATGAGATCTTCTTTAATCACACGTTCACCCGTACGAAAGTCGCGAATCATTTGATCGTGAGGATCCCCCATGCTCTCGCCAATGGAGGGAAAATGCTTGGCCACTGGGAATACATTTTGATTCTTTAAACCCATAGCAAAGTAATAGCCCATGCGCCCTACATTGACGGGGTTTGTGCCAAAGGATCTCAGCTTCAAAAACTCCACACGGTTTGCAGAAGATACATCAAGCACGGGAGCCAGATTCATGTTGATGCCAAAGGTATTGAGCAAGGCACCTGTTGATCTCCCAAGGTTCCAAGCATGTCTTGGGCTTGCGAGCTCACCGACGTAAAATGCCGAAGGCATTGCGGGCTGAGTTTTGATGCGAATCACATCACCACCCTCCTGATCCACGGCTAAAAATGGAGCGAAGCCGGTGGCTGCTCTGACGGCGGTCTTTAAGCCATTGGCGATGGCCAGACTTTGAACTTGAGTGCGGATGTTTTGTCTAAAAAAAATAAAATTTCCGGCCTTCTTTGAAGCGATGATCTTTTGCAAGTTGTCTGACATTTCGTGCTCGCTAAAACCAACCATGAGAACCTGAGCTAGTTGATTGTCGAGAGATAATTTCCCTTGAGCTTTTGAAATAAGACAAAAGGACAAGATATAGAGGCACAAGATGCTTCTCTTGATGCTTCTCTTAGCGAAGTGTATTAGTCTTAAAAATAAGGGAAACAGCAATGGCATTCATCCTCAATTATTTTGATCTTGATAACAGTGTAAAAGCCATTGCTCGGTTTCTTCTAGTCTATATTTGCGTTTTCTACTCGCTTCCATCTCTAGGTCAGAGTGGCAACGAAGCTCCCACCGATGGTCTGTGGGTCGAGAAAAGAAATATGGTAGACATTGATTCAGATTACTCGGAACGCCGTCGTACGTGGGGCGCCTATTTTGGTGTCAATGTTCACTACTACAATCCCAGCCTCTATGACTCTGTTTTGCTAGTAAATGATTTTGGGGGAGATAGTTTTGACAATATTTTTGAGGGAAGTCCGTCAAAAATGGTTGAAATCAATTTGGGTGGAAAATTCAATATGGGGCCGCTTTCGCTCGGCTTCGGTGGTGTCGCAGGAACTTCGGACAATTCAGTGAGTGATCCGCTGAGCACCTTCAATCTCAATATCCGCAAACTGGGCGTGACAGGACGAATCGCCGTTGACGGTATATTTGATGAACCGTGGGTGGTACCATATCTGGATTTGGAATATTACAATATGAGTTTTACAGAGGACTACTCCAGTGATTCAGACACATATCAAACGGGCTGGGGATTGGCGACAAGGTTGGGACTGCTGGTGTCCATCAATTGGCTAGATGCCGAAAGCGCTCGTGAAGCAAGATTCAATTTGGGTTTGAAGAACACTTTCTTGGATCTATTTGCAATTAAATACGAAAACACTTCTGACGAGCTCGATCCTGCCACAGAAACTGATTTTGACTTTGGCCTGGGCCTTGGCTGGGAATTTTAACGCCATCAATTGATCAACGAAGCGAGATACCGCACCTCTTCGTAGACGTTGGCCCACGAAATGGTGTTGAGTCTGATATTGAGTCTATTGTCAGGTGTCAGCGCATACTTTTTATTATCACGCGACGCCAATTTAATTACGGTATCAGGTTTTAGCTTTGTGGATTCAGAAAAAACCAGGCTGATGGTTTTAACGCCTGCGCCAATGTCTTTTACGCCCAGCTCTTTGCACACTTTGCGAATCAGCATTACGCCCATTAGGTTTACCACCTGTTCTGGAGGTGGCCCAAACTGATCGCGAAGATCATGTTCTATTTCGTCCAATTCGCTTTCTGATTCAATCTCAGAGAGGCGCTTGTAATAGTATAAGCGCATACGGATATCACCCATATATTGATCTGGAATCAGGGCAGGAATCCGCAAATTGATTTCAGGATCGACATCCATAGCGGCGCGATCTTCACCCTTGGCGCTTGACAGTGCCTCTTGCAATAGATCCATATACAGCTCGTAACCGACAGCATGAACATGACCTGATTGATCGTCGCCGAGCAGGTTGCCAGCGCCGCGAAGTTCTAAATCATACTGAGCAATGCGAATACCGCTACCTAAGGCGGTGTTCTCTTGAATCACTTTCAAGCGCTCCTGTGCATCTTTCTCGAGGACTCTGTCACGCGGAATCAGGAGATAGCAATAGGCTCTGGATTTAGAGCGTCCCACTCGGCCGCGCAATTGATAGAGTTGGCTGAGGCCAAAAATCTGTGCTTGATCGATGAAAATTGTATTCGCCCGAGAGATGTCCATGCCGCTTTCAATGATTGCCGTCGACAGCAGCACATCAAATTCATGTTTAAAAAAGTCCACCATGGTGGTCTCCAGTTCATTCTCAGGCATTTGTCCATGGGCGATACGCATGCGAATGTCCGGACATATCTCACGCAATTCATCACTCAAAGAATAGATAGATTGAATCCGATTGTGAACAAAATAGACCTGACCACCACGATGAACCTCGGCCAAGATTCCTTTGCGAATGGTTTCTCTGTCAAATTTCGATATAAAGGTTCTCACGGGAAGTCTATCCACAGGAGCTGTGTTGATGAGACTCAAATCGCGAATGCCAGCCAAAGCCATATTCAATGTTCGTGGAATCGGCGTCGCTGACAGTGAAATCGTGTCGACTGAGATCTTTAGCTTTTTGATCTTTTCTTTATGAGTCACGCCAAACTTTTGTTCTTCGTCAACGATCAGCAGTCCAAGGTTTTTGAACTGCACATCCTGACTGAGGAGGCGATGGGTACCAATGACAATGTCCACCTGTCCCTCTGAAATCTCTTTCAAAAGTATCTTAACATCTTTGGGCGCTAAAAAACGATTGAGCACTTTGATTTTAAAAGGCCAACCCTTGAAACGTGTACCAAAAGTTTCGCCGTGTTGCGCGGTGAGCACTGTTGTTGGCGCGAGCACGGCCACCTGTTTCCCATTGCTTGCGGCTATAAAGGCGGCTCGCATCGCAATCTCTGTTTTGCCAAAGCCAACATCACCGCAGATCAAACGGTCCATAGGTTTAGTGCTCTTGAAATCCGTCTGAATGGCCTCAAGTGCACGAAGTTGATCTTCTGTTTCGGTATAAGGAAATTGATTGTCAAATTTAAGGATCTCACTTGAATCGAGATCAAGCGGTGGGCGAGTCGTCTCGGCGCGCTTTGCATACAGTGCCAATAGTTCGCTGGCGATGTCTTTAAGATGTGACTTCACCTTTACTTTTGCTTTTTCCCAAGACAGGCCACCCAGTTTATCCAAAGTAGTATTGGCTCCGGCAGAGGAGTGCTTTTGCAGCTGATTGATGCGGTAGATTGGCAGATAGAGGCGATCTTTGTCGCGATAGCTGAGTTGAATGAACTCAGCGTCCACTTCATTGACAGTCATCTTTTTGAGGCCTTCGTAAACCCCTACACCGTGCTTGAGATGAACAACAAAATCCCCGACCTTTAGGTCGCCGAACTGCATGCTGCGAGCCTGCTTGTGAAAGGCTTCGGTTTCGACTCGCTTTGCGGCTCTCTCCTTGCTTCCTAAAAAATCATCATCGCGCAGGAATACGAGCTTTTCATCTTCGAGGCGCACGCTGGCCTGAAAAGGTTCGGTCAAAATGTGAATGCGTCTCATTGAGTTTGCTTGTTCCGTAAGCCAGGTTTCCCAGAGTCGTTCATTTGCAGAGGCGAGCATCGGTTCAAAATTCATTTTACCCAGATACAGCTGCAGGCGATCTTGATTGGTTTTTGATTTTGTAGAAATAAAAACGCGGTATCCCGCCTCACGAAAACTTGTGAGCTTTTTTGCAAAAAGATCTAAGTACTCAGTGGACCCAGGTGAATGGTTTTTGGCAATTATTGCCAGATCAGAAATCGAGTACGCATAGTACGGCACGATGTGATCGCCTTCACTTGCAGACGACACCAGATTGTCAAAGATCAACTTTTTAGATCCTTCAGGAAAACGCAGCGAAAAATAATCCAAATACAAGCTTTCAATGTCTGGACGAATGGCTTGTGAATCTGCAGATGCAAATGAGGATTTCAACTCTTGCTGAAAATCGTCTGAAGATCGTAAAATATCGTCTTCATCGACAATCCACGTATAGAGTGGCGACGAGAAGTGATCGAGAACCTGGTCCAGTTTTGGATAAAAATAAGGCAAGAGATATTCGACACCAGCAAATGATGATTTGCGCAGCAATTGCTGAAGAGTTTCATCAAACTCACCCTGATCCACCTTGCGGCTCTGAGTACGTGACTGGGCGCTCTGGCGGAATTGACCAATCAGAGCTTCGTAATTTTCGTCGAAATAGAGAGTTTCAGAGGCGGGAATGATGGTGATGGATTTTAACTCCTGATCGGCTCGCTGCGAACCTATGTCAATCTCACGAAGACTTTCGATCATATCCCCGTAAAGACTCACACGCACTGCCGAGGGCATGGCGGGAGAGTACACATCGATGATTCCACCGCGAATGGCCAACTGTCCAGGATCCTCGGCAACGGGAGTTTGGCTATAGCCCAACTGGTAGAGCCTGTCAGAAAGTTTTTGGTCCCACTCATCACCCACCCGCAAAGTGAAGGTGTTGTTAGAAAGCACTGAAAACGGAATCGCGAGTTGCAACAGTGCAGTCGCCGTCGTGACAAAGATGTCCAACTTGCTTGCGTTCTGTGCATTAAAAAGAAAATTTAGCTTAGCAATGGAATTTTTGTGGTTGGGAAAGAGTCCCGAATATGCGTGAACATCCCAATCCGTGAGCGAATGGACTTTGAGTGTTGGATCAAATAGACCTACCGATTCGGCAAAGCTCTTTACGGACTCTGCATCTGCAACTATAACCAATTGCGGCATGGCCGTCTTTGCGCTGTGAACCCATTGACTGACAAGCAGTCCAACAATGGAAGCTTGGCTCAGGCCTTGAATTCTAAGATCTTCACTTGAGAGCTTGAGTTTTCGTTCGATCACGTCTGAAAAATGCAAGCCTAGGTTTTCTATTTTCATATATATCTTGTCGTTGCTCTTCCTTAAGATTAAGGGCATGAATATAGTATCACACTTGTAGAAGATCTCAGTTGGGGATGCTACTTTTATTTCGCGATCTCTGGAGGGAATGTGCCGCTCGGCGGAATTATCTTTTTAACCTTATTTATTTTGGCGTTTGGATACTTTTTAATCTTTCTTGCTCGTAAAATTGGTGGCATGAAAGCGGGCCCCATCGAGAAATACGATGCTTATGAGTGTGGTCTTCCTGGGCAGATGAAAAAAGACACAAAGATTTCGGTAAAATTTTATCTCACTGCAATCTTGTTTATTCTATTCGATATTGAAATTATTTTTATGTATCCATGGGCGCTCACTTTTCGCGACTTTATTGCTGCCGGTCAAGGTGGCTACGTATTGGGCGCAATGATGGTCTTTCTGCTGGTGTTTATTTATGGTCTTTTTTGGGAGATCAAATCAAAAGCTCTTGAGTGGGATTGAATAGATGGGAAAAGACACCTTAGAAATTGCAATCAATTGCGTAAAGCTTGTTTTAATTTTCATCATGATGGTGCAAGCAGTACCTATTTTGGTTTGGCTAGAACGAAGAGGTTCTGCTTTTATCCAAAATAGATTCGGCCCCAATCGTGTCGGACCATTAGGACTTTTGCAGCTATTGGCAGATGCCGTTAAATTTATTACCAAAGAGGATTTTTATCCTCGCAGTGCCGTGGTGACATTGTTTTATCTTGCTCCGGTATTTGCCTTGATTCCTGCGACCCTCGCTTTTTGCGCCATTCCGATGTCGACGCCGATTCAGGTTGCGGCATTTGAGGCCTTTGGTTCTTCGTGGGGACCCTACGTATTCAAGGTTCAGGGTTTTGATATAAACATTGGCATCGTCTATATATTGGGTGTGAGCAGTTTGGCGGCTTACACGATTTTGATGGCGGGTTGGGGATCTGGCAGCAAGTTTTCGCTTCTAGGAGCTTTGCGGGCATCGGCGCAAACCATCAGTTATGAATTGCCATTGGGGCTTTCCATTGTCGGCATCATTTTGCTATTTGGTACTTTCAACCTTACGACCATGATTGAGGCACAACACGGCTACTTTCACTTTCAGATGCTGGGTTATACCATTTCTTCGGCTTACTTGCCCAACTGGGGTATATTTTATCAGCCGCTGGGTGCATTGCTGTTTTTATCGGCCACATTTGCAGAATCCAATCGTTTGCCCTTCGATTTAGCTGAGGGCGAAGCAGAACTTGTTGCAGGCTTCCATACTGAGTACGGCGGATTTAAGATGCTCATGTTTTTTATCGGTGAGTATGGCCACATGATGGTGGCGGCTGGCTTATTTTCAGCATTCTATTTGGGTGGATATGCATTGCCCTTTCCGGCGCTGAGCCCGAGCCACATCTCTGAATGGGCATTGCAAAGTTTTGGTACCCAAGAAGCGGCTTCAATAGCTACGGCGGTTGTTCATTTTATTTCGTTTAATATTAAATTTGGCCTGATACTTTGGTTTTTTATATGGGTGCGCTGGACCTTTCCAAGATTTCGATATGATCAACTCATGGACTTGGGATGGAAAACAATGTTGCCTTGGGCTTTGCTGAATACAATATTGACGGCCTTTGGTGTGTATTTAGCAAGCCAAGCGTTCTAAGTTAAAGCGACGGAGGATTCTTCAAGATGGCAGACGCATTACTTTTTTGGTTTTTGGCCGTGGTGACTTTGGGCAGTGGCTTGGCAGTGGTCTTGTTAACAAATCCCATCTACTGTGCTTTGAGTTTGGCGATGACCATGATTGGTGTATCGGCAGTCTTTATCACTTTGGGAGCCTACTTTATCGCTGGAGTGCAACTGATTGTCTACGCGGGCGCCGTGTTGGTCTTATTTGTGCTTGTGCTGATGCTCTTTGATTTAAAAAGTGAACTCAATGCCTTTAGCAAAGGGATTGTATCAGGCGCTATCAAAGTGGGAACTGTTGGGATTTTGTCAGGTTTGATTTCTGGTGCCATCATTATGACTCTTGGTCAGCGAATTTCGGTTAAGTCCAGTGAGGCTGCGGCAGCAGCCGGGCAGCCGGGTTTTGAAGACTCGTCAAAAATCCTAGGTAAAATGCTTTTCCAAGACAATTTATTCGCTTTTGAAGCCTTGGGGGTATTGTTGTTAGTCATCGCCGTGGGCACGGTTTCCTTGGCCCGATCTAAAGGGGGAACTCATGCAAAGTGAGAGTTTATTTTTACAAATTGGTCTCTCTCACTATTTGATTCTGTCGTCATTGCTGTTTGTAATGGGCATCGCAACAGTTTTATTGCGCCGAAATCTTATTGTAATTTTGATGGGTGTCGAGCTGATGCTCAATGCGGTCAATATCAGTTTTATAGCGTTTAGCAAATACAATGGCCATATAGAAGGTCAATTGATGGTGTTTTTTGTAATGACGATCGCAGCGGCCGAAGCGGCTGTTGGCTTGGCGATTGCGGTCAGTATTTTCAAACGATTTAAAGAAGTGAACATTAGATTTTTTGAGCATCTAAGGGGTTAGAATGGATCACAATACAATGGTCACCATAATTTTGCTGGCTCCCCTGATTGGCTTTTTCATCAATGGGTTTCGTCTAAAGAGCCACAATGCAAATATCTCTGGTGGAATTGCCACCGCGGCTGTCGCTGTATCTTTTATTGTGAGTGTAATCGCATTTTTAAAGCTAGTTGATATGCCTACCGCAGAAAGAACCATCACTGCTGACCTTCTTCCGTGGATCCAGGTGGGTGGATTGAATGTTCACTTTAGTTTTCTCATTGATCAGTTGAGCGCCATTATGCTTTTGGTGATCACTGGTGTTGGCACATTGATTCATCTTTTTTCGATCGGATACATGCATCACGACAAGGGAGTGACCAAGTACTTTTGCTATTTGAATCTGTTTATATTCAATATGCTGATTCTCGTTCTTGGCGATAGCCTCCTCACTATGTTTGTCGGCTGGGAAGGCGTAGGACTTTGTTCGTACCTCTTGATCGGTTTTTGGTTTACCGACTCGGCCAAAGCGGCTGCTGGAATGAAAGCCTTTATTGTTAATCGCATTGGTGATGCCGCCTTTCTTTTGGGAATCTTTATTCTTTTTGCCACCTTTGGTACGATCGGCTTTACGGAGCTCAATGCTCTCGTTCCACAAGAACCAACCTATTTTTGGATGGATCCAGTCACGCTGGGCACCTTGCTTTTGTTTGTGGGTGCCACTGGAAAATCAGCGCAAATTCCCCTTTATGTTTGGCTACCAGATGCCATGGCGGGTCCAACACCAGTTTCTGCATTGATCCATGCCGCAACAATGGTGACTGCAGGTGTCTATATGATTGTGCGACTTAATGGTGTATTTTTAGCGGCACCGAACACCATGATGGTGATAGCGATCATCGGCGCTCTCACCGCTGTTATCGCCGCAACGATTGGTCTCACTCAGTATGACATTAAGAAGGTATTGGCTTACTCAACAGTTTCGCAGTTGGGTTATATGTTTTTAGCGGCAGGGGTCGGTGCTTTTGGTGCGGCCATTTTTCATTTAATGACCCATGCATTTTTTAAGGCTCTCATGTTCTTGGGCTCTGGTAGTGTTATTCATGCGATGCATGAGGAGCAAGACATTCGCAAAATGGGTGGACTGCGTACAGCATTGAAGTGGACGCACCTTACATTTTTCATGGGCTGGGTGGCCATCATTGGTCTACCGCCATTTGCGGGATTTTTCTCAAAGGATGAAATCTTGTGGATGTCGTTTCACTCGCCACGGGGACATATTGTACTGTGGGTGATGGGAGCCATAGGTACTGCGTTGACGGCGTTTTACATGACAAGATTGATGGCCCTTACTTTTTGGGGAAAGAGTCGCGTTCCTAAATCTGTTCATCCCCATGAATCGCCCTCAATTATGTTGATTCCACTTTTTGTTTTGGCAATTCTGTCCGTAATTGGTGGCTGGGTGGGAATTCCACACGTCATCGGGGCCATTCTTCCGGGACATCCAGAAAATACGATTATGAATTGGCTGGCTCCTGTGATTCGACCAATACCTGGTTTGACCGAAGCAAAAACCTCTACAGAAGTTCTATTGATGGTTGCGTCCATCGCACTGGCTGTGACCTCGGCGTTTTTGGCATATCATTTTTATGTGCGTAATCCTGAACTGCCTAAGAGAATGTCAGACGCTCTCGGACTCGTGTACCGAGTCGTTAATGGCAAGTACTTTGTCGACGAAATTTATGACAAACTGATCGTGCGTCCGCTGGTGCGAGGTTCTCGCGCCCTTTGGTACTATATAGATGTTCGTGTCATTGATAAGGCTACCTATGTACTTTCTGATTTGATTGTTGGAAGCGGGCAGTTTGTTCGCGGTTTGCAAACTGGAAATATGCAGCAGTATGCAATGTACATTGGAATAGGAATTGTCATCACGTTGGCAATGATTTTGACCAAGTAAGAGGTTTATAGTGATTTTGTCTACTCTAATAGTAATGCCGGTGATTTTTGCTTTGCTGATTCTCGTTTGGCCAAGCAAAAACACGATTCGTCATTTAGGGCTCAGTCTGAGCGTGATTGAATTTGTGTTGAGCTTGACGCTTTTTCAAAGATTTGATCCAAGTTCAGCAAAATTGCAGTTGATTGAAAGATTTGATTGGATTCAACGCTTTGGTGTCCAGTATTTTGTCGGCATTGATGGCATTTCATTTTGGTTGATATTGCTCACTACATTTTTAACTCCGATTGTAATTTTGTCTAGTTGGACATCAGTGCAAAAAAATTGGCGCGGCTTCTTTGCGGCCATATTTGTCTTGCAAACTGCGATGATGGGTTCCTTTTTGGCGCTGGATGCCATTCTCTTTTATGTCTTCTGGGAGCTCTCACTGATTCCGATGTATTTTATCATAGGTATTTGGGGCGGATCGCGCCGAATCTATGCCACCATTAAATTCTTCATCTACACAATGGCGGGTTCTGTGCTTATGTTGGTGGCCATCATTTATATGATGGCTCTTACGCAAGAATCAACGGGCCAAATGTCGGCGAGTATCCTTGAGTTTTATAAATTGCGACTGCCTTTTGTGGCGGGAGAGTTTCTCAGTTTGCAAACCTTGCTGTTTTTTGCCTTTGCCCTGGCCTTTGCTATTAAAATTCCACTCTTTCCGCTACACACTTGGTTGCCAGATGCTCACGTCGAAGCGCCGACCCCTGGTTCAGTTATATTGGCGGGAGTTATGTTGAAAATGGGCACCTATTGCTTTTTGCGCTGGGTGATTCCGCTATTTCCGCAGGCGGCGGAGTATTGGAGCTGGCTGTTTATGGTTCTCGGTTTGGTGGGAATTATTTACGGAGCATTGGTCGCAATGGTTCAGACGGACATTAAAAAGCTAGTGGCCTATTCTTCTGTTTCCCACATGGGCTATATTGTTTTGGGAATGTTTGCGGTCAATGCCTTTGGAGTCTCGGGTGGAATCTACCAGATGCTCAATCATGGTATATCTACGGGTGCACTGTTCATATTGATAGGAATGATCTATGAACGGACCCATTCCCGCGAAATTTCTCGTTATGGTGGCCTTGCTTCGGTGATCCCTGTTTTTACGGTGTTGTTCTTTATTGTAACATTGTCCTCAATTGCCGTCCCACTCACCAATGGTTTTGTTGGTGAGTTTTTGATCTTGATGGGCACATACAATTATCAACCCGTTTATGCCTACATTGCTGTGACCGGGGTTGTTCTGGGTGCGGCTTATATGCTGTGGATGTTCAAACGAGTGTTTTTTGGTCCAAAGGGTGAATTGGCAAGCGATACGGCGCACCCTCTTAAGGATCTGAACGCCCGCGAAATCCTGTCTCTGGCGCCGATCATTGTTTTGATATTTTGGATGGGAATCTTCCCAACGCATTTTTTAAAGTGGTCGCAAGCGAGTGTTGATTTTTTTGTAAAAAACAAAAATCAGTATTACTTGCTGGGTGACATTTCACTGGGAAAAGTGAGTGAGCAGCCATTTAAGAGTGCTAGCGAATTGGAAGTCGTGGAATCAAATTGATCTGATGCCGAAGTGGTATTGATTTTAAATTGATCGAGATAGTGAACGTTAAATTTTTGGGAGTGAAACTGTGGTCAGCACTGAAGCATTGTTTGTAGATTTAGCTCTGATTTCGCCGATGTTGGTTCTGTTTTTGTTTTCTCTGATTCCCATCACGACCAAGGTGTTGCGTGGCAATGTTGAGCACAGACCATTTGTTTCTTTACTAATAGGGCTGCTGGGAATTGTTGCGGCCATGTTTTTGATGGGTATCGTTGGCGGCGCCAACCGGACCGCATTTAATGATAAACTTCTTTTTGATGGTCTGAGTTTGTGGATGGGCATGATCGCATTAGTATCAGCTGCGGCAGCAATGATCTTTATGTATGAAAATCCAGGGACCAAAGGTCGACAGTTTTCTGAATACATTTTTTTAACCCTAAATGTGGCCATCGGTATGCTGATTTTGGTCACGGCTGTGGATCTGTTGCTGATCTTTATTGGACTTGAAATGATGTCACTGCCGCTCTATTTGATGATCGCCATGAGCAACGAAGAGAAGCTTTCAAAAGAAAGTGCTATTAAGTACTTTCTTTTGGGCAGCTTTGCGTCGGCAATCTATCTATATGGTGTTTCTTTTGTCTTTGGAACCACGGGAACCACCAATGTTTTGGGTTTTGTCGAAAAAACACTGATACTTATATCTACAAGCCGCTTATTTTTGTTTGGAATTTGTTTCGTATTTATTGGTTTTTGTTTCAAGGTCTCCATTGCTCCTTTCCACGCTTGGACGCCTGATGTGTATCAGGGAGCGGCCACACCGATAACCTCAATGATGGCAACGGCAGTCAAGGCTGTCTCATTTGCCGCATTTTTGCGGGTGATTGCCACGCGGTCCTTGATGGGTTCAGAATCGCTACTCGACCTCATGCAGTGGCTTGCTGTTTTGACCATGATCATTGGCAATGTAGCTGCCATTATTCAGATCAATTTGAAACGAATGTTGGCTTACTCAAGCATTTCTCACTCAGGCTATATTTTGGTCGGGGTGATTGCCTCGGGTATTTCCGAAGGGAGTGCCTTTGGCGCGAGCTCGGTGATCTTTTATCTGATCACTTACTGCCTCATGACAGTGGGAGCCTTTGCCATTGTTGCGATGCTAGAGAAAACCGAATCAAGTTCCATTAAAGTTGAAGACTTAAGTGGGCTTGCCAAGCGTCGCCCACTGCTGAGTTTCTGCTTTGCTCTATTTATGCTATCGCTTGCAGGCATACCGCCAACAATGGGGTTTTTTGGTAAATTCTATTTGTTTTCGGCAGCCATCAATGAAGGCCTCGTTTGGCTGGGCATTTGGGGCGTGATCAATTCCGTCATCAGTGTCTATTATTACCTAAGACCTGTGGTGATGATGTACATGACCGAGGGAGAAGCTGATACTGCTAAGCATTCGCTCAATGCCACGCTGATCACAGCTCTTGTTTGCGCATTTTTTATCATTGTCTTGGGTGTGCTCTCGGGGCCGCTCTTTGACCGGGTAGAAAAAAGTCTCTTTTAGTTGGCTAGTGCTTTGTTAGGGAAGTTTTTTCTAGACGCGAGGAGGAAGCTGTATGAATAATACCGCGACGACGAAGCAACCTGACTACTCAGTGCCTAGGCATTGAGTAGCCTCTGAATAGTCTCTGAGTAGCCTATGAGTAGTCACTGGATAGGCTTTGAGTAGTCAAACTGGCCAGTTGACCAATTTAACTACTCATATGTCGTATTGCTTCAAGATGCCAATCGCAGATTTAAACCCAATGCGCGCGATATTTTCCAAAACCCTTGGCTTGAGTGAAAAGTGGTCTGCAAAGAACATTTCATAATTCTCTGGACGCGGCGATATGTAGATTTGATCCACATTAGGTCGATGCTTGAGTGTTAAATTGATCGTAGCCAGCACACGGTCCCGCTGATCGTCTGGCAAAAGGCCCTGTTTAAAGAAACCATCAATCATCTTGTACAGTTGACGTGAGGCCGTTTCAAAATCAATTTGCTTTTGAATCTTCTGTTGAATCACCTGATAGAGCGCCTGATTGACGATTGCTGGGACGCCGTACTGGTGCAAGCTTCCGACCTCAGAATGGTAGTGGTAGGGCTGAACCGAGTAAGAGCTAATAACTAAATCAGCCCCATGGTCAGCGGCAATATGGGCGGAAAGAGTTTCACGGATTTCGCCATCGAAAAAGTACATCTGTTTGCCGTCTTTGCGTTGTATCGCGTAAGGACTAAAGACGGGTGGCAGGGCGGTTGAAGCAGCCACAGCATCGCTGATGGAAGCGTAGTTGATGTACTTGGTGGTCGAGGTTTTGTAGCTCTCTTTGAAAGGACCAAAGATGGCTTTGCGACTGTGATTCAATTGTGTGGCAACAATGTAGAGCTCGACACCCAGGCGATGAAATTCATTGTCGATCAAAACTTCTTTTCTCAAGTAGGATTCAATGCCCTTGGTAGTAAATAGACCATCCAACTTGAAACCAGACTTAATGAGGGCTTCAAGTCCTCCCTGCATCATGGATCTATTTAAAATCGCATCTGGCAAAAAGCGCAGTATTCTTCGCCCATTCACAGAAAAAAGGTGCCGATATCCAATCTGCTTGAGTCTGCGCATCTCTTCGTGAGGATATATAAATGACCCACCAAAACCCAATTCAAAAGCGTGGATCAGACTTTCTACGCCGTAGCCTGCAGCAAGAATCGTAGAGATAAAGGCGCCAGCACTGGAGCCAACATAGCTTCTGATCACGCGACTGTCGTCTGGATAGCTTTCGTGCTGGCACATCTCCTTAGAACCGCCAGAAAAGCTAAAGCCCTTGCCTTTGAGAGCGAGGCACACGCCAATATGGAAAGCAGCCGCTTTGATACCGCCGCCGCTGAGCACGAGACCAATCTTTTTTCTGTTCTTTAATATCGCGGGAGTTTTTGCCATAGACCTAAGTTTGAGCGCATTTCTCGCCAGGCTCAAATACTTTCTATTTGGGCCTTTCCCAGCCCCTGAATAGCCTTGAGTATCCAGACTTCAGTACAGATTTTACTGAATACTCAAAAAAACGATAGCCTCCATTTGACATGAATAACCACTATGCTAGTTTTTGACTATGCAGATTGACCACCACCAATGCTCACCCTGCTAAAAAGAGTTCTCCTAAATGTGGATAATCACCCTTGGCTACTCAGTTAGGGGTGATTATCCAAAGAAGCTACTGAAGTGATTGGAGTAGTCAGAAAGATGGATAGCCAAAACTGGTTACCTTTGTCCGAATTTGCGACTAAGCATAAAGTGAGCGTGAGCACACTTCGGCGTCGCATTAAGGCTGAGGAGGTTCGCTACCGTTTTGATGACGGCAAGTACTTCATATATGATGAGCCCATTTTGAGTCATCGCGAACATCGCCCCTCCCCAATGAGCGAAATGTCAGCAGTGATGAAAGAGGTGGATGTTTCCAAATATCCGACGGACAAAGTCGAATTTGTGAACTCCACTCAGAATGTGGCTCCATCTTCCTCTTCTTTGTCCTCCGCCAGCACTTCGCTTAAGGAGGCTGAGATGGCACAGATCGACAACAAGCGCCCTTCCCAAGATGTCATCAATGCGGCCAACAAGTTATTGGCCGAGTTAAAGATGGCCTACACAAAAATTTTACACGAAAAAGAAGAGCAAATCACTGGCCTGAAAGAAGAGGTTTCTGATTTGAAAACACTGGTAAAAGTTTTAGAGAGTCAGCTATCGCGCTTTGGTGAAAACATTTACTTAGACAGTGAATTTGAATCTGAATCGGGAGAAACAAGCAGTCTTTAGAATTGCTTGTCCTTCACAGCGAGCGCCAAGAGCCCAATAGACTCTATACCAAGGGACCTTTTTCTGCAGAATCTAAGTTGAAAAGATCTGCTTATTGATTAGCCCACCAGAGGGCGCCAACAGCATACCAATCAATGAAGTGACCTTCTCTAAATCCAGCAGTCTTGTCGATGGATATTGAGCCTGCAGTTCGAGCAAATGCTCTTTTACTGATTTTTGCGAGTTCAAAAAAAGCAAATCCTCTTCAAGCAAATTCACCTCTAGGACGTTGACGGCAATGTTGAAGCAAGCCAGCTCATCGGCGATCGACATTGCATACTGTGCAAGACCCGTGCGTGCGGCCAGAGATAGTCGCACCAAATTGTGGCTCTTCCATAGATCCACCGCTGCCCGATTCAAAAAAATCAATCGGCCACGGCGACGAGTTTGGAAAAACGGAATCACCTCTTCCATCACCAACAAGCTTTGAGAGAAATACTTGCGAAAGATCTTTGATGTTTGTTCATCATTGAACCTCTCAGTGGCGGATTTCATTCCGGGTAAAAACTCATAGGCCCGCATATCGACAAAGAGATCTATGGCATTGAAGAGCTGAGCACAAGCTCTAACGGAGTCAACAATCTCGCTGTCCCCGCCACCGCGAAACGCTATGGAATGGGCCCGTCCGCGTTTTGTGTGGATCATTTTTGCCTCCGAAACTGAGCTGCAAAAACTGAGTGCCGATTCGGACTGTTCAGAAAGCAAAATGCAATCGCTGCCGAGTTCTGTTAGCTTTTGAATCAAGAGCTGTGACAGCGAGTTGAAGGGGCCAAAAATGAGAGTGGTGCGCTCGCGCAAGGGAAACTGCATATCGCTCAAAATTGTACTCCTTGATGAAGAGATTCCATAGCAAAACACATCCTACATTAACCAATGGACCGCAGAATAAGACTATCTTTTTCTGTCAAATTTAGTTTAAAAATAGGAGAGATATCGGTCAATGCCGGGACACGCCCTGGCCTCCATTCGACGATAATTTTTGACCATATTGCAACGAGAAAGGTCGGTGACAGATATGAAAGCTTTAGTGATTGGATCAGGGGGCCGAGAGCACGCCATTGTCAAAGGCTTGCTGAGGTCTCCGTCAATTCGGGAAGTTCATGTGTTGCCGGGCAACTCGGGTATGAAAAGGGAGGCGTTGTGCCATGAGATGGATTGGCACGATATGCAAGAGGTGGTTGCTCTTTGTCGAAGAGCCGAAATTGATTTCGTATTCATCGGTCCAGAAGATCCTTTGGTGGCGGGGCTTTCTGATTTTTTACGCGACCATGGGATCTTGACGGTGGGACCCTCGCAAGAAGCTGCTCAGCTTGAAGGCAGCAAGGTTTTTAGCAAAGAATTTATGAAAGAGTATGGCATCCCGACAGCTGATTTTATTAAAGTAGAGTCGGTCGCCCAAACAATGGAAGCTGCAAAAAAATTCAAACCACCTTACGTTTTAAAAGCGGATGGTTTGGCCGCTGGCAAAGGCGTCAGCCTGTGCAGTGAATTGGACGAATTGGAGCTGGCGGCCCAGGGTCTGTTTGAACGAAAGGTTTTTGGTGATGCTGGCAAATCCGCAGTATTGGAGGCCTTTTTACCGGGCTCGGAGATGAGTTTGCTGGTGATGACCGACGGCAAAGAGTTTGAGCTTTTGCCTGTCGCTCAAGACCACAAAAGACTCTACAGTCAGACTTCTGGTCCAAATACTGGCGGGATGGGGGCCGTTGCGCCGGTAAATCTTTCGGAGGATCTGCGCACAGCCATTGAAGAGACCATTATTAAACCCACCCTGGTGGGAATGCAAAAGCGCTCAATGATCTACCGAGGAATTCTCTTTATTGGTTTGATGATTAAAGATAAAAAACCTTATGTCATCGAATACAACACCCGCATGGGCGATCCCGAGACGCAAGTGGTATTGCCTCTTTTAGATAATGATCTTGGCATTGTGTTTCGGTCGTTGGCGATGGGGAAGCTCGAGCCACTCAAGTGGAAGAATATGTATTCCTGCTGTGTGGTGATGGCGGCCCAGGGCTACCCGCTGTATCCCAAAAAAGGCGATCTCATAAAAGGCAATATTAAATTCGAGACACCCTCAAGCTATTTTATTCACGCAGGTACGGCCACCAACGAAAGCGGTCATTTTGTTGTCAAAGGTGGGCGAGTGTTAGGAGCGATTGGCTTGGGTTCCACACGGCAAGAGGCGATCACCAATGCCTATGAGCAAGCCAACAAGGTGGAGTGGTCAGGGCTGCAAATGCGCACTGACATTGGCCAACATGTGGGACCGGAACAGTAGGCTCTTAATCTGGTGCACAAGAAAGTCAGAGATTGATTCCCAATTTTTTCAGCTTTCTCAGTATATTGATGGCAGGATAGTGGTGTTCTCCGTGCCCTTCGACGGTGTCCTCTATCAGGCACGTCTTAGTGTCTTCTGAACAATGGTTTAAGATATGGCAATTGCGGTTTTTATCCCAAACTAGGTCTTCGGGATATCCACGCACTTCTATTCCTACCACCGAATTGCTGGTATCAAAGATCGGCGAACCACTGTTTCCCATCAACATATCCAAATTGGAGCGAAAATAATGAGGAGTTGGCATGTCCAATACTCGACCAGAACTTGAGTATTTGAGCGGCAGTCCAGTCGGATAACCCAAGGCCGAAAGAGGGGCGTTGATTGCAACAGGTTTTGGGCTCAGACTGAGCCGAGGGCGATGGTCAGAGACTTTGCGGTCCAAGCGAATCAGGGCAAAGTCCTCATTGTATATGTACTTTTGCGTAACTGGGTCCACTTTCGTATCGTAGCCGGCATAAACGACTTCGGAACAGCGATAGATTTGATCTTCTGATACATCAGTGATATTTACCGCAGCATTGTTCGGCTTTTGAAAATCAAAAACCCACAAAAAATCTGTGCAAAATGGGGTTGTTCCATTGAAAATGGATCCCGTATTTATCATGCAATGTCCAGCGGTCATCAGCAAATCATCTGCTACCAAAAACCCCGTACAGGTCACGCCATTAGCTGGCTGTTTAGCAAATTTCACTTCTGGACACATCCGATAGTCAGAGTCTCCTGCGTATTCTTGAAAATCAAGAGTGACAGATCTCGATCCGGTCGCGTTAGGCAGAACAAAAATTGGCGAAACCATGAGCGCAGTGGCACTAGCTAAATTCTTTATGGCTGCTGGAGCCACATCAATGTCGACACGATTGTCCACCCCGTAAGTCGCGGCAACACCAGTCGTGGAGAAATAGATTAAAATCAATTGTGTGAGAAAGAATATTAAAGAAATAGGTTTTTTTGACATAACGGAAAGCTAGCACAGAATGGCAATTTCGGCCATTTATCTTTGTTACCCTGAAAAATTGTGATGGCAATTGGGGTAGGTTCAACAAAGCTATTTGCGAATTTCAAAACAAACATGGATTTTTTTATCATGAAAGTCTTGAGGAATCGACGCCGCGCTGATGTCCTTTATGTGACATTCTTGGGCCAAGACTGGTTCGAGCTTAAAACCACGCTTATTGCTAGAAAATATCAGCAGACCATTGGGGCTCAATATCTTTAGGCAATTGCGAACGAGCTGCGGGTGGTCTCTTTGGATATCAAGGCTGCCACGCATCTTTTTGGAAACCGAGAACGTGGGTGGATCGAGCAGAATCAAATCAAATTGTTGTATCTGGCCACTTTGACTTTCGAGCCAATCAAGAACGTCCATCTTCATAAAGTGGTGTTTGTTTGGATCTAGATCATTGGCAATAAAGTTGTCTTTGGACCATTTGAGATAGGTGCTGGAAAGGTCTAGATTGTAAGTGGTGTCGCCGGCGCGTGCGCGTGGAATGCTGTGGCTGCTCGTGTAACAAAATAGATTCAAAAACTTGCCACCGCCGGGCTGCAGCTTCTGGATTCGCTGTCGCAGGGGGCGATGATCTAAAAACAAACCAGTGTCCAGGTAGTCATCGAGGTTGACCACAAATTGGTAGTCGCCTTCTGAAATCTTAAAAGGCACTCCCTTTTGTTCCATGGCCTCATATTGGTCTTCGGCGCCCTCGCGCTGTCGGCGCTGCCTCAAGTGATAAATCCACCCCTCTGATCTTGGAAAAATTTCTTCGATGTCTGTGTGAGCGACTCGCAGAGACTCTTGATCGCGGGCAATGTGGGGATTGGAGCGGTGATTGATCACCAAATGTTGACCATAGAGATCGACCATCAGTGGATACTCGGGAATATCGAGATCATAAACCCGGTAGGCTTGATAGTTGTGCCGGCGAGCCCACGCTTGGATCTTTTTTAAATTTTTCTTTAGGCGATTTCCAAACGGGCTCATATTCTCAATCCCAATATCCATGTATATAAAATGAATCAGTGTGCAGGTCTCGATACATCCAAAGCATCTGTCCTGTCGAACTAAATGCATAAAAATACTCTTTTTCGGAACAATCTTCATTAAACCACTGGCCATCAATTTTCTCGAGATCTGTAAGTCTTTTTTGATAATAGCGCCGCGCCAAAGTCACGGGAACAGACAGAGGTCGCCGCAAAAGCAGGGGCGGGCGAGGTGCCATTGCAAAGTGACGGCCGTAATCCTCCTTGGGCGCGATGCCCAGGGCAGTTCTAGAGGAGGCGGCTGGGGAAGGCAGCTGCGCTTTGCTTTGGATTTGACTCCGTGAGCTTGTCTTTGCGGCGGCACTATGGGCTTGAGAATCAATCACAAAGGAGCTTTCGGGTCGATAGTCCTCATTGAGCTTTAGAAACCCCAAACGAATTTTTTCTTGATGAGCAATGTTGAGAAGTCGCTCCAACTTTTCTGGAAGCACTGTGGTTTCAAAAAATAAATTCATCTGCTCGACACGTTCACTCTGCTCATGAATCAACAACTCAAATTGTCGTACAGGATTTGCTAGAGAAACGGCACAGATTTTTTTATCGAGAAGATCAAGCACCAACTTCAGATTGCGATTCGCCGAAAGAGGTTCAACACTCACACTGACGCGTTTGTCTGAGTACTCCAGATACAGTTCCACATCAACTCTACGCAAAAAACGTCCGCGCTTTTGTAGCTTCTTAAACAGAGATTCAAGATGACGACGTAGCAGTTCCAGTAAAAGGGCCGCATCACTCACAAGGTGCTCACAATACTGAAAAGCAACAAGTGCGCTTTGAGGAACCCTGGCCGAGATCACCTGTCGCTCGTGACAGTGCAAGGATTTGTAGATGCGCTCGCCAATCTGATGCCAGCGCCCACGAAAGGCTTCTACAGAGAGCCGCAGAAGTTCACTCAAAGTCCTAAAACCCATGCCTTCAAAAAACTCCACAATGTGCTCGACTCTATGGAGCCCTTTGTTGAGTGTCTCTGCAAAAGGTGCCAATCCCTCCAAATGCAGAAGGTAGCTGATGGGCATTGATGAGAGTTTGCTCTCGCTCCACAAGACATCGTGGTCACAAAAGCTCATCACCTGGGCCCAGGGAGCTGAGGGTGCCAAGCCCATAAAAAAAGGCAGCTCTTGCTTTCTAAAAAACAGGGTCACCTCATCTAAAAATATATTCTCATTGCCAAACACGGGGATGGTCGTTGAGACCTCCAAAAATATGAGGTAAGGGTAGCGACCGCTGATTCGTGGCGAAAAACGACAGAGCTCATCCAGCAGCAAATCAAAATCGATTGGTGAAAGTTCTCCCAATAGGCGAATGCACAGAACTCTTTGTGAGCTTAGCATTCGTGACCCAGTCGAAAGTTAGGATCTGCAGCAGCAATGGGAATCAAAAAAGGAGTGGGCCGATGCTGAGCCCGCACAACTGTCATCTTTTGAAAAGAAAACTCCAGCACCACAGAAAAAATATCTAGGCTCAAGCGTTTGGCCTCGTGCAAGATAAAGACAACGCACACTTTGTGTTTGCGCGCGAGATGCTTGATCTTTAAGAACTGCTTTTGTGTCAGAGCCCGATCTTCAAGATGACAGCAGACCAAGCGAAAAACTCCTGCAGCCAAAATCTCTTCAAAGATCCAAAAGAAACTTGCGTTATCCACAGGTCTTTCCACAACCAAAATCTTTTCAAGATCCAAGTTTCTCTGAACAAGATGTTGACCAAAAAGTTGCAACTCCGAACTTATCCAGGCACAGAAGGGTGAAGATTCAGAGGAGGACAGAGGCCCCAAATGAGATGAGTGCAAGCGCAAAAGATTCAAACAAAGAGAGGTGGCACCAAAGCCGGGACGGCTGAGCAGTAGAGAAATATCAGCCTGTGGTAAACCGCCGCCTTCCAAAAATTCATCCAGAGCCATGACTCCAGTTGGTAGTCCAGGCGGTTGGGACACTTTTGTACTAGAAATTAATCGAGAGCCAAGATCTTCTTTGAGTTTTGTAAGCTTCATTCTCAACTCAATCACTTTGGGTAGAGGCTCCGAAAAAAAGAGGCTCTAAAATTTTCTCATGAGGCCAACCACGATACCCTTCACTTCAACGCTCGAGCTGGAGTACCACATAGAATTCATATTGGCATTGGCCGGTCTCAACTCGATTTCACCAGCCTTCGCGTAAAAACGTTTCACTGTGGCCTCTCCATTCACCGAGGCCACCACCAGGTCACCATTTTTGGCAAAGTTCTGCGTCTGCACCAAAATCAAATCTTTATCAAAAATTCCTTCATCAATCATTGAGCTACCAGAAACGCGAAGAGCGAAGGTGTCCTTTCCAGGGCGCAACAGATCACTAGGAACATTCAAAAACTCATCATGGGTGAAGGCTTCAAGTGGTTGACCCGCAGCCACCTTTCCCAAAAGGGGAATGCTCAGAGTCTCGGCTTTAGTCTCAGGTGGTGAGTCCGGCAGCAGAGAGCGCATTTCATTTGCCACGGCTTGCGAAGATTTCAAAATACGAATCGCCCGTCGCTGATGAGAAGAGGTGGATATGTACCCCTTATTAGAGAGCTGCTTGAGATAGTTCTGAACAGAGTTAAAAGAAGCGAGATGAAAGTGATCGCAAATCTCTTGGTAAGAAGGCGCGACACCATTAGCAGACAAACTGTGCTCCAAAAACTCAAGGACCAACTTCTCCTTGGGAGTGAGGGGAATGGACCTTGGAATCTTGCCATGAGATCTGGCATCACTGAATTTTGCATCAGTGGACTTGCTGTCTGTGGCCGACTTACCAGTTGTTTTCGCAATGACTTTAGTCAGAGTTTTTGCGGACATTCTTGACGAGACTTTAGACATATATTCAGACCCTCATTGCAAAGTATTTTCACAAGCTTTACATAGTAAAAAATATGTAAATAAAAGTCTCAAGTCAAGACCAAAACAACAAAAGACTTGCCTAAAAATGCCCAAATTGGTCTGATAGAGGGTCTATGCAAACTTCACCAATTGCTACTCTGATACTGGCGCTTGGTTTGTGCCAGGCTCAATTGCTCCAGGCCCAGACTCCAGCCCCAGGCGCCACCAAAGAACACCAAGCGACCTCTCCAAAAGAGTTTGCAAAAAAAGTGACTAAAAAAATCAAAATGCAGATGTCCCTTAAGCCCAATGAGCTCGGGCAAGCCTCGATGGCATCAGGCAGCAGTGAATCCGCTACACCCAATGCCGTGACTGCGTTGCCCTCGACCGGGATTGAAAGTGCTAGTGAAGCTTCTAGCGCCAACGTCGGTGTGGCTAAACAGTGCTTAGAAGACCTAGCCAAGTTTCCCGGAGAGCACGATGCTGAGATTATGAAAGCGGCATGCGCACGGGTCCAGATTATCAGCCAATGCAAAAGCGTCGAAAATCATCCCATCTATCACTACGATAAAATGGGCACCAAGGCAGAAAAACGAATTCTTGTTTTCAGCATGATCCATGGAGACGAAGTGCCAGCAGGGAGTGTTGGTAGATATTGGATGGAGCGCCTAGAGAACATTGACCCGCGCAATTCTTGGCGAATTGTGCCTGTCTTGAATCCTGATGGCTTTAAGCGCCGAACTCGGACTAATGCCAACAATGTTGATATCAACCGCAATTTTCCAACGCAAAAGTGGGACGATCAGGCGCAACTATACTGGAAAAAATACGCGCATGCGAGCCCCAGAAAATTCCCTGGAAATGATGCCGCCAGTGAGCCCGAAACTCTGTGCGCTATGGAACAAATAAAAGACTTTGCACCGCACTTTATCGTTTCCATACACACCCCACTCAAAGTCCTAGATTTTGACGGACCCAAAGTATCGCCACCAAAATTTGATTACCTGCCCTGGAAAAGTTTAGGGCATTATCCAGGGAGTCTTGGTCGCTATATGTGGTTTGAGCGAAAAGTGCCGGTCTTGACCACAGAGCTCAAAGAAGATCTGCCCGCAACCACGGGACCACTGGCCAGCTTGCAAGACATTGTGGGAACTTTAGTGAAGCTTGATTTGGAAAAGGCATCTAAATAACTAGAACTCATTTCCCAATTTTAGCCCAAATCAGTGAACAATTTGCGTCGTCAGGGCCGCTTGAATTTGATTCATGCGATCCTCTTGACTGAGCACCTGCTCCTGAATTTTGAGAAGCTTTTCTAACATCTTTCGCTGCGCTCGATCGATGGCGGAGTAAATGTCCTTGCTCACACCAGCCTGACGGATCTGTGCCTCGCCTTCACGCAAGACCAATTCAATTCTGTAGCCATACTCATTAGTAGATTGCTTAAAAAGGTCTTCACTGAGCCACACCACCTCAGTTTGCGGCGTAACGAATTGTCCAAGCTCAGATCCTTTTTGATGCATATAAGCCTTGATGCTTGGGTCCTTTACCAACCTATATGCTGGCTTCGGTCTTTTCAGCATAAAGCCTCCTTGTACCTTATTTTATCAGTAGGTGCGGCGGCCTCAAAGTTAAGGTTTGTGTTTAAGATCTTTCGTATCAAATCAATACATCTTGACCAATCCTAGTGAAGGAGATTTAAAACTCAGTATGGCAAGTATCAATTTGGACCAAGAGTGGTTGTATCATTTAGAGGCGGAATTCGAAAAAGATTATATGAAACAACTCAAGGCCTTTTTAAAATCAGAATTGTCTAAGGGAAAAACAATTTACCCAAGCGGCAAAAATTACTTTGCAGCATTAAACCAAACGCCCTTTTCTCAGGTCAAAGCTGTCATTGTTGGGCAAGATCCCTATCATGGCCCCGATCAAGCCCACGGCCTGTCGTTTTCAGTTCCAGAAAACATCAAAAAACCACCAAGCCTCGTCAATATCTACAACGAACTCAAAACAGACATCAAAGGAGCGGAGCCTCCCTCCGGCAATCTACAAAGTTGGGCGAAGCAGGGAGTTTTGCTCCTCAACAGTGTGTTGACCGTCGAGGCTGGCAAGGCAGGAAGCCACCAGGGCAAGGGTTGGGAGACTTTTACGGATCGGATTATCCACATACTCAACGAAAAAAAAGAACACATTGTCTTTATTCTTTGGGGAAGCTACGCCATCAAAAAAGCCTCTTTCGTGGATAGAAAAAAGCATCTAGTGATTGAGTCCGTACATCCATCGCCACTCTCGGCCTATCGTGGATTTTTTGGCTCAAAGCCGTTTTCAAAAACAAATCAGTACCTAAAGCAGCACAGTCTTGATCCCATTCAGTGGCTGCCATGACAAAAATCGTTTGGACTGAAACTTGGAATGCCCCCGCATACAAGATTGAAAATGGCATTTGGCTGTATGACCGAATTTTGAAAGCAAAGCTAAAAAAGCACAAGCACAGCTCCATCGTTGAGTCCTGTCTGAAGAAAGGAATCGCATTGCAGGCAGGAGAGTCGCTCAAGACCCTTGCGCAATATGAAGCAACCTTGATCGGCCTAACAGCTAAATTGCAAAAAATGGGCATCAGTAGGCCCACTCTCGTTGCCTGTGGTGGCGGCAGCGTCGGTGATTTTTGTGGCTTCATCGCGAGCACCTATCGCCGCGGAATTCCCTATATCAACATCCCGTCAACATGGTTAGCGGCTTTGGACTCCTCTCATGGCGGAAAAAACGGCCTCAATTTGGGCGGCCTAAAAAACCAAATCGGCACATTCTATTTGCCCAGCAAAGTGATTATCAACCGCTCGCTTTTGCTGAACCAACCGCAAGCTCGTGCCCACGAAGGGTTTCCCGAACTCTTAAAAATCTTCTTACTGTGTGCCGGGGCCCGCGAGAGATCCTTTTTTACAGCGAACTCAAATTCTGAATGCGTGGATGGCAATTTTATTTGGCAACATCTTCCTCAAGCGATCACTTTTAAAAATCGAATCGTTGCCTCAGATCCCTTCGAACAAAATGGCAGACGCCGAGTTCTTAATTTTGGCCACACCATGGGCCATGCATTTGAAGCCAGCTTCAAAATGCCACACGGCTACGCTGTCTATCTAGGGATGGAGTTTGCATTGCGATGGGGATTGCAAAAAAAGCTAACCTCCGCCACAACTCTCGACTCGTTGGCAAAAATGAACTTATCCAGCTTCTTTCGTCCTCCGACTTCGGAGCTTGAATACCGCACTCATCTTAAAAAAATACTCACAAAACTTCCTCGTCTATTGAGCGGAGACAAAAAGGGTGATGGCAACAATAGAATCAACTTTATATTTTTAAAAACAATCGGCTTGCCGTATCAGGACAGTGTAAGCATTCAAGAGATTGTTCGAGAGGCCAAACGGCAGAGCACGTCGCTCCAAAAAGACGGCATCTTGTTGGGTACATAATGAAGTTTAGAACTCACCGCACAAGTCCACATATATCGCGCGGCTCGCGAAATTGAGTTTTTCCCTGCCGTGAAATTTGTGTATACCAATTTGCAGTATCTCCTGAATGTCCAGTCGCCTGAGTCCAGAAAGCTGGCTGTAGTTCAGCGGTTTCATATTTATGTGCATGGGGATTCCATCCACAAACCGCTTATTGAACCCCTGCAAATTGAATTCCGAAGAAGGCTTAAACTGTTCAAAGGAGCTAGGTGTTTCTGAAGCGATGACTAATCTTGAACTACGAAGATATAAATACGACGATATCGGACAAGCTCCTTCCTATTTTTATGGATATCTCATCGTAAAAGAAATGAGATCGAAGGCTCAAGAAAAGTCTGGAGATCAATTCAGACTCAAGTGCTTTAATGACTGCAAAGGCTGTGAATATTCAAGATCGTTCAATATAGATTATTCAAAATCTAACTTTGAAGTGAGCGTGTTTGGTCGCAATATGGGAACTCCAGATGGGGATAAGATAGATGCCTTTCTGAAGTCTGGCGTATCTTCTGGAATCATTGATGATCTAATTGTTTTGGCAACTGGCATTGAAGGTGGTGCAAGAAATTGTGTTGTGGTGAATGACATTGTATTGCGGAAAGAGACATTGATGGATCGACAGAGAATGCCAGCTGATTTGAGAGAAACCTCTTTTATCATGACCTCGACTGATCTTTGTAGCAATTGATTGATAGGTTTGAATTTGATTCAGGTCAGTGAATAATTTGCGGCTAGTTGGATTCTTTCGCAGCTCGAAGTAGGAGCTAGATTACCCACCTCATTATCTGATCATTTCTAAATGGCAGATATATAGGGAGTTGTGGAACTTCAATGGGTTAAGTAGTCTTCCAGGATAAGCTCTGGTTAGGATATTGACAAATTTGAAATCAATATTTAACCTAACAGGTATTTAACTAAATGGTTTAATAATGCAAGATTTTCTTAGCCAAACATTCCTTGCCGAGATGAGTCTCCCGGCGGTCACCAAGCACATTAAAGTTTTAAAAAAGGCTGGTCTGATATCCAAACCCAAAGAGGCTCAGTACCGTCCATGCAAATTAAATAAAGAGGCTCTCAAAGATGTCGCAAATTGGATGGAACAGTATCGAATTTACTGGGAAGAAAGTTTTGTTCGTTTAGAGGTTTAATTAAGAACGGTGTTACCGGAAAAGAAAACAAAGAGGAAGAAAAATGTCCGAAAATACAAATGAACTGAAGATTGCAAGAATTTATGAAGCTCCTTTAAAAGCCGTATGGGGTGCTTGGACTGATCAAGAACAAGTTGCAAAATGGTGGGGTCCAAGAGGATTCAGCATAACGACTCACAGTAAAGATTTAAAGACTGGAGGGCGTTGGCACTACACGATGCATGGACCTGATGGCACCGATTATCCCAATAAAACTGTTTACCTCGAAGTCGATGAATACAAAAGATTGGTTTACGATCACGGTGCCAATGACGACCAACCTGCGCTTTTTAGAGTCACGGTTACTTTTACTGAAACTAGTAACAAGAAAACTCAAATGGATATGACCATGGGTTTTGTAAGTCCTGAAGTGGCAGAATACTCAAGGAAAATAATTAAAGATGCGGATGGTAATTCCACCTGGGATAGGTTAGCAGAATATCTTGAAAAAGAATCTACAGGTAAAGAGAAATTCGTTATTAATCGTTCTTTCAATGTAGATATTCAAACCATGTTTGATGCGTGGACTGATCCTGATCAGCTCGTGGCGTGGAGTGGACCCGTAGGCGCGCAAACGGAATATATTAATGTTGATATTAAATCGGGAGGAAAAGCATTTTATCGAATGCCTTTTGGTGATTCTGTAATCTATGGCAATGTCAACTATCTCGAAGTAAGGCGCCCAGATCGCTTGGTTTATATTCAACAGTTTGCTAACGAAGATGGAAGTCCGGGCCGTCACCCATTGGCTCCCGAGTGGCCACAGAGCATGTTAACCACGGTTACCTTCACTAAAGAACCTCATGGTGGAGTGCGTGTTACTTTACAGTGGGAGGTAGCTGGAGAGTGGAGTCAGGGAGAAATGAATACGTTTATTAATTGTAAAAAGAGTATGTCTCAAGGCTGGGGCGGATCATTTGATAAGCTTGGAGAATTTCTTGAAAACAAGGGTTCAGTTTAGACTATTCAGCAATTTAGGAATTACATAGCCTTTTTCAGGAGCTCACTAATTAGCAGGCTCCTGAAAAACTCATATTTTTTTGATTTTTTCGGTTTTCAACTT
>CAYMBJ010000001.1:0-131321 GCA_964388665.1 uncultured Pseudobdellovibrionaceae bacterium | reverse complement strand
CGCCGTCTGTTGCTGGCGGAGCTTTGCCTTCGACTGGAGTTACTTACAGGGCAAGCGAGTGCGCGCAGTCAGGAATATCTTCAGGTAATTGCTTCGAATGAATCTTGAGAAAATTGAGTACCGAAAAGCTGTTTTTGGCCAGAATGCACAAGATATCGGTCAATACCCGTGGCGATGTCCCACGTTTTTGCGGTTTCTCCAAGTTCATATGCTTTCTTCGCCCAAAGAAAAGCCTGGAAGTAGTGATCGGGATCTGTACCGTGCTGATAGAAATGTTCATGATCTCTCCCGTAATGCTTTTCGCATCCAAATCGAGCTGATGTATTGCCCCTTCCTGAAGGCATATTCCTGAAAAACAGCGATTTCTCGAACGCCAAATTTTTTAAATACAACGGCCTTGGCTACATGCGGGGATATCCCCAAATCCCCCACCCCACGAACCAAATGATCCCCCTGCAAAACCGCAGTTCGGCTTGGCGCGAAGGGTTGCTACGCAAGCCTTCGTGACAAACGTTATGTATGAGGATTTTGCAGGGGGATCATTTGGTGGACCCAACCAGAGTCGAACTGGTGACTTATCCATGCCATGGACATATGATCCCAACTTCACCATGGGCCCAAATTTTGATGCAGATTCTTCACGAAGCTACAATTAAATGCCGCTGAAAACAATCAAGATCTTAATCAAAAATTTATAAGTCTCACCTCAGTGGCGATGAAAATGTTTGAAATTTGGTCAGATGATCCCAATTCCATGCCAGGGTCCCAGATAATCTGGCATTCCGACCACCGTCGTCTTGATTTTACTCACAACAGCTTACATGCTGACACATGATAATTACACTTTGGAGTGTGGATGAGCCTTATAAAATTGTGTCGCGGCCAAATAGAAACGAGAAGGCATTATTGGGTTCTAGCTGCCTGCCTATTCTTGCAGGCGTTTTCTCAGCCATCCTTAGCAAAGGATCTGTCTAAGCGCTTGGGACTTGGCATTCGCAATAACATGACCGTCGATGTGCCAATGATTAGTGCAAATTACTATTTTGGCAAAGAGGTGGGCATCAGCGCGGCCTTCGGGGTGGACACTCAAGATGAAAATTCCCGCATGGCGATTGCTTTTGGAGTACGCCGCAATATTTTTTTCGAACCCAATTTGAATTTTTATATGGGAGGACAGGTCGCCACTGTCAGCTTTGAAAAGGCCAAGGAGGATCTTCCGACAGAAACAGAAAAGCTCTCTGGGATCGAAGCGGATGTTTTTGTTGGCACCGAATTTTTCTTTGCGGGCCTGGACTCTGTTGGTTTCACTTTTGAGTCAGGCTTTGGGGTGGCCACCACAGGCAAAACGCGCTTCAGAACCATTGCTGATCACCCGTTTCGTGCGGGAATTCACTTTTATTTTTAGGCAAGTATGAAACTATAAACATTTCCATATTGTGCATTTGCTTCTGCTCCAAGCTATTGAATGAAGAACAATTGCCAGCAACTCAACTTTCAACTCAAAAAGGAGTGACTCTATATGACAAAAATCATCACAACTGCCAATGCACCTGCCCCTGTGGGCCCTTATTCACAAGCGGTGCGCGCAGGTTCCTTTCTTTTTTGTTCAGGACAAATTGCCATTGATCCCAAGACAGGCGAATTGATCTCTGGGACAGTGGTTGAGCACACTGAGCAGATCTTGAAAAATATTGAAGCAGTTCTGAACGCCGCTGCGGCTGATTTTTCGAAAGTCGTAAAGACCACCATTTATCTAACGGACATGAAAGACTTCCAGATCGTCAATGAGATATATGGTAAGCGTTTTCCCACTTCGCCGCCGGCGCGCTCGACAGTCGCCGTACATCAGCTACCCAAAGGAGTCCCTGTTGAGATTGAAGTTTTGGCGTTTCTGGATTGAAGCAAACAAGATCAAAAGGGTACTGGCGATTATCTTGCTATCCGCCTTGCCCTTTGTGGTGTGGTTCATTCGCGAAAGCAATGGCGTTCTTGATCAAGACATGTCCTCGTGGAGCATTTCGCGCGCCGCCGACTGTGGCATCGTTTTAACCGGCGGAGCCGGCAGGGTTCGTGAGGGCTTCTCGTTGCTAGCTCAGGGCCTCATCAAAAAACTGATCATTTCAGGTGTCCATGAGGATGTGCGCCTTCGCGATCTTTTGCCACAAAAGGCCTTTTATGGAGATTTGCAAGAGTCTGATATCGTACTTGAGCGTCGCTCCGGCACCACTTACGGCAACGCCCAGCAAAGCCTACCGTTTATTGAAGCCTTTCATTGCAGAGACATTCTGTTAATCACTTCACGCTCTCATATGTACCGTTCTTTGCGAACATTTCGCGCCACTTTGCCCGATGAGTTTTTGATATTTCCTCATCCCGTGGTCGCAGGGCGTTTTCGCCCTGACTTTTCTGAAGTGTCCCAGGAAGCTCTCAAATCTATGTTCTATCGCCTATGGGCATATTGAATATCTGCACCCCACGATTTTTGATTGGGGCACATCTTCATTTTTACAAGCCTTAGGATTTTTTCTTGCGTTGAAAGTCTTCAATTGAACTGTTCAAGAAGACCTTGGCGCGATACTGATCCACCTGAGATTGCGAATCTTTACTGGCAAAGAGCTCTGCCACTCCGGCTCTGACCAGTCGCTCTTTTTGATTGCCATGAAAGCGCGAACCCTTTGGGGTGTAGAGAATGTATTTGTCATTTGCGGGAAAATACAAATACACATTAAAATCTACTGTTTCGTCAGAACGCATTTCAGTGAGCGGAATGGATAATAGTTCCATTTCGTCATGGGTGTGGGTGACCTCTGCGTAGGCGATTTTGGCCCGTGTGTATGGGAAAAAAGCCATCGCAATCTCTTGTCCCTCGTGAACCGCCTTTCGCAAAAAACCGGCGCAGTCCAGAGCCCACGGCTGAAATTCAACTTCTTTTACTGTGATATCCAGCGAATCATCTGCGCTCACCTCTTCGCCACGATCTTTTAAAAAAGCCGACAAACGCCGCTTCACATTATCAATGAACACCTTATCGATCGGTTTCTTATTTGCCTGCGCCGCAATCAAATAGCCGCTGAATTTGTTGGAGTCCACAATGATGCAGGTTAGGTCTTCAGTGGTATTCATCTTTACAGCATTGGCCGCGTCACCTTTGCACGATTCAGAAAGAGCCGTTTGTGTACATTGATCTAGGTTTTCTATCGCAGTTTTGTGCTCTTTGGCGCTCACTCCAGACTTGATCTCAGCAAATTCAGCCTGTTTGACCATTTCGCTGGCGGCCGATTTTGTCTTCTCTAGGCCCATGCCGCTTAGGTTTTTAAGAGAGGTCAGAGGTGCCGCATCACCAATGATGGTCATGATCTCTTTGTAGCTTTCATTGGCTTCAGACATTGGCTCAGCATTGAGACGAATTTTATTTGGAAAGCGCAAGCTCCACTCTCCATCCGGATCTTTGTGACTGCTCACCCCTAGGCGACGCAAGCCTTCCTCAAAATTGCCATTTTCCAGAACGGAAGTGTCTAAGTCGAGCCGATCTAAAAACAATTTAAAAAGCGCGCGCTCCAAAGCAACCCCGGTCAGTGGCGGGAAAATTACATGCTTGTATTGCTTCTCTAGTTTCAGTTTTTCTTCAGGTCTCTGAATGGACTCCACAAAAGGAAGGATATGAATTCCCAAAAACTTGGGCAAATAGGGCACCACTTTTACAAATTGCTTGGCAGGATGCTCAAGTGAAATCGCTGCACACCATGGACGTTCACGGAGCATGTACTTGATGGCCTCTTTATAATCTGTGACAAAATGCACCTGCCAATGGGCCTCATGCAAATACTGTAGCAGTGAGGTTGCGACCATCACGGGCGACCCTACCAATAGCAGTTTCTTATCGAGACACTCTTCGCTTTTGATTGATTTTGCTGCTCCCAAACTAAACCCCACATAACCAAATGAACATAACAATAGCCCCTGTAGTAAAATGTTTCGTCTTAAGACATAGCCTAGGCTTAAACGCAAAAGATTCCAACATAGCTAGGGACAATTCCAAGTGAACCACTACTTGTTATAAAATCTTAACACGGGCCTAGAGTTTCGCAATATTTAGATTCGCAATTGGACCAAAATGAGATTCACAGAAAAAAAACGAGCCACTCGAAAAAGCACCCTAGCGATATCTGCCACTTCCAAAGTCGGCAGCATCACGACCATAGCCTCGAGCTGGACTCACATCTGACTCAAGGCCCTGCGGATAATAGAAGTTTGCCTTAGGCGCATCATTGTATGAATCCTCGCCATAAGAGTAAGAATCCTCATAATAACTATCGGGCCCGCGAACATCCAGATCCTCGCGATGATGAGATTCGGAAAACTCATCGTAGCCAGCCTCATTCATTTGCCAATTTGATTTTTGTGCCAAGGTAGCTGCAGGAAGTCCATCGATCCAAGTCTTGATTGCAGTGATTTCAGCATCGGTAAGCGCCGACCCTCCCAATGGCATATTTTTAACCCCTGTGCCCGTGGTCACATTGGTCAGTCGATCATACAGTAGCGAAGTCACCGCATCGCCGGGCGTGACCAGTCTTTGTGCGCCGACCATGTAAGCGGCCATATCCGTTTCATTCAGTAATGCCCAAGTGCCACCATGGCAAGATGTAGAAGCGCAACTTGCCCGCAACACGGCACTGACCGGCGCAAAAGCCGAGTCCGCGTCAATGGGCGCGTAGCGACCCGCATCATTGGTGTTGGAGTTTTCTGTCTGAACACAGGAACTTGCGCCCATAAGTCCAGAGGACAAAAAACACATGCAAAAAAAAGCGAAACATTTTTTATAAAACATGCAGAAATCCTAAAACAAAACGAAAGAACACTGACTCCGACTCTCACACAAGTAGACTTCAGTGTACCCTTCATGAGCAAAAGGCCAAGTAAAAATTTTTAGATTTCAGCTAAGGAAACCTCTAGACACATGAATTTGAGATGAGTTCTCAAATCTAGAACGACTAGCCTTAAAAATTATTGTTGAGCTGAGGCCAGACCTAAGTCTATTCGCCGCACTTTACGTTTTCGCCTTTGCATACCAACTCTTTGGTTTCTTTCGTGCATTTTTTTAACGCCTCGGCTTTGGCCTTGGTCAGAGACTTTGATTCCGCGGTGATGGTGCCGTGAAACGAAGTTTCAATATAGCAGGTGTAGCTTGTATCTTTGCTCTCTTCGGGCGTCTTGCTCTCAAGCTCAAAAACGCGATCCTGAAGCTGCCTGACCGCGCGCTCCAATTTGTAGATTCGTCGCTCCAACTCGCGCTTTGAAATCTCATCTTCCGAAGTTAGCTCATTTCCCACTTCGATGCGAATGACGTTGTCACTTCGCTTGGCAAGCGCCTCTGGCGCACCAGAGAACACAAAACCCAACACCACGCCACTCATCATAAGCACTTTACAGATTGACCTAAAAAGCATTTCCAAACTGGTTTCCAAACTGGTTTTCAAACTCATTTTCCACTCTCCTATAAAAAAAATATTAACCCACAAAATCAATAAGAGCCCAAAGGACGCACCTTCTTGGTGGCCCTTACAATCTCTTCAAACTCCTGCTGCACTTTAGTCAAAACCTCGATGGCAAAATGCTGTCCGTCCAATTTAAAGTCGCTCAGCGAACAGGTGTTCACGGGTGTCCCCTCGCGCGTGACGTTTACAGCAAAGTGAATCATCACTGACTGGGCTGTGGGCGCTGCAATAGAAATGCTGAACTTATTTTCGCCTTGATAGAGATCATCACCCTCACGCCTAAGCATCTCTCCCGACATGCTCTTAATGACATCTCCCACTATCGAGGCCATGAGCCTTTGAAAGCTCACTCCAAAAAAAATATCCCTATGAAAAAACTCCGCCACAAAATGCACCATCTTCGCGCCCGCGATGGTCGCCTGCATCCGCAGATCCTCGCCGTCTGCCATATTTGCAAAGTCGATTTTGCAGGGCCCGACCCATGCCACCAGCGAGTCTCCCAGTACACCGTGCTTTAGGTACGCAAATTGCGATTTCAACTGCTCGCCAGTATAGGTGATGGTTTCCGAAATAAATTTTGTTTCCATAATAGAATCTCTCCTCATAGATTTTGCCATTCTCTAAACTGCACTTGCAAATCAGCCCACTCTAAGCCGGCGACTCGGATCGCGCGGGCATATCGATGACAGGACTCGCACTCGCCACACCACGCCTCCAGTCCTTGGTAACAGGGCCACACTTGGAAAGGAGTTCTTTTGAGAGATGTTTGAAAGGCTTTAACGATTTGCGCTTTGTCCAATCCAAAACTGTGGCAGGTCACCTTCACTTTATCTTGAGTCGAGTAGTGAAAACACTGGTTCAGCTGCACCAGATACGCTTCTGAGTTATCCGGAAAAGTGGCCGCCTCTTCACGATTAAACCCAGGCAACACCAAATCAATACCGCGTGCCTCCGCAACGCCTGCGGCAATGTTCAAAAAAATACCATTTCGGTTAGGAATCCAGACACTTTTCATGGTGGCCTGACTCTGTTCCGTCGATTCTATATTAACGGCGTCCCCAAGCGGAATCTGCTTACCATCGTCCAGCAGACTGGAGCCAGGCAACATTCTAAAAAATGGCAGCTCCATAATAAGATGTTCAACTTTGTTTTCGCGGCACAGCTGGCTTGTGACAGCAATCTCCTTTGCCGCAGCCCTTTGCCCATAGTCAAAGGTCAGAGCCAACTTCAATTGACCAGCCTTCAATTCGTAAAAAAAGTTGAACGTGGAGTCCAAGCCTCCACTCAGCAGCACAAGTGACTTCACCGTTTCTCCTATTGACTCAACTCTTGCCGTGAACTCTCCACCACCGAAGCATCAAGAATATGCTGATCCTGTATCAAAATTTCAGCCACACACTGGCTGGCTCGAAACTGCAGCTGCGACCGTCCCATGTAACGATTGACCTGAAGCTGACCAATCAAATATCCCTTGCCCGATACCAAGAGTTCACGCTCTGAATCGGAAGGAGAAAAAAAGACGCCACGCAAACCCGTGATGCCAAAGCGCAGCTGAAAGTGCTTGCCCTTAAGGTCCACCAATTGCGCAAGAGAAATGGGAATGGCCAGAACAGGAGCCTCGTACTCTTTGCCAAAAGGCGTAAGTCGCGGCCACCACTCCATCATTGCGCGAATCTCTTTGTGCGATTGCAAAATCAAATCAACATAAGAAACTCGCTCAGAAGTCGCAGAGGCCCCAGCACGCACCGCCTTTTCAAGGCCTTCAGCAAAGGCTTGCCAGTTGCTTTCTAAAATTTCAAATCCAGCCGCTTTTTCATGTCCGCCAAAGCGAATAAGCAATTCACTCACCTGCCTCATCGTTTCAACCAGATTCACATGGTCCTCTTGAGGCGCCCGCGAACTGCCGATGATCACTCCATCAATATTGACGCCGACAAAGCTGGGCACGCCCTTGGACTTCATCAACTCTTGGGCAACCAAGCCAATCACACCTTTGTGAAACCTTTCTGATTGAATGCAGATCGCGGCGCCCTGAAAGTTGTCCAGATCCAAACTCTCACTGGCAATTGCAAGCGCTTCTTTCTGCAGATCGCGACGATCTTCGTTGGCACTCATGGCTCTGGCCACCAGTGCCGCTGGGTCTTGCGGAGGTTTGTGCCACAGCAAAAACTGCGCGCGCACCTCACCGTCCAATCGAGTCAGCGCGTTCAATTTTGGCGCGATCCGTATTCCCACATCTTCGGCCAATATCTGCACGCCATAGAGCTCCAACTCACTGAGAAGGGCCGCCAGCGCTGGCCGCTGCGTGCGCGCCAACTCGATCAGTCCCAATCTGGTCAGCAACCAATTGTCCTGCACCATTGGCACCATGTCTGAGATTGTCGCAATCGCGAACAGATCCAAAAAATTCTTTAAATTTAAACAGCTGGCGGCAAAACCCAGGTCCTGCACAAAGGCGCCCTTCAAAGCTCGCAACAGATAAAATCCAACGCCGGTGCCAGACAAATATCCACACTCAGAGTAGCAATCTGCCAAGTTTGGATTGACGATGGTGAAGGCTGGCGGCAACTCCGCACCTGGGAGATGATGATCTGTCAAGATCACATCGACACCCTGCTGTTGCAACCAAGTCACCGTGTCCACCGCCGAGATCCCAACATCCACGGTGACAATGACGCTGGCCCCTTGTGCTAGCAAATCTTGAGCTATCGAAAGATGAAATCCATAGCCCTCTTTTAGGCGGCGAGGTTGCACCGGCAGAACATTCGTAAAGCCGAGCTTCTGCAGGCCTTCTGTCAGCATCACCATTCCACATGTGCCGTCTAAATCAAAGTCACCGTAGACAGCAATCGTCTCTTGGTTTTTGAAGGCCTCTATCAATCTTGAAACAGCGAGATTCATGCCCTGAAAATGCACAGGCAACGACAGCAGGTCGAGCCGTGGCTCCATGATCGAGGTGATTGCAGACGCATTTAGATTGCGCAGACTAAAAAACTCGGTGAGCAATGCAGGAAGGGGCAGCTCTGTCTCGGCTTGATGAGTTCTATTTCGCAAAAGCCAGCGCAAAGGCAAAGGACCTCCCCTTGAAAATAATTTATAAAGACGACCAGAGCAAGGGTCGCCACCGCCATTAAGCTCGCTGCGGCTTAGGTACCAATTTAAATTTGTCAGCAACCAAAATAAGTGGTGCTGCTACAAAAATTGATGAATAGGTCCCAAAAAAGATTCCCACGCAAATCGCAAATGCGATGTCTTCAATCGTGCCACCTGCAAACAAGTAAAGAAACATACCGCAGACAAAAGTGGTGCTGCTGGTAATGATCGTCCGAGCCAGCGTGTCGTTGATGGCCTTATTCACAACAAAGGCCAGGGGCTTGTCACTAAATGTGTCTTCGGTTTCACGAATGCGGTCAAAAACCACAATGGTATCGTTTAAAGAGTAACCAATCAGGGTCAGAACAGCCGCCAAGATCGGAATGTTCACTTCTTTGCCGACCGCTACAAATATGGCTAAGGTGATGATCGTATCATGCGCCAAGCAGATCACGGCGCCCGGCGAGTATGTGTAATCAAATCGCAAGCCCACGTAGATCAAGATCACCAACAGGCAATAAAACACCGCCAGAAAACCGTTCTTTTTGAGCTCGGCCCCCACCTGTGGTCCAACCGAATCTACCCTGCGAAAATCGGGCGAAAGGTCTTTGAGCCCGCCGCTTTCCAGTGCCGTTTTCACTTTGGCAATATCGGCCTGCAACAATTCATTGGTTTCCTTATCCGTCTTTCCCTGTTGACCTTGAAAACGAATCACAAACTCTGGACTCTCACCAAAGCGCTGCACGCCCACTTCACCCACACCAAGATTTTTAAAGGCACCACGAACTTGATCTATCGTTACGCCTTCGGAGTACTTGACCTGAATCTCGGTACCACCCTTAAAGTCGATACCGTAATCTATGCCATGGATTCCCAAATAGATCAGCGACACAAGCACCATCAACGCCGAAAATCCGCCGGTCATGCCCATGCTCTTTACGAAATCAAATTTTCCAAAGGACTCTTCTTTTTTAACAAATTGATTTTTTGACATTTCATTTCACCTATACGGACAGTTGTTGTTTGCCGAACTTGTAAATCACAGTATCCACGATCACTCTAGAAACAAAAACGTTCGCAAAAAGAGTCGTCAAGATTCCGATCAACAGCGTCACGGCAAAGCCCTTTACAGGACCTGTACCGAAATACAAAAGCACTCCGGCCGTGGCCGCGGTGGTGATATTGGCATCCATAATTGCCGACATGGCTCGTCCATAACCTTCTTTGAGCGCGGCCTTGAAGTTGGCCCCCTTGCGCAGCTCCTCGCGGATGCGCTCATTAATAAGAACATTGGCATCCACCGCAAAACCCACCGTCAAAGCAATACCGGCAATGCCCGGCAGCGTGAGCGTTGCACCAAAAGAGGTGAGCAAAGCAAAAACCAAAAACACATTCAATACCAATGATAACGTAGAGATCACTCCCATCGCTTTGTAGTAAATCAAGATAAACAGAATCACCACTAGGGCGCCCAAGCCTGAGGCCATTTTCGCCTTAGCAATAGCATCTCCACCCAGAGTGGGTCCGACTCTTCGCTCTTCCAATTGCTCCAACGTTGCCGGCAAGGCACCTGCGCGCAGAGCGGTTGAAATCAACTTCGCTTCATTCATAGCTGCGTTGCGATCCCGTGTTCCACCCAAAGAAATGACGGCGTTACCGCCGGCAATGCGATCTTTAATGTTCGGAGCCGATTTGACAATTTTATCGAGCACGATTGCCATTTGATTGTTGATGTTATTTCCGGTGATATCAGCAAACTTGCCAGCACCCGCTGCATTGAATCGAAGCGCGACTTCCGGTTCCTGGTACTGACCGAAGGTGATAAAGGCATCATCCAAATCACCACCACCCAGGTCCGTATTGGTCTTAAGGAGCATTGGTGTCCGCCCCATCTCCATCGTCTTGGCATTTTCGATCTTTTGAAAATACACAATTGAGTCCGGAGGGAGCTTGTCTTTTAGATCTGCGTTGAGGCGATTCACATAGTCTGTGTACTTGAGAGTCTTGAGATCATAACCACCTGCGGTTTCCGCCTCAGTGATCATCTTATTGAGTTCTTCTAGCGACTTTTCTTGAGAAACGATCATAAAGTCCAAGCGAGCAGTGGTATTGATAAGTTCCTTGGCCTTTTCGGCATCAGCCATTCCTGGCAATTGAATCAAAATGCGATCAGCACCCTGAGCCGAAATCAAAGGCTCTGAAACGCCAAACTCATCGACACGATTGCGGATGGTTTCAATGGCTTGCTGAATGACCTTGGCACGATAATCGAGCATATAGGCTTCATAAAGGCGCGCTTCCACCGAGGTGTCAGAAGAGCTCACCACCTGAATCATGGTGCCGTATTTGTCTGCCAAAAGACTTTCCACTTTGTCCTTTGTATCGGCTCCAGCGTAAGCAATTTGAAATTCACCCTGTTCAGCAGTTGTGGCCTTGACCTCTGTGACCGGGATCTTCTCTTTTTCAAACTCCTGCCTTAAATTGCTCACCAGACGAGTGGTTGACTCGGCAACAACACCATCAACATCAACGCCCATCACCAAATGCAAGCCGCCCTGGATGTCCAATCCATAGTTCAGCTTGTCTTTGGTAAACCACCAGCTTTCACCAAAATTAATAATATTAGGTGCATTCCAAATGAGACCTACCACTACACCAATAATGGCAACCCAAATTCTCCATCGATATCCATCCATATTATGCTTTTCCCTCTGCTGATGCCATGGCCTTCATTGAGCCAGCGACTTGAGACCTGAGAACTCTTACATTAACTCCATCTGAAATCTGTAACGTTATGATCGAATCAGTGATCGCTTCAATCTTGCCCAAAATTCCACTGTTGGTGACCACCTCATCACCGCGGCGCAACTCCTCTAAGAACTTTTTATGCTCCTTTTGCTTCTTCGCTTGTGGGCGAATGAGAAGAAAATAAAACACCACGAAAATAAAAATGATTGGTGCAAACATCTCAATAGCACTTGGTTTGGGGGCGGCCGCCTGCTCCTGAGCCCAACTGGGAAGCGCTATCAACAACGCCATCATGCCAGCAAGACCACAAAAAAGATTAGAGACCTGAAAATTAGAGACCTGAAATGCCGCTAGCCATTCACGGGTCGAGCGAAATTTACGCACAAGAGATATTATCATGGAACTTCATCCTCCTCGAAATACAAATGATCAACTATTAAAAAAATCACTTTTGGATCGAAGAAGCAATCAATGGATTTTTTATAAATCGCGTTAGGCAGTCATTGCGAAACTCTGCCCAATTGCCATTTTGTATGGCATCACGACTTCGTTCCATCAGTTTCATATAAAAATAGAGATTGTGAATCGTGTTCAATCGAGCGCCCAAAATCTCACCACTTAAAAACAAATGCCGCAAGTACGCCTTTGAATAATTTTTGCAAGTGTAGCAGTCACATTCGGGATCCAGAGGGCCCTCATCATTACGGAACTCGAGGCGCTTGATGCTCACTTTGCCTCTCCAGGTAAACAGCGTGCCATTGCGGGCAACGCGCGTTGGCATCACGCAATCGAACATATCGATTCCCGAGTCCACCGCCAGAATCAGATCCAGCGGAGTCCCCACCCCCATCAAATAACGTGGCTTATTTTCAGGCATCGACGGCACAATCTTAGGCAAAAGTTCATGCATCAGATGAATCGGCTCGCCAACACTGAAACCGCCCAATGCATACCCCGGCAGCTCCACACTTGTTACGGACTCAATTGAGCACATGCGATGCTCATAGCTCAAGCCCCCCTGAACGATGCCAAATAGCAAACTCTCTGATCGAGTCATCGCATCACGCGAACGCACCAACCAACGATGCGTGAGATCCATAGAGCGCACAATGTCCTCATCTGTGGCCGGATACTGAAGGCATTCATCAAAGGCCATAATGACATCGGCACCCAACTTCATCTGAATCTGCATACTTGTTTCTGGTGACAGAAAGAGCTTGGTGCCATCCAAGTGCGACTTAAACTCCACGCCCTCTTCGGAAATTTTGCGCAACCCCGCCAAAGAGAAAACCTGAAAGCCACCCGAGTCCGTGAGTATGGGTCCCTGCCAGCGCATAAACTTATGCAGCCCACCCATCTCGGCAATCAAATCTTCACCTGGTCGCAAGTGCAGATGATAGGTATTGCCAAGCACCACCTGGGCGCCCAATTCAGTGAGCTCTTCAGGCGTCATGGCCTTGACCGTCGCCTTGGTGCCCACCGCCATAAACACGGGCGTTTGCACATTGCCATGATGCGTGCGCAGCTCACCCCTCCTGGCTTTGCCTTCGGTTTTTAGGAGGCGAAAGGGACTGCTCGCGCCGGTCTTCTCGCTTCCGGTGGAATTTTCGGCTACACTTGGCTCTGCGCTCATTCTCGGCTCCAAACTGAAAGGTCTCCATAGCTAAAAAGGCGCATCCGCTGGGCAATAGCAAACTGATAGGCCGTGCGCACCTGGTCCGCTCCCGCAAAGGCAAACACCAATGCCAACAGCGTGCTTTCGGGCTGATGAAAATTGGTCAACAATCGATCTACATAATGAAACTGGTAAGGCGGATAAATGAACAGCTTCGACTCGCCCACAAATGCGCTGGGCGTTTCTGTCAAGAGACCCGCCGCAAGTGACTCTAGCGAACGTGTGGCCGTTGTTCCGAGCGCCCAAATTTTCTTTTTATTGCGGCGAACTTCTTCAAGTGCAAAGGCTGTGCTTTTTGGAATCTCAATAAATTCGCTGTGCATCTCGTGTCCCGCCAAGTCTTCACTCTGCAGCGGCAAAAAGGTCCCCAACCCCACATGCAAGGTGAGAGGCAATACTTTAACCCCGCGCGATCTGAGCGTCTCTAAATCTTCTGCAGAAAAATGCAGACTGGCCGTGGGGGCTGCCAAACTTCCCGGACTGACTCCCCAAGCGCTCTGATACCATTTATCGTCAAGTTGGCGATTGTGCCGCTCGCCGCGAGCCCGCTGAATATACGGAGGCAGTGGCAGTTCGCCAAATTCCTGAAAATAGGCAAAATCCAGTTCGCCGTGAACTTTTACAACTTGCGGGAGCCCCTTACTCACAAGGTCCATGCGCAGCCCACCTGGCAACTCGAGACTCTCGCCCACTTTCATTTTTTGACAGGGAAACAGCACTTGCCAATACTGGGTCGGCGGCGCGTTCTCTGGATTTGGAAAATTCACATCGAGCAAATTCAGATTTTGCAAACTCGAATCTGACAGAGGCTGCAAAAAAACAATTTCAAATGGCTTTGCGTCTGACGCGTTCTTTGTGGACTTCGCGCTGGTATTTGGCGAATTTGCAAAAAGACGACGACGCAGCACTTGCGTGTCGTTGATCACCAAGGCATCACCTGGAGAAAACTTTTGCAAAAGCTGTGAAATGCTGATTTCTGCTAGTGGCTGCTCAACATAAAGCACCCGAGTGGGTCGCGCCGGCTCTGTAGCGACCAAATCTTCGGGGTAATCAAATTTGAGATCACTTCGCGAAATCATGGGCGAACTCTTAACCCACGTTCACCAAAAGCACAGCAAAAAAAGCTAAAATCCGCTATCTCATTGACTCTCACGCCCGGATTCGGCGAAATAGACCTCATGAATTCACCGGATCAAACATCCCAAGAGGCATCCCAAATAAAGATGAGCCCCATCACCACTGCCGAATCCTTCCTGCAGGCACTGCCCGTGCTGCGTGAATTGCGCTCTCATTTGGGCGAAGACAAAGAATGTCTCGCGATGTGGGAAGCGATGAGCAAGCAATCTGATTACCAGCTCCTGGCGCTTTATACAACTGTGTCTGAATCCTCGGAAGAGCCACATCAATGCGTGGGCCTCATGGGATACAGAATCTTGACTGATTTTGTTCACGGACGACATCTCTATATTGATGATCTGGTGGTGACATCAAAGTGTCGTTCACAAGGCTTTGGCGAGAGACTCATGAGGGAGGCTCAATCCATTGGCAAAGCCCATGGCTGTGTGCTGTTGCGCCTGAGCACAGGTGTCGACAATGCCCGCGGCAAATCCTTCTATGAAAAGTGCAAGATGTCCTTGCGAGCCGTGGTCTATAAACAACTCATTGCGCAGACAAAGCCTTGAAGTTGAGTTCTGCTGGCAATTTTGTTAGCCTCCGCGGATGGATGCAATAGATTTTCAGACAGTATTGGAATTGATCAAAAAAACCGATTGGCTCATTGGCGGAGTAGTAGGCCTTTTCGCTATTTCTGCGCTTGGCATTGCCCGCAAACTGCTGATTGCTCGCCTGCGCTTGATTGCGCGAAAGACAGACACAATTTTAGATGATGTGGCGCTGGCGGTTGCGATGCGCACACGAAAGCTCGGCACCTTCATCCTTTTTACTTCTGTATTTTTTATATTTTATCAATTTCCCGAAGCCCGACATCAGAATCTTGCACGCAAAGGACTCATACTGTTGATCTTCTTGCAGGTTGCCATTTGGGCATCCGGCGCTCTCGATGTATGGTGGAAATCGCACACGAGCAAAAAGATTGAGGACGATCCGGCGCAAAAGGCCTCACTCAATCTGTTGGGCATTGCTCTTCGCTTCGTTCTCTTTTCAATAGTGCTTCTCCTGTGCTTGCGCAATTTGGGTGTCGACATTTCGGCATTGGTGGCAGGCCTTGGAGTTGGTGGTATCGCCGTAGCTCTGGCCGTGCAAAACATCTTGGGAGATCTATTTGCATCGCTCACCATTGTTTTGGACAAGCCCTTTGTTGTTGGAGACTTTGTCAATGTTGGTGAGCTCTCGGGAACTGTCGAAAATGTAGGCCTGAAGACCACGCGACTGCGCTCCCTTTCGGGTGAGCAATTGGTGTTTTCCAATTCCGATCTTCTGAGCTCGCGCTTGCGAAATTACAAACGAATGATTGAGCGCCGAGTGGTGTTTCAGGTGGGCGTCACCTATCAGACTTCGCAAGAGAGTCTTGAAACAATTCCGGGCCTCTTGAAAAAGGCTATTGAATCGCAGCAGAGCGTTCGTTTTGATCGCGCGCATATGTTTCAGCTTGGTGCCTCATCTCTCGATTTTGAAGCGGTCTATTGGATTTTGAGTTCGGAGTACAATGTCTTTGCCCGCATTCACGAGCAAGTTCTGTTTTCTCTTTTTAAAGAGTTTGCTGAAGCAAAAATCGACTTTGCTTACCCTACACGCACTCTTTTTATTGAAAAGCCGGAGTGAAAAGCCTGAATGAAAGTCCTCACTAAAAAGTGAGAAACCTCTCTTCGGGCAATGCGTGCAAATTGTATTGATTGGCCAAAGTGAATCCGTAGGCACCGGTGTCCATGATGGCCACGAGGTCGCCTTCGCGCATCCGCGGAAGCTTCACTTGTCGCAAAAACACATCAGTGGATTCGCAAATGGGACCGACCACATCATAGACCTGTGCCGCCGCCTGATCCTCAGCTTTCACGCGCAGGGGCATCAATCGATGAGTCGCCTGGTACAGAGCCGGACGCATCAAATGATTCATACCACAATCAAGAACCACAAACTGACGATCGCTACGAACTTTTATGTATTGAACCTGGCCCACCAAGCAAGAAAACCGACCCACCAAAAATCTCCCGGGTTCAGCTTGCAGCTGCCAAGAGCCATCCCCCACTTCAGTGCTCAAAATATTTTTATACTCTTTAATGAGGGCATGCTCCTTGGCAAAACTTGGTGATTCGTAATCAATGCCCAGGCCGCCACCGATGTCCACCACCTTTAGATCAGGAAACTTTTCGCGCAAGGTCGTTGCTTTTTTGACAAGCTTTTGCACACCCTCGCGCAGGACGTTGGCATCGGTCAGTTGCGAGCCCAAATGCATAGACAGACCGGTCAATTCCAAATTGGGCAAGGACTTAGCTTGAAAAAGGGCCACCGCTTCCGCAAGCTCCTCATCCGCCAGGCCGAATTTATTTTCGCGCAATCCAGTAGAAATGTATTTGTGAGTTTTCGCATCGACATCAGGATTGTAGCGCAGGGCAACCCGAACGCCATTTCTTCCAAGACGTAAGGCAATCTGCTGAATTCGCAGCAATTCTGGAACACTTTCGGCATTGAGTTGCAAAACCTTAGCGCGCAGCGCCTCTTCAATTTCTGAGGTGGTTTTACCCACACCACTAAAGACGATTTTTCCTGGAGAAAAACCAAATTCGATGGCTCGCTTGAGCTCGCCACCAGAAACCACATCGCAACCCAGCCCTGCCTCGCGGAGAACCTTGAGCACACGCCCATTGGCGTTGGCCTTGATCGCAAAAAAGGATTGCACATTTTTTGTAGCCTCAAGATAGAGGCGGCATCGATCCTGAACTCCTCGCAAATCATAGAGATAATAAGGACTCTTATAATCTTTTGCTGTGTCAGCTATGGGCGTTTCGCTGTTGCCCAAATGCAGCAGTTCTTGTTTGTACTGGTAGGCTTGAGCCACATTGTTCACTGTGTCGGCAAGGGTTTCTGCCATTTTTTTCCCTTCTCGCGTCTTGCTTCTTGCTTCGTCTTATTCTTATTCTTATTCTTATTCTTATTCGATTTTCATCGGAATACCCGACGGCGACAATAATATCGACTAAATTACTTTTCTTTCAAAAGAAATTTCGTTAAATCTTCAGTATGAAAATCACAAATTTCTGTACAACAAAAGCTGGGACTCCCGTATTTAGATATGATTTTGGTGATTCTGGCAGCAGAATTCTCATGATCGGTGGCGTTCACGGTGATGAACCCGAAGGTGTTTTGGCCGCCAAGGGCGTTTTGCAGCGATGCTTAGAGGCATTTCCCTTTCAACTTCGCCTGACCATCATTCCTGAATTCAATACAGATGGAATCCTCAAGGGCACCCGCGGCAATTGCGCCGGAGTCGATTTGAATCGCAATCTGCCAACAAAGGACTGGAGCCCTGTTGCCACGGCACCTCGTTATCAACCAGGAGCTGCCGCCGCCAGCGAACCCGAAACCCAAGCCCTAGTGTCATTGCTTAAAAACGAAGAGATCAAATTCATTGTTTCCCTGCACTCGTGGAACCCCATGCTCAATGTCAATGGCAACTGCGAGCCAGAGGCCAGCGTTTTGGCAAAGCACACGCAGTATAAGATTGAACCCGATATTGGCTATCCAACTCCTGGTTCACTGGGCACCTATACAGGACACGAAATGCACATTCCCACTTTGACTTACGAAATTCAGCGTGAAATTGATTTTGCGGAGGTCCACAAGGTTCATGTTCCGGCGCTGTGGGATATGCTCAAAGCCAGCCAAACTAGAAACTGAATGAGTCATTGGTGAAGAAACTTGAGAAAGAAACTCGACAAAAAATTTTATAATCGCTCAACACAAAGGAAAATATGACGACAGCCCAAGCTCAACAAGATGCTCGCCAAACTTGGATAGACGAAGCCTTTGCACAAAAAGAGGAGCTCTCCTCTGAGCAAATTAACTGTGTATTTGATGTGATTCGCGATATGGATCAAGGGCGCCTGCGCGTGGCCATGCAAAAGCAAGATGGCAGTTGGCAGTTAAATGAGTGGCTTAAAAAGGCCGTGCTTTTGTTTTTTCGCATTCAACCTAACAAAGCGATGTTTGCTGGCGAATTGCATTTTTGGGACAAAGTGCCTGTAAAAGCTTGGAACGGAACTGAGGGCGTGCGAGTGGTGCCGCCAGCTGTGGTTCGTCAAGGTGCCTACATAGAAAAGGGCTGCGTGCTGATGCCTTGCTATGTCAATATCGGCGCCTATGTTGCCAGCGGTACAATGGTCGACACGTGGGCCACCGTCGGTTCCTGCGCGCAGATCGGTAAAAACGTGCACCTCTCTGGCGGTGTTGGCATTGGCGGTGTTTTGGAACCTTTGCAGGCCAAACCAGTGATCGTTGAGGACAATGTTTTTGTTGGATCTCGGTGCATCGTTGTCGAGGGCGCCCACCTTGAGGAGTCCTGCGTTCTTGGCGCTGGCGTCACAATCACCGGAACATCTAAGATCATCAATACACAAAATGGCGAGGTGTACACTGGCCGTGTCCCAAAAAATTCGGTGGTGATTCCCGGTAGTTTGCCCAAAGAGTTTTCGGGCGGCACCTACCACGTGCCTTGCGCCTTGATCTTAGGAGAGCGCAAGCCATCGACGGACTTAAAGACCAGTCTCAATCAAGCACTTCGAGAATTTTCGGTGAGCGTCTAAATCTTTTTTGGATTGCTAAGTATTGATTGTTTGCTTTTTATTTTAATTTAAACACTTAATTTAAACACTTAATTTAAACTCTTAACATGAACATTTAACAGAACACTTAACAAGACATACACATCGGAGGATACAAAATGAATCTATCAGAAAAAATGCAAAAGATTGTCGCAGATAATCACCTTTTAAAACATCCTTTTTATCAAGCTTGGATGCGCGGAGAACTGAGCATTGGTGACTTGCAAGACTATGCCGTTCAGTATCGCCCCCATGTGGACGCCTTTCCTCAATTCGTGGCCTTGGCTTATGGACAGGCCCCCACGGAAGAGGCTCAAAAGAGTTTGCTGCGCAATCTGCAAGAAGAGGTTGGCAATGAAAAGATGGCAGCACACCCCGTGCTGTGGGCAGACTTTGCTTCGGGTCTGGGTTTGAACAAAGAAGAGTTTTCATCAGCGAGCGTACGCAAAGCCGGCACCGACCTAAAAGAGCACTTTGTGAGTGAATGCAAATCCAGCTATGCCTCTGCACTTGGCTGCCTGTATGCCTACGAATCACAGGTACCAGAGATTGCTGAGCAAAAGATTTCTGGATTAAAAAAGAACTATGGAATTGACGATGCGGCAACTCTCTCCTTCTTTACGGTTCACCAAGAAGCGGATAAGCACCACTCCGCCGAAATTGCCGCGATGATCGATGCTCTCCCTGGGGACCAAGCTGAAGTCGCCGCAAATGCTTGTGAGGCTGCCACGCGCTCGCTTTGGAACTTTTTAGACGAAGTTTACGATAAGAGCGAAGCAAAGACACGCGCAGCGACCTGCTCGTCTGCTGATGCTTGTGTGATGTAATCTCAATTGTCCAAACAGAAACAGGCTCAGACTCAGACTCATTCGTAGCAAAGCTATGAATGAGTCTGGAGTTGAGGTTAGATGTCAATGATTTGACTGGCTTGCAAACGACTCGATGAACTGCGAATCTCGGGGTGCTGAAGCTTTACGGTCACTTCAATTTTTCCGGCAAACTCAGCTGGCAATTCAAGTTCTGATGAATGGCTTTTCAGAACTTCACCAGTGCTAATATTTTTCCACTCATACATAAGCCCTTGCAGCGGCGGAGTTTTTGCCCACACAAATACTCCCGCGCGGCCCTTTGCCACTTGCACTTCATCAATAAGATCCACCACGTTCAAAAATCTAAGCCACATATTTTCTTGATCCACAGAGCAAAACTTCTTTGTGCGCATCTCTCTCATCAAGCAGCCTTCAAACGTCGGTCGATAGCCTGCAGAATACCCGCCATCTGAAAAGGTAGGATAAGCCGCAATGAAATTGGGCTCCGTAACAATATCCGCTTTGTGAGCCACGGCAGTCACAAATGCCAGAACATTGCCTCTATCCACACCTCCGTCTTCTACAACAACCTCATGGCGACCCGCTGATTCTTGATTGCGAAAGATATCTAAAAAACTTCGATCTTGAGTATAACTTTCAGCCGAAAAACTCTGCACAACACCATCATAGGTGACTCTCACATCCCGGTCAGTTGCCCATCCAACTGAAGAGATCAGCAGTCGTACAAAACTATAGTCCTGCGGAACATCCAGTTGCCCCTTATAGGGCTTGTCGCTGAGACTTTGCCAAACATAGGCTCCATGCAAATATTTTCCGTCAAAGACCTTAGCGTTTGGCGACAACCACGGTTTCCATTTGACTGAGGAGCCCGAATTGTTGGCTCCCTGATACACCGAACCTCCATCATACTCTTCGCCCACATTACCAAAGTTATGGCCTAACTCATGGCGCAGCACCACTGGTCCGCTAACGATAGAGCGAGTGGTGATTGCATAGCGACCACCTAAGCCACCATAAAAATCATCGTTGGCTAGCAATATGGGGTAATCCGTATCGCGAGCCAGGGCCACAGCACGATCTATCGCATCAGGATTCCCCGGCATGATGGCGCGCTTGCTGCCCTTAGGTGTACGAAACAATCCCAAGGCCGTGTCCTTTTCTACCAAATCTGTGATTCCTGATTCACGACTGGGAACAAATACAGCATGCACATTAAAGAGAGGCAAATACGAAGCAAATGTCTGCTCAGCAAAAAGATCATCGGTGATTCGCCGAGCATCTGCAAAAAACCGCTCACGCTCTGCCAAAGTGTAGCCGTCTCCAACAATGGTCAGATCAATTCGGTTCGCGGAGGGCCCCTGATCAACGAGAGTGCGCACTTCACCAGTTTGATTTTCATTCGACCCGTTGTTCTGGTTCACAGCTTCAGCCTCGGCCTGAGCCTGAGCGATCAGTGCTTTTGCGTCAGGTCGAATCGAAGATCGCCATTCACGATAGCGATTTTGATTTTTAGAATTGATCGTGCCATCGCCTCCTTCAACAATCCACTCCGGCAGATCACGCAAAAGAATCTTAGCTCCTTGCTGCTCTTGCGATTGAAGTTCAGTCTGCGAAAAATCTGGGTGGTCTGGTTTTACAATTTCACTCCATCGATACTGCGTTTGCGTGCGGTGCAAGTGGCGCTGCACATTTGCAGTTTCGGCATTCGAATTCAGTGCAAGTAAATGAGGAACCACAAAGACGATCGCAGACGCCAGCGCTAGCTTCTTGTGAACCCCTAATGGTTTTTGTGCTAAATGAAAATACGACAACAACAACGAAAATGAAAATGAACATGAACATGAACACGAAGACAAAAACAAACCCATAGCCCCCCCTCAATCTGCTTCCCAACAGTGTTTCACACGCGAGATGAGCCCGTCGAGATGAGACGCGATGCAAATCTATGTTTCGCTTTGAAGCAGTGATTCGGACTTGGCCAGATCGCGCACGCTCTCTATGAGCGCAGCCCGATTTACAGGTTTCGTTAAATGAGCGCTAAAACCAACTTCGATGCAGCGCTGTCGGTCTTCAATCATACCGTGGGCCGTCAAGGCGATGACTGGTTTTGCAAACCCCAGCTTTCTAAGCTTTTTTACCGCTCCATAGCCATCAAGCACCGGCATCTGCAAATCCATCAACACCACGTCATAATTTCCGACAGAGGCCTTTTCAAAACCTTCTTGCCCATCGTTGGCCAGATCAACTTCGGCGCCTGCCATTTTCAGCAATCGACTCACCAAGAGCTGATTGTCCAAAGAATCCTCCACCAAAAGAACACTAACACCCTTTAAGCTCTTTGCATCAGGTGTGTTTTTATCTTTTGTATCCGGAGACTTTGGCTCGACTGATGACACAAGCCGAGCTCCGACTACATTGCCGGCCGCAATGGTCAAACGAAAGTCACAACCCTGCCCTGGCAAACTTGGCTCAATGCTGATATCACCTCCCAGCACCTGTGCCAATCTTCGCGAAAGCGCTAGGCCCAAACCTGTACCTCCATGCTTTCGAGTGATGGATGCATCTACCTGAGTGAAGGGCTGAAACAAACTGCCAATCTGTTCTCTTGATAGACCGGGCCCCGAGTCCTTCACGCTGATCAAGAGTTGATGGGAGTGGTCAACAGTCTTGGGAGCATAGCTGAGCGTCACTGAGATGTCGCCGCGAGGAGTGAACTTGATCGCATTGCCTATTAGATTTACCAAAATCTGCTGAACCCGACTGGAATCAGAAACAATCTGGTCCGGGACTTTGCCTTGAACAGTAAAAGACAGAGTGAGTCCCTTTTCCTGTGCCGGGAGCTGCATAAAATCGTTAATCCCAGTAATGAGATCGACCACAGCCATTGGCGCCATACTGATTTCCATTTTCCCAGCTTCGACCTTGGATAGATCGAGTATCTCATCAATGATCCGTGAGAGCAGATCTCCATTTCGACGTATTATGGCCATGGCATCAAGCTTTTCAGCCTTGGTGGAGCCTGAATTGACCAACAACTCCGAAAAGCCCAAGATGACTCCCAATGGTGTGCGAATCTCATGACTCATATTGGCCAAAAAGTTACTCTTGGTTTCGTTGGCTGCTTCAGCCATTTTTTTTGCCAAGACCAATTCTTGCTGCACGATCTTTTGATCATGAATATCCGTTGCCACTCCGATCCAGCTGACAAGCTTTCCTTCGGCATTCAATTCAGGCACCACTCGAAGCAAATGCCAGCGGTAGACATCGGTCTCGGCATGCAGCAGTCTGCACTCAAAATCAAAGCCTCTTTGAGTGTCCTGAGCATGCTGCCATTTGACATCAACAACCGATAAATCCTCTCGATGCATGATTTCGCGCCAGCCTTTGCCAACGCTCTCTTCCAATGTGAGGCTTGAAAAGGTCAACCAAAACTGATTGAAATACTCAATCTCTCCGCGTTCATTGGTGCGAAACACGGTCTGCGGAATGGCATCGGCCAGATTTTGGTATCTGCGCCGTTCTTCGTTTTCGAACTCATGAAGAATCCGATAGCGCTCTCGCGCTTCCACCTCTCGCAAGGCTTCAGACTGTTTTTGCAATAAAATGTTTTTTTCATGCAGCTCCACAAAGACCGATACTTTGGCTTTGAGAACATGAGCATCAAAAGGTTTAAATACATAATCAACGGCACCAACGGAATATCCAAGATTTATGTGTCGATCGCCCTTGTTATTTGCTGTCAGAAAAATGATAGGGATGCTTTTTGATTTCTCGCGCTGTTTGATCAAGCTCACCGTCTCAAAGCCATCCATATCGGGCATTTGCACATCCATCAAAATGACCGCAAAGTCCCAGTTGAGTACGGCCGCCAAGGCCTCAGCTCCTGATCTGGCTGTCACCAAATTGTAATGTGGATCTTTTAGCACAGTTTCGAGTGCCAGGAGTCCTTCGGGCCGATCATCCACCAAAAGAATATTGACCTTACTCTTTTTCATTCCACCTATACCTTTGCATCTATTTGTTCGAACTTGTCAGTCAGCCAATGATTCATCACGCTCAAGAGCTCCTTCATATCAACCGGTTTAGGCAAATAGGCCGTTGCCCCGGCCGCTAAACACAAATCATCGTCTCCTTTCATTGCTTTTGCTGTCAAAGAGATGATGGGAAGATCCCTAAAATGTGACATTTTCCGAATATGGCGAATGGCCTCCAGCCCGTCCATCTCGGGCATCATCGTATCCATGAGCACCAAATCAATTGTTGGATGGTCACGAAGGCGCTCAAGAGCCTCTCTCCCATTGTTAGCATGGTAAATACTGAGACCGTAACCCTCAAATACGCTGGTCAATGCAAAAATATTTCTCATGTCATCATCTACAATCAGAATCTGCTTTCCTCTTAGGTTGCTTTTGACCGAAGCCCATTCAGGAAATGCAGCTAGCTCGAAAGGCTTCACTTCCTTTTTGAGCTCACTTGATCCAACAGGATCCTGTGGCAAATAGAGCGTGAATTCACTTCCCTTTCCAGATTGACTTCGAACCTCGATAATACCACCTAAAAGACTTGATAATTCACGACTAATTGTCAGGCCCAAGCCAGTCCCACCATATTTGCGGCTAGTGGTTCCATCCGCCTGCTGAAAGGCCTCAAAGATCAGATGCTGCTTCTCAACGGGTATGCCAATACCCGTATCCCGAACGGCAAAGGAGACTCCATCTTCCAGTAAGCCACCGCGGACTTCCCTACTCTTAAATCTTTTGATCTCTAGACTCACCTGACCTTTTTGCGTAAATTTGAAGGCGTTTGAAATCAGATTTTTAAGTATTTGCAAGAGACGACTTTGATCGGACAACAGCATTTTGGGCACATCGACTTCGGTTTGAATGGAAAAATCCACCTTTCGATCTTTTGCCATAAGATTAAAGGTGCGCTCGAGATTTTCGACCACTGCACTCAACAGAAACTCATCTGTGTCGACAGTCATCTTTCCGGCTTCCACCTTAGAAAGATCAAGAATCTCGTTGATCAGATTGAGCAACTCCAAGCCGGCAGAATGAATACAACCTGCAAACTTGACCTGCTCCTCATCCAGGTTTCCGGCTTGATTTTCTTCCAAATTCTTAGAAAGCAGCAACAAACTGTTTAAAGGGGTCCGCAGCTCGTGAGACATATTGGCCAAGAATTCAGACTTATATTGTGAAATGAGGGTCAACTGCTCTGCCTTTTCTTCAGCACTGCGAGAAGCCAATTCTACTTCGACATTTTTTGCCTCTAAGAGTTTGGCTTTTTCCTCAAGTTCTTTAGCCTGGGCTTCGAGCTCCACGTTGGACTTTTTAATCTCGCAAAGCAGCTCCTCTGTTCGCATCGACGAAGAAATCATATTTAGCATAACGCCAATAGAGTCCATCAGTTGATCAAGAAAATTGAGATAGTTTTTCGAAAACAGCGTAACCGAAGACAATTCAATCACAGCCTTCAACTCCCCTTCAAACAGCACTGGCAAAACAATGATGCTTTTGGGTACTCTTCTTTCGGTGCTCGAGGAGATGCGAACGTAGTCATCAGGAGGATTTAGCAAGAGAATTGGTTTCTTTTCAAAAGCACATTGACCAATCAATCCCTCTTTTAATTTGTAACTGGTTTGCAAAATTTTGCGGTCCGTATAAGCGTAAGAAGCGACAACATTGAGCTCTAAATCATCCAAATTATCGCTCGCCAAAAAAAAGACTCCGGCCTGCGCATTCACAAGTGGCGTCAACTCCGACATTATCAGCTGAGCCACGGCACTTACGCTTCTTTGCCCCTGCATCATTCCAGAAAACTTTGCCAAATTTGTCTTTAGCCAATCCTGCTCATTGTATTTTTGCGTGGTTTCCTTGAGATTGCCGATCATCTGATTGATGTTATTCTTGAGAGCGGCAAGCTCGCCCTTGGCTTCCACCGCGATTGACCTCGTCAGATCACCATTGGTCACGGCAGTCGAAACTTCGGCAATGGCTCGCACCTGCTCTGTCAGATTTCCAGCAAGTTGATTAACATTTTCAGTCAGATTCCTCCACGTACCCGATGCGCCAGGAACCGCGGCTTGGTTTCCAAGCTTGCCTTCGACACCAACTTCAATTGCAACTCGTGTGACCTCCGCCGAAAAGGAGTTTAGTTGATCAACCATCAAATTGATGGTTCGTTTCAGATCGGCGACCTCACCCTTGGCGTCTAAATCTACCTTTTGCGAGAGATCCCCTTTCGCCACGGCCGTGATCACTCTTGCCACCTCTTTGGTCGGTTGCACCAAACCACCTATCAACTCATTGATGGCATTGCTGCTCTCCAGCCACTGCCCCGTCACCGATTTCAGGGAAACTCTCTCGCTCATCTTGCCTTCGACACCAACCGCTTTTCCAACTCGCGAAATTTCATCAGCCAAACTTCCATTGAGATCGACAATGTCGTTGACCGCTTCTGCAATCTCTCCAAGAATTCCTTCATTGGGACTTCCCGGAAGCATATGCACACCAAAGTCTCCCGCACGCAGGGCCTTGAGAACTCTCAGCAGTTCATTGAGCCTCAAATTTTTATTTGTAGCTGCAGTAGATTTTATTTTAGAGGGTCGCTTGCCCACGCGCCACGCTGACCTAGGTTCAAGGTCCTTCATACATCGCTCCCCATGCAGCCAAACACATTTCCAAAGTCGAGAAAATAGGTGATATTATTGTGAACTCTGCGTGAGAATTTATTTCAGTGGATTTCTCATTCCCTTCCTTCATTTTCGTGAGATTAACACAAACTTTCCACAGAGTTGTTTCGACTCATTGCTCAGCTTTTTCAAATTTGGTAATAAAGCATCACTATTCTTTGATTTTCCCAGCACTCATCCAACAAAAGAAAGCCTCGCTATCTTTGTTAAGAAGTCTAAACGCAGAGAGTCCACCTCATCAATGTGTATGCTATTTGTGCACCTTTTGACCTGTGGTAATATGTTGGTGAATAGATATACCTTGATAAGTTTTTAATTTTCTGAGTTCATAATAATAGAAACAGGGACGCATTCACCCAAAACGGTTCGAGAAAGGAATCATGAAAGCACAAGAAATTCCAGATCATGTAAGTCAATTTATTCTGGATTTTATTGATTCCATTGAACAGTTGCATGTGCTCTTGTTTTTGCAAGATCATCCGCAAGCATGGAGCGAGGAAGACATTAGTCAGGAATTGCGTTCAACTCCAACATCAGTAAAGGTTCGACTTCTGACGCTTGAAAGCTCCGGACTTCTTAAAAAAGATGACAGGGGTTTGTATTATTTTAAACCCAGATCAGAGAACCTAAGGAAAACTTCACTTGATTTGGCTCGCCTCTATAGAGTAAGACCCCACACCATCGCAAAGTTAATCTTTTCACCGATGAAAAAATCGCGACCTTTTGTAGATTCATTTGTTCCCGAAAAGTAGCCGCCACAGATAGACCGAGGCGTGCGCCTCGGTCTACGAATAAATTGCAAACACGCCCTAAGCTTGAATCGAAATTGGTACTACATTGACCATCGCCATGCTTCCGGATTATAGAAATCCGTGCCAGTAAATGAGTCCTCAATACCTGCCAGCTGTGCCGGCATCACCATGGCCTCACGGCGGTGATACAAGGGAATCAGTAAAAAGTTATTCCGTATATAGAGATTCACTTTTGCAATGATCGCATCTCGAAGAGTTTTGCTTCCCTCATTATCAAACTGGAATAGCAACTGGTCAAGTTCAGCGGATTTCACACGGATGCTGTTGCCTCCAGACCAGCTGTTTGCGGCCGTCGGCACCGCCTGAGAGGAGTAGTAGCTCGAGATGGTGGAATCGGGAAGAATCGGCTGCCCGTACATAGTGAGATCAAAATCTCCATGCGGAACACTTGTTCCCAATAGCACTCGTGGCGGTTCATTTTTAATCACGCACTCCACGCCAATGGATTTGTACTGAGAGCATATATACACCTGGATTGTCTCAAGCACCTTAATTCCAGCAGAGGTCTTAAACACAAGGCTTAAACGCTTGCCATCCTTTTCACGAATCCCATCGGTTCCCACCTTCCAACCTGCACTTTGCAAGAGATTTCTTGCTCGCGATTTAGAATAGGAGGACGGCCAGGCAACAAAGGCACTGTGCTGCGGTGGCAAGATCCCCTCAGCCGGCATCAGCTTGCTCTTAAAAAAGGACTTAGAAATGGTCTCCTTACTCACAGCACGGCTAAGAGCTTCACGAACTCGAATGTCTTTTAAGATTTCATTCTCTAGATTAAAAAACACTCCTTGAAAAATCGAGGAATTTTGAAAGTGCACTTTGAATGGTGATTTTTCCTTAGCAAATTCCAAATCCAAATTGAGAGCCGTATCCGCAGGAAATCCTACGGCGCTGATGACATCAATCTGTTTAGAAAGCAAATGAGCCTTGAGAGTATTGGCTTCGCCGACATGCCTAATGATGATCTTGGCAATCATCGGCTTGGTCCCCCAAAAATGCTCATTTCGCGCGAGAACCACATAGCTACCAAGCACAAACTCACTGATGTAGTAAGGGCCATTGTAAAGACCCATTGTCGTAGGCGCTGAGACATACAGACTGTTGCGCTCATAGGCTTGTGGTTGTTCTTTGAGTTTTTCAAACTTTTTTTGATCTAGATGGGCGGGCAAAAAAAACGGCAAATCACGGTCATAGGTCCAATCGTTGGTCTTGTAGGTCACCAGACAGCTCTTAGGTGTTTCTTCTTGCCAAGTGATGTCGACAATTTTTTCATAATAGCTGCGATTGGTGGTGGTGACATTGGGATTCTTTCCGGCCTGCCAACCCAGCTGCCAATCCGCACAAGTCAATGGCTTGCCATCAGCCCACTTTGCCTCTTTTTTCAGAATCCACAGTGCTTTCTTGTCTTCAAGCTTAGGAATGGCTTCAGCGACATCAGGAACAACCTTACCGTTTGCCTCTCTGCTGATGGCATTGCGAACTACAAAAGGCAAAAGCGCCTCGTTGGAGGCGAGCTGGTTGGTGACTGGATTAAAATTGGACCACTCTTGAACAACTGCAATTTTCAATTCATTTTTGGCCGTAGTGAGCGCTGCCTCTGCAACCTGCACTGATAAAATATTGGCTAAGACTACATACAGTAAGGGCATGGCCTTACCAAAAAAGCAAAAGAACAGCGAATCATCGTTGCGGTAAATTTTATTTCCCATCATCAGGCCCCCAATTGCAAATGCATGACTCATTTTGGTGCCCTCAACCTGAGGCCACCATTCAGACTTATCAAATCATGCGCTCGCCCAAAGTCCTAATGTTTTTCTGCGCTCTAACACAGCATTTCCACGGAGAATACAACCCAGGCTCGATTCTCTCGACCGAGTCCGTATTGCCGATTGGGTCCAAAGAAAGCCACTGGGTCCATGGTGGTCAGTGTCGCAAACTCATTTCTTGGCAGCTCTCTGCACACTGGCGACAGATGCTTGCACAGGTCGTCATCAAGTCATCCTCCGCCCCCAAAGACTCGCAACTTTGTGCGCAGACCAGACACGCCTCAGCGCAAGCATTGCAAATTTGCGAATGAAGTTTAGACTCACGGAGCATAAAATCTGCAGATACGCGGCAGAGCTGCTCACAGTCCATTAATGCACGAAGATGCTGAACATCAAGATGCCGCCCGCCCTTGGTCAAACAGTAGTTCTTTGTTAACAAACAGATCTGGTTACACAAAGTGCAGTTCTGCACACAAACCAACATCTCATCCGTCATGTTTTTCGAGATGTTCTTGAGTACCTGAGCTGATCCTTCGAGTGCTAATTGTTGTGCCATGCATGCCTCCTAGTTGTGGTCTTTGTTATGGTTATTGATATTGGCTCATCAATTTATTTTATGGCATATCAAAAGCAAAAAAGGCACCGCCTTTGCCTTTGTTAAGAAAGAACTAGGACGAGTCCTCATTTCAACTTAATTTACTTTGGGCGGGGTTAATAGATCACTCAGGGGGGAGATTTGCCTGAGCCGTGCAACTTGCAACGCAGCTTTCGCCGACCAATGAAATGTTGCTACTAGAGCAAGCGGCATTGCCTTTGTGGCGAATGAGGGAATAAGAACTCTCACTAGGAATGATTTCTTGGCCTTTCATTTTCGCAACACAGGCATAGTAACCAATTCTTTCAAAGGCATTGCGCATCTTGCTCGACTCGCTAGCGTAGTCTTTGACCCAAAAGCGATTCATACCGATACCACCCTTGCTTGGACTGCTTTGCACCACAGAAAACTCAAAGTCTTCGGCTTTCACTCTTTCACACTGTGTGATGTTATTGATTCTTGCCAAGCCAAATGGATCGGGCATCACTTCATCAACCATCACCACGTGCCCAGAAACAGCGATGATGTCTCCCCTTGAAATGCTCTTTTGAGCATCGATCTTTACACGCGAAAAGCAGGTGAAGCCAGAAGACTCCGGGCGCAAGAACTTGGTGGAACTCTGACGCACATAAATGGGTTTATTTTCTAATGATTCTGTGTAGCGTCTGCCGCCCACTCCGAGTATGGTCGAAACAAGCGCGCTGCAGTCCACCCCTAGTACCGAAGTCCCTGATCCACTGTCACGAAAAAAAGACAAACGGTCTCGCTCAACTGCCGGTTGACCGCCAAAATCATAAATGAGTGGCGAGGCCTTCACATCAAAACATCCTTGGCGCGAGCGAAAGTTGCGAATGTAATGATGGGACTGATTCACTTCGCTCAAACTGGCGATCTCACGCCTGAGTCCTCCACCGGGATGCGCATCCGGCAATACACGAATGCCGCGAACTGAAGACACGAGCCTGTCCATGGGCGGCATCGAAAGCACTTCGCAGCTCTGGTAGGCCGTAGCAAAAGACTTTTCAATTGCAAGACCCATCGACGTCTTCAGATTGCCAACCGGCCCTTCAGTTGGTTTGTCACTGGGTGAATCTACGGGCGCATCTGCAGGCGTATCGATCGGAGTTTCAATCGGCGTGTCGCCTGGTGCTCCCTGATCACCTGGGTCACTCTCGACCGGAGCAGCCTCGACAGGCGGCTGGCACTCTAAATTCAAGGCCTTGGTCAGACTTTGCAATTGACGCCATTGTGCATCCAACTTTTGATTGCTCTTTGCTGCTTCGGCAGTACCAACGTCCTGCATTTCCATTTCAATCAGCCGTCTCACCATAGCCAGTGCGTCGGGCTGGCTTTGAATTTCGCGACCAAAGAACTGAAACATCTTTGCCACCTGTTGAAAAAGCAACTTTCTCTGGAGCTCACTTAGATACGAATGATTTTGCTCAATAGATTCACGAACGAGCTTTTGAAACTCTGATTCGCTCCAGGCTCCATGCCGATCCACATATGCATACATGGAATCAAAGAATAGGCTTTTGGCACTGTCACAACCTAGACCGCGGCTCGCATTTTCAGCCATCAGCTGTTGCGCTTCGAAATTTTTTGGCTGACAGCCCTCAAGCAGAACCACAGCACCTGCCAAAAGAAACAGAATTTTTATCTTCATTTTGTCAGTATCGGCAGCTCAACGTCGCTTCTAGAGCCCCAATCACACAAACTGCAATTTTTTTTCACAATTTTTATTGCATAAGCATTCAGTTTTGAATTGACCCGGAAACCTCGCGGAACAAGGCATTTCTTGCGCGCATCCATTAAGCCAGCTAGATTATAGCAATGCATTCCTTTTTCGAAATTTCGATATTTTGTCTATTCTTTTCCACCCTACTGATGCAAATGGGCTGCCGAACCACAGAGTATCAGGGAGCCAGCTCCCAACATTATGATGGAAAGAAGTTTTTTAATCCCGGCATAGACAATGGCAAGAGTTGGCTGGACTTGCTTCGGTGGCAATTGGGCGGCGGAAAAGCCGATTGGCCCGATTGGGTCGACGATACAAAAGCGACTGTTCCCACGTCATTGCCAGCAAATGTTCTGGCCCGCTTGACTTTTGTCAACCACGCCACTTTTTTGATTCAAACTCACTTAGGAAATATCTTAACTGATCCGATTTGGTCTCAACGCGCCAGCCCGTTTCAATGGGTGGGTCCCGCCAGAGTGAGAGCCCCAGGAATAGCCTTTGAATCACTGCCAAAAATTGATTTCGTTTTGATTTCGCACAATCATTTTGATCACATGGACAAGACAACCTTGCGCCGCCTGCGTGAGGTGCACGATCCCCTCTTTTTTGTGGGGCTCGGCGACTCGGCTTACTTGCAACGATTTGGTATCACCAAGTACAAAGAAATGGACTGGGGTGATGTTGTCACCATGGGAATCTTACAGATTCATTTTGAACAGGCGGCGCATTGGTCGCGACGTAGCCTCAATGACACCAATAAAAGCTTATGGGGCAGCTATGTCATCGCCTTCGACACCGCGGGTACCGACGAACTGCAACACATGCAAAAGATTTATTTTGCTGGCGACACTGGCTACCACACCCACTTTCGCGATGCTTTTAAAAAGTACGGACCAATGAATATCAGCCTGCTCCCAATTGGCGCTTATGAGCCCAGGTGGTTTATGAAAAATAGCCATATGAATCCGGAAGAGGCCGTAAAGGCCCATCAAGATTTACACAGCCAACTGAGCATCGGGATGCACTTTAAGACTTTTCACTTAACCAATGAAGCCATCGATGCTCCGGTGGAGGATCTGAACGCCGCTCTCAAAATGAAGCCCGAAGTGGGGTCGTCATTTGTTGTTCTGAATTTTGGCGAGTCCAAAGATCTTTTGCCAAATGCACATTGAGATAGACCATTCGCTTTAAATTGAGGCCAAAAACACGCCGTGCAAACCCAAGGGAATGTAGTGGGGAGTCCAAACCTTAGCTAAGAGCGAAAGATCCTCTCCACGGTAAATATTTAAAAAACTCTGGGTCGATCGCCTTTTATCAAATCCCATCTGTAAAACCCAACCTGCATCCTCACCCTCTTCCTTTGGATGACAAACATACACGGGTTCGCCAAGAACTTCTCCCGGTGCCGCCCGAGTTTCTATCACTTTGCGATTCTCAAAATCATATTTTAAAACCGAAGTTCCCGCCAAGGGATCCTGAGAATTTGAAAATTGAGCCATATAAAGAAATCGCGCCCTTGATCCCACAAACATGGGATTAAAACTTGGATAATCACAATTTTGAACCAAGGTCTCTGTCTTTGAGATTTTCTTGCCATGCAAATCAATTTCAACTCGGCGCAATCCCGGCAGCGCAAAGTCTTTTTCAACGAGTCCACGGTAATCCGCCAACAGCGAAAGTATTGACGCGTCTTTTGCCAAAAAAGTATCCAATACAATTTTGCCATCTTCTTCAAAAGCATTGCCATTATGAAACACCAAGGAAGAGGGCATTTCAAGCCTTAGCGGCTCACCACTGCCATCGCGGCGAAAAATCAGAATCTGCGTTGGCTCTCCAGCATCATATCGCAATGCCTCTGCCAAAGGGGGAATTCTCCATATCATATTCCACAATTTCAAATGCAGTGGCGGAATCACAAAAACAATGTGATTTTTCGTCAGCAACATATCATGAATCACATAAGCCTTTTTCTGGCGGTGCGAAAAAATATTCCTCAGCTGCCCTGTTTTGCCATCAATATGGAACCCACACAGCGCCAAACTCAAATCCTGTTTGATGCCATAGCAAAATGTATCGCCCGTCACAGGATCCACTTTTGGATGGGCCGCAAAGGTAATATTTTTTGCAAGACTACCGGAAAAATTCCATCTTCCAGTTGCAGAGAGGTTCTGAGTGTTTACCGCCACGGGATGCGCGCTCTCTGACAGTGCCAATAGGTTTTCGCCATAAGGCAAGAGGTTGATGTTTGGAGGGTTTTTAAAGCCACGTGCATCTCCATTGGCCTTGGTGCCAAACTCATGAAATAGCATTTGCTGGCTGGAGACCTCTTGAAACCTCTCCTCTGTGGCAAGAAAGCGCGAATGCAAATCACAGGCACCATTAGAAAAAGAAAACTGTGACACATAGGCATCACCATCAAAAAAATGGCGCAAAGGTTGGCCATATCCATGTCTTTGCCCTGGCGCCACCCGATACAATTTTCCAGCAAGCGCAGCTGGAATCTGGCCCTCCACATTGAGCGTCGACCACCGCCCTTCTTCCGACGCGGATTGGTTGGCTAAAACGCTCAACCTCTGTTCATTAATTTTAAGGTCTCTTTTCTGAAAAAACACTTCCGGCCCACCCGCAAGCAGGGGCGCTGCACTTTTTGCATTCACAAAGGGACGAAACAACAACTGCGACAATGGCAAAAAACCAATTCCCGTTTTAAGCAAAGACCGACGTGTTTTAAAAAACATCACTACCTCTACACTTTCTACCAAAAAGAATTATGTTTCAATTGCCTTGTGCCGCTCTATTGATGTATTACAAGGTCCCTCAATAGGTATATATTTCAAGTTCTTTTTGGCGCCAGAAAATCATAAAAACAAACTGAGGAAATTGCACATGAAAAAAAGGCTCATATATAACAAATTTTCGCCACACAATCAGTTGAATGCAATGTCAGACCTGCGGCTAAATTTTGGAATCCGTAAATTCGTTTTTTTTTCTGTCCTCTCTATGGGAATAGCTCATGGCTCAATGTCACTGGCCCAGGAAACACTTTTGCCGCCCGTTGATATGACCACCAAAGAGTCTCGAACTCCGATTCCTTTGGAGCTGCCACTGCTAGATCTGCCTGTTTACACGGAGTCTGCTTATCCGTTTCCGACGATGCCGCAATCTCTGGCTCTCTCCAATGACTTTTACCTAATGGCTCACTATGGCCTCGAGAATATCTCCGAGAAAAAATGGGTGGGTCGCTTGGCTATCGCCACATTTGATGTGGCCTCTTTTGTTCTTCCGCTCAGCTATTCGTGGCTTCACGAGGAGTGGCATCGCGCCGTGTTCTCTCATCGAAATATTTCTAGCCACAATGGCGTTTATGATTTCAGAATATCAGATTCTATACCAGTTGACCGATTGCGTGACGAAGACCTTGCTCAGCTCAAAAAAGATCACCCGGCAGAATTCGTAAGAATGAGCTCGGCCGGAATGGAGTCGCAGATCCAACAAAATTTCGCCTTCGAAAGAGTCTCTTTCTGAATCCAGCCTTGCCTTGGAGCCAAGTTCTACTTTGGATCAATTACACAAATGTTACATTTTATCTCAATTCCTGCAGCAACGATGGAAGAGATGCGGCCATGGCCGAGCGAGCGAATGAAGAAAAAAACGTCCAAGACCGAGATTTTGTTGGTCCCGATTGCACCTCCTGGGTTTATGATTTGCATCGACCCGATGAGCCCTATGCAAACCGAGGTGCCCACCCCAGTGGCACAGGCGTCGATCGATACATTCCTTGGAGCGCGCTCTCGAATGACGAAAAAGAATTCACGAGTCGCCAAGTGAGTTTGTCCTTTTTGAACTATGTGAATCCCATTCTTTATCGCCGCTACGCTTTTCAGGCTGAAGATTACAAATGGAATGCAAATCTTAAACACTATATAATGCCCTTTGGCGGAGATGTTGTCGCCGTGTTTTTTTTGCAAGGCGAGCGCACTTGGATAGGACAAGTGCATTTTTATCAATCGCCGGTACAAACCTTTCCGGGATTCGATCTGCGAATGGAAGGATGGTCCCTATCAGAAAATCACAAGCTCAACGCCGACTTGAGCATTTGGAGTCAACCTAAAGGGCTGAGATGCGACGAAAAGAGTGCGGCCCTGGGTGGTCGCGCGTCTCTGGAACTTGAATCTTCGTTGACCGACAAATGGAATTCAAAGGCGAGCCTTCGCTACAAATCTCAAGGATGGGATCCTGGAGAGATTTCGCTTGATCCCGAGCTGTCGCTACGAGCGGGACTTATCTATTTGCTTTAGATTTCCGCTTGCTCCAGAACTGCTTTCGGGCGATGTCATGAACACAACGCCCGAAGAAGAGTCAGGTCGGCTGACTCCCTTAGAATCACTGTTAAAAGTCTATTTGATTTTCCCGGCGACGTGACTACGCAGGCGAGGATTGGCTATTAGGCCACACCAATCTCGAAGTTTGTTTTTGTTGAATCCTCTTGGAATTTCCAGCTCCGGGAGTGCTTTAAAAATATTCTTTTTTGTGGCTGAAAAATAATAAAAATCAAACAGTGCTTTTTCTGGGCAGGCAAGATTAAAATTCTCATGATATTCAAATCCAAGAAAAAGTGGGACTGTCATGTGATGAAAAGAATACGTTGTATCGCGCACCTTTTTTTTTTGCGAACGCGCGAGTGTGACCAGAAAAATGGTCGTCGGAATCTGAGAAACCATCCCATGCAAGTACAAAGCCGATTGGAGGGAAATGTAGGCTGGATAGGGACGCGCAAGATACTCTCCGATTGAGAATGCGTTAGTATCCTTTTCTAAAAGCCAGAGCCCTTTCTTAATAGAAACGATTTCATTGGCCTCTTGAAGCCTATGTAAAATCAAGCTGGCCTGAGAATTTGACAGATCCAAAATCTTTGCGACCTCATGGGTTTGCAAAAGAGGAATCCGCAGACCTTGAATCTTTTGTTTTGCTTCCAGAAGTCTCATATTGTCTCCAGAAAAGCCAAGACGCCCTCTTGAAGAACTGTCCATTTTGTTTCATCTCCGAAATAGGTTTGATATTCAGGCATTAGGTACGCCACAACTTGTCCTTGAAAATCTACAAAGGATACAGACACCGTATTTTCTAGGGCCTGCTGCTTTTCTTTTTGAGTAAATCTTCTCGCAAATGACTTGTTTTTCTTGAGCAATAGATCCAGATCGAAAATGTCTCGGGCTTGGGTTTCTGACCGATAAATCAGCGCCCTGAGCTTTTGCTCTATCGCTGTTTCCAAGCCATAGTGTGAGCACAGAATAGGATAGGTTTTGTATTCCATTTGCAACTTTGAATCTATGGGACCATATTCTACTTGCATATCAAGACCGCGGCGCGAGAACTCAATTTTTGTGGGCAATGTTACTCCTTCAGCTCTAATTTGAATCTTCCATCGCTGTACAGTGTCGGTCTGTTTTGGCTTAGTAACTCCTACAATTTCAATTTTCTGAATACCCAAACTCTGCAAAAACGGCCGGCTATTTAGGATACGATCCACTTTGTTTTCCAGTGTTTTGAGTGCGATTGTTTGAATATCGATATCAATGTCTTCGGAGTAGCGAATACTTTGATAGAAAAATCGAAGATTGCATCCACCCTTGATAGAATAAAGGTTTTTTTCAAGATTTTGATCTAACTGGCGACAAAAATAGATATGGAAGAGCTCCACGGACTGATTAGGTGACATTATTAAAGTATACACGATCTTTTCTCTAATGAAAAGATCGTGTATACTTCAATCTGTAACTATATGAAAATACTATGTTTAATTTATGACCAAATGGCGCTCGACATTCTCCCGGTTTCAGAAAAAGCAACCTTGATCAGTTCTGCCAGGGCTTGAATGCATTTTCAGGAATCAGCCCCACCCGATTTAGCTTAGGAAAGTGATCTTCGATGATGTTTTTCATCGTTCTTGTTTGCACAATTTGAATTCCCTCTGGCGTGTAAATTTCGGGCCTAAAATCCACTGTAAAAAATCGATCACTCAAAAGGCGCCTAGAAGCCATCAACGTGAATATCTGAAAAGCTGTTTCACCAAAGCCATATCCTTGTGGACGAATTGATTCTGCCAAACATCCAATCAAAAGATCCAGCTTTTCAATATCGCCTCGATAAAGTTCTCGAAGTTGATTGGCTAGTTGCTGCTGATCAGAAGTGATGGGATCAGATTCGAATCGACGAAAGAGATCTTCGAATTGATTGATCGGCTTTAAACGAATGGAACGACGAAATTGATTGTATCGCGGAACACCTCGCTCTCGGTCGCGAATGATATCCGTTGCGGCTAGATCGATGTCTCTAAAAAATGGAATTGAAAGATTCTGTAACTGCCGTGGCGTGTTTTTTAGTGTCAAAGCGCCAGGATGGGTTGTGCCGAATGAGTACCACATGTTTTCATATCCGTACCAGGATACGATATAGTGCGCCTTACGATCTCTGACGTTATTGATGTCGATTTTATTGAGGAGTCTGCCATTTCGATAGTCATAAACATCCACCGTATCACGCAACAACGCATGCATGCGATAAATTGCCGGTGCGATCCACCCGTAGATAACTGCCTTTAAAAAAGGGATCGTTTTTTTCTATTGGGACTTTGATTGGATTTCGCCGATCATTCTCTCCATGATCAAACCAATCATGGACCATGAACTGAACCCAAGCCGCCGCTATAAAATTGAGCTGCTCCACAGGTTTAAATTCGTCTCGGCCCATTACCGCCAAACTGATTTTTCGAGGATTGGGATCGAGAATTTCTTCATCCGAAACATATTTAGGAAGCGTGTCAGGATCGATATTTCGGCCAAACACCACTCCCTTAGCACCCATTTGCGGAACTTCCAAGTCATTGCAGGTCCCATCAGCAGTTCGCGCAGTGAGCGAACGAGGGGGACACTCGATATGGTCATAATTATTTTGGACATCGAAAAGATTTTCTTGAAACAGAATCTCCCGTTCAACTGCCAACACGATGAGAGCCAGAAGAGGTGCCACTAAAGGCCAAATCACCCAACGTGATAACTCGCTTTGCTTCAAGTAGGCTATGAGCGCTTCAACAATCGACATAATATTCCCCCTTGGTGTTTTTCTCGAAATGAAATGTTCAGTTTTGGCTTGTGACGCAACTAAATCTAGCAATAGGCATGCCTAATTTTGAAAAATGTCTTTCAAGAGGGTTGCGAAAAGGAAGAGGACGCCAGTCGTAGGTCCTGCAAATGAACAATGCAGTTGTATGTTCTCAATTCAAAAAATGGTATACAATCGTGGTATCCAGATTGGGACCGATTTCAAGCGATACTCCTTTTGTTAAGTGGTTTATACACTCTTTTAATATTGAACAATGGCGACAGAGAGATGATATTCTGTGACTAGCCAGAATTATTATTGAGGCCGCTAAAAATAAGGGAGTGGATATATGAATTCGTTTGAAACTTTGTCAAAAATCGAAATCGCAGGAAAGACTTTTCAGTACCACTCCTTGCCCCAACTGGCCAAAAAGCTGGGAGTTGATTTGAGCAAAATGACCTATAGTCATAAGGTATTGCTTGAAAACTTGCTCCGCCACGAAGATGGCGAAGTGGTCAAGACTCAAGATATCGAAGCCTTGGTGAAACAAAATCCCACGCAGGAATCTGAATACGAAATTCAATTCAAACCTGCACGAGTGCTGCTTCAAGATTTTACCGGAGTGCCGGTGGTTGCGGACCTTGCGGCAATGCGGGCTGCCATGAAAGAAAAGTCTGGTGACACCCAAAAAATCAACCCTTTGCAACCTGTCGATCTTGTTATCGATCACTCGGTGCAGGTGGATTTTTTTGCAGAAAAGCAGGCCATGGAAAAAAATCTGGCTCTCGAGTTTGAACGAAACCAAGAGCGATATGAGTTCTTGAAGTGGGGACAAAAATCCTTCTCTAATTTTCGCGTGGTGCCCCCAGGTATGGGCATTTGTCATCAGGTCAACGTTGAGTACTTGGCACAGGTCGCGATGTCAGGAAAGCACCAAGGTGAGGAAATGATCTATCCTGACACTCTTGTAGGTACCGACTCTCACACACCGATGGTGAACTCTTTGGGGGTTGTGGGTTGGGGCGTTGGTGGCATCGAGGCTGAAGCCGCAATGCTGGGGCAACCTTGCACCATGCTGATTCCTCAAGTTGTCGGTTTTGAAATGACTGGACAGCTCGCACCCGGAGTGACGGCAACGGATTTGGTATTGACAGTCACGCAGATGCTGAGAAAACACGGAGTTGTCGGAAAATTCGTTGAATATTTTGGCCCAGGCGTGAGCACATTGAGCGTCGCCGATCGTGCCACGATCTCAAATATGTCTCCCGAATACGGAGCAACGATTGGAATTTTCCCCGTGGACTTTAAAACCATAGAGTTCTTGAATCTAACGGGTCGAAAAGAGCAGGCCCAGCGGGCCGAAGCCTATTGCCGCGCCCAGGGACTTTTTGTAGAAAAAAATCTGCCGCCGGCCAACTACTCCAGCCAATTGAGTTTGGATCTGGCAACAGTGGAGCCTTCGCTCGCAGGACCGTCCAAGCCCCACGATCGCTCGGCATTAAAGTCCGTGCGCCAATCATTTCGCAAATTTGTCGTAAGCCGCTATGAAAAGGAACTCAAATCGCTCAAAGAGGCAGAATTAGAAACTTGGCTTTCTGAAGGGGGCGCACTGTCTGCCACTGACAGTGAAACGGCAGACACGCATCCTGATCTTCATTTGGGTCCTTTGGGTGCGAGCATTCCAGTTAAGGATCCAAAAGGGCAAAAGTACAATCTCACCCAAGGCTCGATTGTGATTGCAGCCATCACCTCTTGCACGAACACCTCCAATCCAGATCTTATGATTGGCGCTGCCCTTTTGGCGCGAAATGCAAAAGCCAAAGGACTCGTCCCAAAACCTTGGGTGAAAACCAGTTTTGCTCCTGGATCAAAAGTCGTCACTGACTATTTGACCAAGGCCGGCCTCATGCCTGCTTTGGAATCGTTGGGATTTCATCTGGTGGGCTATGGCTGCACAACCTGCATTGGCAACTCGGGACCACTTCCTGATCACATTCAGAGCGCCATCGAGAGCAGTGGCATCGCCACAGCTTCTGTACTTTCAGGAAATCGCAATTTCGAAGCCCGCATTCATCCCAATGTGCTGGGAAACTATTTGGCCTCGCCACCCTTGGTGGTGGCCTATGCACTTGCTGGAAACATTCAAAAAAATCTTGAGGTGGATCCACTCGGTTACACGAGTGAGGGCGAACCGGTTTTTTTGAAAGATGTCTGGCCGGCTCGCAAGGAGCTAGAACAAACGGTATTGAAGTTTGTCACCGCCCAACAGTACCAAGGTGCCTATGCAGACATCTTTGCTGGCGATCAGCACTGGCAAAAGATGAGCACCAGCTCCTCCTCCACCTACGATTGGAAACAGAGCTCCACCTATATCAAAAAACCCCCCTTCCTCGATGCCTATTTGATCGAGGAGGCCAAGGCCAAAGAGATCCTCAATGCAAGAGTGTTGGGAGTTTTTGGCGACTTCATCACGACGGACCACATTTCACCGGCAGGACGGATTGGCAAAGACACACCTGCCGGAAAATATCTCATTGAAAATTCTGTCAATGAAGTGGATTTCAATTCTTATGGTGCACGCCGAGGCAACCATGAGGTCATGGTTCGCGGCACTTTTGCCAATGTGCGTATCAAAAATCTAATGGTGACCAAAGAAGGGGGCTACACAAAGCACTACCCGAGTGGCCAAGAGCAAACTTTTTTTGAAGCCGCCGACAAGTACCATAAGGACAAAATACCTTTGGTGATTTTTGCAGGAAAAGAGTATGGCACAGGCTCTTCTCGCGATTGGGCGGCAAAGGGGGTCCGCCTCTTGGGAGTGAGAGTGGTTGTGGCAGAAAGCTATGAGCGCATTCATCGATCCAACCTCATCGGCATGGGAGTTTTGCCCCTGCAATTTATGAACGGCGAAGGTGTTAAGAAGCTGGGTCTTGATGGCAGCGAAGAGGTGGATTTTACCGGGCTCAACCAACTCAAGCCCGGCGGCGAACTGCAAATTGCGATTCGTAAAAACGGTCAAGAGAAAAAAATCACCACACGAATCAGAATCGACACAGGCAATGAAATGAAATACTTCAGAGCCGGTGGCATCTTGCCGTTTGTGCTTGATAGATTGGCCCAGAACTAAAAAATCATTTGGATGGCATGAGCACTTCGGGGCCTCCAGCCCCGGAGTCCACGGGAGTGCCTTTCGCAAACACCGCATCACTCTTGGCGGAGGATAAAGCCAACTTAGTAAGTTCTTCGCGAATATTATTTAAAACATCCTGCCAATCCAAATACTGAGTCTGACGAAACAACCGAATGCTCGGGTACCACTGAGAGGTATCGCCAGGTGTGGCCCAAATGTAGTACATATTTAATGGGCAAAGAAGCCAAGTGGGCTTCCCCATTGCCGCCGCCAAATGCGGAACTGAGGTGCAGGTGGAGATCACCAAATCTAACTGCGAAATGGCGGCCGCCGTATCTTCCCATGTCAAGAGGTGCGGGCTCAGATCTTTCACTTTCAGATTGCCCTCCAGCTCCTCCACACCATCGTCTCGCTGCAATGAGTACAGCTCAACATGATCCAAATGTGTAGCGCCAAACAGTTCACGAAAAGGCACCGCTCTCAGCAAGTCCTGCTCGTAGAGCCGGTTCCCTTGCCATCGCAAGCCAACTTTCAATTTTTTGCCATTTTTTGGGATCAACGACTGCCACTTTTTAACATACTCGGGATCGGCTCGCAGGTAGGGTGCATTGGGTAGCTCAGCCAATTCCAAATCCAAAATGGCGGGGAGATCCATGCTCGGAGCCCAATAATCATATGTCACCTTTTCATAGTCGGTCTTGGCGATTGCTTTATAAACATTGGGATGTCGCCCAATGATTGATTCCAACTTCTGATGGCTCAACCAGATCGCCCGACCTCCGCGCTCTTCAATCACTTTGGCAAAACGACAGTTGATCACTTCGTCACCGGCGCCACCCTCTCCCACCAAGAGCACCGTTTTGCCCTCAAGATTCGTTGTCGCATTAATGACAGGTTGTGAGTACTTGTTCGCCCAAGCTCCCCAGATGCGCAAAGATCGCCCCACTGTCAAAGAGCGCATGCCGCGTTTGAACTCTCCTTTGCGCAAGTAATGCCAACCCAAATTAAAATCAATCACGGCGCGATTGGGATCGTTGGCCTTTAGATCCTTTTGGGCCTCAAGAAGCAAATTCATCCCCTCATCACGGCGCCCCAGAGAGCAAATGTACACCGACAAGTCAATTTTTGCGTCAATCCACTCGGGTCGACTCTCACAAACTCTGCGCATGGCGACCTCAGCTTCAGCGGTGCGTGCTGCCGAATGCAGGCACTTGGCCAAATTGAACAGTGCCGGAATGGAATCCGGAGCCACTGCCGCCGTCTTTTCGGCATAAGCAACAGCCTCTTTATAAAACTTTGCTCTGTGCAAATACTGTGCGATAAAATCTGTGGTGCTAGAGTCCTCAGGAGGCAAATACTTGGCCACCGCAAACACAAGTTCACGCGTCATAGAAAAGTTATCACACTTTACCAGCCACTCTAGTGTATGCAAAATATGTTGAGGAACTCGTTCAGGTAAGTTAAAAATTTTTTCAGCATTAGACGTCACACCCTTGCCACGACCAGGCTTCATCACACGAATGGCAAAGTGAATTTCGCGACAGACATTTTTTAATCGGGCCAGATCCTGGCGGACCCCCTCAATGTTCTCGCCCCTATTGTATTGAGATTGCCAAGGTTCTTCAAAGACATATTGCACTTCGCTCATTTGAAAATCCACGTCCCACTGCAATCCTAATTTGGTCTCCCGCCCGCCGCGTTTGCCATCCTCAATATTGCGTAGCTGATCGAACATCAAAAAACTCTCCGGCAAAATCGCTCGCACATGAGTAGGGTCTATCAAAAAAGTATCGTGATTTGGATGTGGCACAATGATCTTGATCAGCGCCTGATTGGTACTCACTCGATACATCTCTTGGATGATTTTTTTCCAACGCTCGGTAGACTCGCCCAAATGCTCTAGGGAATGCTCCCAAACAATTTCGCTCACAGAATCCGTTGCCCAAGGCCAAGGAAAGCTCTCCAAATCAACCACCTGATCTGGCGAACAGCTGGCGTCGTTGTCCACATTGCAAAATCCAATTTTGTGATTATAACCACAGCCCAAATTAAGCTTCTGCATCTCCAAAATCCTTCCGTCAGAATCCGCCGCCCCTTTTGACCAAATCATCCTGTCGCGGGCATAGGTCCTCGATTGAGGAGTTGATTTTCAGATTGATCAGAGAATATAGCAACGGCTTTTGATCAAAATTATTCAAAATGCCACTCTGTGGTGTCATCCAAGATCGAAAGCTGGATTGTTTTCGAACTTGGAGGCCGGCCTAGCCCAAATTCAAGCGACCCGTGCTAAGCCCATTTTTGGTACCAAAGCTCTTAATGCCACAATTCATGCGGTTGGCAATCTCAAGATGTAGATTCGCCAGTGGCGCGCCCTTGGCGTCGGTGACTCGACCTTGCACAATGCCAAGTTTCTTGCCACCAGCGCAGATACGCGGGCACAACCCACCGTGACTGTTGCCGTCAGCCAAATTTCCACCTAGCATCATCACTGTGCTGTCCAACATGGTACCGCCGGCTTCGGGTGTCGCTTTGAGTGCATCTAGCATCCCTTTAAAAATCTTTATCTCCAAATGATGTATCGACAAGAGTCTTTTAATTCTGACAGGGTCATTGGCATGATGGGCCGCTTCTAAATGGCGACCGCCATCTAAGCTAACACCACCATAGCAATCCGCACCTTTAATAATATTGCGATAATTTATATGCGTTGATTCATTGCCGTACATCATTGCTCCGACTCGTACGCGATCACACTTCATACCCAGCACGGCGGCCTTAACCGCAAAGTTAGCGAAATCAATATAAAACTGAGAGGCAAAGGCCGTCTCAGGTTGACCATTTGGACCTGCAGCAGGAGCGGTGCAAGCTGGCATTCCCATAGCATCACCACCACCGCCGCCATCACTACCCGCGCTGGCATTGATCTTTGCGGCGGTCTTTTCCATTTCATAGACCTCTTCAAGATAGTCATTTAAAATTCGCGTATCCGAGGTGCCAAGCTTTTTCTTGAGGGCACCAATGGAGTCCTTCATATAATCCAAATAGCTTTTGCCGTAGACCTCTTTAAGATGTTCCATTTCGGTGTTGGGCACATTGGCCTCTTTTGTGGCTGTATTGGTGCCATTGCCAATGCCTAAAAAGAAATTGGTCATGATGTCTTTGGTGGTCCTCATTGCAGGGTAAGACTTTGAATCGCGATACGAAACATTGGCACAGTACTCGGGTGTTGTGTAGTTGTCTGCTGGAGCTTGCGTGCTCGTCAAGCCAACAACATAACTCCCGCCCGTGAAGGCTCCACCCAGAGTGGATTTACGAATGATCACATGATCCAAGGAGTCGTGGCCGACTCGAACGGTCTTGTAATCGTCGGCGCCGCGGATCGCTTGGGAACAAGTCAAAAATCCGGTTGAAGCGCGACCGTGACCAAACGGAGGAATCTCACCAAAACTCTGCGTGGGTGCGATGCCTTTGCATTCAAGATTGGTCACAATCCATAGATCTGACATTTGGTTTTTGAGAGGCAACAAGGCCAGCGGAACATTGGTGATTTTATTTTGATAGGGATACCAAAATTCATGTGGATTGCCAGTGAGTTTATTTCCAGTGTAAGAACCCGCAGGTTGAAAGAAGGCAAAGAATCTAGCAGGGACCATATCAGTGGCTGCGCTGCAAACAGATGGAAACATAGCATCTAAGAGGGGTAAGGCCAATGTTGTCCCCATCCCGTGCAATACCGTTCTTCTTGATAATGTTCTTTTGCTCATGTCTTCTTCTCCCCAATCTGAGTACCCATTCGCCCCGTCTCTACTCGAATCTCAACAACTAGTTGTAACGAAACATATTGCTCTTAACGATTTCATAAACGAGATCCTCGAGTTTGCCATTTTGATTCACTACCTTTTCGGCAAGGCCCTGAATCAGTTTTTTCTCGCTGGAACTGACCTCTCGACCCAGGCCATACTGCGCATACTTTTGCACGATACAGGCCCTCATTGTCGGCTCTTCAGCGATTTTCTTGAACAGCTCTTGAGAATCATTAACGGCAACTCCAGAAGGCAAAGTGCCCGTTAGGTCTGGCTTTGCACCATTTTTATATTTTTCCCGAAACATTCCTATAGAATCATACTCTTCTTGTGGATAACCAATCGGGTCCATGCGGCTGTGGCAACCAGCACAGCTTTGCGATGTGACGTGAGAGCTCAGCCGATCCCTAATCGTAAGTCCCGTGATCTCCTCGTTCAAAGGTGGGGCATCATCTGGTGGCTCGCCCATAGGCAGACACAAAATTCGGCGCAAAAGCCAAATTCCTCGGTGTGTGGGTGATGAGTCACCGCCCTGACCTCCATTTGCTGCAAGCACGGCCGCCTGAGCCAAGATTCCCACTCGAGTCGAATCTCCAGGAAACTGCACGCGAACAAATTCATTTCCACTCGGCCCTGGCATTCCGTAAAAATCCGCCAGCGACTTGTTTAGATGACTGTACTTAGCTGTGAAAAGCTCCAAGAGTGACAGCTCCTTATTTCGCAAAGCCTTAAACATCAATTGCGTTTCGGTCAGCATGTCCTGCCCCAAATTTGCTGATAGCCCAGGATACTTTGCAGCGTTGACTTCAACGGCTTCAATTCCCAGCCACTGCCTAGAAAAATCTGTGTCCAAAGTCTGCGACCTTGGGTCAGCCATCATTCGCGCAACTTGAGCCTTAAGCACCTCATCTTGAAGTAGGCTTTGATCCTTGGCTTTGGCCAACAGTTCCATATCTGGCAAGCTCTTCCACAGAAACAGCGCCAGCCGCTCAGCCAACTGGTATCCGTTGAGCTGCGGGCTTGTGTTGGTGTATTTCAACAAAAAGTTAGGCGACAGCAACAACAGGCGAATCGCTCGATGCATCTTCTCGGCATAGCCACCGGAAGCGGCCTGAGCAAGTTTCTTTAAATTAACAACTTCGGCATCACCCGCCTCTGTGCGAAACGCTTTGGCTGCCAAAAATTCAACGGCACGGTTTACACAGTCTAGTTCTTTTTCACCGGCCGCACAGATTGCACTTTGCGCATACGACGAAGCGATCGCCTTTTTTGCCGTAGCCATCGAGGCTTCTAAATATTTATCCATATCGCCACCAGCAATGCCTTGAGCGCTGGTCTGATTGTCAAATTGCGTATCCGTGAAGGAGTCCTCAGGCAGAACCAAAGTGTCAACAAAGCTCTGTGGCAATGCCAATAGATCCCGCACACTATTGCGATACTCAACTGAAGTGAGTTTTCCTGGAGCTGCGACACCCAACTTAAGATTGCTGGGCAAGCCCGTGTCTGGATTTACTCCGTTGCCAATGAGCAAGCCCTCAGAAGCCGAAACTGTCTTGGAGCTTGATGAGGAGCCGCTTACAAAGCCGCTATCGCAGCCAGCAGAGAGCAGACCCAAGGTCGAAAAAACACACGCGGCACTCAGCAAATTTTTCGGCATATCAACTCCCCCAAGAGACCCTAATAGAGAAATTCAAAATCAAAGAAGCAATTCAACTCCTATCCAGTTTGCAATTTTTCAGCGCCCGCCGCCAATTAGATGTTTGAAAGAGAAATCTCATTTTAAGAAGTCGAAAAGATAAACCTATCAATTTGATATAGACTGCCTGGGATCTCGGCTCAAAGAGATCCCATTGGCACCGAAATCCAAGACGTATCAAAGTGAGATCATGGCAGATTCTGCCTTATATGACAGGATCATTTTGTTCATGCTTCTCATCGAGCGGCCGGGGATCATAGCCCTGCGCCCTCTGGTCGCCATCCTCAATATTAGGCAAAATGTCATCCGCAGTAAAAGGAATTTTATCTGGTCCTGTGAGAAACAAATAATAGGCGTTGCCGGCCTCATTTAACATATAGAACAGGTCGCCACGCACGCTCGTAGAGAATTGAACTTTACTTGAATACCCTTTGTTAATGGACACTCCCGAGTCGGATTCCTTAGTCAAATTATCCGTTCGCTCGGGAAGAGCATCCAATAAAGACTGATCCAATTGTGACGGATAATGTCCATGCTGTACGTAGTACACTTCTATTGAGCCAACGAGATCGGCCAAAGAGTTTGCAAACACGGAATCCACCGACTGGGCAAATTTAGGATCGTCATCCTTGCTTGCACCTTTCGCGAGCGTATTTATCGTATTGAACATATCATTTGCAAAATAGAGCTGCCCACTCAATGCGAGAGAACTCGCGAGAACCAATGGCCAACCCCACCCGCGAAAATGCCTGAATCCATAGATCAACAATACAATGGCAAACGGAATCCCGACTACAGGAATCACAATCCCCGGCAGCGACAAGTACCCAAGCCATGAAGCTTTTTTTGTAGACATAACTTCCCCTCCTTTCTATTCTTTCAGGCCCAAAGCAACAACCTTATTGTAGCATTGCTGGAGGCTAGTTAATTCATCAAGATAGAGCACATGTTTTCCGAGATTGAAAAGATGCGTATAATCGGGCGCAAGCTCATAATATGCATCTATATTGAGTATTTTTTCAGTCGCGTTCTTCGCAATTTTAAATTCTGAATACTTATCTTCCTTCCGAAGAGAGATCATTCCCAGATCCAATCTTTGTGGAAATCTCTGTTCAACCAATGTGAGACAGTCCATCAATGTCGTGGCTCGTTCCTGAAATTGATTTTGATCATACGAGTCGCCTATAAAACGAATAAAAATATTGCGACCAAGAAGAAAGCTCCTCAATTCATCCGCCATAAAATCAACATGAAAAACCTCCGTGTGCACCAGTGGTGCAAATCTTGCGCTGAGACTGTACTCGTTGGCCTCGAGTCCCGCCAATCCAAAAATCTCGTGCAAAGCAAGTCTTATTTTTGTTTCCGTATCCAATGCGCTCCACTTTTGTCTATTTAGGATTATTTTGGATTCGCTCGGAATATTTATCAAAGTCAGCGACTCTGGATCTGTGCAGTCTGGTCGATCTGTCGCACATAACTTTTGATCCGTTTCCTGAATCACAATCGCTGGAAATATCTCTTTCAGTTTCACCAACTGCTCCACCGAAATCAAGGGAGGAGAGCAATCCTTTGGATCTGCTGGGCGCACCTCCTGGATGCACCGACGGTATCTGGCGTCGACCTCTTCCTGTTGGGAAATGATGTATTCTAGTGATTTTAATGAAATGTTAACGAAGTCAATCGAAAGATCCGATGATCCGGTCGTTGGGAGCTGAAGTTGTGTCTTCTGTGGTGGCACTGGCGGGCTTTCGTTCAACAGAGGGTTTTTGAGCCCGAGAGCCACCACAGAGTTGTAACACTTCTGCAATGTTGACGTTCTTCCCAAAAACAATTTCTTTGGCGTCGTGCGAATGCCATATTGTCTCCTGAAGTTGGCACTCTCGCCATCAACAACAAACATTTCATAACCAAAGTCAACCCTCGCGCTGCCTACCCCTGGTGATAGATAACTATTACTTTCACCAGGGTGATAAGTAAAAGAACCGCCCATTTCGACCAAACTGATCTCAGCGATATCAACTTGATTTGGGAATCGCTTCTCCACAAGTCGGATGCAGTCCATCGCCATAGACATGTGCGCAATCAACTCTGGTTGCGACATAGTCGCAGATCCCTCTTCTATAATCCGCATCTTACGAAGTTCAACGAATTCGCGGAATGTATCCATGGAGAAGTCAACTTGAAACACTTTTCGTTGGATTTCAGCCACCAGATTTTGATCTGGAGTCCCCTCAGCAAAGGGTTCCATCAGACTCAAATAGGCCAAGAGACTCTCACGGATTTTATCGAGATCAGACAGCGCCGACCAAGCTGCAGGAGACAGGTAGAGCTTCCTTTCTTCGGGAAAAGACTGCCAGGAGGTTCCACACAACGAAGAGCTTTTGCATTCAATTTTCTCAGATAGAAATAATTTAGTCGATTTGAGGGTAACATTTGCCTTTTCAAAAAATCCAACTCTCGGCAAGGGTTCCTGCCCACACTTTTCGAATTTCAAAACTTGCCACTCCTCTTCTGTCCAAGGATTTGCCTTATCATCGGAATCCCGCAAAGCTTTTAAACAGGAACTGTAGGCTTCATATTGAACTTTCTTCTTTTGATTCCAATAATCAAAACTTTTGAGCGCATGTAAGGTAAAACGCATTGGCACATCATCACCGCCATTGCCAACGATGGTTCCACCTTCAGTTTGCGCATCTCCTTCCTGAGTCGGATCTCCCATCGCAGGCGTGGGCGCTGGTGAATGTGATGGGTCACAGGCCACCACAAGATGAATCAACGTGACCATGGACAGAATTTTAAGAATCTTTTGCATTTCGATCTCCTATATTTGAAGTCATAAAATAAAATTGAATGTTTAAACTAGCGATCTCATCTGCCGGCAATTGGCTCGGCCGATTCATGATCAATTTTTTGCACAAGCGCCTGAGTTCCTCTTTGATTTCAGCCATTTCAGACCTCGACACAGGGAATGCCGCACTCAAAAATTCCCGCTCTTCAATAGCCACCTCTTGAAGAGCGTCCTTGCTCCTATCAAGCGCCACATAGTGGTACGCCTGAATGGTTTTAGAAGGCATGTCCTGAGTGCTGACAAGAGTGTCTTCGACAACTCTCCATCTGTTGTCCTCTCGCACCACAAGCTTAAGGGTCTGCAACAGCGCCAGGGCTTCACGGACTTCCTTCTCTGAAATTTTTTTACGAAACCTCGCCGATATCCAATTGGGTTCCGGTTTAAAGCCCGGCAATTTGATAAACTCTAAGATTGGTATGTAATACCATTTGCTAAGCAACACCTTGCGATCGCCATCTATGGTCGGCGACAAGGGCCTTCGCGCAATGAGATCTGATAAAAAGACGGAAGCCTCTGAAGGACTCTTGCTTTGATTAAAGTGGACCAAGGAGTGAAAAAACTGACTCTCTTGCTTGGTCATCCCGAGCGCACGGCATAACGGAAGAATCTTGTCTTTTGTAAGACTCCTTTTGCCTGCGAAAATCAGTGACAGCAGTGGGCGTTTATAAACCTTGGATTCTCGGGCAATCATTTCTATGGACACCCTGGGATTCAAGCGCTTTTTGTAATTCAAAAAGTCATTTAAAACCTGAACATGGTCCCAATCGTTAAATATGAATGGTCGTTGTACCCCTTGCATGCCCCACCTTTAGGGCCATCTTATACAATGGGTCAACATTTCCAGCAACAAACCTGCTACACTTTGTAACGAAACCAGTTAATATAGGTAATTATTTTAGGGTGTTATAGCCTTCGCCCCTCAAGATCAAAGAAACCAGGTAACGCTGATAGATAAGGCACTTTTTTCTTAGCAGCCAAACGACCCACCAAATCCAAAAATTTCCGCATTCAATCAAGCCAATTGGATGGATGTGTTCCATAGGTTCATATCAGTAATATTGCAGCTCACGAACTGACCTACTGGCGCGGTCTAGTTTTGCCACAGGGAATACATCTCTAATGAACAATCTTCTGACATATCATAGCGTAGAAAGGGTGATAATTAGCAATTGAACCAAGGAGAGCAATTTCAATGCAAAGAACTAGTGAAAAAATTGACATAAGACCTAAAAATATAGCCTCTGTCGCGTCCATACTGTTTCTTGGCGCAACGCTACTGGCAGGCTGTTCACATTTGCCGACTCAAAAAAAGAACAGCGCCAGCACAGATGGGGCAATGAGTTTCGAATCTTACTTGAAACAGATTCGCAAGCCTGCCGGATCACCGAGCGATTCCTATGACTACACCAATGACAAGTCCGGAGCTCAGTTTAACAGTGTCGGAGAGTGGTTTTCGGCTCTTTCGTCATGGGGAAAAAAGGTCACCGGGCAAAATGAAAGACCCGATGGCAATTGGGCCAAAGTCAGCGAAGAAGCTATGAGTAGCTACTCATCCGCTGCCGTTGGCCCAGGCGAGCTCAGTTCCGCAAAGGTCATTTTAGACAACGAGGATGCTCTTTTATCAAAGCTCAATGCGATCAAGGCGGCCAAGTATGACATCACCATGTCATACTATATCTATGCCGACGACTATACGTCATCTCTTCTATCAGCTGCGCTCATTGCAAAAGCCAAACAGGGTGTGAAAGTTAAACTGCTTGTAGATCTCTTCACCAATTACGCACGCGTACCACTTTTCAATTATATGCAAGACGAAGGTCAAGGCAACATCGAGGTTAGATACTACAATGGTCCTAGTAAAGAGATGATTCAAGACGTTGTCTTTATGACCCACAGATGCTCTCAACCCATCAATTTGGCGATCACCGATCTTGCAGGTGCGATTAACAGCACCTGCCGTGAAGAAAAGATTGCCGCCGTGGAAAGACTCTTTGCCAAGCATGCGAACGATTCGCGAATGGAGCTTCTAGAGGACCCAGAATTGTCAGTTTATGCTCGGAGATTTTTTGCCGGTCTGTACGGAAAAAATAAGGATTTGATATTTAGCGCCTTGGCCGAAGGAAACGGCATCACTGACGAGCAGATGAAAGGGCTGATGACAAGTGGTACGAGTGCGAGTTCTGAAGAAATGCAACAGCAACTCCGAGACCTTATGAAGTTTTTGAAACTGATCGTGGATGCCCAAGTCAAACGAGATATTCAGTCTATGATTCAACTCAAGCTAGCCCTCATATTCATTCCTGGCACGAAGCCAGTCTATCAGTTGATGACAGCACTGTTTCCTCTAACAGGAAAGTCCTGGGACAGTGGCGAGGCTTGGTTGCACTTTACCGATTTCACTCACCACAAGCTGCTTGCAGTTGATGACAGTTTCGTTCAGCTTGGAGGACGAAACATAGAAGACTCTTACCACTCTTCAAACAAAGATCTGACACACAAATATCTATTCAAGGACGTGGACATGGTGGTGGAAGGCTCTAATTTACAAATCGCTAACGCCCAACTCAAAATTTTTGAGAATCCGATAGTGACATATGGAAGAGAGGATCTCGAGCTGATTGCACCCTATGCTGCGGTTGATTCTGTTACAGCACCCACAGATCGCATGACTGTGGCAAAAATTTCGACCAATTTGAACAACAATGTTCGCGCATGTGGATTCGCAGCCAGCGAGCTGAGTTCAGATACCGCGATCCAAAGTTTAAGGGGAAAGTGCGCTCGCAATTTGCCAAAGGAGACCTTGCATTCGGGACAGCCCGACACGTTGACGGCTAATGATCTGAATCAAATGTCCACCTACTATGTCGAAAACACGCCTTTTCTTTCCGGAACTCAGGAGCGCGCCTACGGTGCAACGGATGGGCGCGAAGTCGAATCCGGAAAAAATATGCACTATGCTCTCATACGCAAGCTTCATGAGGCCTGTAATGATCCTCGGGCCACCCCAGAAAATCCAACTCGGGCCATTTTTTATCAAGGGTATACGATTCTTTCAGCAAACCTTGTCGACGTGATCGGCAAGATGATTCGTCGTGAGCAAGGATGGAGATGCAATGGACTCAAAATGGAGATCTACACCAACTCCATCGAAACCACTGACCTCAACGTCATCAATATTCTAGCCGGTCACCAGATCAAAGCGATCTACGATCTATTGAGTTCAGAAAAGGGCAATCGTGAACGCTTTCCCTTTTCGTTTGAATACCATGAATACAAAGTTCCACAGGCGAGCAGCTCCAAGAAACGTTCGCTGCATGCAAAAGTCAATATCATTGGGGACAGTGTTCTTATTGGATCGATGAATCTAGATGTACGCAGCTATTTTATGGATACAAACAACGGATTCTTTTTAACCAACGCATCTGATTTGGCAACCTCGCTTCGCAACTACATAGATACGGTGATTCGCCCAGGCGTGGACGAAAGCGTCAATCAGAGATTGAGCCGTATCACGCAACGGGACAATGTCGCTCTGACTCAGCTGCAGGCAGATCAGTTTCTTATTTACTGGGCAAATCGTTTCAAAAGCGACGCGACAAAAGAAAAGATTCAAGCCACTTTAGATTCTCCCGAATTCAAGGACAAAAAGACCAAGTTGGTTTCCGACGTGATGATGAGCCTCTATCTGCAGACAAAGGATATCTTGTCTCAAACAGATTCCAATAATGGTGGTCGCAAGATCACCGACAAAGAAAGAGTTCGCAAACAAAATGCTTTCAATACATTGCTAGAGATATTCTGATCAAAACAGTACATGTTGCATTGGTCTTGAAACAGAGCAATGCTTTTTATTTCTTAAAGTTTTAAAAAAATTTTGCCGATAAAATCCCCATGCCTGAAAAATGAGGTGGGGGATTTTATGAACAATAAAAATCAAGAAGCTTTTTTATCGTTTATTAGGTTTGTTTCAACAGCCATTTTGGCTGTGCTTCTTTTGCCTCTCTCGTCTCTGGCAGTGGATAAACTGGCAGTTGACAAACCGGCTTTAGACAGACTGCCATCAAATCAACTTGCATCAGAAGAACTGGCGCTTCCTGAATTTCGCGACACCGAACAGATTGTCTACCGCACAGGCTATACGCTGGCTCTGGATGCAAAGAATCACATCTCCCCGTGGGTATCCTATGTGCTGACCAAAGCGGAAGTGAATCATCGAGTGGCTGATCGCGCCGATGAGGAATTTAAAACTGACTTTGCTTTTGATCCACCCAGCGCCTCTCCCGAAGAGTACGGCGGATCGGGTTACCAACGCGGCCACCTCGCGCCGGCCAGGGATATGGAATGGTCAACGTATGCAATGTCGGATTCCTTCTGGATGAGCAACATCGCGCCGATGAAAATGTTCTATAACATTGGAATTTGGGCCAAGCTAGAGAGGCTAGTGCGGGCGTTTGCAAAAAAATATGACGAAATCTATGTGACCACAGGAGCCGTCTTGGAAGCTGACCTCCCTAAACTCCCGAATACGGACATCTCAATTCCGCGAATGTATTATAAGGTTCTCATGGTACTGAATGGCACTAAGGCAAAGGCCATAGGATTTCTAATTCCGCAAAATCACTCAGACTCGTCACTGCGGGCCTATGTCAGAACTGTGGACCAAGTTGAAGCTGCGACAGGAATTGATTTCTTTGCAAGACTTCCTGACGAACTTGAAAATGAAATTGAGAGCCAAGCATCCTACGAAGCTTGGTAAGAATGGCCCCTAAATATGAATCTGCTGTGGGTAAATCTGGAGCGGGAGACGGGACTCAAACCCGCGACCTATGCCTTGGCAAGGCATCGCTCTATCAACTGAGCTACTCCCGCGCTCTAAATTTCATTCCACTCGAAACATTTGGTAACATCTTAACTCACCCACAAAATCAAGCGACGCTGACTCATTGATGAGTGCGATAAAAAATAGTGTTGCCATTGGCGAATGTCAATGGATAATAAAAACATGAGACTAAGTTTCTATCTAAAAAAATGGAGCGTACTCATTTGCATCGGGCTGCTGCTTTATGGAGCAGGGTTTAGCCTAGCACTTCAGCGTCGCGGAAAAGAAACGCTCAACTTTTTGGCGATGCTAAAGAGCAATTCCGCTCGTCAGGTGAGTGCCGAAGGCGCCAACTCCAGTCTCGAGTAGGAGAGCACTCGACTTTTTGACCACAAAAGTGGTTCAGCCTAAAGTCTGGAAATGGTGGCTTCACTTTGCCTTCATGGAATGACTGGACCAAAATACTAGAATGAAACAACTCTTGAGAGGTGGAATAATGCTGGGCTCTTTGTTGTTGAACTCATGCGGGCTGGGTCCACGCATCAATGACATAACGACATCTGAAGTGGCGCCTCAATTCATTGAATTAGCGAGTCGCAATCCAGATCGAGACTATTCCTATCCGAGCGAGTACTATACGCAGCAGGTGTCTTTTTATAAAGACCTCAAGGCCCTGGGACCAATCTCCATGGAGCGGCAAAAATTACTCTCTTTGGCAGAAAAAGCAGCTCTTTCCATGCCCGCCTGGCAGTTGGTTTCCGTAGATGCGAAGGCTGGCAGAATTGAGGGCACGGCCACCACAAGTCTGTTAAAATTTAAAGATGACTTTGTTATAGAGCTTCGGCCCATAGAAACTCGCTCGGAATCTCCGTCAAACAGCGACGGCGAAGCGCAAGCTTCCACGTGGATGATTCACATGCGCTCAAAGTCGCGCCTGGGCCAGCATGATTTTGGTGCCAATGCGAAACGCATCGAAGCCTTTATGGAGGCGCTGCAAAAGCAACTTTAATGCGAGCTTCAACGACTTGGCCTTAACTCTGTAACTTATGAAAGTGGTGCTCGTGAACAGCATAAGCTTTGAAACCATAAACAACTCCATAAAAGAGATCGATCAACTTGGATCTTTTGAAGCCTGCTGGTCCAACATAGAGCTGATGGGCAATCGTCAACCTCATTTGGTTGGCTTGCTCTTGCAAGTGGGCAATGATTCGCTTGAAGAGCATCAGTACCAGCATCTTATGATATTGGCGCTGGTGGTTTGGAAGTCCTTCACCAAAACCTATTCAGGCATTCGCGAAATTCCGGCCAGCAATGTCTTGGAAGACTTTAAGCAACATAGCAAGAATTTTGTGAACTTGTCGGCGGATCACTCGGCGCAAGTGGACACCTATCTCAGTGCGGAGTCCGACTTGGTACAAAAGAATGTATTGGATTTTTTAATTGAAGAGATATTCCCTGCGCAAAATGTAAAGGTAGCAGAAGCTGCCGTTTCAAAAAGCCTGCCCTCCTTAGAACCCAAAGTGAATCCCCTGGCGGCAGTTTCACCAACGGCGGCCCAAGAAAAAACCGCAGAAGAGCTGCGCGAACTCAGCGTCATCTTTATGCTGCTTACGTTTTTTGCTAAAGAATTAAATCAGTATCGCATCCACCCTGCCGCGGACGCCAATTAATTCAATCGGTATGTCAAGAGTATGATTGACCCAAAAATTCACCCGCAGTTGCTAAACCACCCTTTGCGATATTACCTGCGCAAATTTCGCCGTTGGGTCTTTGTTGGATTTTTCTTTCTTATTGTTACAAACCTGCTCGATGGCCTCTGGCCACTTTTGATCAAGGCGACGCTCGATCATTTAGAAAATCAATCCGCACAGAAGGATATCAACCGCACCATTCTTCTGTTCTTTCTAACGATGACGGGTCTCTCGGTGACAAGATGGGGCTGGCGTTTTGGCTTTGGCTTTTTCCACACCAACATTGTTGAGGACCTAAGAAGAAAGTCCTTTCTCAAGGTGCTTGCGCTGAGTCAGCGGTTCTTTAACAAAACCCCAGTCGGGGATCTAGTGAGCATTGTGATCAATGACATTCAAACGTTTCGCCAGAATATTGGCTCGGGCATTCTCATTTTTTCAGACGGCATCATCATTATGCTGATCATATTGCCGATCATGGTGAGCCTCAACTCCGAATGGACATGGAAGTGTTTAATTTTAATTCCTCTGGTTCCACCCGCAATTTGGGTAATGATGAGACGGATTCACCAATCTTCATCACAGCAGCAGCATGACTTTGGCGAACTCTCGGGAATTTGCCAGGAAAATGTTTCGGGCATTCGTCTGATCAAAGGCTTTGCGATGGAGAAAAAAATCCTCGAAGCCTTTGCAAAAATCAATCAGCAATACACCCATTCGTCACTCCGGACATCCTTCTGGGACGCCCTCTTTTCGCCGCTGTTTCATGGCGCTGTGGCCTTTGGCAATGTGATTCTAGTTTTTTTGGTGTTGAAGGATCTTCCCGAAAAGGACATTAGCATAGGCACCTTCGTGGCTTTTTCGCGATACATTCAAAAGATGGTCTGGCCCATGATGGCGCTCGGCATGGGCCTATCCCAGTTTCAAAAGGGCTTTGGCGCCTATGAGCGCGTAAGAGTCCTTCTAAAAGAACAGAGCGAAATCAAAGATCGTGGCAATCTCCAGATTGGTGAGTTTAAGAAATTAGAAATTCGCAACCTCAGTTTTGCATACAATTTGCATGGGCAACCCTGCCTCGACGATCTCTCCATGACTATTAAAAAGGGTGATTTCGTCGGCATTTTCGGCCCAGTGGGCGCCGGAAAATCTACACTATTGCAACTGTTGCTCAGGTTGTACGAACCCGCTTCGGGTGAAATTTTGATCAATGACCTCCCCTACGCCGATTATCGCCTCAGCAGTTTGCGTCAAACCTTTTGCCTGGTGCCTCAAGACATGTTTCTCTTTAGCGAAACCATCAAAGAAAACATCGCTCGAGAAGTGTCGGATGATGTCGTGGCAGAAACCCTGTTCAAAGTGCAGTTGGCCAATGAAATCTCAAAGTTTCCGCAAGGGATTCATACTCCACTGGGCGAAAAAGGCGTCAATCTTTCTGGTGGCCAGCGGCAGCGCATGACTCTCGCAAGGGCCTTGGTGCAAGCGCCGCAAGTCATTATGATCGACGACACCTTGAGTGCCGTTGATGTAGAGACCGAAGCAAAGATACTCGCCGAGATCTTCGCTCTGGCCAAAGGCAAAACTCTGATCTTTGTCACTCACCGCATTGCACCTCTTATCAAAGCCCAAAAGATAGTGGTCATCAATCAAGGGCGCATTGAAGCCCAAGGGCGCCACGAAGAACTGCTCATTTCAAGTCCAACTTACCAGCAAATCGCTGCGATCCAGAGAGTGCAATCATGAGCACTTTCATGCAAGAAGATAAGATCGAGCGCAAGATTGGCTTTATTGAGGCGGCCAGGCGGCTTTGGCCCTACACTCGCACTCACCTGCGCCTATTGATCATCACACTCTTGTCGGTACTTGGCCTTGCAACTCTGCAACGACTGACTCCCTATTTCTTGGGTCAGGCTGTTGAGGTGGGTATACAAAAGCGAAACTATCCTGAGCTCCTGAACATCGCCCTCTATCTGCTCTATGTAGAGATTTTGGTGACGCTGTTCACCTTCTCACATCAATATCTATTTTCGTTTTTAGGCAACAAGGTCTTGCAGAGTCTGCGTAAGGATTTGATGCAACATCTCTTGAGTCTGCCGCTCAACTATTTCAATCGAAATCCGGCTGGCCGCATCGTCAACCGCCTCACCACTGACGTGGCTGCCCTGGGCGATTTTTTTACTGATGGCGTGATCACTGTATTTACGCAGATTATGGTACTGGTTTCTTTGGTTGTAGCAATGGCCCTGATTAGTTTCAAGCTGACGCTATTGTGTTTATTTTTAACTCCCTTTTTTTTATGGATCTCCATTTACATTTCCAAAAGAGTGAACAAGGAACATGGACAAAGCAAAAAACTCCTTTCCAGTCTGAGCTCTTATCTGACCGAATCCATTGCCGGAATGAAAATCTTGCACCTCTACAACTACCGCCATCAGCGTGTAAAGACGTTCACAGAAATCAATCGCAATTTTAAAGGACAAAGTCGCAAATTGATTTTAACCTCAGCATGGATGCAACCCGTATTGAATCTGTTTTCTGGAATTCTCCTCTCTTCAGCTCTCTTTTTTGCTTCACGAAGTTTGCAATTGGGAGAAATATCAATTGGTGCGTTGGTCACCTTTCTTTTGCATACACAGGACTTTCTGCCTCCCATTCGCGATATTCTAGAAAAGTACCAACAATTTCAAAACAGTCTCACCAGTGCTGATCGCATCTTCGGCTTTCTTGGTGAGTCTGCAGAAAAAGACTGGTCACTCGAAAAGCCGCCGCTTGCCATCGCCGGAGAGATCAAAATTTCCAACCTCTCTTTTCGCTACACACCTGATGATCCGTGGGTGCTAAAAGACATCAATCTGCAAATTCCTCGTGGACAAAGCTTGGCACTCATTGGCCGCACAGGCAGTGGCAAAACCACGCTCACCGCACTCTTGCAACGCTTTTACCAGAGCCCTGTGAACACTATCTTTATAGATCAACAGCCAATTGAAAGCCTGCCTCTTTTGAGTCTTCGCGAACAGATCGGCATCATTCAACAAGACCCATTTCTTTTCCGCGGTTCCTTGAGGCAAAATTTAAATTTGACCGACACTCTTCTTTCTGATGATGCAATGATAGCCGCACTGAACTCTGTAGGACTTACTGACCCCCGTTTGTCGAGCCGCAGTGGTCTTGAGACATCGATCGAAGAGCGCGGCGCCAACTTGTCGCTGGGAGAGCGACAAATGATTTCGTTTGCGCGAATTCTTTTAAAAGATCCAAAAATACTGATCTTGGACGAAGCCACCGCCAACATTGATTCCATTGCCGAAGAGAAAATTCAAATTGCCACACAGAAAATACTCAAAGGTCGCACGGCAATTATCATTGCTCACCGGCTCTCAACAATTGAGGCCTGCGACTGCATAGCTCTTTTGGATCAGGGACAGGTGGTTGAGTTTGGCACCCACTCAGAGTTGATGGCTCGAGATTCTCAATATCGCAAATGGCGTGAACAAAAGCACAATGATGCGGACAACGAAACCAAAAATTAGCAGGCTCCTTCCTTTTTCAGGAGCCTGTTAGACCACCTGATTGTTCATCGGCAAGGACTGCCCGAATATGACGGCTTCGCGCTTCAACGAACTCCACGCCACATCTTTTGCAACAGCACTGCTCAGAAGTAAGACGATGGTGGACCCCATATTAAATACACCAAGCTCAGCGCCCTTCTGCAAACTCAGTGGTGGTGTATAGACAATCGGTCCTTTTTTTGCTGACTTTGAATTGCCGCGAACACTAGGGTCAAATGAAAGGCGAATCGACCCCACATTGGTCGCGCCAACAAACACCACACCCACGGGCCCCTGTGGCGTGTGAATTTCGACATACACTCGCTCATTGGTGGCATAGAGTCTAGGGTGACGTTTGACCAATTCCTTTTTCACGGGGCGGAGATCCCCTTCAATATGCAGTACTTTTTTGATTTCACCCTGAACGGGCGAATGCACTCTGTGGTAATCCGTTGGACAAAGGTAGTAAGTGACATAGGTTCCAAAACTGTAAAGATCGCGAATATCCGCAAGAGGCACAAACTCTTGCAGAGAGTAGTTGAGTCCTTTGGCCTGAATGAGAACGTCGTTTTCGATTTTTCCATACCGCAGAACTTCGCTGTCACAGGGGTGCACCAACGGACTCACTGCAACGGGACGCAATTCTGGCTTGAGTTTTCTCGTGAACAGGTCTCCTAAACTACGATAGTGATACCATTTTTTTTCGGCCTCTTCCATTTTTAATGAGTACCGCGACTTGAACCACAGCATCAGCAACAGAATCAGCGGCCGGGGCTGTTCACAAGAGGCAATGAAACCCACCAATTTGCTCAAATTTTTGCGAAAAAACTTCATGATTGAAAACTAACAAAAGTCCAACCATTAGACAAATGAGAACCATCAAAAAGACTGCACAGAATTTGGCATAAATATTGGCATAAATATTGGAACAGAAGAAGAGCAGAGCAGAGAATCGCTCTGCAACGGTATTTTAAAAAGAAGATACACTGAACCTAAGGAGACGCCAATGCTAATTAACTTGCTCATAGCCACTATAGCCTGGTCACAACCAACAATAGAAGCTCAATGCAAGGTAAAGGCTAAAGAAATCGCTTTGGAATCCTTTCAAGCTTGTCTAGAAGATGGACACGCAGCCCAGGTCGATAGCGTCCAAAAAGACTATGAAGCTAGACTCAGTTCTCTGAAGGACGAGTATCAGCGAGAGCTCGCCCGCATCAAAGACCTCAAGGCCCGCGAGAACTCGGCTCCCGAAAATGTACAGCCCGAGCAAACCCAAGCGACCAAATATTTGCCCACTAAAAATTTGCCCACGAAAGCTCTGCCAGTGAAATCCATCATTTCGTCGCCCAATCAGAAAACTCCCAATATGAATTACGACGACCCAGATGGATTTCAATCCATGAACATCGAAGGCAAGTAATCTTTTGATCAGTTTTTGAAAAATATTTCACGCATGCTTCACACAGGACTTCATTTACGCATTCCACGTAGGTCCAACACGAACTCTGGCTTGGCGTTCTTTCTCGAACATTTGCTCCATATCCTCGCGTGACTGTCTGGCTCGAGCAATGAGTTCCGTTTGATTGCCTCGCAGAGGATGCAGTGTCAATAAGGCCTCTAAGTTGTGCTCGCGAAACTTTCGCGAGGCCTGATAGGCAGGATATGCCGCCCATCCCATATTTTTCAGCAGCTCCACCCCCAAACTTAAGGACGACTCAAAGGTTTCTCTTTCAATGCATTCCACCTTGCGATCCAACAAATCATAGTAATGCTGAACATTGCGTGCGCGACTGTAAATTTTTAGATTAGGAAAGTGCTGTCTGACAGCATCGACCAAGGCTAAATTGTCTTCTACCTGATCGATGGCATTGACTATCACTTTAGCATTCTTTGCACCTGCCGCCTCAAGAAGATCGGCCCGCGTGGCATCGCCAAAAAAAACTTTAAAACCAAAGCGACGCAAGGATTCGATTTGCTCTGGCTCGTGATCAAGGACCGTCGCAGAAAATCCATTGGCATAGAGAAAGCGCCCGATGATCTGGCCGAAGCGACCAAATCCTGCAATGATCACCGCATTGTCCTTTTCGATGACTTCCTCAGCGGGAGGCACTTTGGCTGCAAGCAGCCTCGGCTCGACCCACTTTTGCAAAACAAAAACCAGCACTGGCGTCAGAGCCATGGTGACGACTGTGACCGACACCAACATCGCACTGGTCTCTTTGTCGAGTATGGACATTGCCAAAGCCATTCCCAACAGCACAAAAGCAAACTCCCCTACCTGACCTAGCAATAGGGAAAACTGCAAGCGTTGCAATAGTTGCATCTTCAACTTCAAGCTCAAAAGGTAGTTTACACTTAGTTTTATCGCGAGAATCAAACCCACCCAAATTGAAATGGCTCCAGCATTTGTCGCCATAAATTGCAAATCGATCGAAAAGCCCACCGAAGTAAAAAACAACCCCAGCAATAGGCCTTTGAAGGGCTCCAAATCTGTTTCGAGAGCTTTGCGATACTCGCTCTCTGCCAAGAGGACGCCTGACAAAAATGCGCCCAAGGCCTGGCTGATACCGAGCGAATCCATAAGCAATGCCATACCAACAACTATAAATAAGGCAAAGGCCGTAAACACTTCGCGCAGGTGCAAGCTAGCAATCCACCGCAACATCGGCCGAAGAGTCCACTTGCCAACAAAGAAAAGCCCAACAAATAGACCGGCAATTTTTAAAAATTGCCAAATTCCCGAATGGGATTCGCCGTCTCCGATGTGAACGCTCGGCGATTCTTGAGTGGTCAAAATGGGCAAAAGCGAAATCATCAATATCACCGCCAAATCCTGAAACAGCAGAATCGAAAACGAGCTCTTGCCCAAATCCGTATTCAATAGATTGCGCTCATTCAAGATCTGCAAAGCTATGGCCGTTGACGACAGTGATGTGGCCATGCCGATGGCAATGGCGGCTGGCCAGTTGGTTTGCATCAGAAAAACTGCTGCCAACGCCACCAACAGGCCGCAAGCCAGCACCTGTATTGTGCCAGCACCAAAAATTCTCTTTCGCAAATTCCACAGTTTATCTGGCTCCAGCTCAAGGCCAACAATAAAAAGCAGCAGAACAACGCCAAACTCAGAAAAGTGCATAATGTGCTCGTAATCCGTGACCAGACCAAAAACACTGGGCCCAAACACCACGCCCGCAAAAAGATATCCAAGCACAGAACCCAAGCCCAAGCGCACAAAAACCGGCACAAACACGACCGTCGACAATAAAAACAGAGCCGCCAAGTGAATCAAATCTTGCTTCATGAGAGTACCTGTTCTGACAGCATCAGTTGACGAATCCGAGCTTGCACCACCTCGGCATGTTGAGCGACCTCCTCTGACGTGGCGACGTCGGCCTGATGCAAGACCAAATGTGGCCACCATTTCATCCCGCAGAGTTTTGCCGTTTGAATATAGGCTGCTAAAAAATGCTCAATGGTAAAGGAATTGGCGCCATCTTTTTGATAGGCGCTGGCGCTGCCACCGGTGGTTATGGACACAAGCAGTTCTTTTCCAGCCAAAGCCGTACCACCTTCACCGTAGGCAAACCCCAACTCCAAAACTTCATCTATCCATAGCTTCAGCAGTGGTGGGACGTTGTACCAAAAAAAAGGATGTTGAAGGATGATGACCTGATTTCGTAGCAGCCGTTGCTTTTCTTTTTTTACAGAAATGTAAAACTGCGGATACTCTGCGTACAGATCTAAAATTTCAAGGTTTTGGATCTCGCGTGCTTTTTCAAGCACCGCGCGGTTTGCATTTGATTCGATCAAATTGGGATGAGCAACAATGAGCAAAGTTGATTTCATATCGAGAATCCATTGAAACTCACCGTGGTCGTCGCTGTCAAATCCGAGCTCTCAAATGTGCATTCACCTATTGACAAAATCTCAAGCTGATTTAACATTCTTCACATGTTAGGATTTAACTTATGTTAGGCCTTAGTCTAGCTCACATTTTGATTTTGATTCTTGTCTTCGCGGTGTTTTTTCGCGGTAAGCAGCTGGGCCAACTCCCCAAGTCGATTGGCAAAGCCATTCGCAACTTTAAGGAGTCCTACAACGAGATCGAAGTGGACGCCAAAGACATTTCTGACGATAGTCCTCGTCTCAAAAACAAGGAAACTGCAAAGAAAGAAAAGGACAATTAAAGCGGGGACTAAGGCATGTTTGCAAGTAATCGTGCCGTATCGACAGCCCGTCTATAATAGAGACACGTACGTTCCTGTTGCATCATGGATAATTGTTCGCACTAATGATTATTGTTTGGATTTCCGGGGATGAGCAGGCGTTACCATGATGTTGGACATTCACAGAATCTTAACAACGCCCCTCGAACTGAACAAAAGCGGATGGCCGCCCGAGAAATAGTTCGAAACTAGGTAGCATTTGTAAAAGCTCTAAAGCAAAGGCGAGACGGAACTGGAGCTTCACTCCTTGAAAACTCTATGATCCTCATGGGATCTGGTATGTCGATTCCAGAGTACCACCATCATGTCGGAGTTCCGTTTATTATTGCCGGGCAAGCTGGAGGGGCGATGAATACGGGTCGAAGAATCCAGTATGCGACTGAGGCAGCTGCACCCGGAGAGCCATTGGCTAACGTACAGTTAGCGCTTTTGCATAAATTAGGCGTGCCGGTGCAGAGCTTTGGCGCCTATGGTAAACGAGCTGCCCCGCAGATTTAAAGTACAATGACAAAATGGACTTACCCATCCAATGGATAAACTCGGTCTTTGAGCGATCAGAAAAATCTTCTTTCAATGCTTGCTTGTGCCTTAAATGACATATGGTGAGACAATACAAAACACGTCAAAGCTCCGCAACCAAGATCTATGGCCGTCTCAGTTGCAAGGGTGGTGCTTAGGGGATGGCGTGATGAGATCAAGATCGCCAAGTGCCGACTAGATCCTCTGTATTCATGAAACACCAGAGGCAGGCTCATAATCCGGAATCTGGCGAAATTGACCACCGATATTTCTAAAAGGAAGTGTTTTTAATCGCCGCTCTTCAAATGTACGCTCTCCTCGTGAAGAAAATCCACGAGCTCTCGAAAGTTTGAGCAATCCTGGTCCCCGTTCAGGCAATTTTGGAGAGCTCGAAACATAGAATTTGAGCAGCTAGGATAGTAGTCTGAAAACTGCTCAAAACAGAGATATAAATCTCGAGTGAAGCGGTCTGCCCGATTCAAGGTGATTTCAAGTCCAGACCTTACTAGTCGTCGGGAAAACCATTGATTGGCGGCTTGTGAGGCTTCTCCTCGATTCAGATCTTCCGCGATCATTTCTGGCAGGGCTTCAAATTCTTCCTTCAACGAAAAAACATGACTAATCAACTCTGCGTCTATTTTGAAAGGGGGGATTTCTTGAGTTATATCGGCCCCTGCCAAGCAAAGGCTCTGTGTTTTTAATAACATATGGTAATAAGGACGCTTTCTGTTTTTTCCAATTCGATTCAATTTTGCTTGATCAACTCGGACCAACTCTACCTTAGACACGATCGGAAACTTAAGAGCAACGGTCTGGGTAATGTGCCTAGTAAGCAATTTGTCCTGAGCTTCTGAGATATATATTATGTCAACATCAGAGACCCTGGGAATCGCGAGTCCTCGCGGAATTGATCCTCTGACGAATACACCCTGAACCAATTTTTCACGAAAAAGAGAATCCACAATGAAGTCTAAGACTGGCAGCCAATCTATTGAAAGATTCCCTATCGAAACGTCAGGCTTTAGGTTTCCTTCATCGTCTTTGACTAAGAATCGTCCTATTCGTTTTGGCTCAATCACGCAATCAATTGTAATGCTTTATCTATATGTTGTCCAAAACCAAATCATTCTGAAACTCAATTTGCATGCGCGAGCCAATTCGATTTGAAACTTTGAAGAAAGGGACAAATTTTGCCAATATCGGTTTTGATTAAGATGCGTCATCTTTTGGGCTACTCCAGGATTGAGGATGTCCGCTGGGGTTTGAGCCACCCATGCCTGGCTTTTCATCTTTGTGTAAGGTTTTACATACGGCCGATCAACCAACGGCACCGCTCTCACGGCGGGATTGTCAGTGAGCAAACCTGAAGATGGCTCCGTCAACCTCGGCAAACAACTCTAGATCTCAAAAGGGGTACTGTGGCCCCAAAAAGCGCTGAAAAAATTCAGGTCCAGTTTTGACAACCCAAATCACTCACCCGATTGAAAGCGAAATGGACCCCACAACGATTGAAGTTCGGTACAATAGGCAAACAAATGCATTCTTCGCTTGGCTATATGAGCCCAGTGGAGTGCGAACAAGCGGCGTTAGCCGGATAACTCAGGTGTCTACTCTTTGAGGACAAGATCATTTTACTCATTAACTCAAATTGCATACACTCCCTAAATTGCCTACACCTTTTCAAAAGGCCACTTCTCCTGCATCTTGAAAGGGAATCCGAATCCAACCAACATCAGCAGAGCCCACCAAAAGATACTCCACCTTGCTCGACAAAAGAGCACTAAGTACAGACTCAAAAACTTCACTGACGGCAAATTGAACGGGAATGCTGAACTCCCCCGTGGCATTGCCGGCTACAGCGAGAACCTCATTATACATCCCTGCGGCAACTTTCTTCTTGTTCAATTGCAAATCGTAATTGATTTTATTGATTTCAATTTTTACAGAGTTGGGATTTTGTATCGTACCAGCGAATCGCAAAGTCGCAAAATTTCCGTTGATGTTTTCGACTTGAACGGATTTAACATCCACCTTGGGACTCTCTAAATTTACCATACTTGCACAGGACGTCAAAAAGACCAGCGCGATTGCACCCAATCCGCAATAAGAGACTCTGCGCTCTGAGCAACTAGACGAACAAATCAACGATTCCGAGTCATTCTTCAATACGACATCCTTTGCCCAACAGCACAGTCACGGCTATATTTTTGTTATTGAGTCGGTAATCACGCTATCTATACCCATTGCCAATAGCTCCTTGGCAATCACAGTGTCATTGACGGTCCACGAGCCTAAGCGAAACCCTTTGGCTTTTAGCTTTTTAACGTTTTGCGGATTTATCGATGCAAAATTCAAATTCACCCACGAAACTGGAAGAAATATCAGCCAAAGTCTTTCAATAAGAGTGTACTTTTCAACCAAATAGGCTTTGGGAATGCGCGGACAATAGAGACCGGTCAAAAAGAGCACTCCAGGATGAAAAGAGGAAATCAGCACACGCCCAGAATGGTTGCCAATCGCACGACCGATTTTTCGCGAAATGCGCACGAAACTCATACCCTCAGCTTTGATCTCGACGTTATAATACTGAGTTCCGTCAGCATCGTTTAGCACATCCCATAGAGATAAAATTGAATACCTTTCGTAGAGCTCTTGAGCTGACAGGCTTGAGACAAAAATTTTATCATTTTTTGGATCTACAATATAGGGGTCATGATGAACCACTGGAATCCCATCGGCAGATAATCGGGCGTCCAATTCACACATCTTAAATCCCAGGGCTTTGGCTCGTCGAAACGATTGTAAGGAATTCTCTTTATGTCCCTCCAGCCAAAATCCCCGATGGGCCTGAAGCTGACAATTGAACAGATCTTTACTGTGTGAGCGTGACCACCTTGCATAACTAGCAAGTCCAATCATCACCACAGCAAGCACATACAGTATCGTCAATTCTTCGCTCCCGACTTTTTGCTGCTAACAAACTCAGGATTATCACGGGTACCTTGAATGACAAAGGACTTCGATTTTCCATTAACCTTGAGATGAAGTTGTCCGGATACCTCAGCGCTGTCATCCCACGATCCTGAAGATATCACTGTAGTGCTCTTGCTCTTTGACTGCAACTCCAAATCCTTCCACTGAAAACCACGCTTTGGATCTGCGACCACCAAGGCCTTCAATCCTTGCAGATTCATCAGATACTTTGCATCCTCCCCCAATCGAGACCGAAAAAACTCCGCAACTGGAGAACTGGGATCTACGTCTACCTGTCCACTTTTAATTCTGATCGCCAAATTTTCATTTAGCAACGAAAAAAACATCACTGGCGAGACCATACGAATACCTTCGATTCCCAGAGCTGAATTTTGCAAAAAGCCCTTGGCCGCCTTCCAATGATTTTTTGACGTTTCAATTTCAAAAAGCCCCTCAAAAAATGTGGTGGGTTTTGCATCAAAAAACAAAGAATAGACCCGTGGACTGAGCGCCAGCTCACTAAATTGAAACTTAAACTTTTGCTGTTCGCTTTCAAAATCCTGAAAATACTGAAGCTCGCCGTGGGCCCGGCCTTCTTCAAGGCGAATGCTTGGCACGCGCACCAAGAGCTGCTTGGAACTGGCCTCAATACCAATTTCAAACGAAGCTCTCTGCAAGCTTCTTTCGCCCTGATTTGCAAAGATAAAGTGGATGTTATTCAGCTCGCCATTGAGTTTTGATTCGTTATTGGGAAGAAGTCGAAGCTCACCAGTAAAGCTGCCGCCGTCTGCAATCCAAGAGTTAAAATTGGCCGGAACCAACTCCCGTAATATGTCTATAACCTGGACTGCTTCAAAAGTAACGGAGCTGGGCTTGAACCTCAGCGGTGCGAGGCTTTCAATATCTATCAAAGAACTTTTTATAACACCCAAGTCTCCAACCACTGAAACATTGGCAAAGTTGCCGCGAGATTTTTTCCAATCCAAAATATTGTGTTCATAGTGGCTATCTAAGCTAATCCAGACTTTGCGAGGATCGATCTTCTTTATCCACTGTGGCGGTGATTCCAATAGCGGAATCAATTTCACCACGGGCATTTGGTTCAAGCGAATGTCAATCGGCACAAACTCTTGGCCCTGCATCCAATTCACCCTCGTGGCAAAGGTGCCCTCTCTCCAATGACCATCAAATTTTGCCTCTACTCGAGGTCGCTTTTCTGCCTCCGAATATTTCAGCTCAAGCGTCGCCGTAGACAAAAAACTAGAAGCCAAATCCTGCGCCAAAGTCGTGCGCGCAGTTAGAAAAAAAACTCGAGGTGCGAAGCTCACGCTCCTGACATTTAACGACTCCACAGTCCATTTTTTTCCCGGGAAATCTTGATGATAGATTTCTAAAGAATCAATCTCAATTCTCTTTAAATTTCCAGACCGATCCTCTTCCTCTGCACTCTCAGCCAGTGCGTCTACTTTCGCAACTTCCGCCTCATCAGGGATTGCATCTGTCGTCACTGTCGTGACATCCGTCTCTGATGGCACTTGTGTCAGTGGCGACTCAGAGGAGCCTTCGGTCTGTACGCCATTTTTTGTTGTGGCGGGCGCGGCGCAGTCAGAGACTTTACCGCGCAATTTAAGCACTGCATTTTTAACAATGAGCTCCTGAAAAGGAGAATGGTTACGAATCAAAGCGAAAAAATCCAGTGGTAGTTCAATTTCAGGCGCAGCAAGAATGGGATTTAGCCAGCAACGATTTTGCGAAATCAATTCAACATTACTTACCACCAAGCGAAAGCTGGGCAACACTCCCCGGCGAAAAAAAACCTGGGCTGACTCAAAATCCACTTTTACGTCTTTGTGAATGTGCACCAGGGCCGACTTCATGGCGACTTTCAATTTTGGCGGGGAAAGCTGCGAATCCACTACGAAGGCAACAATGATGGAAATCAGCACACCAAGAAAAAATAACCTTTTCCCAGGCTGATCCATCACCATTGGTGGAGACGAGGACGAAGATCCCGCGTCTCTGTTTTGCTGTTCATTCATGAATATGATTATTGACTAATTTGGCATCGAACTCAAATCACTTGAACTCAAAACCGAGAACTTCGTAATCTTTGTCGCCTTTTGGACTCTGTACCAATACTAAATCGCCCACTTTTTTACCAATGAGCGCGCGCGCAATCGGTGATAAAATAGAAATCATGCCCTTCTTTACATCGGCCTCGTCGACGCCAACGATCTGATAAACATGCTCATCTTCAGTCTCTTGGTCCATGATTTTTACCGTGGCGCCAAAGACGATTCGATCTGATTTTAAAGATTTTGGGTCAACGACTTCTGCTGTCGCCAACTTACCCTGTAGCTCAGAAATACGCCCCTCAATCATGCCTTGTCGCTCTTTTGCCGCGTCATACTCTGCGTTTTCTGAAATATCGCCCTGGGCTCGCGCCTCTTCAATGGCCTTAATTATCTGAGGTCGCTCCTCAAGCATCAGCCTTTTCAACTCTGCTTCTATGAGACTCTTACCACGAATGGTCATTGGTAGTTTTTCCGGCATACCTGTCATAAAGACCTCCAAATCAAGTGAAAAAGTATACTCTAGCTTAGCTAGACCCACAAGCTTCGCTCTTGCCGCAATGCGCTTTTGGGGAAATTTTGCGCATCCACCGAGTTTACCCAGCCTCGCCCAATCTCACCCAGTCTCGCCCTTGGTAAAGTTTTCGCATATTCGCATGACCCGGGTCACAGTCGGAGTAAACTTGAATCAGTGCGAGAACTTGTAAAACAAATTCAAGATGCAAACACCCTGGTTTTATCAACGCATAAGCAATGTGACGGTGATGGCTTGGGCGCAGAGCTGGCAATGGCCTTTGCCCTCAAAAAACTGAAAAAAGACGTCCATGTCATCAATGTGGACCAGACGCCTCGCAAGTACCGCTTTCTTTCGCCTGAAAAGCACATCCAAATTTATCTCAACGATCTAAAAATTCCCGACGAGATTGATCTGACTTTGATCTTTGACACCAATGACCGGCGCATCGTCGAACCACTCTTTTCAGAGATCGAAAAGCGCTCCAAAGCCATTGCCTTTGTTGATCACCACCCCGTGTTGACCTCTGGTCCGACGCCCTCCACAGATTCTTGGATTCAGGTACAAGCAGCTTCAACTGGAGAAATGGCGTACGAATTGATCAAAGCCTTGAATGTGCCGCTAGACACTCAGATTGCAGAGGCACTCTACACCAGCATCACTTTTGATACGCAACTCTATCGTTACATTCGCAATTCGCCCAAAAGTCATCTGATCGCTGCGGAGCTGCTGGGCCACAATATAGATGTGACCAAAGTTCATCGCCACCTCTTTGCCCACCAGACCCCGAACAAAATCGCATTTTTAGCGAGCGCACTGTCGCGCATAGAGTATTCGTTTAATTTGCGAGTCGCCTATGTACGCGTGCTATCCCAAGATCTGATGCAGTATAAACTCGATCCAGATGATGTGCGCGATATCATTGATATGCTCATGAACATCGAAAACCTAGAGGCGGCAGTTATCGTTCGCGAAGATGGTCCAGGCACTTACAAACTCAGCCTGCGCAGCAAAGGCAAGATCCCAGTGCTGCCCGTTGCTGAAGAACTCGGTGGCGGGGGCCATGTATTCAGCTCCGGTGCCTACGTCAAAATGAACATGAACAAACTCAAAGAAACAGTCATGAATCATTTCGAACTCGCATTTCGCGAAATGGACAGCAACTAGCCTCAAATTGAAAATGCCATTTGGGGCAGAACGCCAACTCTCAAATCTGTGGTGTGCAAATGAAAAAGCAAAAACGAAAAGAAATCATTTGTCGCTGCAACAACATCTCGCGAGACACCATTGAACAAGCGATCGTCAGCGGCGCTAAAACTCTAAACGAAATATTTGATGATACCACCGCCGGAGTCGGCGCCTGTGGCGGCTCATGTCGGCGCAAGCTGCAACCCCTTCTGGAGCACTATCTGCTTCACCAGCAATTTCCCGAGAAGATCATTCCCATAGAGTGGCCCACGCCTCCTAAAAAAGAAGAGTCAGAATAACAGGCCTATTCGTTGCGCCTCGATTCAGTCTCAATTTTTTGAGGAGTCTGTATCTGAGTTTTTCAGGAGCCTGTCTGTGGAAACTGTGGTTTTGCCTGGAAAGGTGATCAGCCTAGCACCTCGCTTAGAAAACAAATAACTCCATGCCCATTGGGCCAAGACGGAAATTCGATTTTTGAAATCGACGAGGTAAAGCACATGAATGAACAGCCAAGTTAGCCAAGCGAAATAGCCCGTGAACCTAAACCCCTTCGCTTCGGCCACGGCTCGATACTTTCCAATCGTAGCCATCTGCCCTTGTCGAAATAAACGAAGTCGCCTTGGGGCGCGTTTTCTTGCGCCAAAAGCCGAATAGATTGAGCCACATAACGGCCAGCCTGAATGGCGGCGGGTGCGAGCCCAGGCACTTTTCCTCCGCCTTTAACTTCAATGCTGGCCATATCACCAATAACAAAGACATTGTTTCGATTGGGAATCTCTAGCTTGGGCGTAACCTTAATTCTACCGACTTGATCGTATTCAGGCACGGGAGAGATCAACAGTGAACTGGCTTGAACGCCAGCCGCCCAGAAAACACAATGAGACGGAACAAACTCATTACCAACTTGCGCCCCCTGGGATGTGATCTGCTGCACTCGAGTGCCCAGTCGCACCTTGACTCCTAGCTCTTCCAAGTCCTTTTTGGCTTGAGCTGAGAGTTCCTCAGAAAAGCTTGCCAGAATACGAGATCCCGCCTCCACAAGAATTATTCGCGCTGACGATGGATCTATCCTACGAAAGTCCTCAATGAGCACCGTTCGCGAAATATCAGCGATGGCTCCTGCCAGCTCAACTCCTGTTGGCCCCCCGCCTACGACGACAAAATTCAAAAAAGTCCGTTGTTTTACGGGATCGTATTCATTTTCTGCATTTTCGAATGCCGACAAAATTTTTCTTCGAATTTCGGTGGCTTGCTCGAGAGTTTTTAACCCAGGAGCATGCTCCTCCCAGTCCGTTTTTCCGAAGTAACTGTGCTGGGCTCCGCAGGCAAGGATCAGATAGTCAAATTCCACTTCCAAGTTCTGCTCCGCAGCTCTCACGAGATTGAGATCTAGGTCGACCTCGCTGACTTTGGCCCAATGAACCTCAACGTTTTTATTAGTTGAAAATTGGCTCCGAATTGGCACTGCAATATCGGCCGCATTGAGGCCGGCCGTCGCCACCTGATAAAGTAGCGGCTGGAAAAGATGATAGTTCTTAGTATCCAGCAATAAAATCCTAAGATCTGGCAGCTGGGCAAGCTCCTTGGCAGCTCGCAACCCTCCGAATCCACCGCCAACTATTACAACCGTTTTCTGTTTGACTATAGAGTCATGACTTTTCCGCTTTTTAATTTTCATTTCGTTCGAGCTTACCTCAAATGAAGCCGATACTGTATCACCTTTTCGACATCGGGGCGGCAGGTGCCGCAAGCCGTGCTTGCCAATGTCAGTTGCGATACTATTTCTGGTTGATGGGCGCCAAGCAACACCACCTCATCAATTGTACTGGTGTTGACGTTGCGGCAATGACAGAGCTCTTCATGATTGTATGGAAAGGCCCACTGATTCTGTGATTTCAATATCAACTCGCGCATCAGCATGTCCACGTGATTCTGCCCTTCTGGCAATCGCCACAGCGCCGGATCGCCGCCTTCATTTTTTACTCTTGAATTGAGAGCGTTCAGCAGTGGCAAGCAGCCCTTCACTCTGAGCCACTTTGTTTCTGTGCCCTTTCTTTCGATTTCAATTTGATCACAGCTGGCCATTTGAACAATGATTTTCATGTGCACCTCACGAGTTCATGATCCTTTGGACTCCGACAATGCCGCGTATCTTTTGCAATTCCAAGATCGCTAAATTCAATTGCGAAGCGTCTTTTACAGAAATCGAAAACACACAGATCGCCATTTTGTCTTTGGTGGTTCGAATCTGTGCCGACTCAATATTGATTCCGTGTATGGAAAAGGCTTCGCTCATGGACTTCAAAAGGCCAGGCACATCTTGGCTCAACACCTTAACTTTGACCGAGCGCTGTGGAGCCTCCATAGGCTGAAGATTCCAACTAACTTCAATTCTTTTAAGTTGATCCTGCTGAAAAACCTTTGCACAATCGGATCGGTGCACAGCAATCCCTCGCCCCCGCGAGATAAATCCGACGATCGAGTCGCCCGGGATCGGCGAACAGCACTTGGCAAAATGCACCAAAACATCATCCATCCCTTGCACAGATACCAGTGATCCTGAGCGCCGCGATTTTTTTGCAGCACTTTTAACCACTGTTTCCATAAATGATGTGGGCTCATCCACTTGCGCTTTATCAGCATTCGCTGGCGGCATCATCTTTTCTACGAGATGCCGAGGCTCCAGCCGGCCATAACCAATCTTGACGTAGAGTTCGTCTGTGGTGTGCACGCCATGATCTTTGATGAACTGCTCAAAAACCTCACCCTTGAGATGGCGGCTCGAAGCTGCTGAACGCTTGCGAAATTCTTTTTCTACCAATTCTTTTCCCAAAATCAGAGCGGCGCGACGCTGCTCCTCTTTAACAAAGGCTCGAATTTTTGATTTCGCTTTATTGGTAACAACAAATTTAAGCCAATCCTTTGATGGACTTTGCGTCTTAGATGTGACGATTTCGACAGTGTCACCATTTTGCAATGCATGCTTGATCGGGACCATCTTGCCATTGACTCGAGCGCCAACGCACTGATTGCCCAATTCGGTGTGCACCGCATAAGCAAAATCCACGGGCGTAGCTCCGTCAGGCAAGTCTCGGACTTCACCCTTTGGGGTGAATACATAGATTTCGGCTTCCATCAAATCGGTCTTGATTGTTTCTAAAAACTCCTCTGGAGAGCGCATCTGCTGGTGCCAAGAGACCAAATCCTGCAACCACTTGCTTTGCTCTGCAGTCTCGATGGAGGCGCGCCCGCCCTCTTTGTACTTCCAGTGAGCGGCGATTCCGCGCTCAGCCACCATGTGCATTTCCCGTGTGCGAATTTGAATTTCTATGCGTTCACCGCCCGGGCCAATCACTGTGGTGTGCAAGCTCTGATAGTTATTGGCCTTGGGCATTGCTATGAAATCTTTAAAGCGACCAGGGATGGGCTTCCACATAGCATGAATATGCCCCAGCGCTTCGTAACACTCACTCACGGTACCCACGATCAGCCGAAAGGCGAGGACATCATAAACCTGATCATAGTCAATATTACGACTTTGCATCTTTCTATAGATGGACCAATAGTGCTTTGAGCGACCATAAATTTCGAACTGAATTCCTGTTTTGGAAAGCGAATTTTTAACCTTTGAAATGACCTCACTGATATAGCGATCCGTCTCGGCTTCTGTTTTCTTTACTTGCTGGACAAGCTGATAATAGTGGTCTGGACGGTAGTAGCGAAAGCATAGGTCTTCTAGCTCAACCTTTAGGCTCATAATACCCATGCGTCCAGCCAGGGGGCAGTAGATCTCCAAGGTCTCTAAGGCAATTCCAGATTGTTTTTCATACGGCATGTGATTGAGCGTGCGCATATTGTGAAGGCGATCGGCAAGCTTCACGAGCACCACGCGCACGTCGCGCCCCATAGCCACGATCATCTTGCGAATGTTTTCGCCCTGCTTTTCGACACTGTTACGAAATTTGATCAGCGAAATCTTCGTGACTCCGTCCACCAAGGCCGCCACCGTCTCGCCAAATTCACGCTGCACATCTGCAAGAGTGACTGTCGTGTCTTCGACCGTGTCATGGAGCAAACCCGTAATGATGGAATCTAAATCCAGCCGCAGATCCGCCAGTATGGCCGCCACAGCCAATGGATGAAATATATAAGGCTCGCCACTGCGTCGGACTTGGCCTTTGTGCGCCTTTTCAGAAAATGCATAGGCCCTAGAAACAATGCTGAGATCGGCACCAGGAAGGTAAGTTTGAATTATAGCCAGGAGATCATCGACAATGCGTACCGATTTGCTCGTGATGGGCTGTTCGGCAGAATTTTCTGTGACTTTCTCTATGGTCATAGAGCTCTATTGTAGCAAATGCCTTAACTGAAAGCTAATGTAAGTAAATCGTCTGCTAATTTAGCAAAACCTAGGTCGCTGGTCACGAGCTCCGGTCAGGAACAATCCTGCTATATGCCTGTATTTAAAGCACTTTTCGCCTAGATTCTGTGGGTAAAGAGGCCCATACGAGGCAGGCCCGCCCCACTCATTTGAAGAGGACGTGAAGAGCCTCTTCGCCATTGTGAAATCAAGATACTGTTGTGATTTATTTATTTAGATCTTTTTCGATCTCTTGTAGGGCTGACATTGGATCCATTGTGGTTTCATAGCCCACATTGCCAGCGGCCACTTCGCGAAGAGAGGTCACTATGACCTTGTTGCTCTTGGCCGCAACAGTGGCTTCGGCACCCTTCATCAACTGCTTGGCCCTTTTTGAAACCATCAATACCAAGGCAAAACGATTGGGAACTTTTTCTAAACAATCTTCTACTGTAACTCTTGCCATATCGGGTGTGCCTCCAAAAAGTTCAGAGGTATCAAGAATTTAAGATATCTTCAACAATTTTCTTAAATTTCTGGTAGGAGACTTCGAAATCGTCATTGACCAATTGATAATCAAAATGCTGAGCTTCTTTAATCTCGTTTTCGGCGTTTTTCATCCTAACTTCAAGGTCTTGGATCTTATCTCCATCTCTCTTTTTCAGACGCTTTTTTAGCTCCTCCATGGAGGGAGGTAAAATAAAGATGGTTTTCGCAGATGGGAACTTTTGCGTGAAGGTCTTTACCCCCTGAACATCCACATCCATAATGACGGCAAAATTTTTCTCCCAAGCTCCTAGGATTTGCTCATGCGGAGTGCCGTAAAGATTGGTGTGGACCTTGGCCCACTCCACAAAAAAATCTTCGCTTATCTTCTGCTCAAATTCTTTGGTGGAGACAAAATAATAGGGCTTCCCTTGCGACTCACCCACCCGCATCGGCCTGGTGGTGTAAGTGATGGTATCAAAGAGTCGTGGCTCTTCGGTACAGACTCTCTCGACAAAACTGCTTTTGCCAGCTCCGCTTGGAGCTGCAACGATGATCATTTTTCCTGACATAGAGCTATTCTTACTATTTGTCATTCGATGTTCTGCACCTGTTCTCTGAGTCGTTCAATCAATGATTTGGCTTCGACCACCATACCAGTTAAAACCGCATTCTGCGACTTGGATCCGATCGTATTGATCTCGCGCAGCAACTCTTGAACATAAAAATCGAGCTTCTTGCCGCTACCCGTTTGCTCAGATCCACTAAGCAATGTGTGAAAGTGCTTGAGATGCTCTTGCAATCTCACCAGTTCTTCATGAATATCTGATTTATCTAAAACATAAACGATTTCTTGAGAGAGTCTAGCCGGATCCAACTCTATATTCTGCATTCGCGACTTTAGCCGTGAGTCAATCTTCGCCTGCAGGTCGTCGCGGAAGGTGTCCTCTTGGCTTTGGATGCTGGTAATTATTTTTTCCAACTGCGCAATCATCCCGATCAGGTCCTCTTGCAAGGCCTTGCCTTCGCGCACCCGCTCCACATTGCAAAGTTCTGCAGCTGCAGTAAAGGCAGCAAGCACGCCTGCCTTTTCAGAGTCCGAGAGGGTCATTTCGACACTGGCAGAAAGCACCTCTGGCATGCGGATTAAAGCCTCAGGATGGAGCTGCACGGGAGTGTTCAACTTTTTTGCCAAAGCTTCAATATGGCGACTGTAAACAAGGGCCAACTCTTCGTTGTAAGTCACACTCTGGGCAGACAGTTTTCGATTGCGAAAGGCCATATAGACATCAAAATTGCCACGATGGAAAATCTTCAGAAGCTCACGCTTAAAATCCTTTTCAAGGGCCATTGCCTCTTTGGGAAGATGAAAGCGCACCTCAAAAAAGCGACCATTTACACTGCGAACGGCAATATCAACTTCGCCCGAAGCCAGCTGCGCTTGCACATTCGCGTATCCCGTCATGCTTTTTAACACAGTTCTCCTCCACGGATCATTCATTCATTCATTCATTCATTCAAAAAACTTTCAACACCTAACAAAAATCCATCTAAATCTTGATAGCCCAACCAGCGCATCTCTTTATCTCGCTTAAACCACGTCCGCTGTTTTTTTGCCAATTGGAGAGTGCTGGTGACAATTTTTTTTCTGGTAGCATCAAGACTATCATGTCCCTCGATATATCCCAAAACTTCTTTATAGCCAACACTTTGAAAGGGACGCCAATCGGGGGGATTTATCTTCAGTAAATCCATCACTTCTTGTACAAATCCCTGTTCAAACATGGCTTCAACCCGAGATTCGACTCGCTGGCAAAGTGCCTCTTTGTTAATGTGAATACCGATCTTTGTCATTGCATATGGAAAATCAGGAGCCGCCTTCAGCTTTTCCCGTTTGATATCTGATAGCCTCTTTCCAGTCGCTTTCATGATCAACAGTGCACGCACGATGCGGTAAGCATCCTGTGCCGAAATTTTACTGGCCGTTTCAGGATCCACTTGCGTGAGTTCGCTATAGAGGTCAGCTAAGCCCGAGGCCGTGCCCGCCAACTCTTCCAACTGTTTTTGCGCAATCGGCTCAGACGCCGGAACTTCGAGCAGACCTTTCTCCAGAGCCATAAAATAAAAGCCCGTGCCTCCAACCACTATAAAATTTTTTGGCGGTCTTTCAAGATGGGCACTCTCTCCAAGAGTCATTTCGGCAGGTTCATTTTTAAGCTGATCAATGAATTGATAAAAGTGCCGCTGATAGCTCCCTACTGTAAGTTCTTCGGGATGCTTAACAAAGTCGTAAAGGTAATGGGGCCGCCGCCTAAAATCTTCAGCCGTTGGTTGTGATGCGCCAATGCGAAAGCCATGATAGCATTGAATAGAATCACAGTTGATGATCCCCATACCGAACTCTTTTGCAGCAGCCAGTGCCCAAGCCGACTTTCCCGAAGCGGTCTCTCCAGCTAAAAAAATAAATCTAGGTGCATCTTTTGACTTCATTGCTAGGTGATGCGCCCGAATTTTCGCTCAATCTCATTAAATCCCATGGCAATAGAAACTGGTCGCCCGTGTGGACAAAATGATGATTGAGGCGCTTCATCCATCAAACGCAAAAGCTCCTGCATCTGCACCAAACTCAGCGCTTGCCCCGCGCGAATTGCTGAATGACAAGCCCAGGACGAAAACATTTCCTGAAATTGATGCTCCAAATGAATGACAACTTGGCCCTTGCGCAAGGACTCGGCCATTTTTTGTAAGCTCTCCAAAAGGGCGTCGGCTTTTACGGCAGCTGGATGACTCTCAATGAGCAAAGTCTCTGGGCCCTGGCGCGAAATCTTGACGCCCAAAATTTGCAAATCGCCTCTAAGGTTCCATATGTTTTCGACGCAGTCCTCTTCGGCCTGAAAGGCCAAGGGAATTAAAATCTCCTGCGCGGGAATATTCCCCAGTTTTTTTGCCTTCATAAGCTTTTCAAACAGGACTCGCTCGTGGGCAGCATGTTGATCAATCAAAATCAATTCTTGCCCTGAATCGCAAATGAGATAGGTCAGGTGACTCTGGCCAATGACCTGCATACGGCTCCAGTGTCCTGGATTATCTAGAACCTTAGGACTTTCAGGACCTTCTGCCTGATTGTCAAAGTTGAGCTTTCGGTATTGAACACGCATGTCTTGCAATGGCATCAGCGCCAAACTCTCACCACCGCCCCCCTCTGGGACGAGCGCATCCGCCAGCAAAGCAGATGGCGAAATGGATTCCTGCCGTGATGCTCCTGCTGGAATCCATGGTGAAGTGGACAAGGCCTCTTTGATGCTATGATGAATGGCACGAAAGAGCCGACTGGGGTCAGCAAACTTCACCTCACGCTTTGAAGGATGCACATTCACATCCACCGTGGCCGGATCCATTTCGATAGAAATCATTGCCGAAGGGTACTCGCCGTGCATCAAAAAGGTGCGATAGGCCTCCAATACAGCACTCACCAAAGAGCGGTCTTGAATCCATCGCTGCTGCACAAATAACCAAATGTTTCTTGAGCTCTTTTGCACATCATAAGGAGATGTATAATAAATATGAACTTTCAACCCGGGCGAATCATGCACGGCCTCAAAGAGCTTTTTTGCACCCAGTACGCGAGTGGCGCGAAAGTGCGCATTCTCTTTTGGAAAGTGCAAATGCAGTTTGTCGCGCTCATAGTATTTAATTTCAACGTGAGGAAATTGCAATGCCATCGCTTTGATGACTTGGCGAATGGCCTGAAACTCCCCGGCTTCCGTTTTCAAAAATTTTTCGCGAACAGGAGTATTGGCAAAAAGATTATTGATCCGAATCAGAGTTCCAGGTGGGCAAGACTGCGCCAGCAACTTGGACTTGACGCCATTGCTGATCTTTAAAGAATGCCCTTCATCGCAATTCACCAAGGAGCTACGAATGAACATATCGCTAATGGCGGCCGCACTGGCCAGCGCTTCGCCACGAAAACCAAAGGACTGCAATTTCCATAAATCAGCTTCGTTGGCAATCTTTGAAGTGGTGAATCGCTCCGTGCACAGTAGCAAATCCTCGGCGCCCATGCCCTTGCCATTGTCTGTGATTTCAATATCGCGGCCTGAATTTTCAACAGAAACGCGCAGTTCATCAGCACCAGCATCCAAACTGTTTTCGATCAGTTCTTTCACCAGCTGTGCCGGTCTTTCTAAGACCTCACCAGCAGCAATGATATTCGTGAGATGTGGATCCAATTTGTGTATGAGCATGGCTCTGGCATAGCACCGATGCGCCGCCTTGCGCAACCAATCTAGTGGTCTAGCATGTCAATCTTTTCACCTCAAGGCGTGGAGATTTTTGAGGCAGAACCCAAAGGAATTTGGAACTTTGCATATGCATCAGGATTTGCGATCATCTTCTTATGTTATTTCGAATTCTATTGTTGTTTATCTTTGTCGTGAGCGGATGCTCTCTCTTTAATCAAAAACAAAAACGTGGCGAACTGTTTAAAGCGGATTTGCTTCTCTCGCCATCTGCAGATTTGCAAGGCAACTCTCCCGCCGCAGCACCCACCCCTCCTCCCGGTCCTGCGCTCTATGTTCATCAAAAGACCTACCGCCGTGGCACTTTGCAACTGCTGTATCTGGCCAGTCAACCCGCGCGCAAGGTGGACTCTCCAACCTTTCAACTCATTGACGAAGCCTTTCGCGAATATCCCGTGAGGGCGGTCCTAATTGAGGGCATTGATGCGGCCCAAGCCGCAGATGCTGAGGGACTACAGAGTCATGTTTTAGCAAAAGCAAAGGACGGCTACTATCCCAATGGTGAAACCTCCTATGCCATAGAGATGGCTTACAAGCATGATTTAAAATTTTTTGGTGGCGAGCCCGATAAGACCCTTGTTTTTAAAGAGCTTGCCAAGAAATCCTATAGCGAGGTGGATCTTTTGGGATTTCTTTTTGTTCGCCAAGTTCCCAGTGCGATTGTCGCCAAAGAGATTGATGGGATTCCAATTGAAGCTTACTTTAAAAAATACACAGGGGCACAAAAACATGCCTACCAACTCGGACCCATAGAGTTTTCATACAAAGATTTCTTGGCTTGGTACAAAGAAAAAAACGGCAAAGAATTTTCCAAAAATGCCTTGTCCTCGGCTGAGGCCGAGCCTTTAGATAACGGCAAACTCTTTACACAAAAACTTTCTGCAGATTTTAATCGAATTCGCGACGAAAACTTTTTGCGCCAGTCCAGCAAACTCCTTAAGCGCTATAAAAACCTTTTAGTGATATACAATAGCGCCCGCTATCGTATGCAAAAGAAAGCCATTGAAGCGACCCTGGGACGTGCCGATGCCGTTCTCAAGCGTTGAAACAGGGAGTTAAATATGGAAGACCAGGCCAACTCAGTCTCTGAAACCAATATCAATTTTTCAGGTAAGATTCATCTTATTGTCAACGATCACCAATTGGCGAGTGTCGCCACAGAACTGTTGGCAGTAACAGCGTTTGGTTTTGACACCGAAACCAGACCAAGCTTCAAAAAAGGTGATGTTTATAAGGTGGCCCTAATTCAAATCGCCACGGAAACAGATGCCTACCTCATTCGCACACATTTTGTGAGCCAGTTTGATATATTGAGGACAATTTTTGAAGATAGCAGTGTGGTGAAGGTGGGAGTTGCCATTCAACACGATCTCAAGCAACTCAAAAAGATCTTTCCCTTTGCGCCTCAAAATTTTATTGAATTGCAAACCATTGCAAAAGAAAAAGGACTAAAGAATTTTGGACTCAAAGGCATGACCGAAGAGGTAATGCAGGCCAAACTCTCAAAGGGCCCAAAGCTCACCAATTGGGAAGCCGCAGTGCTCAGTGAAAGGCAACTGAACTATGCAGCCACCGACGCTTGGATTGGCCTACGACTCTATCAAGAACTGACCAGACCCATCAGCAGCCCATCAAGTAGCGACTAGGAAAACTCAAAGACAGGCAGATTTTCCTTTTTCAGGAGCCTGCTAATGATCAGTGAATTTAAAGGTGTTGGCGAGGGTGGCCTCGGCGGCGCCGTGAAGAAATCCTTTGATCTTTCTATAAGTGCGTCCGTCGGCAGGAGTCACAAAGGTCACGGCTGTCCCCTCTCGTCCTGCCCGTGCAGTCCGACCAATTCGATGAAGAAAATCATCTGATTTGTAGGGCAGATCAAAATTGACAACGTGATTGACATGGGCAACATCCAGACCGCGCGAGAGCAGATCTGTCGTTACCAATATTTGAATTCTTTGTCCGCGAAACTCACTGAGCACCCGATTCCTGTGTCCAGGATTCATATCTCCATGGATAAAATCAGCCGAAAATTCATGATGTTTCAGAATGCGCCCCAGGCTGACACAGTTTTCTTTGCTATCCGCAAAAACAATAACTCCACCTTTCATGCTTTTCAATTCATCCACCAGGCGATTCTGCTTTTGTGTCACTGATAAAAAGAATACCTTTTGCGCCAATGTTGACACCGGAGTTTCCGACGCTGTCGAGCGGATGAGTACAGCGTCCTCGGCTAGAAACATCTTTGCCACCAGTTCGGCCCGCGAACTTAGGCTCGCAGCAAACATCAACGTTTGGCGAGTGCCACGCAGCGTGCACTGCATGTATTTGAGTTGCTGTTCAAACCCCAAATCCAACATGCGATCCGCTTCATCAATGACCAGCATATCAAGTCCTTTGAGTAAAAGTTTGTTGTGCTGGAGGTGGTCGTTCAGACGGCCAGGAGTGGCAACAATGAGCCGGGGATTTTTTTTCAAGAGGTTTCGCTGAGTCGCCACCACTGTACCCGGTGCGATCAAACAATTTGAAATATCGAGGTCAGCACACAGCGCCAGGCAGAGCCAATGAACCTGCTCGGCTGTCTCTTGACTTGGAGAAAGGATCAATGCACGACTGGTTGGATTTTTTTCCAGCTTAGCAACCACTGCCAGTGCGTAGGCCAATGTTTTTCCGCTTCCTGTTTGCGCCACGCCCACAAGATCTTCGCCCGCCAAGGCCCGAGGCGTCGCTTCTGCTTGAATTTGGGTGGGCTTGACAAACTTTGCTTTGGCCAGTGCGGCCATCAAGGCAGGAGAAAGTCCCATTTGATCAAATTCAGTCACCGTTAAGGTCTCGTCATATTTTTTCATGTGACGACAACTATACGAAAATCAACCACTTGCCAATCAGGCAATTCACCTGCCACCGGCGCGGCAACCCCGGCCGCCACTCAGGCGGACTTGGTCCGATCGCAATGAAATCATTTCACGGAAAATGCCATCGCCTTCGTGCATAAGCTTTGCTCATGAAGCGAATTTTCTATTTCCTAAATTGAGGTCCTGAGTTCATTGTATCCGTTTCTTGCGACTTGCCTTCAGAGGTCGTGATCTCCGACCTACCTGTCATCTGACCTGATAAAACCATATAACTGAGGCTCATCAGAGTGCCAATTCCCAGTATCAGTGCAAAAGCCTTTCCACCCGATGTGGCCAAAATCTCAGGAGAAAACACTCCGAGGACCCAAAGCGTGAAGAGCACCGTGACCACTAATAGATTCGCCACAATCACCAATCTCATATTCTTCATACACACTCTTTCGGCAGTCTTACCAAGCAACTCAATGCTTTCATCTGCTAAATAAGCGCAGATAAACACAGAGTCTGTATCGAGTTGAGATCCTCTCAAACAGATACATAAAAAGTCTCATTAATCTCAATACTCATCCGATGAGAAACAGGTCGGAGACGGACTGATATCTTGGAAAGGATTATCACATGAGTACTATGCTGACGATCACTCTCGTTTTGATTGTGCTGGGAGCGGGACTGATGTTTTTGAATGTGTACAATGGCCTCGTTAGACTGCGGCATCAATTAGAAAGGGCTTGGGCCAACATCGATGTCATTCTGACTCAGCGTTGTGATGAGATTCCCCAGCTCATTCAGGTGATCGAGCAATATGCCAGCTATGAATCGGATCTTATAAAAAAATTGGCAGAATCGAGACAAGCTTATGGCACGGCTCGGTCAGTAAGTGAAAAGGTTCACGCAAACCAAGAAATTTCTGTGGCCCTTCAAGGCGTGATGGCCATTGGTGAAAATTATCCTGATCTCAAGGCCAATCAAAATTTTACACAACTGCAGCACCGTGTATCTGACTTAGAAGGCATGATTGCAGATAGACGCGAAACCTACAACGAAGCGGTTGCCAACTTTAACACTCGCCTTGAGCAATTTCCCGATGTGTTTGTGGCCGGTTTTTTAAACTATCAACGTCAAGAGCTGCTACGTGCCAGCGAAAAAGCCCGCCAAGCTCCGAGTCTAAAAATGAACCTCCCCAGAGCATCCTAACGCCGAGACTGCTAAAATATGGTATTGGCTGACCAAGGAAGTTTCTTTATCATTGGCTTTGTTTTTGTGGCGATTGGCCTGGCTCTCTTTGCTGGGGCCATCCGCCGCCACCGTCGTTCGCGCGAGATCGAAGACCTGCCTCGCTCAAAGGTCAGCTCCGCACCTCAGGGACTTTGTGAACTGCAGGGCTATGCCTGGGACATGAGTGGATGGATTGGCAACTCCCTTGATCAAGAGGCTGTCCTTTATGAATTTGAACTGCAGCGTTTAGAAACACGGGGAACTGGAAAATCTCGTCGTAAAGAGTGGGTGACTGTGTTTCGCAAACACCACTATGAACCCTTTTATCTGGTTGACCCCACAGGGATTGCCATTGTTAAACCCGCACGTGCAGATTTGGAAATCAGCAGCTCTCGAAAAACCCTTTGGACTCGCCTGAAACGAGAGGTTCGCCACCGTCTCGCAACCGAAGTCATAGGCGGGGGAATCAGCAGTTTCCCTCCATCAGATTCTTGGTTTGGACTGTTTAATAAAAAGTACCGAATCATTGAGAGAGAGATTCTCAATGGATCACCCCTCTATGCATGCGGAGAGTTTTGCTCAAAAGCGCTCGAGTCCAGTGGTCGAAGCACAGCCACGAGCTTGGGATTGAGCAGCTTTGCCAATCGTGTTTTTGACAATAAAAACCGATCGCACAAATTATCGATGCACCATATAGACAAAAACGGCGATAAACAAATTTCACAATTTGAAGCTAGAAACGGCTATCCACTTCTGGCAAAGATCTGTCGCACTCACGCAAGCACCAACAAGGCCATCGAGGAGCAAGAGTTTCAAATACACGGCGAGCTCAAATCCTCTCAAAATCGCAAGCTCTTTCTTGCAGATCTTCACGAAGAGCACCTGGTTGCAAATCTAAAAAGAGCGCTATGGCTGAGGCTCGGCGGGGGTTCCACCATCATGGCCATGGGTGTGATCGCGATATTAATGAACTTCTACTCCCTGGACGAGATTGACGATTTCACTGCTAAAAATGCTCTTCTCTCAAAAAGATCTGCGCTGATGACATCTCCGCTGCGTTCGATAAGTTCGGTGACACAAACAGAAATGCCGGCACCTGATCCCGACAGGGTGAACCAATGGCACCAAGAATGCCTTGGTCTTTCGATATACGCCTGCAATCAGTTAATAGACAATGCCGCCAAGCTCCAGCTGTCCGCAGAGCATATTAAACAGTATCGCGACAAAATTCGCCAAAGCGCGCTCCAAGAAGAGAGCCATCGGACTCAATGACCTGACCATTTGTTAGCCTGTATCTGAGTATTTCAGGAGTCTGCTAATCCGGTTTAGACGCAGCCGGCGTATCTTCATGAGAAAATGGAAACTGAAAAATAAAACTCAAGCCATAGTAGGACTGGCGATCCCAAAAGTAGCGCCCTTCAAGTCTTGTGGAAAAGCGATCACCGATCTGCAAGGCCATCCCCACCTGTGTGAGTAGACCTAGGGTCATATCATCAAGGTTGTATGACTTTTGTGAACCCGTATTGCCAATGTTCAGTTTGGTTTCAAAATGCGAAAATTTAAAAAATGGTCCGACCCCAAAATAGGTGTAGTTGCGCCGAGACTGCGCGTATGTGAACTGCGGTACCAGATGAAACATAAAGATAAAGCCACGAGCCGGATTCTCAGTGATATTTTTATAATAATCCGGAGCCGAAAATCCCAGTGTCAGACCACCATCAGCATCGGCCATCTCCATCAATCCCTGCGGACCCGAAATTTGGTAAGAGAGCCACAGCATATCAGCCTTTTGCACATCACCCAGGGTGTCTTCCTTGTACTGCACATAGTTAAGCCCAAATCCCTGATGGGTTCGTATGATAAAGGGTCTGCGATCCACTTTGCTTTTTGGCTTTTTCTTCTTTTTTGATTCACCAAAAGGCTCCAAGGCCTGCACTGTTTTTTCGGTTTTATTTGAGCTGCCGCGCGTAGCTTTGTTTTTGACCATCACATCAGAATCGGCAATGTAGCCATACTTGCCGCGTGCGATTTGAATTTTATAGAAAGGCCCATAGACCTTCTGACTCACCCGGTAGCGCTTGCCCGACTCTAGATAGCGAATCTGGCGAGCATCAAAATTGGCGGAGTCATAAACTATGGCTTGATTGTTCACAATGGTTCCCACAACAAAGCTTTCTCGCGGGGAATCTTTGGAGCCGGGTTTGGAGCTGGATTTGGAGGTGGGTTTGGAGCTGGATTTTGCGAGCGCTGAAGGCGTGTTCATCAAAAAAATCAGTCCCACCACAAAAAACAAAAGCCTGATCACCTTCAACTCCAGCGGATTCCCCAGACGCGATAGAAGGCTTCAATAACAATCTTGCCAGACATCTTGCTATGACCGATGCGCCGATCTTCAAAGGTGATAGGAACTTCGATCACATCAAGTCCGGCCCTGCAGGCGCGAAATTTCATTTCTATTTGAAAAGCATAGCCATTGGACTTGATCGAATCCAAACCAATGGCATCGATAGCGGTGCGGGTCCACATATTAAATCCACCCGTCCAATCATTGATCGGAAAACCAAGAATGATTCTAGAATACAAACTGCCGCCACGGCTGATCAATTTGCGAGTCCAGCCCCAGTTGACCACTTTGCCTCCGGCAACATACCGCGATCCCACCACAACATTGGCGCCGGCGCCCGCGGCCAATATGCGCTTGAGATCAGAAGGTCGGTGCGAAAAGTCCGCGTCCATTTCGACAAAATGCGAATAGTCGCGAGCAAGACCCCATTTGAACCCGGCAATGTAGGCACGACCCAAGCCCTCTTTGCCTGCCCGTTCGAGCAAAAATATTTTTTTATTGTAGTCGCTCATGGCCTTCACCAAACTGGCGGTGCCGTCTGGAGAGTTGTCATCCACCACCAAGCAATGCACATCTGGGTTTATCTTGAGAATCTCTGTCAAGATGGCGACGATGTTCTCTTTTTCGTTATAAGTGGGGACAATAATTAAGGCTTTCACCGAGTTAGGTTAATGACAAAGGCTAGATTTCACAACCGGTGGGCGCTGCGCAATGTTTTATTGAATGCCGATGAACTTTTGCCAGCCCCACTCTAATGAGAGAAAGATTCCAAAAAAATACAAACCAACCACCCCGCTCACCAAATAGCTCGCGCACACCAGCAATCCATCTTCTTCGAGATAGGCAATGCACATGAGTAAAATCGCAATTGCGGGAATGGTGTTAGAAAATGGAATGGGCAGCGGCAGTGCCAACATAAGAGCATTGATGGCGATAAGGAGGTGATTCACGATCTGCCCAAGTGGATTTTCGATCATCCATTTGAATCGCGGCTTAAGCACTTTGTTCAACCAGTACCAGACCCGCGAGAACACTTTCAAAAAAGCGGCCATGTGTCGCTGCGAAAACACATAGTATCGAACCTTATTGGGTGTCCATGGCTTCTTTTTGCGAAGATGAAAATAAGAAAGTGCCGCCATCATTGCACCTATCGGCGTAGACAATCCTGGAAAGGGGATGGGTTGCAAAAAAGGCAAACACAAAAACAAAGTGAGCAGGAGATGACTTTTTTCGCCAAGAGTTTCCATCACCAATTCAAAACTCATTGGGCCCTCGAGAGACTTCGCGCGAAGTCTCTCCAGAGCTAAAACAAATTGCGGAGCGGGTTTTTCAGGCAAGCGTGACTTCTCCGCTGCACCTGATTTGGATGGCTCATATGAGGTTTGCTCGTCTGAATTTTTCAAATAGAGCAGATCCTCCGCAATTAGAGAGTTGCGATCAACTGGGCAATCAAAAGGGAAACGACGCTCATCACTTTGATCAGGATCGAAACACCAGGGCCCGAAGTGTCTTTGAAGGGGTCTCCCACCGTATCGCCAACGACTGCAGCTTTGTGCGCTTCAGATCCTTTGCTGTGACCAGGAAGGCCACCCTTTTCAATAAACTTCTTTGCATTGTCCCATGCACCACCGGCATTGGCCATAAATAAAGACATCGTTGCACCCACTGCCAACGCGCCCGCCAATAGTCCCGCCAGAGCTTGAGGGCCTAACAAAAATCCCACAACAATTGGTGCCAACACAGCAATGAGGCCAGGCAAAATCATTTCCACCAGCGCCGCTTGGGTGGCTATGTCCACAATTTTTGAAGTCTCTGGCTCCGCCTCGCCCTTGATGAGGCCCGGAATCTCACGAAATTGTCGACCAATCTCAACCACGATTTTACCTGCCGCACGACCGACTGCTGTCATCGTCGTGGAGCCCACTAAGAATGGCAGAATCGAACCTAACAGAATTCCGATCAATACGGGCGTCGAGGTCAGATCCAAAGACATTTTTTCCAGACCTGCACCCTCGCGGATGTGGTTCACTTCCATATTGAAGGCCGAGAACAATGCCACCACGGTCAATATCGCAGAGCCAATCGCAAAGCCTTTACCAATGGCCGCAGTGGTATTACCAACTGCATCGAGCTCATCTGTGATGGCGCGAACATCTTTACCCAAGGCTGACATTTCGGAGATGCCACCGGCATTGTCTGCAATCGGACCATAAGCATCCACTGTCATCACCACAGCCGTACCGGAGAGCATTCCGACTGCAGAAAGAGCAATCCCGTAAAGACCCAAGGCAGAGTCAGCAACATAAGCTGCCACCACAACAATGAGCATCGGAATCGCCACAGACTCCATACCGACGGCGAGTCCACGAATCACTCCCGTGCCTGGTCCGGTCAAAGCAGCCTCTGCCACCAAGCGAATAGGTCTGGCAGCAGTGTAGTATTCCGTGATCAAACCAATCAGAGCTCCACCCATCGCACCCGCAGCCAAGGCCCAAGTTACGTTTTGTGAAATTCCCAACATCGGCATCACGATCACAGAAACGATGGTCAAAATGATCGGCGGCATGATGAGCGCACTTCGCAGCACGGCTGCTGGAGCTGATCCCTTTAACATGCGCGTGATCAAGATCACCACGATGGAAATCACCAATCCCAAAGTGGAAAGCAGCAGCGGCAGGCTCACTGCTGCCAGGCGACTGTCGCTTCCATCCACCATGAGGCTGGGCAACTGCAGCGCCGGAATTGTCAGACCAATGGCCATCGCTGAAACAATCGCGGCCACCATAGATTCGTAAATATCGGCACCCATACCGGCCACATCACCGACATTGTCACCAACATTGTCGGCAATCACGCCTGGATTGCGGGGATCATCTTCAGGAATTCCTTCGATCACTTTGCCGGCAATGTCCGCACCCACATCTGCCGCTTTTGTATAGATGCCGCCACCGATGCGCGCAAACAATGCAATCGACGAAGCGCCCACAGCAAAGGCATGAAGCACAGTGCCCACCAGCGGGCTGTCCTTAAAAATCACATACAGAGCGCCCAAACCAATGAGCCCAAGTCCTGCGACTGACAGACCCATAACCGCGCCGCCATCCAAGGCAATCAGCAGGGCATTGGGCTTTGAACCCAAAAAAGCAGCCTGAGTGGTGCGCACATTGGCGTAAGTGGCCGCCTTCATACCAAAAAAACCAGCAAGCAAACTCAGCACCGCACCAAGAACAAAACACACTGCCGAAGTGTACCCCAGCACAATCGAAAGGAGACCCGCAACAACAACAGTGTATACAGCGAGAACCTTGTACTCGCGCACCAAAAAGGCCATAGATCCTTCGCGCACATAGGAGGCGATGCGATTCATGGTTTCATTGCCAGAAGGTTGCTTTTTTACCCGAAAGTAAAGAATAAGTGCCAATACAAGACCGACAACTCCTGATATTATCGGAAGTAATAATTGATTCATATGTGTCATGCTCCTTTTGCTGAACCAGATTTAGTGAACCAGATGATGCCTTAAGGGGTTTCGCGAAGCTCTATGGGTTACAAAAATATGACTGCAGTTGTCAATCGTGAATTCTCAAAACGACTTCCAGTGGCCAATGATCTGAGGAGCGAATGTCATCACGAATTTTGGCTTTGATCAGTTCGCAGTTGCGAAAAAACACATGGTCCAACTTGAGCACACGCGGGTCGCGATCCAATTGCATAGGTTGCAGGCTGTGCTCCGCCATAAAATCCACCAGAAAATTCCAACGTCTCGCATTCCAGGTGTTAAAGTCACCCGCAACCACCAGTGGACCTGACTCATGGCCAATGAGGTTCTCTAATGACTGCCACTGCCTAGAATAATGGCTATTGAGAGTGAAGTTCACGGAGTGCGAATTGACCAAGGAAAACGTGAGATCATCCAGCGATCGATACTGGTGATGCAGGGTCACTTTAGGTGGGCCCACCAAAAACTCTCCCTGATGGTGGCGGTGCCAATTGTGATGAAAATGTTGAAATCGTGAGCCCATGGCAATGCCTGTGCGCTTGCCACTAAAACCAAACTCAAAGCTTGTCGCAAATGACCAAGTGAAACCCAAAAACTCCTTCTCAAAGATTCTCTGGTGATCAGGAAAAACAGCTTCTTGCAGCAGAATGAAATCATTGTTTTGCGCCAACATCTTTAAATCGTGATACCAAGCTTGCCCCTTTTGGCCCTTAAAGATGTTCCAAACCAAAACTCGAATCTCTTTGGTGTGCAGATGCTGGTGCTCAGACTCACCAAAATGCAAAATGGAATCTAAAAGATGGGGTATTTTAAAAAGCACTCATTCCCTCGGTACTATCGCGATCTTTATGGCGATCTTTATGGCGATTTTAATAGCAAAACAAATCCGTGGAGATTTAGCAAGGCAAGCCAACCCATTTCGCAAAAAAATCGTGCTGGAGCGAGCAGCCATTACAATTCTCATGAACGAATTCAATCCTTAAACTTCCCGCTTTTCTATCTTCCGCAATTACCGACCAGGCCATTGGCCCAACACGCCGAGAGAAGAGTTCTAAATAGCTAAGGTGCTTGGGATCTTCTACCAAAGTGACTCGCATAGTGGCCCATGTTAGTTTTGCATAATTATGAATAAGTCAAAAATCGCAGTAGATATGTTTGATAAAATGGCAAAGTTATATGAGGCCAGATATATGGATGTCTCGTTGTATTGAGAAAGTTTAGGAGAGATCCGAAATTTTTGACCTAGGGTGAAAATGTCGTATATTAATTTTGACTTAGGGTGAAAATTTAGGATACTATGGATAGTATGAAAAGATACCTTGAGGATCAGGTTCGACATGATCTCAAAAAGAAAATGGTCTTTCTGGGGGGGCCCCGACAGGTGGGCAAGACGACTTTGGCTCAATCTCTAGGGCCAAGGGAGTCCTATTTGAACTGGGATGATGTTGAAGATCGAGAGAAAATTCTTAAGAGAATCCTTCCACCTGAACAGCTTTGGATATTTGATGAGATTCACAAATATCGGCAATGGCGTGGCTATCTCAAAGGACTCTATGATAAGAACAAAGGTGAAAAAAAAATCCTAGTCACGGGAAGCGCTCGGCTTGATCTATTGCGATACTCTGGAGATTCGCTGCAGGGAAGGTATCACTTCCTGAGGCTCTACCCTTTGACTACGGATGAGTTGAAAATTAAATCGCAAGGTGATTTAAAAAATCTTCTTCACTTGGGAGGGTTTCCCGAGCCTTTTCTTGGGGGACATGAGGTTGAGGCAAGGCGATGGTCGAGGGAGTATAGGCAGCGAATTCTTCGAGATGACATTTCATCGATCGAAAGAATTTCAGATCTAGGTCAGGCAGAGCTTTTGCTATTGCGACTTCCTGAGTTGGTGGGAAGCCCACTTTCAATCAATTCTTTGCGAGAAGATTTGCAGGTGTCACACAAAACTCTGTCCCGCTGGTTGAACATTTTCGAAAGATTCTACGCTATTTTTCGAATCTCTCCGTTTGGGTCTCCGAAGGTTAAGGCCGTAAAAAAAGAACAAAAGCACTATCATTATGATTGGACCCTAGTAAAAGATGCAGGAGCGAAATTTGAAAACTTCATTGGTATGCACTTGCTAAAACGGTGTCACTTTATGGAAGATACCCAAGGGCGTGAATTGGATTTGCGATTTTATAAAGATCATGAAGGTCGGGAAGTCGACTTTATTCTGTGTGAGAACCAGAAACCTTTGGCAATGATCGAAGTCAAACTTGCTGAAAAGAATATCAGCCCTCATCTCAAGTACCTCAAAAATAAATTTCCCAAGGTAGCGGCCTTTCAGATCTTACTAGATGCATCAAGTGACTACTCTAGCGGAGAAGGCATTCGAGTTGGGCCTGCCAAGCTTTTACTGGATGAAGTACTAAGCATGATATAAAAATGAGCCTAGCAAACAATGAATATTTTGCAGGAGAGTTCAACAGACAAAGAGATTCCATATTTTTTGATGATTACCTTTGGGTAACATTTCACACACAGAGCCTTATCGCGGTGGAGAAATGTGTTTCGACACGATAGTCGTGCCGTATCGACGACACAACTATGTTGACGAGCGCTATAGAGTCTTAAGGATTGAAAGGTAGGATTTCAAATAGGCGCTTAGGGGTGCAAATAGATTCACCATTCGCTGCCGATTGCCCACTGTCAATCCCAAAGGCGCAGATCTGGCGGAAAATCATGGAGAAACTCGCTTAGCGGTTTGTGACTGTTGAGTTCATATGGAAATTCCTTTTCTACTTTGCCAATAATGACCTCAGCTGAAACTCCCTTTCGTGACTCTCTTTCAGCGAGCTCCATTGCTCCTTGAGTGTCACGAAGGCTCTCGGCGAGCTTGCGAATCTCCAATTCCACAAATCGAATCTGAGTTTGAATCAGCTCCTTAGAATCTAACAAAGATTCTAGCTCCAACCTTAGGGAGGCTGGCATGAAGCTTCCTTCTCTTTCTACCAATTCGGTGAGTCGCTGCCGATATGTATTTACAAAATAATTTACAAAAAAGAACTGCTCCATTGGAGCGTGCACAGGAACTCGAGTCAGTCGCGTCACTAATTCCAGAAGTCCAGAGCGAGTGAGCGAATAACGTGAAGCTTTGGCCACGCCTGAGCGCTTTGCAAATCCGTGCTTAACCAATACCTCCAAATATCGGGCAATCTGAGTGTTGTGTAAACTGGCCTCCGCACCCTTTTGAGTCCCATCCATCCAGTTGAGAAACAGTCCCAATATGAAGCGCAAATCTTTCTGCCGAAAGCCTTTGCCTGCTGCATTCGAATGCGCCCCCAATGTCGCGGCAGTGAAATAGCACCCAAGAGTGGAAAACATATCCAGAATGTTACATTGTAACATTTTTGACATAGCGAGGCAAGGTCCCATTTTATCGATTCAGTTCGCTTTTATGCAGGAAGATGGACGATTGAAAGATATGCATCAAGGTCCCGTTCTCTAATAGTTACAATGTAACTATTAGAGACCACCCCTTTTGTTGAAACAAGGATAGATTGTAAAGCAGAAGGAGAACCAAAACATGAAAACATTTAAGCGAATTTCAGCCACCTTTTCTGCACAGATCAATTCTATCATCGATCAAATCGAAGACCATGAGGCCGTTTCCAATGCAGTCATTGGAGAAATTCAGGACGCACTGCTCAGAGCCAAATTTCAGGTTCGACGAATTCAAAATGAGCAAATGCTTTTTGAAAATCGCAAACAGGAACTTGTGAAAGACGAAGCCAAATGGAAAACTCGCGCGCTCGACATACAGGTTGCCGAGCCAGAAAAAGCTCTCGAATGCGTCAGAAGACTTCAACGCTGCCGAACAGAGATCAAGACTTTAAACGACCACATTTGTCAACACTCATCTCTTCAGTCTCAGCTCGTTCAGGATGTGAATCGACTTGAACTGCAGTTTGAGAAGATCAAGAGCAAGCGAAGCACCCTCGCTGCTCGCGAGTCCAGGGCGGCGGCTCAACAAAAAATTAGTGAATGTACAAACGAATCACAGACCTTGAGCGTCTTTGATAGGTGGGAGGAAAAGATACTCAAGCAAGAAGTGGCAGGCGATCACGTCTTTGCCACCGAAGATTCGCTCAGTCTCGAATTTGAAAAAGAAGAAGAACGAATCGAACTGCAAAAAATTCTTAGTGATCTAATTTCAGAGGCCGAAGGCCCCAGCCAAAACAATCCCAATGAATAAACGAAAACCGCAAGCCGCAGATTTGCCAATCAAAATCTATTAAATTGAAACCATTTTCACACAACCCAATTAGAAAGGAAACTGACTCATGGACAATCCAGAAATGAAAAATGGCTCTGACCCCTCAACTAAAAAAACTTCTCAAGAAATTCATACAATAAAAATAGCTCTTTTCGAAAAAAGTCCGGTGGATCTATTGAGAGTGACAGGGGTCCTCGCGATTCTGGGAGCAGGTGTGGTCTTTCTTGTTCAAGGACTGTTCGAGGTTTCGTCCTTGGAGCTCTTCTTCTCTTTTGGTGGTCTCACCCTTGTCCTTGCACTCTTGGGGCTATTCATGGGTCTTAAGATGCAGGCATCAAAAAGTGCCCGCGCCTTTTTGCTCCTAACGGCCGCCACGACACCAGTTTTATTTTCACAGCTTGGAGGAATGCTCTATTCTGGATTGGGATTTTCGCAAAGCTCAAACACCATGGCTCAATATTTGAGTATCTACACAAAAACTGAATTACCGATTGTCACCATATTGGCAATGGCCATTGGGACCGCCATCATCCTGTCACCCATTCTTTATCTCGGCTTTGGCGCCATTTTTAGGAAGCAAGCAAAAAAATTGGTTCGCCTCCTTTTGTTGGGGAGTTTTTTTCTCCTTGTGCCATTCCGAGGTTCCGAAGCCTCAGCAGTTTTGATAGCAGGCTTTGCCATCGTGACGTGCTTCTCTCTACAAAAACTAGAGAAAGAAAAAATACTTGATCACCAAGCGGACTCGCGATTTGTCAGCCTACTCCCTCTGATCCCGCTGGCGATTATGGCGGGAAGGGCTTTATTCTATCCCACCAGCCCACTCTTAGCAGCGGCCATCGCCCTTGCCGCTGGGCTCTTTTTTAAAACCATGGGCCCCCTCCTCCGAGTCAAACCCCTCAATCAAGTCCGCTTCGAAAATCTAAGTCTGGCGAGTTTTGCCGCCAGTTGGCTCGGCCTCTCGGCAGCATTTCTTTCTTGGACTCTCCTTCCCCATGCCGTCATTATCCTGATTCAATACTACCCGCTTGCCATTATGGGACTTTATTTTGGGATCAACCCACGACGGAATCCGGAGCTCAAAGGAAACAGCTTTCTCGAAGCCGTGCACTCAATCGCCGTTGGGAGCGCGTTCCTTCTTCCGCTCATCTGCCTCATTTCAGGTTGGGATCTGAATGCGGGAATTGTCTCTCTTGGGCTGGGCTCGCTTGCCCTGATCTTTGGATTGATTTCAAAGCACGAAATGATTGCCCGAAGCGGAATCACGACCAACCTATTTGGATTCCTGTTCTTTGTTTTTTATGCCAGAGAACTTTTTACCGCAGCTCCCTGGATCTCACTGGCCGCATTGGGAATCTTAGCGATTTTCACAGCCGGCTGGCTCGAAAAGAACAGGTCCAAGTCAAAGGACTGGATTGCCAAATGGCAAGCATTTTTCAAGAATGGTAATCAATAGTCTCTCATCAAGATGCAAGGCCGAAGGTGCCAAGTCGAACGTAGGCGTAGTATGTGCTACTTCGAAGTGAGATTTGGCGCCGAGAACGCAGCAGATTTTCCTTTTTCAGAAGCCTGTATCTGAGTTTTTCAGAAGCCTGCTCATCTAACAGAAACGCATCATCAGGAAACTTTTTTATTTTTCTTCTTTTTTGTTTTGTTCTCTTCAAAGCGTGCGATCTGATCATTGAGATAATTCTGAGCGACGTATTTGGTGAACTCTTGCACTTCATCCTTATCCACATGCATATCTTCTATTCCGGAGGTCAGTAGGCGTTCCTTTTGTTTATCAAAAAACACACTGCCTTTTTTTGTATAAAGAATGTATTTGTCATTGGTCGGCAAGTACAGATACAGATCAAACGCCACATTGGCGTCGCCCTTGAGATCACGAAGGCGCACCGCTGCCATCTTTTCGTCTTTTGATTTGCCAACCTTGGGACGCGCTTCTATACGTGGAAAAAACGCCATGGCGACCTCATTACCATGATGCACGCTCTTTCGCAAAAACTCGGCACATTCTATGGCCCAGTCTTCAAATTCCACTTTCTTAATCTTGAGCCGCAATTGATCCTGCTCGCTCACCTCTTCACCATTTTCGATCAGAAAATGCACAAGCCGCTCACGCACCAGCTCAACAAAGTTTTCATCGATTCGTCGCTGATTGCCCATCGCTGCCACAAGATATCCTGAAAAGCGAGTGGACTCGATGACAATGCAGGCGACTGAGCTCGCAACACCCAGTTCTTCTGTCGGTTCGCGACTGGCGACCGACGCCGCATCAAGTGCCTTTTGCGACCCTATCGAAATCAACGAGGCTTCATTGACGCGCATATCCGCTTTACCAATGTTTTGAACGCTCTGCTGAAGTCGGCTTTTTAGACGCGAGGGCGGAGTCACCGCCCGCCCTTCATTAGCAGAATCGGCGCTCTCGTTGCTACTTTTCGATGGCTTTGCCTTTTGGTTGAGATTGATCAGCGCAGGATTTTTGCCACTGGGATACTGGACCTTTGGCAAACGCCAGTCTTCAGAGTGTGGATCTGCCTTTGTTGGACTTTGAGCGGCCACTCGCCCAAGAACCCCTTCAGCATCTCCTCCCAACATGGCTGCGAGCGAATCGATATCAAAACTATTTTCTGCAGTGCTGCTGGAATCCTGGCCAGGATCCGCACTTGAATTTTGGCTAGAGTCCTGCAAAAAAAAGCCCTGTTCCAGATTGGGGTCTTCGTTTTCGTTAATTAGACTTTCAGGTCGGTAGCCGAGAGTGCCCGCTTTTTCAGGATCAAAGCCTTCACCAGTGATGCTTCGCCCCTGCTCTGAGCGCAGAGTATCGGCGGCATCAGTCATCGCTTTTTCTTTAGATTCGCCTTTTAGGTATTTAAAGACCGTTCTCTCTATCGCAGGCCCCGTCACTGGCGGAAAAATTGCAAATTTTGAATTGCAATCGTTAAGCACTTTCATGGACACGGTTGTTGGCTTTTCGCCAAACGGAATTACGCAAGAACTCACCACTGTTGGCAAAACCTTGGCGAGTTTTTGCACGGCAGGCATTGGATGATCGATACTGACCATTACAAACTCAGGTTTTTCTTTTAGTAAATATTCAAGGGCCGGTTTCAGTTCGCTCAAAATTACGACACGCCAATCTCTGTTTTCCAAAAATTGACGAATGCCATCCACGCGAAAATCGGCTGATTTAATAATCAAAAGATGTTTCTTGATCAATCTTTTATCTGTCGACAACCTTACCTCTTCCAATGGGCTTATCGGCAAATTCCCTGAATCACTCAACCAAAACACGACCTATGGTAATGAGTTTTTCAGGAGCCTGTTAAGCTGTACTAGCGGCCCTTGGCGCGCAAAACCACCTGAACGGTCCTGAGAATAATGGCCAGGTCCAAAGCCAAGGAGTAATTCTTGATGTAGTACAAATCAAATTCCAATTTGTTTCGAGCGTCTTCAATGCTAGCTCCATAGGGGTATAGAACCTGCGCCCAACCCGTAAGTCCAGGAGCCACAGCCGTGCGCAGCTGAAAGTAGGGAATGGCCGTCTTGAGCTCACGGATAAACTCCGGTCGCTCTGGCCTCGGGCCGATAAAACTCATATTTCCCAAAAGAATGTTTACGAGTTGCGGGGTCTCATCGAGACGCGTCTTGCGGATAAATCTACCGACCCGCGTGATGCGATCATCAGATTTTCCTGCCCACTGCGGACCTTGCATTTCAGCATCTGTGCGCATGGAACGAAATTTGTAAATAACAAAACTCTTAGAGTCCTTGCCAGCGCGATCTTGAAAATACAACACAGGGCCGCGAGAATCGAGCTTGATCCAAATGGCCACCACCAACATCACGGGCCACAGGATCAACAGCAATAAGCTTGCAAATAACACATCCGTGAGCCTTTTGAGCAAACGATGCCAGGGTGAATTCAATAGGCGAAAGCCGCGACTGTCCAGCAGCCACTGACTGGCTACAAAATCAATGGGAATCCGACCCAAATTGTCTTCGACAAATGTAATAACGTCTTGAACCTCCTCGCCTTCAAACTTTTTGGCGATGAGCATGGCGGCAATTTCACTGTTCTGTTCACTGTGGCGACTCGCCATGACCCATGAGACATCGCGACGATTCTGCCACTGAGAAAGATCGCTCGGAGCGACCACTTCAAAATTAAGGTGCTCAGGAAAACGAGCTTTGTTGAGAATGATCTCCGCCTCGCGAGGACCAGCAATGAATACGAGTTTGCGCGCATTTTGCAAACGCTGTGTCCAGCGCCCAAAATAGAAACGAACCACCACTGAGGTCAGAGAAAATCCCAAAAGGCTGCCTACCAAAATACCACGACCAAAAATTCCGGCTCGCTCTTTAGCGAACAGATAGTTTCCCAATACCGTAACAAAGAAAATTGCAAAGCCGGAGCCAATTTGCTTTTCTATTGTGTTACGGAGTCCATGACGCCACTCCAAATCATAGAGCGAAAACAAAAATTGTGAACAGATCATCAGCGCCAAGACAATCCAAAATGACACCGCAGTCAGCACCTCAGTGCCGTGGGCATCCAAACGAAGTTGATAGATGAGCAAAAAAATCAATGTAAATGCGCTCGCATCCAAAAGGAGCAACAGATACTTTTGCCCGGCGCTCATTCTTTTCATAAGTGAAGCCTATCGCTGAACTTGTTATCCAGGCGGTCGCTTAAACTCCAAAGCAAATGGTCCGCCAATACCAAATGGGTCATGGCTTCCAAAACCGGGATGGCTCTGGGGACAATGCAAGGATCGTGACGACCTTTTTTTGCAATGTCTAAAATCGAAGAGGTGGGCTTGAAATGAATCCGACAGATGATCTTTTCGCCAGTGGAAATGCCACCACGAAGTCCACCATAAACCTGTGTATCTATGTCATGAAACTCAGTTCCCGCTTGCCCTGAGGCGGCAACACCCGCACCAAACTCAACCGCCGCCGTGGCTCCCAGACTCATATAGGCTGCGGCCAAATCACTTTTTAATTTATGGAAAACGGGCTGACCAAGATATGGGAGACAGTTTTCAATCCAAAGTTCCACGACTCCGCCATAACTTTGGCCTCGGTTCTTGGCCTCCACCAAAAGTGCGCCAATCTCTTCGCTCTTTTGCAATTGAGGAAAGCGCGCCACAAATTGATCGACGGGATTCTTCTCTGGGGAGGCCTTTGCAAATAGAGTTTCCGCAGCCAGCTTTTCGTCTTCAGTGAGTTCAATATCGGCAATCTTGCAGGCAAAGGCCCACACAGAGGTCTGTTGTGAATGCTGGCTCAAGAGCATTTTGGCAACGGCGCCACCCAGGACCCGAGACACTGTCTCCCGTCCTGAGGCGCGGCCGCCGCCACGAAGATCTGCGTGACCAAATTTTGCCAGCCAAGCTTGATCGGCATGTCCCTGCCGCGGTTTTTTTTCGATACCGTGATAATCTTCGGAGCGCTGATTGTGATTTCTAACGATCATGGTGATCGGGGTTCCTAGAGTGAGCTCCTGATAGACGCCGCTCAAAATCTCAGGCGTATCTGTTTCGTTTCTGGCGGTAACGATGGCCTCTTGCACACTGCCTTTTTGTCCGGGTCGACGGCGCTCCAATTCATGCAGAAGCATTTCTTGTTGCCACTTGACTCCAGCAGGACAGCCATCAATCACCACTCCCAAGGCAGGTCCATGGCTTTCGCCAAAACTGGTTATAGAAAATCGATTGCCAAACCTATTTGCTGACATCGCGGTTCCAAAAATTTCGTTGTTCCTGTGCTTGTGCTTTAAACATATTCAAGCCGGAAACATAACGAACTTTTTGGCTGCGCGCACGAATTTTTAAAAAATATTCTCGGCCTGGAGAATCCTCGGAATAGTTCAGATCCACCACCCATTTGGGCTGCCAAGATTGTGGAGGAAAGCCCGAAGGCACTGCCGAAATCTGAGACCGTCCCACCGCCCAAATGACCATCTCTGGCTGAAAATCGCTACTAAAAGTTGACCGCGGGCTTCCTGTGCGAAGAGAAAAGGCCACAGCCTTTGGCAGTGCCTGCTGAATCGACGCCAAGGTCCCCGACCCGCCCCAAATGGCAATGCTCAAGGAGCTCAACTGCGTTGAAAAATCTCGTTCTTCAGCAAAAGCAAAGAATTCACTCTGCGGCTCAAAGATTGCGGCAAAACCTTGAGTGTCGGTATTGGCGCTTTGCCACCGGCCCTCAATCAAAGAAAGTGTATTGATCGCTACGGAATTTTCTGACGGTGGTGGAGTTAACGAAGTTGATGGCGTTGAAGAAGTTCCTGATGTTGCATGTGCAATTGTTTGAAGGAATGCAGGGATCAACTGTTTGAGTGGCGAAGTCACTGCCGCCCATTTCATTCCCATTGTCTGCAAAATCTCTAGAGCACCCCCTTGCACGTCTGCGCCGCCACAAGGAATCGCAAAGCAATTGGCCTGCTTTTGCAAAGCAAAGTACTCGCCCTGTTCACTTGGAGTGCGGCTGTGGTCCACAGGATCTCCCAAAACAGCCGCAAACTGTTTGCGCCCCCCATCGGCCATGAGCCACTCCGCCAAACTCGGTTGATCGGGGCTAGAGCCGCGGCCCAATCGCACAAAATTCAAAGACTTTTGCTGACGAAACTGATTGCGGTACCATGCCCAGCGCCCATTTTCAGATCTTGGCAAAAAGCAAAACCGCTCTGGGTTGAGTTCCCCCCACTCGTGCCCCGCTCGCAATTCAGCAAATGAGTCTATCGGTATGGCCAGCTTTATTTTGGCCTTTGGAAACTCCTTCACCAGAGGATGATTTTGTATTTCAGCAAATGCCGTTGCCTCATGAAAGGAAATGACATCGGGCTGCAGATCTTTTGGACTGGTGCCAAACTCTGCCGGCCAATCCGTGAGTATATCAGAAAATTCTGTAGTGAATTTTTGTATCGCAAAAATATTTTCAGGCCGTCTAAAACTCAGCAAAACTTTCTGATTTCGTAGTTTCGGACGCAGTGAGCGGAGAGTCTGCAAGACTTCAAAAATCACTTCGTTATCAAGAAGATCATCACGAAGTTCAAGACCAGCAAACACAAAGTAATCCATGGCGGCGCCTGCGCCACCATGCTTGATCAAGACTTCGGCGTCTCGTTTAAAAAGCGTAAGAAAGGCCGACACTGAAGATTGTGGCAACTGCTGTAAGATCCAGTCTTTTAAGAGCCCCGTGGTTTGCTCCATACCCTCGGGCATAGTCATTGTGCGATCGGCATTCTTAAAATAAAACTGTTCGCGTGAAACGAATCTCTCTTGGTACTCCTCAAGAGGTGGCAAGGCCGCATTCAGTCTGGGACGATCGAGCAAAATGCGCCCGCGAGAATCTGTCTCACGACGAATCCACCACACATCCCAGCCAATAGGAATTGCGCCCAAATACCCGGCCCCCAATGCAATGAAAACCGCTCGTGGATGCTCTTTGCCGTGAACCCTAGTTTCAGCTGTGAGTTGCTCCGTTAACCTCTGTAGAGTGCTCTCTTCAAGCCTGCGAAAATGCTCTTCACCATGTTTTGCAAAAATATCTTCTATGGATTGTTTTTGGCTAGTTTCAACTTCAGCGTCTAAGTCAAAAGCACTGAACTCCTCCGTCCTATCGACAAAGGCTTCTCGCAAAATTTCTAAAAAATGACTCTTGCCCACGCCTCGGTGACCAATCAGCAAAACCTTCATTTCCACACCGATTTTGTCATAATCCCACTTTCACAACATACCTCCGGAATTTTTGAACACGAGCCAAAATTCTGGAAAACTCTTGGCGACGACCTCAGGTCCCTGCAGGCTCATTTTCGCCCCTGCAATCATAAACAAAGAGGCCGCAAAAGCTAAGCGGTGATCCTCCTGACAATCAAAATTGACAATCTCTGTGCTCTGCGAAAGCTGTTTTTTCAACTCCGGGCGTCCTTGAATGGTCATTCCATCATCTCGAGCTTCGAATTTCACAGCAAATTTCGTGAGCAATTGACCAATGCCCTGTATGCGGTCAGATTCTTTGTGCCGCAAATGCGGCGCGCCGCAAAGCGCCGAAGTGCCCTCCGCAAAAGCGCAAAGTGCGCTCAGCACTGGAAAAAGATCTGGACAATCCTTTAAATCGACATTCACGGCTCGCAATTGCTTGGCAGCCCGCACCTCCAGGCCCCCAACTTGCCCTTCAGATCGGCCTGCAGAGCCAAAGCTAACATCCGCCCCCATATCGCAAAGAATTTTTGTAAAAATCGCATCGGGCTGAAAGTCAAACTTTGGCCAGTTATCCACTCTGGCACGCCCAGCCAGAGCGGCGAGGCTCGCGAGCACGAAGGCCGAACTCACATCTGCATCGCCAGCAAATGCCCTCAGTTGTTGATCGACAATTTCCGCAATCGCACTCTCTTCTGCCTCACTATGGGCGGGCAAGAGAAGTCCAGTTGGACGAACAATGATGGGCCGACCAAGATGATCCAAAATATCCAGAGTCATTTGCAAATAGGATTGTGAAACGACATTGTCGTCACGCCAAACGATCTCAATATTGCCGGGGAATCCCCAAGAACTCAGTAGCAATGCACTGGCAAATTGGCTGGACTCGCGGCGATCAAGCTCAATGCGCAAAAAAGATCCTTTAATTGGCCAGCCAGATGAATTCACCTCAAAATAATCTTCGCCTCTTTTAAAATCAATTTGCAGCTGCGCTAACAATTGCTCAAGCTCCCCATGAGGCCTCGCCATCAGTTTTTTGCGTCCAGTGAGGCGAAAACGGCCTCGCTCCCGACTGGCTCGCAGTGCCAAGAATCGCAATCCAGCCCCGGAGCTCCCGCAAAAGATTTCTTGAGATGACGGCTGCTTGATCGCCAAAAGGCCCAGTCGGGCCAATTGTATGTCCTCAGCTTTAGAGAGAGTCTGCTCTAAAAAATCGGAGTCAGGCAGAAAGCTCGAAACGACCATCAAGCGATTAAGAATGGACTTTGATGGCGAAACTGCGCCTGAAAAATCAAATTTCAACATTTTACTCTCTGTGAACTGGCAAGAATAACGCTGCGAATAGGCAAGCACACACTGACCGTAAACTCAACCAAGCCATCGTCGCGCTCAGTGGCTTCGCCATAAAATTTCAATTCAAGCTTTTGAGCAAACTCCCACAAAATTGACAGCCCTAGACCTTGCCCCACTTCTCCCTGAGTTCCCGACTGTGCACCAGAGGTCTCCTTTTGACCCAAACTGCGAATGCGCTTATCAAAGCCCTCGCGAAGAGATTTGGGCCCTAGATTGGTGATGGAAATGCGATACTGCATAGAATGAACAATAGCGGCTTCGATGGTCACGACCGAGTTAGGCAGAGCGAATTTGAGCGCATTGCTGAAGATGTTATTAAATATTTGAAACTCAAAGAACACCGGATCCACTCGAAGACGAGACGAAAATTCATCAATTCGCGTCTCCACTTTCAGATGCTTGCTGTTGATTTGGTCTTCAAAAAGAAACTTTGCTTTGCTAATGACTGCAACGACGTCCACCTCACCGGCGGCAGAATTTTGGTCCAAATCACCGGAGTCCGTTCGATCACGCAAAAATCGCAAGGCCTGAACCAGCTCAGACAACGAGCTGAGCCCTCTCTTCAGCCGCTGCATGCTCTTTTCACGCATCTGTGCTGTTGCATTCTCCTGCTGTAAGATATCAAATCCAGACCGTGCCAAAAACAGGTCATTGGACAAATCATGCATCGCCACACTGATCAAATTTCTGTAATCATGAGTGACTTTACGAATACGGTCACGATTTTGCGTCAAGGCCTGTATGTAGGCCTCCGAGCGATTGCGATACAAAGTATTGCTCGCCATGATGGTGAACACCACAAAGGCCACGGGTGCGGCAATGAATGGGCTCAGGACTTGGTCCTCAAAATACTTTGGTAAGAGTCCATAATGCGAGGCCAAGCTTCCCAAGACCAAGCTGCTTGCATAGCTTACAGAATACACATAGGCCAGTCGGTTATGCAAAATACCATAGGCGAGAGCCACCATGCCCACCATCAAGAGAAGATCGACACCAATCAAATCTCCACCAAGAAACACCTTAAACACGCGAAACACAGCAAAGCCCCAGAGCGTGATCAAGACAATCTTTTGGCGGCACGCTCCGGTCGAGACTAAAAAAATCAGACCGCTAACAAGCAACAGCAAGTTAAATACAATATTAAATACGGCAAGCCTCGGGCCCCCATGGAGGATGTGATAGGCAACGCCGACACAGTTGAGCGTGAACGCAAAATATATAAAATACCTAAAGACAGCATCACGACTCTTTTGAAGATCCGCTTCAATCATAGGTGCTGCGAAATCCCCAATATCCAAACCCAAAGCATCTTGCTTTCTATACTGCAAACTTGAAGTCTGCTCATGCGCCTGGGACAGATGTTCTGGAGAAGCCATGGTGACAGTCTCCGCCATGAATTTGAGTGAATGCAAGGTAATTTTACCTAACCTCTCAGAGCCTGTTGATACACGTCTAGCCACAGAGGCGCTTCATTTTCTGACTTGAACTCATTGGTGACTCGCTGGTAAGCGCTGGCCACTAAAGGTTTGGCCAGCGTTGGATCGTCAATAAGTTGCTGGCAGGCCTTTGCCAAGGCTTTTGCTGATCTCGCGGGCACCAACAGTGCATCTTTTTTATTTCTCACGAGCTCCGGGATGCCACCAGCCAACGTGGATACGATAGGCACTTTGGCATACATCGCTTCTAGCACCTTATTTGGCGATGCATCTGAAATGGAAGGGTACACCATCACGTCGCAAAGCTTCATGTAATTTAAAATTCTCTTATGAGGAACATTGGCAATTCGCAAAATTCTCTCTGAAAATTGAGTCTGCTCGATGAGGCCATTGTAATACTCTGACTCACGTTTTTGTAAATCCCCGACCATCAAAAGCACCGTCGGCTGACGTTCATTCAATGTTTCAAAGGCTTTCAGCAAGAAATCAACACCCATCACTCGTCTGAATTTACCAAAGCAACCCAGCACTGGCCACTGAACGCCTTTGAGAAAGGGGTAGTCCACGCGCTCCTCAACAAATTGGCTGGGATCAAAATGATTTCTGATCACATGAACTTCACAGTTAGGGCGAAATAAACTCGTTACGAGTTTAGCGGAATCTTCAGAAACACAAACGACTTTTTTGGCGCCCAACAGAGACGCATGCACCTGTTGCAAACTGTCATCAAAAATTCGCGTCTCGAGGTCCACACCACGAAAAGACAACATATAAGGAATTGCACATTTTGCAGCCGCGAAAGCGGCAATGACACCCCTTTGGTGAAATTGACCAAAGGCGTGAATCATTTGGACTTGCTCTTCTTTGATTATCTCAATCAGGTGATCCGCCATTGAGCGAAAGCGCATGTCATAGCGGATGTAGTCCAAGCTGCCTTCGTTCAGGCGGCTGTCGCACTTGAGATCGGCAGTGAAAATCTGATACCCACTGCCGCCAAAACCAGGAAGCTTTTCCCGACGGCCATGCCAATCATTTTGATTTCGAGTTTTATCAAAACAAACGGGGATGAGTTCAAAATGCTTCTGCAACAATCGTATATGTCGAGCGGCAGCAGACTGAATTCCTCCAACCACCGATGGCTCTTCAATCAAAAGGGCAATCTTTGGTTTTTTGGAGGACTTATAATGAGAATGCTTGTGCGGCTGTTTTTGCGGCAGTGGTTGCTTCACGCTTTCCCTTCCTTCACTTTTTCAATTCTGAACATTCCGTCAACCCCAGTGAATCGATAGTAGCGAGTGACAACCTGTACATTTTAGCTGCCTCCAACAAAAGTGTTCAAAGTTTTTCTCAAATATAATAGAATGCGGCAAGAGGAGCTCATGAAAGTCATTTGTTTGCACAATGTTGTTAAAAACCAGCCAGACGCCTTTGATAAAAAGTGTTCGCGAATATCTGTTCAAGAATTTACGGATTTCCTTGCGGCCACGGCAGAGGACTATGAGATTATCTCATTTTCGCAGTTCCTAGCCAACTACAAGAACAGTCAATTTGATCCACGCCAAGTGACTTTGAGCTTTGACGACGGCTTTCAAGGCGTCTACCAATATGGCTTGCCCATTTTGAAACAGCTCAATCTCGACGCGGCCATTTTCGTCAATCCGCCCTTTGTGGTTGGCGACCGCGAGAATCATCACTATTTTCATTTTTTAGAAATCGAAGTGGCCATTCGCTTGACCAAAGTGCAGGAGCTATTGCTGTCGAGTTTTTCTGAACCACTGCCTCTGTACACTGAAAAAGAAAAAATCGTGGCCATGAAAAAGGTCAAACTCAAATTCAAGGTCGCCCCGGCGCACGAACGCGAAGCCCTTCACAGAGCACTTATCGAGGCCCTTAAGGTCGATACCGCTGATCTTTGCAAATACATGGCGAAAGACGAAAAATATTCCGTCATGACAATGGATATGATGAAGGAACTGCAGGGGCTAAAATGGACCTTGGGATCTCACACTCTCACCCACAGAGCTGTCAGCACTTTGCCGAAGAATGAACTTATTCAGGAGCTTCAGCAGAGCAAAGATTTCGTTGTTCAGCACTTTGCTCCTAGCCCACTCACCCTCGCCTATCCTTACGGCGAAGCCGCACATATAGGCAGTCTCGCCCCAAAAATTGCGCAGCAAATGGGATATGAACTTGCCTTCACCACAATTCCCGAAGATGTTGATAACAACAGTGATCCATTATTGATTCCACGAATCGATTTTAAAGAATTTTGCCGTGATCACTTGGCAAAAAGGAAAAACACATGAATCAGAATAGCACCCAATCCATTGCAGCACTTGAGTCGCAATCTTATAAATGGTTGGTGACTGGTGCCGCTGGGTTTATTGGCTCCAATCTCTGCTTTAGGCTCCTCAGCCTTGGGCAAACTGTCGTGGGCCTCGATAACTTTTCTACTGGGAAACGAAAAAACATTGCTGACATTCAAAAGGAATTCGGTAGCACGAAAAGCTTCTCATTTATTGAGGGCGACATTTGCTCCGAAGCCACTTGCCTCGCCGCGACTCAAGGAGTTGATTTCGTATTGCATCAGGCAGCGCTGGGCTCAGTGCCTCGCTCTATCGCCGAACCCTTAAATACCCATGCAGCCAATGTTGATGGCTTTATCAAAATTCTAACGACAGCAAAACAAAATGGTGTGAAGCGTTTTGTATATGCTTCCAGTAGCTCAATATACGGAGATATCAATCAGCTTCCCAATCAAGAAAACAAACTTGGCCAGCCTCTGTCTCCCTATGCCGCTTCCAAACGTATCGACGAAATTTACGCACAGACCTTTGCAAAGAGTTACGGATTTGAGACGGTGGGACTGCGGTACTTTAATGTTTTTGGCCCTCGACAGAGTCCAGATGGTCCGTATGCAGCTGTGATTCCACTTTGGATAGAAGCCATTGCCAAGGGCGAGGCCGTGCGAGTTCATGGTGATGGCAGCACCAGTCGAGATTTCTCTTACATAGATAATGTTGTTCAGGCCAATCTTCTCGCCTGTTTGGCGCCCGCGGCCAAGGTCAGCGGCCAATGTCTTAATATCGCCTGCGGTGAAAGCACCGACCTAAAGCAACTTCGGTCGTTAATTCAGGCGGCAATGAATCAACTGAGCCAAGAGATTCTGGGCAAAGCCGCTGCCAGCGAGCGCCCGCCGATTTATGGACCTGAGCGACCGGGTGACATTAAACATTCGTGCGCTGACATTTCGCTGGCCAAGAATCTATTGGGGTATGATCCTCAAGTCTCCGTCACCGAAGGCATTCAAAAAACAGTGAGCTTTTATTTGCGCGACTTGCGAACGGCCTGAACACTCGCTTTGCAAGCGGGCGAGAGCTTTGCCATATTTTCCTTTAAACACTTGCGAAGCTCTTTGCGTTTTTTACCACCACAGATGGTTTTAGCATCGGCCGCGCACTCGCCTTTCATTTCCTTAGCCTGCTCTTTGATCTCAGCCATTCTTGTTTTGCACTCATCAGAGAATTTATCCTTATTCTCCTTAATGCACTTGCGAATTTGTCCTTCTCCTGGCTTTACACCACTGCACAATTTCTGCACCTCATCGTGGCAAGGCCCGTGGCCAGGCATTCCATACATATTTTGGTGGGGCATCTCTCCTTCGCGCATCTCTTCGGTGTGCATTCCCTCCATGGGCATGTCTTCGGACTCCCCTTCGGCCGCAGCCTTATTGGCTCCCAGGCCAACCAAAAGAATTGTTGCCAAAGCCACAAAAGCTCGGGCAATAATGAAGCGTCGCTCGTTTTGGCCTAAACCTATCTTTTTCGTCATCAATGTCACTTTTAACTTCCTTTCTAGATCCATATCAAGGCTCTCCAAGGTTCAAAATGTCAATCAGGAATCACCTTACGAATCAAATGAGGCGCCGTCACTCGACGAACCCTGCCCTTTGCTTCCACCTCCGGGTTGAGAGATCAGAGCCTGGCCTGCATCTATTGCCGGGTAATCCATGTCCTTCATGTCGAGTCCTAGCGCGACCTTAAGCACATCGTTGATAGTTTCCGCAAAAAAGAACTTCAGCTCACCACGAATTTCTGCAGGAATGTCGTCCAAATCCTTCGCATTTTTCTGAGGCAGAAGCACTCTTGTCACGCCTGCTCGGTGGGCCGCCAAAACCTTCTCTTTAATACCGCCCACTGGCATAACGGCACCACGCAAGGTGATTTCACCGGTCATAGACAACTTGGAATCAATGGGTCGACCAACGATCAAACTCGCAAGCGAGGCCAACAGTGTGACCCCTGCCGATGGTCCATCTTTTGGGATGGCTCCTGCTGGCACATGCACATGAATGTCTTTGGTCGAAAAATCCATTCGTGCGGCAAAATATGGGAGGCGCGATCGCAGCAAAGTGAGAGCAATCTGCGCCGACTCCTTCATGATATCGCCCAGCTGACCCGTCGTCATCAACTGCCCTTTGCCATCCATAAACACGCTTTCCACAAAGAGAATATCGCCGCCGACCGGAGTCCAAGCCATTCCCGTGGCCACTCCAGGTACCAAGGTGACTTCTGCAAGCTCTGGTTGAAAGGACGGCTTTCCCAGAAGCGATTCGAGATCGCTCAATTCAATTCGATGCGATTCTTTCAGATCGCGAACCACTTTTTCAGTCATGGCTCTGAGCATCTGTGAAATCTTACGTTTCAATTCTCGAACCCCAGCTTCTTTTGTATAGGTTGAGATCACCGACATCAACGCCTCATCAGAAATATTCACTTGTTTGCTGGTTAGGCCAAAATCCTCCAGCAAGCTTGGAATCAAATGATTTTTAGCAATGTGAAATTTTTCTGAAAAAGTATATCCAGAAACCTCAATCACTTCCATTCGGTCCAATAGCGGCGCCGGAATTCCCTCGAGACTATTTGCCGTGGCAACAAACAAGACTTTGGACAGATCGAAGCCAGTGTCCAGGTAGTGATCCAAAAAGTTGGTGTTTTGCTCTGGATCCAAAACTTCCAAGAGTGCACTGGCGGGATCGCCCGTAAAGCCCCTGCCCATTTTATCGATTTCATCCAAAATAAAGACAGGATTATTCTCTCCGGCTCTCTTTAGGCTATTGATAATTCGTCCTGGCATGGAGCCAATGTAGGTGCGTCGATGACCGCGAATTTCGGAATCATCTCTCACACCCCCGAGGGACACTCGCAAATACTTTCTCCCCAAGGCTTTGGCAATGCTCTGGCCCAGAGAGGTTTTACCAACTCCGGGAGGGCCAATGAACATGAGTATGCCGCCCGTCTTGTTTTTTGTAAGCTTCATCACAGAAAGATGTTGCAATATTCTTCTTTTGATTTTGTCCAAGCCATAGTGATCCTGATTGAGAATCTTTTCTGCTGCATCTAGGTCGATTTCTTTTTGCTCAGAGGATTGACTCCATGGCAACGCAACCATCAGGTCCAAGTGATTCCGGATCACCTGGTATTCAGGCGAGGCCGGATTGGTCTCTTTCAAGCGACGCATCTGTGCTTCTGCCAACTTTTTGGCTTCAGCTGGCATTTGCGCGGCCTCAATTTTCTTTTCAAAATCTGCATCAGCAGCGCTGTCACCTTCGCCCAACTCATCCTTGATGGCCTTGAGTTGCTCCTTTAAGATGAGTTGTCGCTGACTTTCGCCAAATTGCTTTGACAATTTATCGCGAATTTTTGCCTGCACCTTCAAGTTTTCTTTAAGATCGGTCAGCAAATTCAACAGCATCATCACGCGATCTTTGAGATTCACCGTTTCCAAAATCTTTTGCTTGTCCGCAATTGGAAATTCAGCATGGGTCGCGCAAAGGTGGACCAGAAAATTTAAATCTTCAACACCTTCGACGATTTCTTTAAGCTGCTCCATATTTCCGGGGATGAGCTCTATCACCTCTTTAGAGATCTCTTTCACTGAACTCAGCAACGCCTGCTGAGTCACCGTATCTATATCCACAATGTCATTTTCTTGACTCGCCATGGCCTCTAAATAGCCATCCTCTTCGCTAAGCTCAGAAACCTTCATGCGGCTGTAGCCTCGCAAAATGATATGAAATCCCTGTTCCTGATTGCCACGAACATTTTCAATTTTTGCTAGAGTGCCCACTGTATAAAGGCCATCTGCAGCGGTGTTCACCTCTTCAAGATTTTTTTGTGCAAGTGTCAGTATCCAATTTCCTGCTTCAAAGGATTGCTGCAGAGCCTTGACACTTTTTTCGCGCCCCACACGTATGGCCTGTTGAACGCCTGGGTACAACAGAGTGTTGCGCAATGCGAGAACCGGTATTTTTCCTGCTGGAAAGGACATAAACTTCCTCCTCCTAAAATTCGTCTGTACAACTCACTGGGTAGCTCACTCTTTCTTTGGCTCATCTGCTAAGGTTACCAGTTGAAATCTAGATAAACTACGCCCTAGTAATAGGATGGGTCCGAATTGACCAGCGTCAAGTCGGGGTTTTTATTAACGGGCCCTGAAAAACTCAGACACAGGCTCCTCAGAATTGATTTTATAGGTGGAAATAAAAAAAGGGACCTTCCATGGCCCCTTGCTTGATCTGATCTCGAAATTTATTAAAAAATTGGTATTCTAAAAAATTTTTTTATCTGGCATTAGAAATCGCTATCTGTGTCGCACTCTATAAAACTCGACTTCAAATGCTTGCTCCTTCTTGCTCTACAGAATCTAAAATCCCGCAGCTTGTTTGAGTCGGCTCGCAATCACTCCCACCTGAGCAGCATCAACAATCGCTTTCGCATCGACAATTCCTGCGCCATATTCATTGAGTGTGTTTGGGAATGCCGGCTGAGCCGCCGTCACCTTGATGAGTTCGCGAATTTCAGCTGGAGTCAGACTTGGATTTGCAGCGCGAACCAAAGCCACAACGCCTGCCACATGCGGAGTTGCCATAGAGGTTCCATCCCAGCTGGCATAGTCTGTCATCATTGTCTGCAAGCGTGCTGTGGCACTTTCACCTCGATCTAGAGCATCACGAAGTCTTTCACCATGAGTCTGCTCAATCATCGCGATACCGATGTCCAGTGTACTGCCATCATCTGTAACGCTCCCTTGAATCAAGCCCTCGACGTTATTAAAAATAACAAGACCCTTCGCTCCCGATGCCAGCGCGTTTTTTGCTTTGTCAGCAAACTTGATTTCACCACGCTGAACCAAGGCAAACTTGTCCTTAACATTTACCGCTTGAAAATCCTCAGCCGTTCCTAACTTCGCAAATACCAAATTGTTCTCAATCGCGGTAGTGACTTCCTTTGCACCAGAAAAGGAAGTGCTCTTGACCTCTTGAAAGGCCTCACCACCGACTGCGATTTCCACCTTGGACTCACGGCCAGAACTCTGAGGTACTGCGGACAGCACCGCTACACCCGGAGCAACAATGTCGAGCTCGGGTCCATATTGAGAGAATTCTGCTTTTTTCAGAGTGGAGTCCACGGCCCCCACGGCGATGACTGTTGGCAGTGCTGCCGGATAGCCAACACGATTGGTGCCGTCATTTCCTGAAGCGGCAACTACACTTACACCAGCCTCTTCTGCTTTCTCAATGGCATTTCGTTCGGCAGGAGTGCTCCAGGCGCCGCCCAAAGACATATTGATAACAGAAACCTTTTCGGCAACCGCCCAATCGATACCTGAGGCAATCGCGATGTTGCTGCAGCCTTTAGCGCCACAAACACGACCAGCAAGAATCTTAGCCGCTGGTGCCACACCTGTGAAACCGGAGGTCAAATCATGAAAGCCTGCAATTGTTCCAGATACATGAGAACCATGCCCCATGCTGTCCGCATATTCGTAAGGGCCATTGGCATCGCCAACAAAATCTTTGCCCTGCTCAAACGCTGTAGCCAAAGACGGATGATCACGATCGATCCCTGTGTCTAGCACCATCACTCGCACTCCAGCTCCGGCATTGGATTTTGCCCAAGCTTCTCGCGCATGAATGGCGTCAATGCCCCATGGCTTACCCAATGCACGGACTGCCTCAGCTGCACTGTCATCCTGTAGTCGTTTAAAAAAACCACGACGAACCAGCTCTGGGAGCGGATGAATCACTTCTTTTTCTACCAACGCCACGCCAGGTGATTGCGCCAATGCCGCCAATTCAGAATCATCAGTTTCGGTGAGAACAAAGGTGTTCAACTGATTGAGAGAGGTTTCGACCTTTGCTGAAGTGTTCGAAAAAAGATTGCGATTCTTCAAGCCATACTGAAGGCCACGAGAAGCAAGGTCTTTTAATGTCACTTGAGTCTTCATCTCATTCGCACCAGAGAGCTGCTTCCCGCCCAAAGATTCAAAAAGGTTTGATTCATTTGCCGTCAGAATTTGTCGATACGCTTTGCTCAGGCTCAGGAATTCCTGACGATCTCTAAGCACAACCATTGCTCTCGACTTTTTGTTCAAGTTCATACTCTCTGCAGTGCTCGCTGCACTTTTTGCAAGAGTGATCTGTGGTACCATCCCAACGCCTGCACTCACAAAAAGGGCCAGTGCCAAAATAGAGCCAGTCGTCCCCAATTTGCCTGATTTTGCCTTGCACTCGTTGAAAAGTTTGCCCAAAAACAACCCTAATAAGTGGCTTTTCATCATTCCATTCCCCCTTTAAAATATCCCTATTTATCCCACGGCCTGATGGCGCGACCCAGTTTCAATAGATATTTTGAAGAGATACAAGTGCAAACTGGAGGAGACTTTGGAACTCCGTGCAAATTATTGTCGAAGGGACTGGCAGGGTGATGCCAAAATGGAACCGAAATCGATTTTAAGGCCTTCTGGGGATTTTTGCTCTAGTGGCTCTAATGGTTAGGATCAAAATAATTTTCTCTGATTTTTCGCAGTGCAATCTGAATGGCGGCGAATTTTCGCCGAGAAATTTTGCACAATTGCGACTTCCAAAAAAGATTGGCTCTAAAAAAAGAGGGTGAGGCCGAGTGTGAATTCGCTGAGAAGATAATAGTTGTAGTAGCCACCGATCATCAAATATTTGGTGGCAGCAAATTGCATCCCGCCAAAGAGATCATACTTTTGCTTAACGTAGTCCAAGTCGCGCGTGACATAGTCGAATTCAGGGCGCTCAGAGTCCTCCGAACGTTTTGCCAAGGTAAAGATCCAACGTTTCATCAACAGGCTTGCTGTCAGAAGAGTGATCGAAATCGGTGGTCGCTGGTCTTCAAAAATGATCTCCATTCTTGAATAGTCCACCGCCAAACTGTTCAAAAAGACTCCGACCGAATATGTGTCCTGGCGAAAGCGCGTCTCCAGCGATGGCCAATAGAGCTCAGGCAAAAGTTGGTAGTCCACCACAGTGCCGTCCTGCGCTTGCGCATAGCCAAAGGTCATCGGCCCTAACACTCCCGAAAAGCCGGCACCTGGAAAGGTATTTCTTGAAAATTTATTGTACTTTCCGATCACACCCAGGTTGAGTTGCACACGACCCAAACCGCTCTTTTTATTGTCATAGAGACCAAACGCAGTCGCCAGCGCATACTTCTGCGACTGGTACTTGCGATTTTCAAGGTTTCGACTCAAAAACTCCGAAGAACCCTCCAGCCCAGCACCCCCAAAAAAAGACTCCTCACCGTTGGAAGGCGAAATCGCCGCTCCGACTCGCCCCAGGCCTTTGACAATCGCCAAATCCCAATACTCATGATACCGAATTCCTTCAATTCCAAAACTCTCCTCTAAGGGAACCGATGAGGGATTGATCTTCAAAGAGCTTGAGCGATTGGGATATGCTGGCGATGTGTTGCGAGGTCCACTGTCCCAACAGGCCCCGTGCATAAGATTACAAGCCTCAAAGGCCGCAGCCGGCAGAGCAAAAATGCCCACCAGCACACTCACTATAATGTTCGAATATGTTGAGGGCCTCATTCTAGCTAAAAGGTTATCACTAAATATCAAAAAAGCTGAGATCTATGAGCTCAGACTCGACTCCAAAATCTTGCGCAGATACTCACGCCACGCACAAAATAGGTCCTGCCAGACTATGACATTCTAGATGTTAGCGCTAAAATCATATCTGGGTCTGACCTAGGCGAATGGACCAAAAATTTATGGAGGCGTACAAATGAACTCAAACCACAGATCAGTTTCCCTTTTCATCTTGGCCGTAGCACTGGTTCTTTCAATTGGCGAATGGACTCAGGCGCAAAATCTAGGTTTCAATCCTGGGAGCTCTACTGCATCTTCGTCGGCAAGTCGTGCCCCCGCCACAAAGGGATTTCGCATTTCAGTGATTCGCCCCGAACTCAATGCCAGCGGAAGCTTTGTTATTGCCGGAGACACATTGAATGCACAGATTATAGATGGCAAAATCGAAGATGCTCTTGGGCTTGCCATCGGCTATGCCTATTTGCCAATAATGAGCATCGGCTGGACCAGCAATCTTGCCTTGATCCAAATGAAGAGCGGTGGCGAAAAGAGCGATCTGGGCAGAGCCGATGTTGGGCTTGCCTTTGCGCTGACTTCGACTTTCAATTTCAAGGCTGGCGTTCACGCGGCCAAGTTCACAAGTGGCGAAATCATGAAGCAACTCGACGTTGGCACAGGCGCGCAAGCCAGCTTTGGCATTCAAATCAATCCCTTCGTTGCCATTGATTTGGGATACACGAGCACCGACATCAAAGGTCGCCCCTTGATTTCGCAAAACTCAGCGACCGATCAACCTGTCTTTGGTCAGTATCAATTGCGCACCAGTGGCTTTGAAGCTGCACTCGCAGCCACATTTTAAATTCGCTAAAAAGAGAACGCTCGGGGTTGGCAGAATCTTCGCGCGTTCCCAGCTTGCCTTCTCAGGGCAGGCTCAATTAGAGTCTTAGCTGAATGAGCTCGAATAGAAACCAGAATTCAAAAGACTCACATCACCCTGATGGCAGGCCATTGTCAGGCAGATTTTCTTTGCGAGCCCTTGCCATGTGCGGATTTGTTCTGCTTGTGCTTGGCCTATGGCTGAGCACAAAAGAAAAAAAGCCTGCAGGTCCCCGTGTTGAGCTGCAAAAAGAATACGCTGCAGCCGACTCTTCGGCTCAGGAGATGCAACTTTCGCCCAAACGCGACTTCACAAAACCTCACAAGAAAAAAGTTTCGACAGCCATGAATCAGACCGATGTCGAGCAAAAACCGCCTTCGATTTTGCCAATGGTGGCACTCCCACCGCCTGAGTCCAAGCAAGACCTGCGCGCCGCTGCGAGAAAATCTCCGGTTGAAAATACCAAATACGTGCTCGAAGATGGTCTGGCCGTAATTCACGGCGATATGGTGGTCGGCGTTCCTGTGGGAAATGACGACCCTTCGGGATACGTCAAGGTTCCTGATATGCAGCTTTGGATAGATACGCGCATTCCGTTTTATATTTCAGACAATGTGCCAAACCCACAGCGGATCTATGATGCCTTTGAGCTGTTTGTGAACACTCCGATCAAATTTATCCCGTGGACCGACCAAGAAGATGCCATCGTTTTTGAGGTTGGCACGCACGCATGCAAATCCTATGTGGGCAGAATTGGCGGCAAACAACCCATCTGGCTCTCTGGGGAGTGCAGCGCCAAAGAGGTGGCACACGAAATACTGCATGCCTTGGGTTTCGTGCACGAGCAAAATCGCATGGACCGAGATAAGTACATAAATGTTCTGTGGGACAACATTGAAGAGGATTTTGTTTTTAACTTCGAACTGCTGCCAGAGCGCTTGATGAAAGTTTCCATGGCGGCGCCATTTGATTTTAACTCACTGATGATTTATTCGCCCTATATATTATCGAAAAATGCCAAGATGACCATGACCCCAATCAACAACACAGAGAGCATCTCTCCGGGCCTCACGCTTAGCGATGCTGATCGACTGCGCTTGAAAAAAGTCTACGGCGATCGCTAAACTATTAGCAGGCTCCTGAAAAACGCAGAGACAGGCTCCTCAAGGGACCACAATTATCTATCAGTTTTGATTGCTTTCGACAAAGGAAAGACCTGAAAATTGATCTGCACGACACGCTCAGGATCGAGATCCTCTGTCGCCATCGCCAAAATCTTTTTCCGCATTTCGTGGATCATCTCTTTGATTTCTGCAAACCTTTGCTCTGAGACCGCCACCGTGACTGCCGAGATCTCTCGTTGATCTCGTGGAGTTTCGGTGAGTGATCTCGTTGCCAACTCCATCATTTCTTTGTGAAAGCCAATCACGGCCGTCTTTACCATTTCACCTTGGGTGGTGACCGTGGCATGTGCGGGCACTAGGCGGTGATCCACTTCACTCAAGAGCCCCAATTCAAGGAGCAGTTTAATGCTGGCAACAATTTCCTCTTGAGGCATGGCAAAAGCGAGTCGTGCAGATATCCACTCTGGATCAGCTTGAAAGTCTGCTTGGTGTGCAAGTTCGCGCACCGCCACGTGCAGCCAGGAGCGATAGAATTCATACTGAATGGCCGCAAGCGGATGAAACTTTTGGTACTTTTGTGACTGCAGTATTTTCTCTGCAAACTGTGTTTTCTCTTCCTGATCTTGCGCTTGAGCGTAGCCGACAATGTTCTTAAAGTGCCGCAACTCCTCTTTCGAAAACTTTAAGGCTTTCGCAAACTGAGCTTCGCTTTCAGTGGTGAGATTGCGCTTCCCCTCCATCACCAACTTTAAATAGTTGGGCGATTGAAAACCTGCTTTTTCAGAAAAGTAGCGATAGGAAAAGTGTCGCGTGGTCGCCTTGAGATGCGCGTAAAGATCTTTTAGATAAAGCCGGTAGTCAATGTATGCAAATAGATCTGGTTTGCCACTCATCTAACAATTTCCTCGCTCTCACCCAAAAGACTATCTCAAATACGTCAAAATACGATAGTCATTTTTCGCAACCAACGGCACCAACCAGCCTCAATACGACAATAGTTTTTGAGGCAGAACGCGCCAGCAGGCCCAAGGCGGCGGCGCCCACAGCTTTTGCCAGCCGAAGGCTTAGTTCCCCCTAAGGTGAGGTTGGCAAAAGAGAGGACGTTGCCGGATTGGGCCTGCTGGCGCGAGTTTTAGCGATTATGACCAAAAATTATTGTCGTATTGAGGCTAGCCTCAATACGACAACGCGCAAATCTCATTGGCAAACTCTCCAGTGCTCAAGCGAGCCGTCTCCAATAATTTGACGCCATCAAAGCGATGAAAGCGTAGCTCCCAGTCTGAGATGCTCACGAGCTCACCATTGATTTCAAACAGCCGTTGGGCGTCTGACAGGCCTCTTCTGCTCATCTCTTGCTTTATCGCAACTCGACACTCTTTTTCGGGACTCGTCACATGGGTGATCTGACCAATGAATGCAAGATCTTTGGTGGCGCGCAGCTGTAAGCCCGTAATGTCTTCGCGCGCAGTCTGGAGATAGTCGGAATCATAGGGACGGATCTTCATCTCCAAACCAAAGAAACTGTGATCTTGAGCTAGAAAAAATCCTCGAGGATCTGAAGCCACAGCGACGGAGCTTCCTGCCTGACCAATGGAAATTTGCTTTTCGACCAAGGGAGTTTGCGGCTCACCCACATCAAATAGACTGATCTGGAGGCCGCCTCTACCGGCCTCATCTCCCCAGCCATTTTGCGCAAAGCCAATACCCAAAAGGCGATCACCGGCGAGGCTGTGCATATAGGCCGAAAATCCTGGAATTTTCAACTCGCCCTGGAGCTGCGGCGACAGACGATCTGTCATGTCGATTACAAACAGAGGATCTAGATTTCGAAAGGTCACAACATAGGCCATGTCTTTATGAAACCGCACAGATTTAATATTTTCATTTCGAGCGAGCATAAGCGGCTGGCCCACTGAAGACAAAACTCCCGCCTGACGAGTGAGAGTGGCAAAGTGAACATCACGCTCTCGGGACTCATATGCCAGTGCCAAGCTCTGACCGCCATCATACTCCTTAAAATTCCAAACACTCTGGGATTTTCCCGACACAGCCCCGGCCGCGGTCAACCTTAGAGCTTGATCTTCGGACCAAGCATACTGATGAATCCTCATTCCGTAGGGAAGCTGCTCCGTTGGCGCAAATGAGGCATAAAAATGATGCCACGGAAAATTCTCTTTGATCAGATAGACATTTTCTTGGCCTACATAGACCAAATCACTGGCGCCAACTTGTGCCAATTGTTCGACGGCTTTGGGCATAGTGATATTGATGCGTGTGAGAGTGGTCATAGCCAAATCAAAGTCCTCAATGTCGGGACGCAAAATCTGATGACAAGGAACTCCGTATATCCGTCCCCGGTTGGCTTCGACACGACGCGAATTGGCCAAGTACAGTGGCTCTTGGTGCACCAGAAGTAGCGATGTTCCCCGCAGCAGGGCTCGCTTTAGCTCCCCTTGAAAGGTCTGGATGTGGGGAGATGTTAACTCTCCAGAGACCTCGCGCCTAAAAATGACGATTTGAAATTTGTTAGCACCGCAATAATCCGGCAGAAACATAGAGGAAGCAAGCATCGGTGGATCAATAGGACTCGGCAGCGGCTCCACTGAACAGTTGTATGACTTTGGCTCGCGCCGGATCACCACCAAGGCGTCCTTTGACAATAGCAAGGATACATTCTTGGCACTGGCGCGGCTCTGATATTCAGATCCGTCATAATTTTCTCCAGCGGGGGCACCAAACAGATTCACCAATTCAATACTTTGGTGAATCTTGTGGTCCTTTGCTTGGATCATCAACAGACTGTTGTCACGAACCAAATAAATCTGCCCACCCAGGTGTTTTGCAAAATCGTCTTCTTCAATACCAAATTCCTGAACATTGGTGCCATTGATAGAAGAGGACTCCTGAGTTCCGCCCATAACCACAGTGTCTGGTTGCCCCGACGCTGGATGAACGGTGCTTTGCACAGCTGCCAGTGGTACAATGGCGGCGGGATTGCTTGCTCGCCACTCGGCATACACCGCTTCACCTTCTCTTTTGATTTCGGTCTGAGCGCCTACATAATCCTGCACCTCTTGGCAACTCTTAAAGTATGAAGTTTCCTTCAACTCTCGAGGTGGTTCGATGACTCCTCCCGGATCAGGAATCTGATCTGCCAAATTCACCTTGGAACACGCATTCGAGAACACCACCAACCCCAGTAGCCCGATCGTTGCTGATACCGCAAATATTTTGTTAAGCATACTTACCTCCAGCACCAGCATGGCAAGTTTGCGAGACATTCGCGAGCAAAAGGTCGAGTTGTGCAGGCCTTGGACTATTCTCGATGTATTCACAAACAGAAAGATCACAAATAGTGTCAAAAATTTTGACAGCGTTTCGCACAGCATTCTTACTAATGTGTTTTACAAAACCGACATACAATTTCGGCCAATGACCGGTCACACGCCATCTCCTTCACCTAGTTGCGCTCAGATCATTGCTTTCACTGTTGCAATGGCCATTCTTTGCATCTCACCCACTCAGGGACATGCTGCGAAGCTGGAGTTTCGTGAGGGATTTGCTTTGCTCGTCAAGAAATCGGAAACCTTGATCAACTCTGAGTTGAGCCACAAGATTGCCCAGGAGGAGGCTAAAATTGCAGAGCCCTACTATATTCCAGATTTGAGCGCCGAAGCCAGTTGGACTGAGGTGGATGCAAGCGGCGCAAATTCTAGCAGTGCCACCTCTGGCAGCGGCAGATCTTCAACTGACCAGGCGACTGTAGCCAAAATTGTCGCCTCAAAAAATCTGATGAGCGATATAAAATACAAACCCTACTATGAGTCCAAGATCACATCGGCAAAATCGCAGCAAATCCAACATGCCTTGGCTCTCCAAACGGAATTCAATAAATACGCCACCAGCTACACCACTTGTTATTTTATGCAACTTGAAATCGCCAATTTGCAACGCCAAGAAGATACCATTGCGGCTCAGATCAAGACTCTCCGCAAGCGAGTCTCGATTGGCCGCAGCCGTGAATCCGATCTGCTTAGCTTTTTAAGCCAAGAAAATTCTCTTAAGGCCTCCTTACTTGTAAAAAGCAATGATTACGAGCTCTGCCTGCAAGACATGAGCGAACTCACGGGAGTGAGTGAAATTACGTCGCTTGCAAAATGGCAGCAGCAAGATCTGGCCCCAGGGACCGCAACAGCGGCTACCGCACTCCAATCCGACTCACTCGAATTGCAGATTCAAGCGAATGATCAACTTCGCGCGGCCAATGGTCGTAGTGAGTGGCCAGACTTGGTCGCCTTTGGCGAATACTATCCGCATCGAAATGGCACCGCCGCCGACAATAGCAAATGGGGCGTCGGCTTAAAGTTGACTTGGTCACTCTACTCTGGTTATCAGCAGGGGGGACAGAATCAAATTCTGAATTTTCAGAAACAGCAATTGCAAAATCTCAAAGCCAAGTACGCGACTGACTTCTCTTTAGAAAAGCAGCAGGTTCAAAAAACTCTCAAATCAATGCAACAGAAATTAAAAATCTTTGAAGACTCGGTCAGCATTGCCGAAAAAAACTATTCCAGCCTGAAGCGAGACTACAACCTTGGGCTCATCAATCATTTGGAGCTTTTGACAAGTCTCAACGCCGTGATCAGTGCCAATAGCTCCTATTTAACTGCGCAAAAGGATTATCAGCTGCAACTTTGGAAAGACCATTCCCTGCGTCAAGATTGGCTAAATTATGAATGATGATAAAAATATTAAGGGTGAAAAAGCCGCCAAAGATTTTGACGAAGAGAAGCTTTTAAAAAACTCCAACTCGCTGGCGGACATTTCTATTCGCAATCCTGTGATGACCTGGATGATCTTGGCTGCGATATTGCTTTTTGGTGGCCTCTCCTTTGATCGTTTGGGAGTTTCACAGCTGCCCGATGTAGACTTGCCACAAGTTTCTGTATCGGTCACCTATGAGGGGGCCTCTCCCGAAGTCATCGAGTCCACTGTCATTGATCCCATTGAGAATGCACTGATTTCAGTGGAAGGGGTGCGCAGCATGAGCTCGACGGCAAGAGCCGGTCGCGCCTCTATATCGCTCGAATTTGGCATAAACAAAGATATCAATGAAGTTATGCTCGAGATCAACAGTAAAATTTTTCAGGCACAGCGAGGACTGCCCGCAGGGGTCGACACTCCGGTGGTGAGCAAAACCAATCCTGAGGATCAGCCCATCATGTGGCTCGCCGTAAAAGCTCCCAATATGAAACTCAAAGAAATGATCACCTATATGCGCGATCAGGTTCAAGACAAGTTCCTCACTGTAGAAGGTGTCAGTGATATCATCTTGGGTGGATACGTAGATCCCGCCCTGCGAGTCTGGCTCTCTATCAATCAACTCAGCCAGTATTCGCTCACAGTTCAAGATGTCATCAGCACAATCAAATCCGAAAGTAGCGAGCTGCCAGTTGGAAAACTCGATATTGGCGAAAAGAGCTGGTCAGTGCGCACCCTAGGCGAAATTAGCACAGCCTCTGAGTTGGAAAAATTGCTCATTCAACGTCGCGGCGGTACCATTTCGTACGTGCCCATTCCGCTGGGCAAAGTCGTTAAGGCAGAAGACGATCTCGAAGATGTCGTGCGCATGATCCGAGTGGATGGCCAGCCGGCCATGGGCATCGGAATTCGCAAGCAAAGAGGCAGCAATGCGGTGGCAGTGGCCAAGGCTGTCAAAGCCAGGTTGGCCGAGGTGCAAAAAAGTCTGCCTGCAGGCATGGAGATGGCGGTTAATTTTGACTCCACCACCTATATCGAAGAGTCGGTAAATGAATTGAAATTTCACTTGGTGCTGGCGGCTCTGTTGACAGCATTTGTTTGTTTTCTCTTTTTTGGCACCATCACTTCCACTTTCAATGTGATTCTGGCCATTCCCGTTTCCATTATGGGAACGTTTTTTATTTTCGATCAGTTAGATTTTACACTCAATACCTTCACCCTGCTTGGCCTCACTTTGGCCATCGGGATTGTGGTTGATGATGCAATCATGGTGCTTGAAAACATCATGCGCCACAAAGGAATGGGCAAATCGCGCAAACTCGCAGCAAGAGATGGCACCAAAGAGATCACCTTTGCCGCTATCGCTGCAACCTTGGCCATTGTCGCAATCTTTTTGCCGGTGGCTTTTATGGACGGAATCATCGGCAAATATCTGCTGCAGTTTGGAGTCACGATTTCTGTTGCTGTGCTCTTTTCTCTTTTCGAGGCAGTTACACTGGCTCCGATGCGCTCAGCACAGATCTTGGCCGACAAAACCCCCACTCATTTTGTCTACCGCGGGGTCGAAGCCGGACTTGCCAAATTGCAAAAGTTTTATCTCAGCACTTTGGCTATAGCCATTCGTTTTAAGTGGTCCGTCATTTTGCTTTCGACAGCCATGTTTGTGGCTTCGTTGTTTCTCTTTCCAAAATTGCGCAAAGAGATGGTCCCCCCGCAGGATCAAAGTCGTTTTATGATTCGCGTAACCACACCTGAAGGCTCAAGCTTACAGTACACGGATGGCATCGCTCAAAAATTAGAGGCCATCATTCGTGCCATGCCAGAGGTCAAGCGTGTGCTGATTTCGATCGGTGGCTGGAGTGGCGAATCCACCTCGGCATTTGGCTTTATCACTTTGCAACCCAAAGACACCCGTCGCCCCGTGGCAGATTTGATGGAAGAGCTGCGCGAAAAAAGCAAAGCGATCAAGGGCGCACGTATCATCATCCAAGATCCATCCTTGCAAAGTTTTGGCTCCCGTCGAAGCTTTCCCATTGATTTTAATTTAAAGGGACCCAATCTCGAAGTCTTGGGAGAAACTGCAAACAAGATGATGGAGGAGCTCGAAACCTTGGGCCTTGGCATTGATATGGACACCAACTACAGGCCGGAGAGTCCCGAGATTCATGTGGTTCCCAATCGCAAAAATGCAAATGCGCGCGGAGTGAGTATCGCCGACATCAGCGAAACGGTGCGCGCACTGATTGGCGGCCTAGCGGTCGGAAATGTCTCAGTGGATGGACGACGCTACGACATTCGCTTGCGCTTGCGCGACGAGGACCTGAAGCATCTTGAGCGAATCAAAAATATCAAAATTCGCAACAACCGGGGCGAACTCATTTCTCTTGGCGATGTTGCCGACATCTCCGAAACCAAATCACTGCAAGCGATCTACCGCGAGGATCGCACTCGCTCCATTGGTATCAACGGCAACATTGTCCGCGGCCAATCACAGCAAGCCGTGATCGACAAGATCATTGAAATGGGCAAGAGTCTTCCCACAGGCTACTCCCTCTCCATAGGCGGCTCTTCAAAAGTTTTTCAGGAGTCATTTGGCGGAATTTGGTTTGCGCTGATCCTTGGCCTCTTGGTGGCCTATATGATTTTGGCTTCGCAATTCAACAGTTACTTGGATCCAGTCATCATCTTGGTGGCGCTGCCATTTAGCTTTACGGGCGCCATCGTAGCCCTGTGGGGCGCCGACCTTTCCGTCAATATCTTTAGCATGATCGGCATTCTGCTACTGATGGGAATCGTCAAAAAGAACTCGATCCTCTTGCTGGAATTTGCCAATCACAAATTAGCCGAAGGCCTCTCCACCATAGACTCCGTACTCGACGCCGCCGCTCATCGTTTGCGCCCCATCTTGATGACATCCTTTGCCACCATCGCTGCGGCCTTGCCTCAAGCATTTGGATACGGAGAAGGTGCCGAAACCCGCCAGCCCATGGCGCTGGCCGTAGTCGGTGGAATCTTGCTCTCTACACTCATGACGTTCTATGTGGTTCCCGCGTTTTATGTCGCCTTTAAGCGCGAACACAAAGCCCCCTCAAACACCGCAACTTTGACCGAGTAGCAAATGTTCATCTGGCGGGCGATCCTTTGGCTTTGTAAAGTTTAGATCGCGTTTTTCCAATCGAAATCAGCAGCGGACTTTTCTTTAGGTCCCTTTCGGCTTGCCTGCGACTCACCTGGCCGTTGAGGTGTTCTAGGTAATGATTTACCGTAAATGAGAGGCGTTTTTTCAATAGTTTTTTAATTTCCCGATTGCGCACTTCTAGGGGCAGGAGAGTTTGTTCAAATTTAGCAGATTTGTTGATAAGAACTTCATTGCCCAAGCAACCCCATTTGAGAAAAACTCGATTGCTATTTTCTCCTAAATTTCTCATGAGTTTTCCGCCAAGGGCCAGTTGACACAAAAAAAACTGCTCGTAAGAACCAGGAGTTGTGCCACTGGTTACTATTTTCATCCAAGGAGCAAACCGTCGATCGATTTTAGATTTTGCTTTCAGGAGCAGTTTTACAAATTCTAACAAAACGGCAAGCACAAATGGGCTGCCAGAATGAATATTGGCAGTATTCAATTTTAGTGGGTCATATTGTTCCCAATTTTCGCCAATATTTTTAACGAGCAATTCTGCCAGGCGAGGGTCAAACCTCGAGAACTGCGCCAAACGAACAATCTCTACGTAACTGAGTGGCCCATTCTCACATTTTGCATAGGCACTTATTAAATCATCAAGACAAGGTACCAAAACCCGACCCATTAGATTTGATCCAATAGGTCGTCAAGAAAATCGAGAGCCTGGTCACAACCCAAGAAGCCCTTCGTCTTAAGATTTTCAATGTGCCTTTGCACGAAAGAAAAATCAGCCCCTCGTTTCAAAAGCATTTTAGCATGTCCGACATCTTTTTGGCGGTGGGCAAAGCACTTCATCACCAGAAGATCTTCGGCTCCCAAAGCCAGTCCAACAACTTTCTCTCCACGAAAAACTTCAATCAATCGATCTCCATAATCAGCAGGGAGATTGTGGGCAAAGGCCGAATAATAAGGATTCAACCAATCTTTAGCTATGTTCAGCTTTGCCGCCACCTTACGGACAAGTTCTCCTAAGGACTGAATGTCCATTCCCTTGGGAACTGCATCAATATCAGATGTGGCAAGCGGATAGGAGTGTGCCAGCAACATGGCTCCACCGCCCCCAATTATCAAAACGATTTCTTCGACCGCAAAATCATCTAAGCAGGTCAGGGCCTCTCTCATCTTTTCTTCATTTAGCTTACCGACGTCCATAAACCATATTACGACATTTTGAAAGATGTCGCAATAAAATTAAAACTTCAGTATTTACAATCAGTTAAAAGTGATACCCATGGATCAATTTGATAATATAGTCAAACACAAACGGTCTAAGCGGATGCAAACTTAGCTGAATAGCTTTTCCAAGTTTCAATTCGCAATCTCTTGGCTGTGTCGGCCGGCAAATACTCAACAGGTGTATTGACCTTTAACGCTGTCACCTCGCCAATGTGATGCAATACCTGACCGAACTCCTTTTGATACTGGGTCTGCGCTTCTCGGATCTTGTCCGCGGGAATTGTCAGAAGCAGCTCAAAATCCTCGCCTCCAGTCAATGCGTGCCGGAGCATTTGCGCTTCATTTTCTTGACAGTGCTCTCGCAAAATTGGTGAAAATGGAATTTTCCGCAGATCAATTTGCGCAGACTTTTTTGAAGATTGCAAAATGTGCCGAAGATCTCCAACAAGACCATCGGAAATGTCCATCATACATATAGAGTAACCCGAATTGAGCAACCACATTCCCTGCCGCCAGCGCGACTCAGGACAATAATGTTTTCGCACCAATTGATCTAGTAGTGTAGCGGCCTCCTCAGTTGTGCCCGAAGCTGAATTGCGCGAAGCTGAAGTGTGGAGCGCAAAAGTGCGCAATTCTAAAGCGCCCTGTGCACTGGAGTTCTGCGTGCGACAGCTCTCTTTGTCGATCTCTGCCCGCTTCTGCAAAACAATTTCTAAGCCCGCACTGGAATCGCCCAGTGGACCCGTAACAAAAATGCCGTCGCCGACTTCAGCTACAGCTCTGGACACCAGAGTGCGTGAGCGCACTTCGCCAACAACAGTGATATTCAGAAAAAAACTTTGCGCTTGAACACTGTCTCCACCTAGAAGCTGTGCGCCCTGCATGAGGCATTCCGTTGAAACTTGATCCATAAGTCGTTTGAGCCAAGCGGCGCCCGCCCCCTGCGGCAAGCCCAAGCCAACCATCACACCCAATGGCCTAGCCCCCGCGGGCGCGAGGTCACTCAAACTGGCACGCATCGCCTTTGCAGCGATGTCTTCAGGAGAAGCCATATCACTGCGAAAATGAAACCCATCAGTAAAGACATCAGTGGAAAAAGCGAGCCAATGGCCGTTTGGGCCCGGCAAATAGCAACAGTCATTGCCAATACCAAAATACTTTTTTAAGTTCACCATTTTTTGCTCAGTCGCCTGAGAGCCAATGAATTCCCTAAAAACACCGGTCACCTGGGCCGCCGGCAATTTTTGAATGTAATTGATCAGTTCAAATTCATCATTCATTGCTGAGAAATAATACATCAGCAGCATGCCTGCAAGCCAATTGCTATGCCAAACAGATGTATCGGACCCCTTGCACACAATTAGCAGGCTCCTGAAAAAGGAAAATCTGCTGCGTTCTCGGTGCCAAATCTCACTTCGACGTAGCACATGCTACGCCTACGTTCGATTTGGTACCTGCGGCCTTGCATCTTTTCCTTTTTGAGGAGCCTGTCTCTATGTATTTCAGGAGCCTGTTAGTAGGATCTAGAATTGTATCAAGGGAGGGGCAACAGATCACCAATGTATGTAATAATAGAACCTGATCTGATCTTTAGATCATCAATTTGCCAGCTATTTTTATTGGAGAAATCAAGATGAAAGTGTATCTACGGATTTTCCTTGCAACTGTGCTGCTGCATCCCAGCTCGACTTTGGGAGCTACTTCGTGGCGAAGAACCCCGTAAGACTCCGGTTATTAATCGAGATGCACCAAGGAGAGAATTCATCTACACCTTATATAATCAGTTTCATCCAATACAGAAGCACGGAGCCTATAGGGTCCTATTGCAGAGAAAAACATCCAGCAAAAGAACTGACCTTTGCTCAGTCGTCGCGACCTCCACTGATGCCGTTTGCGGACTGGATTGGAATCAAGGAGCAAAGGCTGCTGGTGCTCAGGAATGCCCGAGCATGAACCCCCAGTATGCAATCCTCGACCAAGACATAAAGAACAATTTGTTTCCCCAACTCCCAGTGCAGTCTTTAGCGGGCTGCTGCAGAACGGAAGGTTGTTCCGTCGCAGTTAATGCACAACTGAGTACTCCTCCACTTGGTCCTCCGAGAGAACTGATAATTCCATCTGCTGATAGTGCAAAATAACAACGAAGCGTGCCGGATTGAAACTACATTGAGCATGCTTGCCAGCGCGATGCCACGGAGGGATTTGAGACCACCTGCTCGCTTGAGCTACCGGATTTTTTCTTTTACGGGACTCACCACTGTGAAGGCGGGCGCTGCCGGCGGCTGAATATAGTCGAAATGGGGGTCGTACTCATTGATTCTTAGCGGCGGCGTGTACACCCAAATGTCTTTCGGATTGTAGTCACTTCCGACAAAAGCAACCCGGTGGTATACAGGATAAAAGGCACCAGCTGATGTGCCCACTATTTCTAATTTTTTTCCGCTCCAGTATTCGTCATGACCCATCCAAGAGCCAAGTCGAGCCACCACATAGCGGGTGTCTTCAGCTCTTCTCGGCACCCATTCAGGATTGTACACTGTGCCCGAACTGCAATATCTGACGGCGAGCTGGTTCAAATAGGTCCACCGCGCATTTTCGTCGCTCCAGCCGTTGGAGTAATTGCCGACACGGTCACCAGCAACCATCGTCGGTATCCAAGGTTCATAGGCGGCGCTATTGTCTTCGAGATTCGCGGGAGCGGAGTCGGCGTTCCAGCTTCCCAGCATTGCGAGCGCTTGGCTGGAAACAACAGACAGTCCTTTACCTAAAATGCGCCCCTTCGCGGGATCAATTCCGTCCAATTGCTTGCCGTTGTAAAGGCGCACCATATTTATATAATTGTAGTTGGTGCCAGAGCCCGGCTTGTAGGTGTCACAATTGGGAATTTTAAATGCCCCTTGAGTATCAAAGTTTTGCCCTGCCAGACTTGCGGAGCAGAGGGGATAGGGGAGGGACTGCTGCACCTCAGGACCCGTCGGTGGTATTTGGGTGGCATCGGCAAAATTGCCATGCGAAGCCCATACTGGAATCAAAGTTTTGAAATCGGGATCCATTGTAAATCCCTCGGTCAGGCTATTGGCGACGTTGTCATTGGCCCAGCGATGAGCTATATATACCTGACCGTTAAAATTCCTTCCACCGTCAAAATAAGATCCCAGCTCTCCAGGGGTGGTGTCTGCTAGCGCCTCATAAAACGCCCGCATATTGACATTCATAGGCATCATTCGCGAATGCTCTAAGCGGCTATTGTCCTCTGTGGGAGCTGCACAACCAGACATCGTTATCCCGGCAGGGCCGGGTGCTACGCCATAGCGCAAATTGGGACTGGCATAGCCCGAACGTGCCGCATTTAAGAATTGTGTTGAGGCTCTCATATCAAAAGCTGTTCCGCCGCCTGTGGGTTGGCACTTCAAACCACCGGACATAGCACCCACAAGACCACAGGTGCCACCAGCGCATGATGTTTGCAATTCGTTTGCCGTTGCATCCTTGGCATTGCAAAGGAGTTTTCCCTCGGTGCTGGATTGCACATAGTGGGCGGGCTCCCAGGGCTGCGCGCTGGTGCTTGAGTTTACCTTTTTGAGAGCGCCATAAGAAATTACACCAAATTGATTCGAATCTGAGATCGCCCAGCCGCCAGCAGCCTGTTGCGCAAAGCGATAGATCGAAAAGCGCTGCGGAACTCGATTGGCAACCCATTGCTGTGGCTTGCCAGCCAAGTACGCGCGAATCTGTGCTTGACCAACTTTTATTCCGTCTTGTTCAAAATCACCCGGATGATCGGACCAGATGGGAATCCCCGGCCAATTGTCAGTATTGGATCGGTCCCGCACAAACCAGACACCATCAATGATCCGGATATCCGCAGTGTATGAAAATTTCGTAAGACGGACTTCATTAGAATCACTTGGGCGCACGGGATCGACAAACATCCGAATGTTCCCTTCCGGCGAACAGGTATCTGGCGCTGCGCAATTGGGCTTAGGGTAGTTTGAAGAGCCCACGATGGTCTCAGTGCCCGATCCATCGAACCACTGCCCCGGTTGAACCGCAGCGAGGTGCGAGGCCGGCAAAGTCAGAACCGGCACACCGTGGGCGCTGTCTTGAATGTGTCCCTTCCAACTGTCCATGGCATACTCTGCCCAATCTTTGCCAGTGCCCTCACAGTTTTTGCAGCCATGAGTGGCGCCAGAAACAACCTGCTTAAATTTGTTCAAGGGGACGGGGTTGCCAGCGCCGGGTGGAGCAAATTTGTCCACAAAGCTTACAAAGAAGTTTTCATCTTTATTGCTGCCACCCAAGCATTTTGAGCTCAAGTAGACTCCACCGGCAGCAGTTAGACGATCAAAATATTGGGGTTGGGTCCCAGGACTATTGCTGACGCAGATGTCATAATTGGAATGCATCCGCCCCTTCATTTCAAAATAGGAAGCACCTTGGGAAGAGTAGGAGCCGATGCCCACAAAGGTTTGAAATTTGAACATCCCCACAGTGCTAATAGCAAAGATCTGTTCGACATTGACCTTGATATCGCCGCCACCCATAAAGGCACTGGATTTGATGATTTGATATGTGGCACTAAAGAGCGTTTGCGGCGCCATCATGCCCTTGAACACAGAATTGACCACCAGCGATTGATCCATGCTCGCCTTTTGCTCTATTTTAAAATTGGCCATTGTGTAAAGGGCCCTGCCACTGGCATCGACCTCTAAGGCCAATCGCTCCGTCAATCGCGTGCGAGTGATGGATTCCAACTCTGCTAAGGTTGGTGATACTGTGTACCGATAATACTCCTGAGCAATTCTTAACAAATACTGATTCAATCCTTTGGCAATGGAGCGATCCATTTCGAATTCTTTTTTTCCCGAGACTTGATCGGTCATATTGTTGCTGATGACATAACCCGATAAGGTGAGGGCTACGGAGGCCACCATCACAATGCTCACCATGAGGATTGTGGAAAATCCATTTCGCTTGCTTGCTGCCCCAATCAAAATTCCGTTTGCCATAAAGACGCCTCCGCGCGGGAGATCCTACCCCACGTAGGTCTAGATATCGTCAGATTGATGAACTTACTAAAGGGAGAGAAGTGTTGAGTGCTGTATAGTGGACCCCATAAACTGGACAGGTTGCTAAGACAGAAAAACTATGATTAG